>NZ_CP125370.1:1235000-1852500 GCF_030034735.1 Paenibacillus sp. RC334 | reverse complement strand
TGTATGAATACCCGCTGATCGTTGGAGGGAAGAACTGCCTGTACCATATCCGACTGGAAAAAGAGCTTTCCCGCTTTCCGCCGATGCCGTTTTTTTATACCGTAAGCCAAATTTCGTCTATACCCTCATTTGTAAAAACGATCTCTTCGGTGGGGGTGGTTCTATCGTCATTACCTTTGCCAGATGAACTCATCACGATTCCTCTACAGTTGGCAGATCCGTCTATTCCCGTCGGACTATTACACAGCAGCCAGCACCAGCAATACATGCCTTCGGCGCAAAAACTGCTTATGCAACTGGTTAAGGAACAACTGTCTGCGCAAAGCCCCTGACCTGAATACATGGAAAAGGACTAGCCCAGGTAACAGGCTAATTGCAGCTGAAGCAGCTCCTCCTGTATAGATGATCTATAAAGATATGTTCCTCATATCAAAAAAGCCGCTAAACACACTGAATCTGTGTTTAACGGCTTTGCTTTATAAAAATTGGAGCGAACTTCCACTCATTTATAATACGTTATTTCGCTTCGAGCGGTTTTTTCCACAGTCCCAGAATGAGCGCGGAAATCACGGAGCCAATCGCCACTGCAAGCAAGAACAGCAAAGCATGATTGGCAAGAGCTGCTACAAAAATTCCGCCATGTGGAGCTGGAAGATTGATTTTCCAAAACTGCGTCAGACCACCAGCAATCGCTGAACCTACAATACAAGAGGTTAAGACGCGCAGAGGGTCAGCAGCTGCGAATGGGATTGCTCCTTCCGTAATAAAGGACAAACCGAGTACATAATTTGTCAAACCAGACTTGCGCTCTTGCTCAGTAAATTTATTTTTGAAGAACGTCGAAGCCAATGCGATCGCCAGCGGAGGTACCATACCACCCGCCATAACAGCAGCCATCATAGCCCCGTTCGTGTTACCACTGGAAGTAAAGACACCGATTGAAAATGCATAAGCCGCTTTGTTGAAAGGTCCACCCATGTCAATCGACATCATACCACCCAGAATCAGTCCCAGAATCACTGCATTACCTGTACCCAAATTGTTCAGAACATTGACAAGCCACGTATTAATACCACCGAAAATCGGATCGAACAGGTAGAACATAATCGCGCCTGTAATTAGGAGTCCAAATACCGGGTATAACAGGATTGGTTTTAAACCATCCAGTGCTTTCGGCAGACCTGCAAAAGCTTTACGCAGGAAGATAACCACATAACCAGCCAGGAAACCTGCTGCCAGACCGCCAAGGAAACCGGCATTGGAGTTTACAGCCATCAGACCACCAACCATACCTGGCATCAGTGCCGGACGGTCTCCGATACTCATCGCGATGAATCCGGCAAGAACAGGAATCAGGAAGTGAAACGCACCCGTTCCACCGCCAATCGTTTGTAGCAGCTTGAAGATCGGATTATCTGCTCCCGCTACCTGCTCGAACAGGAAGGAAATCGCCAGCAAAATCCCGCCGCCTACAACGAATGGCAGCATATGAGAGATACCGTTCATTAAATCCTTGTATATTTTACTGCCGACGCTGGCTTTTTCTGCTCTCGTCTCCTCCGCGTTCCCCCTACCTTCGCTTCGGTAAATTGGAGCATCGCCGTTCAGCGCTTTGCGGATCAGTTCTTCGGATTTACGGATACCGTCACTTACCGGTCTTTGCAATACAGGCTTGCCGTCAAAGCGGGCCATTTCGACCTTCTTGTCGGCTGCGACGATTACACCTTTGGCACGACGAATTTCATCCGGGGTTAGTACGTTTTGCGCACCTTCCGAGCCGTTCGTTTCTACCCGGATATTTACACCCATCTCTTTCGCTTTCTTAATGAGAGCGTCTTCAGCCATAAACGTGTGTGCAATACCCGTAGGGCAAGCTGTAACCGCAACCACAAACTCGTCAGAATCCGGGTTGCCAACGATAACGTCTGGCGTTTGCTGTGCCTTGGCAGCTTCTTTCTTCGCCTCTTTTGCTTGCTTGGCTGTTTCTACTTCGGCCTGCTTGGTATCAAACAGCTCGGATACTTCATCCGGTGTTTGCGTATTCATAAGTTTACCGATGAAATCAGTATCAATTAATAACCGGGAAAGTGCCGCCAGTGTGCGAAGATGCGTATTCGCTGCTCCTTCTGGAGCTGCAATCATGAAAAATACGTTCGCTGGCTCCCCATCCAACGATTCGAAATCTACGCCTTTACTGCTTTTCGCGAAAACGACAGTCGCTTCATTCACAGCCTTGGTTTTGGCATGCGGCATTGCAATGCCGCCGCCGATTCCGGTGCTGGATTCTGCTTCGCGTTTGTAAATCATTTCTTTGAACAATGCCCGGTCATTAATGCGTCCGCTGGCTTCGAGACTGGCGATAAGTTCCTCAATCGCCCCGTCTTTTGTCGTTGCCTGCAAGTCCATGATCATCGTTTCTTTAATCATCAGGTCTGTTATTCTCATTTTTCACACTCTCCTAAGTTCGATCAGCGTGTCGACACACGCCTAATAAGCTCATGATGTAGCGGGACTACCAATTCGAAATCGTGACTTGCGGCCGTAATTGTTCAATTTTCTCTCTTGTAGCCAGATCATCGGAGAACGCAGTTGCGCTTCCGGATGCCACACCCGCACGGAATGCTTCGATCGGGTCGCCATGAAGGGCCAGCGTACCCACAAATCCAGCAATCATGGAATCACCTGCGCCTACAGAATTTTTGACCGTTCCTGCCGGTACATTAGCGTGGTACACTTCATTTGCCGTAATGAGCAAAGCGCCTTCTCCTGCCATGGAAATCAGTACATTCTTAGCACCTGCCTCCAGTAGCTTACGGCCGTAAGTGACAATCCCCTCCTTGGAGTTGATAGTAACGCCAAACAACTCAGCCAACTCATGGTGATTCGGCTTGACGAGCAGCGGCTTATGAACCAGTGCCTTCATCAGCGCTTCACCTGTGGTGTCGATGACGAATTCAGCCCCGGTCTGCTGGCATACGCTAATCAACCGATCATAGAAGTCTCCCCCTAGTGACGGCGGGATGCTTCCAGACAAGACGACAATGTCATTTTTCTGGAGACTCGACAGCTTTTGCACCAGCGCATCTGCCTCTTGCTCATGTATAGCAGGTCCCAAGCCGTTGATTTCCGTCTCATCGCCATGCTTGAGCTTAATGTTGATCCGTGTATCATCCTCGATGATTACAAAATTAGTTTTAATGGATTCTTCCCGCAATGTATCGTTGATAAACCTGCCTGTGAATCCTCCGAGAAAACCAATCGCCGTGCTGTCTGCTCCCAACTGATTTAACACGCGCGATACATTAATCCCCTTGCCGCCCGGCAGTTTCAAATCACGTTTCATCCGGTTCAAATCACCTAACTTCAAGTCGTCAACTTCCACGATATAATCAATGGAAGGGTTCAGCGTTACTGTATATATCATCGTTATCCCTCAATTATCTTAGTTTTCTGAGCAATGGATCGGCGTGAGCGTTCAGGCACCGATTCTGTAATAAGGATAGCTTCCTTCAGTTCGAACAGCTTGGCAAAGGTAACTTCACCAATCTTGCTGGAATCGGCCAACACATACGTTTTGCCTGATAGCTGATGGGCACGCCGTTTAATCAGCGCCTCTTCGGGATCAGGAGTTGTATACCCCATTTCCACATCTACCCCGTTCGTTCCTAAAAAGCACTTGTCGAACCGAAAATTGTCCATATTCTGCAGGGCAATACTCCCGATTACGGCCTTGGTATGAATTTTCATCATCCCTCCCAGTAGATAGCTTCTGATTCGTTTGCTTACCAGTGCTTCTACGTGGGATAGGCCATTGGTCACGACCGTCACGTCTTTAGCTTCAATGTAAGGAATCATCGCCATCGTTGTTGTTCCCGCATCCAGATAAATACATTCGCCATCCAAAATTTCTTTGGCGGCCATACGGGCGACTGCGTTTTTCTGTTGAACGTTTTTGAATGCTTTTTCTTCCATGCCAGGTTCCTGACTTTTCTGATTCAGCAAGGAAGCCCCACCATGAATCCGCTTTAGCAACTGACGGGCTTCAAGATCGATTAAATCACGCCGAATCGTTGATTCAGAAGCGCCCAACAGATCGACCAATTCCTGCAACTTTACAACACCACGCTCTTGTAAGCGCTGTATTATTAACGTGTATCTTTCTTCCGTCAGCATCTTCATTCCCCCAACTGTTCATATCGTACCATAAACCTCACAAAAAACAATCATTTTTCTTCAAAAAGATTCAAAAGGCTTCATCTTAACTTCACTTTTTTACAAAATGGTGAATTCCCAGCCCCATCTCCATGGTTGCGTTTACATTGAAAGGAAATGCCATCCATTTTTATGTAAATTCATTCTTCTTACATAGGAATTCAGCAGTAAACGTTCAAAAACGTTCTGACGTTCTAATCAGTATTATTTTACCACAACAAAAAAGCTAAACACTCGGGTTGGTCCCCTCTGTGCTTAGCAGATTTCGGCCATTTAACCATTTACGATTCCGATGACGAAACCATCATAGCCTTTGCTCCCTACCGTCTGAATGGCTGTAGCTGTAATCCTCGATTCTTCAGCCAGCAAATCATAAAATTTTCTTACCCCCTGTATACGAGGGTCTGTGCTGAAGGCTTGAATGACTTCTCCTTCACGAATGACGTTATCGCCAATAATCACCGTGCCAGGATGCGAAAAACGGAGTGCCCAAGCTAGATACAATGGATTATTCGGTTTATCTGCATCAATAAAGATTAGATCAAAGGGGGCTACGCGTTCTTTCTCCATCTGTGCTAATTGCTTCAAAGCCTCTCCCTCTCGAAGTTCAACCATCCCATCCAACTGGGCCAACGCTATATTGGACCGGGCTGTTTCAGCATGAAGCGGATTTGCTTCCAGCGTAACTATTTTTCCATCCGTCGGCAATGCCCTTCCCAGCCAGATTGTACTGTATCCCCCCAAAGTACCAATCTCCAGCACACGTCGTGCGCCTTGCATTTGAGCAAAGATATTTAACAGTTTGCCCTGATTGGGTGTTACATCATGCGGAGGTAATCCTGCTTTTTGGTTCGTAGCCAATACTTTTTCCAAGACAGCATCATGCTGAATAAGACGCTCTGAAATATACTGATCAACTTGATCCCACGTGTTCGCTTGATTCATTTGCTCCACTCTCCTTTGGATTAACTTACATTTTGATTGTAAATGAATTATTATTATAAAAATAATATATGTTTTTGCGCTATTTATAATCTAAATGTATGAATGGTCGAAAAGGAGAGTTCTGCAATGAACCTGCATGCGTTACGTTTATTCCATGTGGTCGCCTCCACCGGGAGTGTGACACGAGCCTCTGAACTGTTAAATATCAGCCAACCCGCTATTACGGCTCAAATCAAAAAATTTGAAAAAGAAATATCCCTCACACTGTTCATGCCGCTGGGAAGAGGAATTGCCTTGACCGATGCCGGTGAAAAGCTTGCTTTACTCGCCAAACGGCTCTTTGCCGTTGAACAGCAAATCGAACAATTTTCACAAGATTATCGTGATGGAACCCACGGGCATATCCGGCTGGCTGCTACATATTTACCGGCTCATTTTCTAATTCCAACCTGGATTGCGAAGTTCAAGCAACAATATGAGCAAGTCGAAATGACGATTAACACAACCAATTCTAATGATGCATTAAAGCAGCTATTAAATATAGAAGTGGATTTTGCCGTCTATGGGGGACTGCCGGAGCAACACCCGGATACGATTCAGACAGAAGAATTATTTCGTGATGAGCTATGGTTTGTCGTCGCACCGGACCACCGCTATGCTAATCAGCAGGTCACTTTATTGGAGATGATGCATGAGCCCTTTGTCATGCGTGAAAAGGGAAGCTCGACACGGGAGCGATTATTTTCCTTATGTCGAACCTACAATGCTCCAGCTCCCCGAATCACCCTGAACTTCACGGGGTTGCATGAAGCGATTACCGCAGTCATTGCCGGATACGGTGCGAACTTTGTGTCTTCATTGGTCGTGCGCGAATATGTAGAACGCGGCGAGCTATGTCGGGTATACGTAGAAGACATCCAGCTCCAAAATTCAATCGCCATCTGTATCCGCAAAAACGAACCTCTATCTGCGGCCAGCATGAATCTTATTCAGCTCATCCGCAACCATTCTTATTCATAAATCGGTTTATGCATCTGTAAAAAGCCCTTATCGTGCTGAACACAGCAAAGAGCCATAAGTACGGTGGTACCCGCAGCTATGGCTCTTTTGCTTTTTTCGCCTAATCTAAAAGCTCTCCTTCGAGAATCTTCTCCAGAAAGATTGCGGGCTGTGCCAAAAATTCGGCAAAGCTGCACACATCCGCATATTCCTGATGCTCCTCGTCGTAATAACCTAGACACTTTTGCTTCGGATTCCACACCAACAGAATATCCGAGTAGTTGTCTACTTTTAAAGAAACACGCAGCAGCTTTTGTCGCCCCACCTTCATCTCAACGGTATCTACCAATGAGAAAAATTCAACAAATCCAATAGCATAATCATTTTCAGGTATATCCACACGAAGCTGGTCACTCGTTAGGAAGGTCACAAGGTCCTTAGGGAGCTTGTAGCTTTTTAAGGCATGTCGTTTATTTTCCAGGTTATGAAACTCTGGAGGCTCCACAGACTTTAAATACTCTGCCATCTCCGTGTTTTTATTAGATATGGCAATTGTATACGCCCGTTCTCCATCTTTTTCTGCCAACGTCACATCAGCGCCTTGCTCGATCAGATACTTCACCATCGCAAAATTATTATCTCTGGTCGCTACGGTTAAAGGCGTGGCTTGATAAGGATATACCATATTAGGGGCATTGAAATTAATATCTACACCATGCTCCAAAAGGAAAGCTACCGTTTTTAAGTCATGCTTACTAACCGCGTTGCGCAGCGTTGCTCCACCATGTTGCTTTATATCCAGCCCAAGCTCATGAATAAGCGGGATATTCTTTTTATTACCGTAGTAGGCTTGTTCATAGGCCCCGGATTTTACTTGATTCTTCCCGTCCAGCTTGGCACCATGGGCAACTACATAGCGGACGATCTCATCTCTACCATAGCGAACAGCCGTCAGGAATGCAGGATTGTCTTTCACATTGAGTTGAACTCCCTGCTCCACCAGCAGCTTCAACACATCCAACTGCCCGTAAATGAGCGTAATGTCCAAGGGACTTAATGTTGTATATTTGCTGAGTACGATGCCTTGTTCAATATCCCAGTCTTCGGTTAGCGCTTGGCGTAAAGCAGGTATATTCCCTTCAACGATATGCATTGCGATCTCAGGAAGAATGTCAAAGTTACCGATATCTTTTAATTTGATCATAGTCATTCCCTTTCCTATGTATCTCGTATTTATATCTCTATTTTATACCATCCCCTCTTTAACATAAAACCGCCTGATTCCCAAGCGCTCATTACCTTCTCCTTTATAAAAAAGTGAGCAATAGGAGACCAAAGTTCCTTAGAGAAGCTATAATTGTATTATGATTCTGTACGTCACAAGCAACCATAAGGAGAACACATGAATAGTATTCAATACCTATCCCAATTTAATCTGCTTGATAGTCTCTCATTAGAAGATTTAGTTGAAATGGATCAAATGACTTCCATTACGACCCTACCGAAAAATACATTTATTCAAACCCCGGATACCTTTTCCGAGGGACTTTATTTTGTGAAAAAGGGAAAGGTCCGTCTGTACAAGCTGAATGCGGACGGTAAGCAATTTACTTTGGATATCCTCAGCGAAGGAAATGTATTTGGCGAAATGGATATGATTTCACTAGGGACACGGGATATGTACATAGAAACCATCGAAGAATGCGATATCTGCCGGATGGACAAAGACCGTTTTGAGCATTTTTTAATCCAACATCCCCGATTCATGATGAACATGATCAAAGTGTTAAGCGATCGAATCTCGGGCATGAGCCGGTTGGCCCAATATCTGGCTTTAGGGAATTTACAGGATAAAATTTTGTATGTTCTTATAAAACTGTCCGATCAGTTCGCCCTCCAAACTCAAGATGAGTATTATAAAATCAATTTCCCGCTATCCCATCAAGAAATCGCTCATTTAGTCGGAGCAACCCGAGAAGCTGTAACTGCTGCTTTACAGGAACTTGTAAAAGAAAAGGTCATTAAAACCGGCTTTAAGACGATTTATATCCATCGCGAAAAGCTGCTGGAGTTGTAAGCTACATTACATCTATAGTCCAGAGAAAAGAAGTATCGTATACCTACCAGAAAATATACGATATGGAGCGAATGAAATGGCCAATCAAAATTTAACTCTATTTGCACTGATGGGGGCAATATATGAATCCTAAAAAACAATTCCTAATTCCAGATTCGATATTACAACGAAAAGGGGCTCGCAAGGGAACAGACATTCCTGATGATGTGCTTCACCTGCTACAGCAAGGACAGCTTCAGACGGTGAATCTTACCGAATGGCTAGCTGTCGACCATGCTTTACTGCTACAAAATGCACTTGATGAGTTTGGATTGCAGCGATCATCCGATAGCTTCCTGTCCGAATTGGATCATCTGAAGGAAAATAAGATCATGAAAATAATCCCTGCGATTGCCCAAGCATGGCTGAACTTGTTCGAGCAACAAACACATCAAGAACGTACTCGATTCTTTAATGTCATGGCCTCCCATCCTTCAGACAGCATTCGCTGTTGGGCTGCCTATATCGTCGGGATTGACCCCCGTTTAAGTATTGAGCAACAATTGGCAGGCATTCGCTCCTTTGCAGCGGACCCCCATTTCGGAGTGCGTGAAATTGCCTGGATGGCTGTAAGAGGGCCCGTAGCCATGCAACTGCTGGAATCGCTCGTGCTTTTAAACGATTGGGTACGGAATCAGGATGCTAATATACGTCGTTTTGCCATCGAATTGACCCGGCCACAAGGTGTCTGGGCCAAGCACATTCCTGAACTGAAAGAACACCCAGAGCTGGCACTTCCACTTTTGGAAGCTGTTAAATCCGACTCGATCAAATATGTTCAGGACTCGGTAGGCAATTGGCTGAATGATGCCAGTAAAACCAAGCCGGAATGGGTGCTTCAAGTTTGTGATGCGTGGCTGAAGACTTCGGATACAAAAGAAACGAAGCGAATAGTCACTCGAGCCACAAGAAGCTTGATAAAAAAGCAGTAATTAGAGACTCTTCCCCATCCAATCCATATCCAGATGATACACATAAACTATGAGATATATCTGGAATATTAGGAATGGAGAAATTCTATGTCTATTATCCGAATCTATCTGAAAGCAGACAGCATCGTTTCTGGAAGCATAGCTGTCACAACGAATATTAATATCACTCCAATCGTCAATCGTTACACAGCTACTGTGGTGCTTGGAAACATTTTAGGAGGAGTGACCACCATACCGGCACAAAGTTTTACAAATGATAGTGGTACTTCAGTCGCGGCAAACGGACTTATCGTTCCCACCAGTAGCGGATACTATAATGTATTTATAAATGGGACGTTGCAGCGAGGCGGGTTAACAACGCTTTCCACTGCTAATCTAATCATAAATACAGGCTTGATTGTTGGCGTAACGGTAGTCATTAAGGTGATCAATTTCAACACTAGCGCCTCCTCAACCTCTGTCAACAACGTCACAGTGACGACTATCATAAGTGACTGAGCTGACTCATCATAAAAAAACCGCCAAACACAGGGTTTCCCCTCGTATTTAGCGGTTTATTTCTCTATGAACCAAATAATTTATCGGAAATGTATACACGTTCTGCACGAAACCTAAATCTTGAAGTTCTCCACCAAAACCTGCAGCTTCTCGGCCAGTGAGGAGAGGAGCGCTGCGGAGGATTCCACTTCTTGCATGGCGGCAAGCTGTTGCTCCGAAGAGGCGGACAGGGACTCCGCCCCTTCAGCTGTATGATTAGAGACCGTAACGATATTCTGAATGGCTTCAACGAGCCCTTCGCAGATCAGCACCAGCTCCCGGACTGTGGCTGATATTTGCTCGCTTTGGGCAGACATATCGGATACGGAGACTTCGATCTCAGAGAAGGAGCGTCCGGCCGATATGATCAGCTCCTTGCCCTGCAGCATTTCGTCCGTGGAACGCTTCATAGTTTCTCCCGCCTTGTGGATTTGGGGGATAATCAGACTGACCAGCTCGCTGATTTGTCTGGCGGATATGGCCGAACGTTCGGCCAGCTTGCGGACGGCGCCAGCGACAACGGCAAAACCCCGACCATCTTCTCCGGCGCGCGCAGCTTCTATCGCCGCATTCAGCGACAGCAAGTTGGTCTCCTCGGCGATACTGGCGATGGTGCCGACGATGTTCTCAATCTCCTTGGAATGACTGCTAAGCGTATCAATAATGCTTGAGAGATCGCCGATGCTTTCGCTCACAACTCCCATTTGGGAGGTGGTGGAATGCATCGATTCCCGGCCAAGACGCGCTTTCTGAACATTATCGGCGGCTTTGTTCATCGCGATGACCGCATTGCCGGCAATATCGCTGATGAAGCGTGACATATCCTGAACGGCTTTATAGCTTCCTTCCAGGTTTTGCAGTTGGGTATGCGCCCCATCGGCCAGCTCAATCGTAACATTCACACCGTGCTCTCCGGCACGGTTCGTTGCCTGGGCGCTGGCAGACAGCTCCTGGGAGGAAGAAGCGACCAGCATGGAGGTGTCATTGACCTGAGTAATCAGGTTGCGCAGGTTCATTGTCATATCGTTGAAGTCGCGGGCCAGATTCCCGATTTCATCCTTGCTTTTGAAGAGAAGCGGTTCATGGGTAAGGTCGCCCTTTGTAATAGTGTTCACAGAGGTTGACAGCTTGGTAAGCGGACTTACCATACGGCGAATCAACAGGTAAGCGACAAGGATAGCCACGATGAAGATGGAGCCGCCAATAATGAAGGGCTGAACAATAATATCCAACATCCGTTCCTGAATTAATGAGCCGTCAAAATTGATAGCCATCAGTGCAACAATGGGCTTGGTGGGATCATGGTCCTGATAAATGGGTCCATATCCGGTTTTGAGCGAGGTTCCTTCATATGTATAAACCTTGGAGTATGCGGAATGCTTCATAGTAGTTATCATTTCCTTGTCTTCGTCCGTGAAGTAGAAGGAATCGCCAGCTTGATAGCCTCTTTGCTTGAAGTTGGCATCGGCGGCGAGAATTTTTCCATCCAGAGAGAGAATGAAAGCCTCTTTAAAAATAGGCTTATGTGCCACGATCCAGCCTATCCGGTCTTCAACGGCAGCAAGTTTGCTATTATCTCCACTGACCAGAGCTGATATATCCTTAGGATCTATAAGGCCAGTCGTAATATTGGCGCAGCCCACCAGCTCGATCCCTGCAGCTTCATCCACTTGATGGTAAGCGGTACGATATCCGAAGTATCCAATGGAGGATCCTACGAGAAAAAACATGACGAGCATCATCCAAGTTAATTTTGTTGCCAGCTTCATTATTTGAACCACCGATCCTGACTCTAATAAATTTTAGTGACAATCTGTTGTCACTGCTACGATTATAGCCTATCAACACTTGCTAGAATATGGCATTCCGGTGTCGGAATATGTCGTTTTATGTGAGGAAACTCACTGTTTTTTATTGCTTCATCCATACAACAATCCCAAAAGCATTGAATTGTGGTGAATCATAAATACTAGCTTGATTGTCGGCACAACGGTAGTCATTGAGGTGATCAAATTCAACTCTAGCGCCTCCTCAACCGCTGTCAACAACGTTATAGTGACAACTACTATATGCGACTGAGCTGACTTATCATAAAATAACCATAAAAAAACCGCCAAGCACAGGGTTTCCCCTCATATTTAGCGGTTTATTTCTCTATGAACCAAATGATTTATCGGAAATGTATGTTACACGTTCTGCACGAATCAGGCCAAGGGACGATTTTTTAAAGTTATATAAAACTTTATTTTTTGTGGGCTAATAGGATATTCACGATAGTGTCGAGTTGAAGCTCCAGCGAATAAGGATCTTCCATGACAAACTCATCGCCCTTTTCGCTGAATGAGCCATACATATAAACCTGTCCTTTTTTTACAGCCGGAAGGCCTTTCCACAGCTCACTATTTAGAACTTGACTGGCCCCTTCATCTTCAGAACCATATACAAAGATATGATCCCCTGTATACTCAGGCAAAACCTCAAGCGAAATACTTTCGAATCCTTCTTTCATGTTTAAAGCTTTCTTCGTAGGTGGCAGCTTTAGCATCTGATAAATGGTTGGACTTCCGTAGTTGCCGCCTTTCGCCGCTAAAACATATACTGATTTATTCGCGACTTGCACGATGGAAACCGTCTCACCATCTTTAACGATACCGTCAATTTTCTTTCTGGCCTCTGCGACTTTCTTCTCATATTCAGTGATCCACTGCTCCGCTTCTTTCTGCTTGCCAAAGATTTCACTGATTCTGCGGAATTTATCCAGCGGCCCCGCTGTAGATTCGCCCTCCCAATATGGCAGGAACACGGTTGTTCCAACCTTTTGGTAGCTGTCGATATTTTTTTCTATCGAACCTATAATTAAATCCGGTTGCAGAACCGTCAGCTTCTCCAAATTCATAGGGAATTCGCCAAGATCCTTAATTCCGGCCAACTTCTCTTTTGGATATCCCGATTTATCAATCCAAGCCTCATTCAGCATAAAGCTTCTGACTCCTATCGGAATAATCCCCAGTTTCAAAAGATGACCCATATACTGATCAGATGCAACTCGTTTCGGGTTTGCAGGTACTTCTACATCCCCTTTTAGTGTCGATACTATTCTTGTTTTTGCTTGTACCGTTGCTTGTCCATCCTCATTGGATGATGTCGTTGTAGGATTAGCCTCTATTTGCGAGCTTCCATTTGTATTTGTAGGAGCGGAACAAGCTCCCAGCATCAATGATAAACACAGCATAATCATCATAGCCGTTATTTTGACTCTTCCGTGCATAAATAAATCTCCCTCCGCGTTATACCGATATTGATAATCAATATCAGTATAACGTGTGAAAGGTGTCTGCTGAAGGGCATATTTTAGCATCGTTTGGTGCATATCCTGATCTTGCTTCCCGAAATGATGCTGCCGCTCTTTTTTGAATCGTACGGGAGATAATCCCTTATATTTCTTGAAGCTGCGGCTTAATGAATGAGCATCCGAATACCCCACACTCTCCGCAATTTCCTGTAAAGTGGCATCCGTCTGCATTAAAAGCTGAACTGCTCGATCTGTCCGTACCTGACCCAAGTAATGAATCGGACTGGTGTGCATTTTATTCTTGAACAGCCTCGATAGATGCCCAGCGCTGCACTCCAGTTCCTCTGCAATGGACTCAAGTGTCAAAGATCGGCTAGAATGCTCACGAATATAAGCTACAGCCTGCGCTACCAGGTCGGGCTTAAGGGGTTCAATGCCTTGTCGATACAACTGCTGCAACAGCTCATATACAAATTGATGAAATAAAGCTTTGACATGCAGTTTACCAAGTTCGGAAGCCTCGCGCCATTCTTGCTCCAACAGCTTCACTTTATCATACAAAGGCAGCGGATAATGAGGTGCGAAAGCATACTGATTCTGAAAAGGATTCTCCTTTTCCAACAATTGTGCAATCTCCTTGCGACCGGGCAGGGCCAACGTTGCCTTGTACAGAATGATGTAATATTCAAGCACATCTTCCGTAATGATACTTAGGCACATCCCTTTTCCCCCATGCAGCACATGGAAACGCCCCACCCTATGAATGCTGTCGTCCAGCCGCACTCGCGCACTTCCGCGCAGAGTATACAAGAACGCACTGGCCGGAAGTCTATAGGTTCGCAACTCCTCCCCTTTACCCATTTTCTTATGACGAACATCCATCACTTGTATAAAAACATGATTCCAGAGCAAGATGTGATCATTTAATTGCATTGCTTTTGTCCAGCCCCCGATCCAAACCATCCACGTACCTGATCGCATTCAGATTCAAACTATAACCCATTATAGTTGATAATCATTCTCACAGGCAATGAAGTGATTCTTACGGAGCCTTTACTTTGTACTATCCATTTTTCTGACCGCGTTCTCCGCAGCCTCCATAATTACTTCTCCCAGTGTGGGATGGGGATGAATGGTTAGAGCCAAGTCTTCTACGGTTGCGCCCATTTCGATGGCTAGAGCAAGCTCCGAAATGAGTGTTGACGCTTCGACACCCACAATTTGCGCCCCCAGTAGGATTCCCGAGTCCTGCTTTGCTACGATTTTGATATACCCCTCTGCTGCCCTTAGTGCCAATGCTCTGCCGTTAATCGAAAAAGAAGCTCTGCCAATGATAATCGGTAAGGCTTTTTCCTTGGCTTCTGTTTCACTTAGGCCAACACTAGCCAACTCCGGTTCAGAAAAGACAACCAGCGGTATGGCTTTATAATCCACTTTGGCAGCTTGACCTGCTATCGCTTCTGCCGCAATCTTCGCTTCATAGGAAGCTTTATGGGCAAGCGCTGGACCCTCCGTAATATCTCCAATGGCAAAAATATGCGGAATAGCTGTTCTACACTGCTCGTCTGTCTCGATCAGCCCCCTGCTCGTCACTGGCAAGCCAATGTGCTCCAGTCCTAACCTGCCATCTGTATTGGGTTTTCTGCCTACAGTAACTAATACAAACTCTGCGGTAACATGATGCTGCTCCTGATCTTTTGAATAATGCAGCGTAATGGTATCCGCATTCTGCACGACGTTTTCGGCTGTCGCCCTAGTTACGATGTTTACACCATCTGTTTTCAACTGCTTGACAACAGGGGCCACAAGATCCGCCTCAAACCCCGGCAATATCCGTTCTCCTCCCTCCAGAATCGTTACCTTTGTTCCAAATTTGGCATACATCTGTCCAAGCTCGACGCCAATATATCCACCGCCTATCACGACCAGACTGGTCGGAGCCTCTGGAAGCGAAAGCGCCTCTGTAGAGGACAAAATACGTCCGCCGAACGGAAATGCTTTCAGCTCGATTGGGCGGGAACCGGTTGCCAATATGGCATGCTTAAAGGATATCGTTTGTTCCGCTCCATTTTGCTTGATGATGGCTGTATGCTCGTCAACCAAGCTTGCCTCCCCTTCCAGAATACTCACACCTGCCGTTTTCATTAAATAGCCGACTCCGCCTGCCTGCTTATTTACAACCGCCTGCTTTAAGGCCTGAGCATTCACGAATGACGCTGCTGTATCGGCCTGATTTAACTGCCTGAGTACCTCATAGCGATGTGCTTCGGCAATCAAAGCTTTGGATGGAATGCAGCCTACATGCGTGCAGACTCCACCTAGCTGACTGCGTTCGACAATCGCTGTCTTCATTCCAAGCTGAGAAGAACGCTCTGCCGCCACATAGCCTCCCGGACCTGATCCAATGACCAGGGTATCTACAGATTCAAGCTTGCTCATAACCTGATGCCTCCCTTTAAAATTGCCTGATTTAAATATGATGATTATAATATATTATAGTCATCATATTTTGTATACGTCAATAGTCGTGATCAGCCATGCTGAGGTAGTCGTTGCAAGAAGAACAATTGACACGTTTAATTATGATGATTATAATATTTTGAAGTTAGCATTATGAAGCCTTGGAGTGATTACAATGCCTTATCCAAAAGGCCATAAGATGAAAGTGCGGAGTAAGATCGTTGAAAGTGCTGCCCAGGCTTTTCGCGCCAACGGTATCCACGATGTAAGTGTGCCCTTTATTATGAAAGGGGCCGGATTAACTCACGGCGGGTTCTATTCACACTTTGACAACAAAGAAGAGCTAGTCGCCGAAGCCTGTCGCTATGCTGTCAGTGATACCCTCGCACTTCTTCAGAAGGCTGTTGACCAAGAAGAG
Organism: Paenibacillus sp. RC334; assembly: GCF_030034735.1. Classification (NCBI taxonomy): domain Bacteria; kingdom Bacillati; phylum Bacillota; class Bacilli; order Caryophanales; family Paenibacillaceae; genus Paenibacillus; species Paenibacillus sp. RC334. Next base: position 1,836,589 of record NZ_CP125370.1, on the reverse strand, counting down.
CAAGATCCCAAAATTAATGTTATCATCGACTACTATTTAAGCATCCATCACCGTGATCAAACAGAAATGGGCTGTATTATTCCTGCTCTTTCCGTAGACATAGCCCGTTCTTCCGAAGAAATCCGGCAGATATTCACGCAGGAGCTGACACGAATGATTACGTTTATCTCCCGTTTGGCAGGAATGGATCTGTCCAAAGGTAGCGCGTTGTTCAGCAGCATGGTCGGTTCTCTTGTGCTTGCACGTTCAGTTAATGATCCTGAACTGAGCGACAGCCTTCTCTCGGCAGGCAAACAGCACGCCAAAGCACTGGTTAATGCCTGAACAAATGCCTTTTTTATGAATTGAGCATGTTTTACGTGCGCAAAAAAAGCCGCTAAACACCAATCAATCCTTGGTATTTAGAGGCTTTTCCTATGGGCCAAGCTCAAAACGGGGATAGCGATTTGTCAGAGATTCGAAATCTGCACTCGCCAAATGTCTATTATGTTCCAAATCGTTTACGGTACCCGCATTTGCGGCACAGCTCTTCCACCGCTTCTCTCTTGGAGAACCCGAAGTACAAGCGATTTGCACGCTCCCCTTCAACAATGTCGGAAAAAGATTGCTCATGCACGTTACCTAAATTAATAACGCCTTCCCCATCCAGACAGCAAGGGACAACTGTTCCGTCCACCAATACCGCCGCCTGGCTGCGAAGCGCATGGCAAAAGCCTTTGCCATCATCCTCCGGGGCACTCAGGCTAGGCCATTCAAATTCGTGATCCTGATTCAAATAAACGTTGGGGGCAATTTTAATCCCACTCCCAGGTATAACCTTTTCCTCAATCCGGTAGTCCAGCCCAAACTCCTGCTCCAGTCGCTCAAGTGTCTCACGGTTGCGCTGACGCTGCACATTAGTCAAATTATCTTGAGTCAGGTTCCAGAGACGGAACGAGATAATGACATTATGCTTCACAGCTTCCCTTACAAACGTAAAAATATTGCCCAAATACCCTTCCCGATCTACCGAGCCTTCATGCCCGTCAAAGCTGTGAAGCGAAAAATTCATCTGCCGTAGCGCGGGTTGACCCAACAGCTTATGTCCGGTTTTGGGCAGCAAAGTGCCGTTGGTGGTAATATTCACTTTCAATCCTTTTTCATGAGCGCTCTCCAGCAAAAGATCAATCTTCGGATGGAGCAACGGCTCTCCTTTTACATGCAAATAAATGAAATCCGTATGCGGCTTGACCTGGTCAAGAACGTCGCGAAAAATTTCCGGATCAATAAATTTTTTAACACGCTGCGTCTGAGGGCAAAAGCTGCAAGCGAGATTACAGATACTTGTAATTTCAATATATACCTTTTTGAAAGTCTTCACCATGATTTCCCCATTCTAACCTTCATCCTAAGCATCTTGTTTATGCTCACTAATCTTATGATTATAACGGGTTATCACTGACAGGTAAATCATTTATGTTCGTTCATTTGCTCTTCCTTTGCTGTCCTCAATTTGCTATTGACCTTAGGTCTGACCTAAGGTTTATAGTGAAGTTATTCAACTACACCATAAGGAGTCTTGTCATTGAAAGAACACATTACGATCAGCCAGCTTTCACAGCTTATGAATGTATCTGTACATCAACTGCGATATTTTGAAGAAAAGGGGATCCTGTATCCGTCATACACAGAAAAAAATCAATATCGAATGTACGGGCTTCATGAAATTTATCAGCTTTCCCATATTTTATTGCTACGTAAATTAAATGTCTCTGTGGGTCAGATTGAAAAATGCATGACTTCCTACGCTACCGATGATTACAACCAGCTTTTAGAGGATTCGCTGCAGAGGGTACAGGATGAAATAGCTAATTTGAAGTTGCTCGAACAGTTTATTCACAAAGTGCTAAAAGAACATCATAACCTCACTCATCAGGACAATGAGTATCAGATTAGGCTGCTAGGTCCCCGACATTTAAAGCTGTGGTTTGCATTTGAGAGAGATCAAGAGCTCACTGCCAGGGATTTATTCGAACAACGACCCGCTCCACCTCAGTTATTTGAAAATGATCTGCATTATCTATCTGACTCTGGACAAGTGAAGCTATGTTATGAAACGACAGATATGACAGATACAGCTGACTATATTCTGGAAGAAGGCAGCTATCTTTATAAGCATTTTTCCGTCACTGAAGACGACGAGATTGAGTATGAAATCCAACAATTAGAGCGCTATGTCACTCAGCACCAATATAAGTGCCAAAGCAAGATTATTTTAGTAGAAAAATCCTACCTATCCATGTTCGACAACAACAAGCTGCAATATGAGATTCAAGTAAAAGTAAAATAAACTTCTTAGAGTGCGGGAGGCAGTTACATGAGTCCAGAATCAATTGACATTGTTGCTTATCAAAAGCAAGATTATGAAGCTGTATGTAAGCTCTTAGTGGAATCATTTAAAACTAAATTTCAAGCTCTTGTTACACTGGAAGATCAGGATATACAGCAGCTACTCATGAAGGTCTGGGTTCAAGACCCTAATTCTTCAACTATGAAGCAATTTGTAGTTAAAGAGAACCAAGAAGTTGTCGGTGTTCTCTCCCTCAAATGGAAAGCACCTTCCTCTTCGCTCCCTAAAACAAAACCCATTTCTTGGGCTCCGCTCATAAAACAGTTTGGCTGCTTCAATGTATTTAAATTTTTGACAGGTATGCATGCGCTGGAATATAAGCCTGCCTCAGATGAGTGCTATATTGATCATTTGGCGATTCGCTCAAGTCATCGTAATCAGGGAATAGGACGACGTTTTCTAGCTTTCGCACAGCAATTTACGGTTGAATCCGGTTTTCATGTGTTGACGCTTCATGTAGAGCATAAGAACCAGGGGGCCATCCGTTTGTATCAGAAACTAGCGTTTGAAGTAGAACAATCCAAATGCAATGGATTGCGACATTTTTGGTTCAAGGAGCCTGTATGGCATCTGATGACTTGGAAAGAAACTAAACTGCATTCGAGGAGAGAACACCTTTGAAAAGAACATCCAAGCTTATCCTTGGTATTGCGTCAGGTCTAGCTGTTGCCTTAATATTGATTATTCTATATCAAGATTCCTACAAGATGACGGAAGAAAAAATACAAATTACGACTCCTAAAGGGGTATTAACGGGTACATTAGCTTTGCCTAAGGACTACTCGGGAAAGGTTGGACTGGTTGTTTTTGTCCATGGGGATGGTCCTATCAATGACACATATGATGATGGATACAAACCACTGTGGGAAAGGTTCGCTTCCAAGGGTTACGCCTCCTTATCCTTAAATAAGCCCGGTATTAATGGCGCTCCTGGAAATTGGCTGGATCAAAGCATGGAGGACCGGGCACAGGAGATCCGATATGCAATAGACTGGGCGAGTACCTTACCGATGATCGATAAGCAGAAAATCGGCCTATGGGGAGCCAGTCAAGCAGGATGGGTCATTCCTAAGATCGTTAAAAAGGAGCACAATATTGCTTTCAGCATCCTTGTATCGCCGGCCGTGAACTGGATTACACAAGGGCAATTTAACACCAGAAAAGAGATGGAACAGGAAGGGGCTACTCCGCAAAAAATTACAAAGAGATTGGACTACAATCAACAGATTTTGCAATTACTAAAAAAACAAGCTTCTTATGAAGAATACCTGAAAATAGCCAACCCAGACAATTTGATTTCCAAAGAAAGATGGAGCTTTATAGGCAAAAATTTCCGGTCTGATTCCACCGAAGAATTAGGCTACTTTAATTCTCCTGTACTCTTGGTTCTGGCTGGAAAAGATATTAACGTTGATGTAAAAGATACTGAACGAGTATATCGACAGAAGGTGCCTTCAGAGCTGCTGTCCGTCATCCATCTACCTGAAGCCGACCATTCCATGATGAATGAAAAAGTCGCACATTCAAAATCTCTAACTTTTTTAACAGCCGTATTTGCCCCCAGAAAATTGGTGAATGATGAGTACTTGAAAATCCTCGCCGATTATGTCAGCCAGCGTTAAAAGTATTTTAGTACCTCGCTGTAATGCTGGCAGTAACCATTCGGGCTATTTAATTTACTGAATACAAAATACTGCAATCAATCTCCTCATAGATACAACGTATCCTATCTTGGAAATCGCAGTCATGGTAGTACTTCGAAATCAGAACTTATAAACTAATAAAAAACGACATCTCTGCCGTTTTTTAAGGATTGATAATGCGGGACTCTAGCTCTCTAACTCTGGACTACCTGAATTAACCTACCCGACTACGCGTCGGAGCTACTTCCTGAGCAGTAAATAAGCAAAATAAGGCACACCGATTAACGACACCATGATGCCTGCGGGAATACCGTCGGGATCTGTGAGATTGCGACCGATCGTGTCCGCGGTTAACAGCAGCCAGCCGCCAAGCAGAACAGCGACGGGAATGAACAACTGATTGCGTGGCCCGACCAGTGCCTTGGCCATGTGCGGGGCCATCAACCCAATAAACGCGATACCGCCCGTGACAGATACCGCAGATGCAGCCGCGGCGACCGCCGTCAGAATAAGAACGAGGCGTTCTCGTTCAAGCTTCAGACCGACGCCAATCGCCGATGGTTCGCTCAAAGCAAGAAGATTGAGCCGCTGAGACTTGTACAAGGTAAACGGTATAAGCAGGATCAGCCAAGGAAGCAGTGCCCAAATGAACGGCCAGTCCGTGCCCCATATATTGCCCGCAATCCATTTCGCGATAAAATCGACCTTCGATCGTTCAGCCGAGGAGATGATTACAATCATGATCCCCGACAGCGCAAGGGAGAAACCAACCCCCACCAGTACAAGCCGGATGGGATCAAGTCCGCTCGTTCGGCTATACGAGAAAACATAGATCAAAGCTGCTGTTACCAATGCGCCAATAAAAGCGACAAGTGGCAAAACATAAATGAACGATCCGACATCGATCGGGAAGTACAGAAAGAAGCACGCAATGGCTACGCCCGCGCCAGAATTAATGCCGATGATGCCTGGGTCGGCCAAGTCGTTGCGGGTGATACTTTGCAGAATGGAGCCTGACAACGCAAGCGCCATGCCCGATAGCAATGTAATAAAAATCCGTGGCAGTCGGACGGAAAACAGAACAAACTCTTCTTTGAAGGTGCCTTGGCCGAACAAAACAGGGATCAGCCTGTCAAACGACAAAGACGAGTATCCCCAGGCCATGCTGGCTATAGCGGTTAGAACAATTAGCCCTAAACTGACGAGCAGGATCAGGCGTTGTTTTCGAACAAGAGCGGACAGAATCATAAGAAAGCTTTACCTCCTCTACGCACAACGAGCAGAAAGAAGGGCAAGCCTAGCATCGCCACGATGGCTGCCACTGGCGTCTCGTAAGGTGCATTAATCGTGCGGCCCAGCGTATCTGCGAGCAGCATGAACGTAGCTCCTACAAAAGTCGAGAAAGGCAGGATATACCGATAATCGGTGCCAACCATCTTGCGGACGATATGAGGAATCATTAGACCCACGAATGCCATGTTTCCGACAAGCGCAACCGATGCGCCCGTAATCACAATGACAAGGACAAACAGGATGGATTTGATCCATACCAGATTTTGGCCCAATCCTGCCGCCACTTCGTCACTCAGGCTGAGAATACTCAGTTGGTTGGAAAGCATCAAAGCTACCATAATGCCGAGAAGGATGACTGGCGCAATGGCCTGTATTTGTCCCCACGTTGTTCCGATCAGACCCCCGGCGGTCCACATGGATACATCCTTTGAAATCTTAAATGCGATGCTGACGCCATCAGAGATGGCATACAGAAACGCGGATACAGCCGCTCCCGCCAGCACGACTCGGATCGGGGACAGGTTGCCTCGGCGCATTGAGCTAAGGACGATGACCAAAACTGCTCCCAGAGCGGCCCCGAGAAAGCAGGCCACCATGATGCCGAAGTAGTTTATGCCCGGTATGAATACGAAAGCCAACGCGAGCGCCATGTTGGCGCCGGAAGTCAGGCCCAGCAAGCCCGGATCGGCCAGCGGATTGCGGGTAACTCCCTGCATAATAGCACCGGACACGGCAAAAGCGGCGCCGACCAGCATAGCCGCCAGCTCGCGGGGTAGCCGAATCTCACGCAGGATGAGAAACTTGTCTTCCTTGGTACCCGAGGTGAGAGCAAGCCACAGGTCGTGGAGCGTCGTTTCCGCTGCACCGAATATCATTGAAATGATGAAACAAAAAATGAGCGCCAGCACGCTGCCAAAGAGCTTATACGCAAAAGGAAAGGCATGTTGTTTAATCTTCATCGGACTCTCATCTCTTCTTTAATGAAATATGCGAAGAAACTGTTAAATAACCAGTTCCTTCGCATCGAATAAAAATGATTCACAACGAAAGACAAATCGTTGCCATGCTTTGAATCGTAGACGCCCCTAAGCGATGCATTCCCGAAATAGGGATCAACGTTTACTGGTCGAGAAAATGCTGAATGAAAAATTTCAATTGGTATTCCATGCTCAGTGGATCGTTAAAGTAGAACGCCTTCGCGTTAGCCTCGAAGACATGTTGATTCTTGACCGCGGGAATATTCTTGTACGTTTCGGTATTCTGGAACGAATTGTCCTCATCCGCGTTTTTACTGAAAATGACATAGTCACCCAAGTAATCTTTCATAACCTCAGACGATAAGGCAAAATAACCTTCTTTCTGGGTCGCCTCCTTGACTTTCTTCGGCATGGTGAGTCCGAACTCCTGATAGAGAATTTCTGTTCCACGGCCAAAGTTATCGCCATAGACATAGAGCTGCTTATTGAATGTCTCGATGACCGAAACCGTCGCGTTGGCACCGATCTTCGCCTTGATTTCTTTTCCGGCTTTTTGGGCACGGACTGTAAAATCATCGATCCAGGCTTGTGCTTCTTTTTCTTTATTCAACAATTTTCCGATTTCACGTTGCTGGGTTAAGAAATCCACCTTGCCATATGTATAAGTGACAGTAGGAGCGATTTGCTTAAATTTATCGACGTTCTTAATATCTGAAAGCCCGATAATAAGATCCGGATTCAACTCGATGATCTTCTCCAGACTTTCGTCCGTAACCGCCTCTGCGCCTTTCAGCTTCTCTTCAAAATTCGGGTTGGTCTTGGACATTTCGTCCACGCCGACCAGAGGCACACCGAGCGCCATCACGTTACCCGTCAAGAACCTGGTAAGCACAACGACGCGTTGCGGATGGGTCGGAACCTCCACGGGTCCATTCTCGGATTGATAGACGAATGTGGTAGATTTCGATTTCGAGTCCGAAGTAGCCTCAGAGGACGAACTTTTACCATTCTCGGCATGGTTCGCTTGATTTCCGCCACAAGCACTCAATACAACCACAAGTAAAAGTACCAGCGGAATAAAAAGCTTTTTCATAAAATAACTCTCTCCCTTTCAAAACGCTATGTTCAATGAGTCTTCATATCGTGCATGAGATGCTAATCTTAAACTTAGTACCCCTTTCATTGATTATGAAATTCATTCTCATTTGTATGAACTAATTATATGGAACCGCTATGCGCCGAGCCATGCCTTTTTGTTTGGAAAATGACTTGGACTATTGGTTACTTGTAAATAAAGCTACCGCGCGTTGAAGCTGCAAACGAATAGAAACCGGATTGTAGGGCAACCATTCATCCAGGTCAAGCAGATGTACATTATTCCGCTGTACAGCGGGAAGGCTGTTCCAATAGGAGGACTTGAATATCATTTCACTATGTGCGGTGGAGCCCTTCTCATCCGGAAACATAGCAACCAATAATTGCGACCCGGCATAAGCTGCGAGTTCGGATATCTCAATGGGAATAGAATGAAATTGGTCCCCACGCTTCTTCATCTCCTGCCCAATCAATTCAGGAGGCCGCAGTCCAAGCGATTGATAGATAATATATCCGACATTTCTCGCTCCGTAAACGAGCAGCTTATCCGGCTTAATCACCAGAATCGTTATAATTTCATGAGCGACTGCGCATTGCTGTACCAGTGAACGGGCTGCCTGTTCTTCCTTTTCAAAAGCAGCCAACCACTGCTCTGCCCGATCGCTCCTCTGAACAGCATGTGCGATACGACGCAGATGCTCTTTCCATCCCATTTCCATCCATGAAATTTCCACGATAGGCGCTACAACTCGCAAATGCTCAGGATTCAGCCCATATTGGTGCAAATGCTGTTTGGCTGCAATGATCAACTCAATGTTGGTATCGAGCAATACCGAGTTCACCTGTTCAGCAGAGCAGTTCGTGCTTATAAACTTCATCGTTTGCGGCGGCTCCAGACCATTCGTCTTCACATATTCGCTGCTTTCCGAAATGGTGACAGCAGGTTCCAACCCAAGCAGCAACAGATGGCTGGCGTAAGGTATGAGCAATACAGCCACACGCTGGGATGATCCGCGGTTGTAGCTTGAAGGTGATGCTCCTGTATGCTGCTTAAAACGACGGCTTAGATAAAATTCATCCTTGTAACCTACCTTCATTGCAATTTCCCGGAGCGTGCCTGATCCGCTAATTAACAGTTCTTTGGCTCGGTGAACGCGCAGCCGCGACAAGTATTCGTTCGGGGAAAAACCGGTAAGCTGCTTAAACTGGATAGAATAATGTGATCGGCTTACGCCTGCAATCGCGGCCAACTGCTCACGCATTATTTTCTCGCTATAGTGATTTTCCAAATAAGTAATGCTGTGTTCCATCGACGGCTGCTCACTGGCAGCATACTTGGCCTCCTGCTGTTTCAACAGTTGAAGAATGATTTGGTGAAAGATAATTTGATTTTGCACATGACGGGCTTCACTAGCAGGTAAACGATGAATATACAGATCCTCCACATGGGCCACAATCGCAGGTTCGTAAGGGAAAAACTGAATATTGGCATTGGAGGCCACCTCGCTTTTCCGCATCATTACACCTGTGGGCAGAGAATTTGCCTGCTCTCGCGTACGGATTAAAAGCTTATAAGCATGAAGTGGTTGCTGGAGATTCGTAATTAAAGCGGCATGGCTATGGGCTGGGAGAAGGATGACACTCCCTTCCATGAGTTCGTACATTTGATCATTAATCCTGAGAATGCCTTTGCCGCTGGCAATCGCAATCAGCACGGTTACACTCTCATGAATCTTATACATCGGAAAATTCGAGGTGCTGTACAGCGAATGGATACTGTCAGCAGTATATAAAGGAAAATGGGACTCTGCCCATTCCGAGACAACGTTATCCACAAGCAAAGCCTCCATTACAAAATATTGAGGAACGTTTTTCAGTCCTCTGCATCGTATTAAGCAAAAAAGTCCAATTATATAGCATAAAAACGATATCTATACTATAAATGATCAAACCTTTTCCATGATACGGCTATTCTCCTAATTTTCAGGCCCCTCGTTAGTTAGTTTTACGGATTCAATTGACGTGAACCCCACCTTAGATTTTTACAAAACAGTCCTCAGTTTACCGCGGTAATCCATAAAATCAGGTCATATTGTTAAGAAGCCCTCTTTGTTGTAGTAATTCTTTCGTACAATTCCACAGTTTATTTTGCATAGCAATATCTCCACTGGGGTCTACAGGTACAATTGAATGTCCGGTTCCTACATTAAAATACCCTCCTGTAACTGCCTGGTACTGCGGATCCACAATTAAACGAGTCATAATATCAGCTCCTCTGCGTGGATCACCAATATGAAAAAAATTCAAAAAACGCTCAAGCATTGATGCAAACCATAGCTCACGTCCAAGACCTGTAACATTAAACCCTGGATTCAGAGCATTAACACTGATCCCCGTTCCAGTCCATTGACGTGCCAGTTCACCAGTAAACATAATGTTATACAGCTTGGTTTTCCCATATATTGCAGACGAGCCTCTGGGAGTAAAAGGAGCTATATTGGTCAAATCCTCAGGGAGCTTAAGCTCACCATGATTGCGTGAAGCCTCAGAGGCAACATTTACAATTCTGGCGCTTCCTGCATTTTTCAAGGAATACTGTAAGGCGTGCGTCAATAACCACGGTGCTAAATAGTTCACAGCTATCATTTCTGCAAATCCCTCGGAGGTTACCCTTTGTTCGAATGCATGCAGTCCTGCATTATTCAAAAGCACATCTATTTTGGGGTATGCAGTTGAAATCTCGTTCCCCATACGTCTGACATCTTTCATTAAGGATAGGTCCCCGAAAAAAAAGTCTACTTTTGTTGAGGGTATCATATCTTTTATAATTTTTTTAGTAGCTTCAGCGCGATCCTTGCTCCTGGCTGTCATGACAAGATGAGTACCACGTTTAGCCAATTCAATCGCAACGAGTTGCCCCAGACCACTCGTTCCGCCAGTTATTACAACAATCGGATTAGCCATCATGGTAATTCTCCTTTGTGCTGAATAGTCATTGTCAATGTAATTGGGCCGTTCATTGCTTTACTCCGTTAGACCCGTCTCAAGTTTTGACATACAGCTGACGCAGCCATATACTTGATATAAATCAACTATATTATTTTGATTGATATATGTCAATTAATTAACTTGAATGATTTACTTTATCAATTAAGGTTAGGTGAAATAGGATGAATAATGATCGACACAAAAATACGCCGAGAGGCCAATTGGAACTGGGGCTCGGCGAGCAAATCAATGCCCTCATAAGCGCCTCACATGCGCTAAATGTCAAAACTGCAGCACGTTTCGATCCTTCAATACAACCTGCGGGTTTCCATATTATCCGTTGGCTTTACTCGTACGGCCCAACAAGCGCCACTATGCTGGCGGAATCAACAGCTATGGATCGCAGTTCGGTTAGCCGTCTCGTCAAACAACTTGAGCTTTTGGGTTATGTGAAAAGGGAAGCCTCCCCTGATGATCGTCGAGGAATACTTCTATCCCTCACTGAGCTTGGACAACAAAAGACGATTGATGCTCTAAAAGAGAAAGAATTTGTATTTTACGAACACATTTCAAGATGGGACGATGAACAACTTGAAAATTTTATCGGAATGCTCAGGGACTTTAACGGATTTGATCACAAGTAACAAGTTCATAGGTTGAATGACTGCCTTTCTTAAAAGCATGGAGTAAAACTAAAATAAACGTCGTGTCCTCATTAAAGAGAACATGGCGTTTATTGTTCATCAAGAAAGTAGGGCCTTCTGTGACCAAACGTGTGACCACGAAGGAAAACAAAGCTAAATTCAAAACAAAAAAACGGCATTACTGCCGTTTTTCTAAAGGATGGACTCTCAGGGACTCGAACCCTGGACCAATTGATTAAGAGTCAACTGCTCTACCAACTGAGCTAAGAGTCCATAATATAAAATTGGTGGAGTCTAGGGGGATCGAACCCCTGACCTCATCGCTGCCAGCGATGTGCTCTCCCACGTAGTTCAAAAACACTACCATTACCACAATCAGATAGAAACTGAGCTACGTCCAATTTAAACTTAATATCTACGCTGTCTCGAAAGACCTCTATATAATCAATAATGTTTCTAAGCATAACCTTCTTTTTGTCATGATTAGCTTCGTAAAATTTTTCATCCCAAATACTTATACTTGACGCAAACTCTTTAAGAGAATCAATTTCTATTTTCTTCACTTTTAAGTCGTTATGCAATATACCTAATTCCTCATTAAGTGTATCAATATTTTCCTCTTTTGATTGTGTAAGCTCGCTTAACAGTTCAGGCTTAAAAGCGCTCCTGCCAAGTATACTCTTTGGTATTTCTTTTTTTAGTGTATCTAGCTCTTTGTATTCGTTTTCCAATTCTTTATTTTTCTTATCGATTACTTTTTTAATGTTTTCATATTGTTCTTGATTATAATCTTTTGCAAAGTCTTCATAATTAAGTTTCTTCATGTAATCCAGATATATTCTAACCTCATCTAAAACAGTATCCTCGATTTTATCGTTTGAATAAAGTGTTTGCCCACTACATTCTACTTTTGCAAGAGCCTTGCCACTGCATCTGTACTTAGCCTTTTTCCATTTCTTAACCGTTCCATCTGCCACTTTATATGTCTTTTGACAATAAGTTGTAGTCAACGGGGAACCGCAATGCCCACACTTAATTATTCCAACAAACAAGAGAGGACTTTTCGTTGTATTCATCCGAATATAATCTTCATTTTTAACATTTTCAGGTGATCGAGTTGTTCGGATAACTTGCACTGAATCAAAATATTCTTCATTAATAATGACCAGTTCTTCAACTTGTTTTTCTGGCGACACCCAATCTTCTTTGCTTTTTGTGATAAACACTCCCTCTTTCGACTTTCTCTTTCCGTATGTAGGATATCCTTTGTAAACAGGGTTCCTTAAAATAAAGTTAATTGATCCAGTATTCCATTTAGAACCAGTCGAAGTTGTTATACCTCTCTCATTTAATAGTTTAGCTATTCTATTGCTCCCATATCCTTCCTCTTTGACAAGATAAAATATTTCTACAACAATCTGTTTTTTATCTTCATCTATAATCATTTTCATTAGTTCTTTGCCTTTTTTGTTTTTCACCCCGGATTTTACTAGCTTGTATCCAAAAGGCGGTGTACCACCTCTATAAATCCCATCTTGAGCCATCTGGATATGCTTTTCATTTACTCGATCAGATGTTTTTCTGCTTTCCCCACTTGATTGCCAAAACCTTAGATAGTTCATTAATCTGTCGCCATGCTGTTCAATTTTTTGCTGTCCTTCAATAACAGACCACATTTCAACACCTTGCTTTACGAACCACTCAAGAACAAACGGAGTTTCATCATCTTTTCTGCCTAGTCGGTCAAACATAAATACAAGCAAAACATCGAAAACGCCGTTCTCAGCATCATCTTTTGCTTGCTGGATAATATCTCTATTTGCTGCTGAAACCTTGAATCCAGAAACACCTTTTTCTGTATACTCCTTAACCAGTACCCAGTCTTCTCGACCGTCTATCATGCCCCTGCAAGCTCTTTGTTGCAATGGGATATCATTCCCATCCATTTGTCCTTTTGTGGAAACGCGATATAAGGTTGCCACTCTTTTCTTATCTGCCATAAATTGAACCTCCACATCATCTTATTATGCTACCATTAATTATAAATCATTAACTTAATTATGTAAATTAGCTTGACTTCCGTTTTCGATCTGTGATATATTACTTCTTGTGATTGGGGCGTTAGTTCAGTGGGAGAACGCTTCGCTGGCAGCGAAGAGGTCAGGGGTTCGACCCCCCCTACGCTCCACCAGAATTTCTTAATATGGACTCTTAGCTCAGTTGGTAGAGCAGTTGACTCTTAATCAATTGGTCCAGGGTTCGAGTCCCTGAGAGTCCATACAGATTATAAAAGAAGACCCTTAATTGGGTCTTTTTTGTTTGAATAAATAATTTTTTTGATTGCTCAACAAGTTTGCACTAACTTTATCTATCTCATCAATATTTACATCATTAGAAAATGATAAATTCACCCACATTTTTGTTTTCTTATTAAACCTCTTTAGTCCGTTTATTCTTCCATCTAAACCTCTACTCGTTATTTTATATGTAACACCGTTTGTTTCAACTTCTTCCATGTATGTATATGTGCCTCCGTTTTAGTTTCCTTGTTTGTCTACCTGCTGAAAATCTATAATTCCAATTCTAAGCCTTTCTAACTTGCTACTTATATTTCCTCTACCTTCACTCTAATATTCCTTAAAACAGCCTTCACGTTCGTCTGAATCAACTTCTATGTATGTTCACTCTGCTGGTGGTTCCTTGAATATTACCGCTGACTGAGTATATGTGAATTCTTTATTTATTGTTGCGGTACGTCCATCACCAAGTTCTATTATTGCTATTAAAATTGATCCTCTATATGTCTTCTCTTTGTCGTCTTCTTCTTTCTGAATCAATTCCTTTTCTCCATGCGTGAGGGCAGATGATTGCAAGAGGTATACACAACCATCTGCTTCATAATACTTCCCACTATCTGATTCTGTTTGAGACAGGCCAATAGCCTCTAGAGCTTCCCGCTTAGTATCGTATTTCCTGAACGTTCTTGAGCTTTCAGGATTTCTAGGGTCGTACATTTTTATTAAAAATTGAGGTTGAGCTGTCGCGCGCTTGGTATTGTTATGTTGGCTCATCGCTGCTATGTTAGAAAAAGAGTAGCCCTCTTTTTCATTAGTTCTATCTATACTTGGGCGTAATCCTCTGGGCTTTCTCTTTTCTAAGTATATTGATGTAAGCGGCTTCCATTCTAACCACATTTCAGGTTTGCACTTGATAATCTGTTCTACTGTCTCCTCAGGATTAGCCCATTCGCAGGGTATGCTTCGATAATACTCGTCACCATGTTTTGTGTTATTGATTCTTGAATTAACCGATCCATAGAGTAAAAAATAAGCACATTCCTCCTCCTCGCTGATTAGGCTACGTTCTTGTGCAATCAAACTATACTTAATTCCGCGCTTTTTATAATCTATTATTTGGATATCCTCATCATATGAGTTGTGCCACCGTTCAAATTCTTTTTCGCTCAGAATTCTTGGTCTGCCTCTACCTTTATTTTGTTTTGGTTCGCTCAAATTATCTACCTCCAATGTTTTATGTTCTTGCAAGTAAAATGTTGATTTTATAAGCTATCCATTGAATACTAGCCAGATGAATCCGTAGATTAAAGACATTAGCCCTATAATACCCAACAAGCAAAAAAGTAAAAGCATAAGAACAAATTTTTTACCGTCCATGATTACACCTCATTATAGAAATAAGTCGGCTACTTCATTACATCTAATCTACAAACCGCCTCTATGGTAAGTCTATGCTGCTATATGGAAAACGTAAAGATGCATCCCCAAATTAATTTTAACGCTCTAATCCCTATAAATTTATCTATGAATAACAGTTATTGTCCTTCCCCTTACAAATACCTTGTCTATGAAGAAACATCTTAATTTCATAATTGATTGTTCAGAAAAAAGGATGTACTAAAGACAAGTCAAAAATTAATTCATTTTGACCAAATACATCTTATTCTGTTATCCCATCTGCCAACTAATCTGACACCCTGATTCCCATAATTCATGTACAACAAAACACAGGAATCAAAATATAGCTTCCAATCTTTTTGCTACTTATGCAACAGGTAACGATTTGAAAACTCCCCTTATCGGGTCGTGTTCAAACATTTACCCCACAGCATACGCTATGTTGTTCAACTCATACACTGTGAACCTTATCCAAATCAAACGACTCAGAAAATTAAACCAATTTTTACATCTCGGCAATCTCCCCATTGTAATCAAAAGTTTGATTGAAAAATAGCCGAATATGGTATGTTTTTGACTATAACTCATAAAAATAAATGTGCAAAAAACATAGATAAACATTGAGTTTTTTATCAATCTCCCCATTTTTCTATATATTATATATAGGGAGATTGGATAGATTAGTATCTGATCAAGTTCAAGAATCCAAATTACAGACAGTCACTTGTGACTGGATGACGGAACGGAATAATTGCTTGCAATTTTTTGAGACGCTTCTTTTGAACTTGCTGTTTGCTCCTAAAGAAAGGGAAACTCTACCACCAACTCGATAAAACACTTCGCTACGCTTCGTAGACGTTTCATCGACCTGCCGCCGTTTCCCTCTTGCCTACGGCAATTCACTCTATGCGGCTAATTTTGATCTTTTGATTTGATGATATCCATGCTCTGGACGCACAAAAGCTATATAAACAACGGTTTTATTAGTCAAAAACCATATGTTTAGCCAATATCCAGTACCTTTTGTTATAGTTTGGGTTAACATCACCGTTGTCTAATCGTCTTCTTCTGTCCTTGTTCGTTTTAGAATCATTATTGATATTATATGGTAAACTGTTCTTCTGAAAATAAATATTTAACTGTTCAACATCTTTCTGTTGTCTTCTTCTTCCATCATGTAAATCAACTTTTTTAATTAACTCCGCTTGTTCTTCCTTGTATAAACGTTTACCTACAATTGTATCTAGGTAATCTGTAATATCAGCCTTTTCATATGTATCATCCAATATTGTATATGTATCTTGTTGGAGCTTCGTTTTTATGTAATTCATATATCCATTTTCTTCACTGACTACTTGTTCAAAAAACTGCTTGTCATATATCTCTTTGAAGAACATCAAATCATTGATAGCTTTATCATATCCAACTTCATTATTTACTGGACGATCATATACAATTCGATTAGGCTGTTTCCTATACTTCTCCACATAGTTTGATGTTCCATGTTCTTGTAGGTATAAAGCAGGTTCGATCTGTTTGTCACAGTCTCTGATCAGTTTGTTCAACATCTTATTCGAGATATTTTTGATGATTACAGTGACTTTATCTGATTTGTCGATGATCCTCTTCCTACCTAAGCACTGAATCAGAACGTCTATATCCATAATATCGACAATCACATACTTGATTAGTTTATCCTTTAGATTGATGCCATTGTCTAGTACCTTGACCAAATCAAATTTGAGGATAGAGATGTTTTAATTTACCTCTAGCCTGCTCGGTAGTAAACTGCCATTCAACCGATTTCTTCGTTTGATTGCGTTCTCGTTCCCAAGCCGATACCTCGCCTTGCAATTCGTGAATGGAGGCGATTCGACGGTTCAGGCACTGAATCGTCAGTGCACTGAGTTCAATCTCAGCGATGTTCAGCCAACTACCATGTTTAGGCGTGTAATGAATTTCCAAGCGTTTCGCTAAAGCCAAAGCGCGCTCAGGCTCAAAGGTTTCATACAAGGACGAAATCGTATGCGTATTCAAGTTGTCCATGACCAGTCGAATTTTTTTCGCCTCTGGATAATGAACTTCTAGCAGCTCCTGAATCTGCAGGGCCCAGTCAGATTTCGTGCGTCTTTCCGAAGCCTGCACGTGACGCCAACCAGCAAGCGGCTCCGTGAACATAAACAGGCTGCAGCTTCCTTTACGGATATATTCATAATCTTCTTTCTGAACTTGTCCAGGCTTCATCTGTTGTGGAGGCCGCGAATGATCCAGCAACTGCACGGGCTGCTCATCCATACAAATCAACGGAATTTCCGGGTCGTATGGCAGGGCATACGTTTCCAGAATATTCTCCATACGAGCCACAAATTCGCTGCTGGATTTAGTGGGAATGCACCACTGTTTTTTCAGGTGAGGCTTAAGCCTTGTTTTTTTAAAGTTGTTCGAATCGTCTCTCGTCCTACCGACTCTAAAATATTCAATTCCATTACCCGGCGCGTCAACAGACGTACGGTCCAGCGGGCATAGCCTTGCGGAGGCTCGGAGCAAGCCAGAGCGACAATGCGCGCCTCGACCTCACCAGTCACTTGAGAAGGCCGTGCAGGCTCGGCACGCTCTCGGTAACGCAGCGTCTCTTGAATCCCACGAGTGCAGTAATCCCTGACCGTGTTGTGTACCGTGACTTGGCTGACTCCTGCACGCCTCGCGATTTCTGCGTGAGTGGGAATCTCTCCCTGGCTTTCGTCTGCCAAAAGAAGTACGAGACAACGATTTCGAATGCCTTTAGATGTGGAATCGCTGTGAAGGAGTTGTTCAATCCATTTGCGTTCCTCTGCTTGAAGTTGAATCTCGTATTTTTTGTTCATGTGATCCCCTCCCAATTTTTTCTTATAGGGAGAGTTTAAAAATTAAATCAGAATTGGTCAAGGTACTAGATATTCCAATTATACAATTTAACTTTTAAATCCTTTAGTACACAAATCTATTTACTGTCTTCTTCCTTGATGTAAGTAGCGTCATATTGAATGATTGCTTTAGTTTCATCAGTAGCCTTTGAAACGTCGTAGACTACTTCATCTTGATTGAATTTATCTTCATCATGGAGAGATTGCGGTTTTTTTATAAATAATCCATCTTTAGTATAGATTTTATCAGGATGATTAAGTCCTTCTAATACACTATCAGGGACTATTGCTTTTGTAACGCCCTTCATTTCTTCAGAAGTATCATCACTAGCAAAAACATTATTACTAATAACTACAGCAAACGTAACAGTAAGGGCAGCCAACCCCAAAAATTTTAATTTAGCCTTCACTTCTTTCCTCACCCTCCATTAAATTAATTTGTATAACCATTTCCAGAAATTTTAATTTGATATCCATCTCCATCTGTTCCGGTGTGATTGCCAATTAGCAAATACACTGGATTGCTTGCTGTACCTTGAGGAACATCAGAAAACGTTATAGTTTTACCATTAACATTTCCATAGACCTTAATTACTGACGACTTTTTCTTATAGTCTTTCGTTAGGAATTGGTAATTAACTTCAGCTGGTATGCTACTAATTCCTGAGTCCTGTACAACCGTAAGGGATATGTTTCCATATCTATGAACTGGCAAAGGACTTGAAGAGAATATTTGATCACTTAGCTTTTTGAAACTATAACTGATATTTTGTCCATTTGTGTCCATTGGTGTAATTACAGAATTAGAATTATCTGTAATTGTTTGTGGTATGGATGGTAAATAAGCATCGTTGCCTGTTGTGCCTAAGTTAATAACTTGTACTTCAGATGAAGCAGCAGAGGATGTGTTGTCAATCGAGGGACTGTCAGCAGAGGCTACGGAAGCTAAAGATAACACCAAAGAAGTTGACATTAAAAGAGTAGCAATTTGTCTTTTCATTAATAAATACCTCCAATAGTATTATTTATAGAAACTTTTTTTGTGCTAGTTGTTGACAGACAAAAAAAGTAACTAACGAAGATTTCAAGCATATGAATATAAGATGTAGGGTAAAAATGGGTTTTAATTAATTATATGTAACTAAAATCTCTCTTTTTAATTAAATATGGTTTTGATTTCATATTATTAGATAAAATTTCCTAACCAATATATTCAAATTATATGTATGAATACTACAAAAGTCAAATTGATCAACTCTTTTTTCAATACATTTGTAATCATAGTTTTAAAGTAATATTTTGATGTTATCAGTAATGAGGATAGGAGGTTGGCGCTGTGTCAACCATATGAGAGTATCGCCAACTTTGGAGACACTGTAGAGGACAACTCGTATCGACACCCCGTATCGAAGCTCAATCGTAAAAATTGATCTTATATTCATAAAACACTTATTTCATATGGCTTTTTGCCGTGATCGAACCGAAATTAGTATCAAATAAAGTTTGTATCGTGCCGTATCGAAAAAACAGCTAAAACATAGATAGAATAAGGACTTTTGGTAAATTTGATCAACATCATAATGCGTATCGTGAATATCGGAGAAGAATGTTCAAAAAAGCTTGATGGATCAAGGGATATTTAAGTTTTTATAAATTTAATTGTATGAAATACAAAATTGAATTTTCCTTTATTTATCTGCATTTTGTATCGTAGCTCAATCGAATCGTAGGACTAAGGGAAGGAGCGGAGTGGAAGACATATTTTCATGTTTTTTCACTCTATCAAGTTGGTTCTGTATATAAAAAAGACTCATCCGTTGGACAAGTCTAGAATGTCATAATACTACTTTATCTACTTAGAATAACTATTGTAGATCTCTTTCCAGTTTATAACGTTATTGATCAACTGGTCTTTAGTAATATCGCCTTCACTGTAATCAAAGAACCAATTACCTGCTATGTCTCTACAGAAAGTATCTTCATGTCCAAATCCCTCTAGATCACCGTGAAGTTTGCACATTTCAACTGTATTGTCCCTTGGCATACCTACAGAATCTAAAATAATAGCTTCAATTTCTGAAATGTATGATTCGTATACATTCCATGTTATTTCTAAAGCATCTTCAACTTTTTTCTGCTTCTGTTCCATATCTGTGATCATGTCGATTAAACTGGACATTGTTGCTTTGTTCATCATTATCACCTCTATTTATAGTAGGAATATTATACCACCCAAATCCCCTTTTACGCATGTTCTCGATGCAGTCTATTTTCTAAAATTAAGATTCACGATAGCATCCAAAATGAAACAAGCCTCATCACCTCTCAACGAAATACCTATTGGTCATATACCAAGCTTTCCCTTCCACAGTATCAACCGTACCCTTCTTGCTATCCAAGAACACAATTTCACCACATTCCTTGCAGCCCCACTTACTACGCTTGTATGCTGATTCCTCTATGTACGAAGCTTCACATTTACACTCTACCTGAATCAGTGTCTTATGCTGACTGTATGCGTCTGCTAACTGCACACTGGCCTTACTTGCTGCTGTAGGTTGTATTGCTGCTACATGTTCCCTCTGCTCAGAGTATTCATTATGTACCTTAAAATCTGCTACAAGCTCAGGATTCAATCCAAAGTGTTCCTTGCCTACTGTCGTCACATACTTACTGCCTACACGATATGACTCTATCCAGTCCTGTATTTGCTTATTGGATAGATTGACTGTTCCTTTGATGCCGCTGTTCATAGTGTAGGTCATTGTGTGATGCTGATTTAGGTTCATATATAATGCTGCTCCTTTAGTCTATCTTATAACATTTATTATACTATAAATAGAAAACAAAAAAGACGTGGTTGCCCACGCCCTTACAATTAATCAATTTTACGAATGTGTCAAAGAAACAATTAAGAAGAGATGCTCACCGTCTCAAAAAACTGAAAACGCAATTTCTCCTCTTGGTTTTCAGGAGGCATTTCCTTGAACCAATCTTCTAATGTATCTTTTTCATTAAAAATACTTGATCTCCAAAATTTCATTCCTAATTTCGGAAAGGAATACATCCAGCCTAATTCTGGATGTTGTCGCTGTAAATACAGGCTCCTGCGAGCTTTTCTTCAAAAAACCTGCCGCTAATTGTGGTTTGGTTCAGCGTGATTGATTTTCAACTAACCTGCCCGTTAGCTTAATGAAGCGCCGCCAGTCTAATATTTTATTTTCTCAGTCTACAACTTTATTTCCCGAGTCTAACACTTTATTTTTCAGTCTATTACTTTATTTTCTTTGGAAAACAACATCATTACTTCGGGCAAAATTTTGTCCAATGTTGATTTCATTTTCCCCAATAGTTTCTGCCACATCTTTTAGATGGACATTTTGTCCATCTAAACTTCTCTTTCCTGCACTTCCGTCTCTTACTCCCCAATATTCCTTCAAAAAAGCAGCTTGACGACCTTTTTTAACAGGATCGGTTTCTGATTCTCCTCTGCGTTCGCTGTTTTCTGCAATAAGACGATACTCCGCTTCCCACTCGTCAATATCAAGGCACAATCCAATTTGGACAAAAAAAGTCCATATTGAGAACACGACAGGTAATAAACGTTTAGACGTTGGGACATTTGGATACAAAAAATCCAGTCACCGTCAATATGGGGGCAACTGGATGGTGAAATTGGTGTTTTATATTGTGAAGATGATAGATAGAGGTAAGGACTAATCAATTGTAAAATGTGACAGTGACTTGATGATTTTACTTTGTTATAAAATTATAAAAATCCATTCCTTGAGTATGTATCCATCTAATCGAATTATACATTCCATCAATGAAAAAATTTGTACTTTCTACGGGATGTTTTACAACTAAAACAATTGCCAATATAACCAATGTATAATAAATGCCCTTTTTACCCATGTCCTCAAGTTTACCCATAATTATCGTTCTCCTTTAATAGTGTAAACCTATTTTAGCATATAGCTGGAATTTATTTCAAATACCCAAAAAGCACCTTCAAGTTATTCACTCCTGAAGGTGCTTTAATATTCATTATTAATAATGTTGTTTATAACGCTTAGTTACGAATTTTGATGGTAGTATAACTGTAGTACGTGGACTCCCAGCTGAGCTAAGGCCCCATTATATGTAATTAAAAATGTTTCAAGCGACTCCTATATCATATAAAATTTTCATCCCTGTGTCAATACTTTAATAAAAAAATTATAATTACCCTTCCACCATCAACCAAGATACAGTCAGCGATCTAGTCGCTGGCTGTATCTTTGGATAAAAGTGTTTTCAGTTCCTTCATAAACATGTTGATATCTTTGAACTGCCGATATACGGACGCAAAGCGCACGTAGGCAACCTCATCAACAGGATAGAGCTGTTCCATGACCAGTTCGCCGATCTGCTGGCTGTCCACCTCAGTAGCGGCTGTGTTGCGGATAGCGTTTTCCACCTGGGATACGATCATATCCAGTTGCTCGACAGATACAGGACGCTTCTCGCAGGCCCGAATGAGACCGCGCAGCATTTTATCACGGCTGAATTCTTCACGGCTGCCATCCTTTTTAATGACCATCAGTGGAGTCTCCTCCACCATTTCAAAGGTGGTAAAACGCCTGGCACATTGCTCGCATTCGCGGCGGCGGCGGATGGACTTGTTGTCATTCGCAGGCCGAGAGTCCAGCACCTTTGTTCCATTGTAGGCACAGTAAGGACATTTCATAAATTCACCACTTCCTTTTTCCAATAAATTCCCTATACTTTTTCGTAATAATTTTGTCAAAACGGTTCATAATATGTTTACCACGTCGCGAGGAGGTGAACAACAATGGCACAAGGAAACAATGGCAACTCCAACAACCTGGTAGTCAGCAAAGCCTCCGGCGCTCTGGAGCAAATGAAATATGAAATCGCTCAAGAGCTGGGTATCAGCATTCCTCAAGATGGATACCAAGGTAACATGACTTCCTATGAGAACGGTTCGATCGGGGGCTACATCACAAAACGCCTCGTAACGATCGCCGAACAACAATTGGCAGGTCAATACCAATAATCGCGGTAATAACGCAGAAGAAACAAGAAAAAGTGTATGGACGGGCTGCTAAAAACAGCCTGTCCTGCGCTTTTTTCATTTTAATGCCACCAGGCTCATTCTGTCATGACATATTTACACGCAGCCTCGTCATCCGTTAAAACTGATTATAAATTTTTGTGTATTGCCTGTAGTAGTAAATAACCCGCTGTACATAATGTCGTGTCTCGCCAAAAGGGATTTGCTTGATGGATTGTTCTTTCCCATCCCATACCCCCTTATCCAGCCACTCCTGCACTTTACCGGGGCCTGCGTTGTAAGCCGCAACGATAGCTACCGGATTATCCTTAAATTTCACCGACAGGTTATGCACATACCAGGTTCCCAGCTCAATGTTGGTGCCCGGCTCGTGCTTGACGCTATCCAGCGGAACCTTTTGGATCTGAGCGCTGTCCATAATCCAATTCGCCGTATCGGGCATGATCTGCATGAGTCCCAGTGCACCCTTGTGTGACTGCTTGCTGGTCTTAAAGTTCGTCTCAACACGGATAATGGACGCCACCAAAAACGGGTCCACTTCATACGTCTGCGAGTATTGCCGGATCTCATCCTTATATTGAATCGGATAGAACCACGACATCCAGTTTGAATTAAAAAACAGAATCAAGACAAACCCAACAAACAAAGTCAGCAGGACTCTTTTTTTGCGCAAAATATTCATGCCAGTCCCTTTCGCTGCCAGAATTGATCAATTTGCTGTTTTGTTTCAGCCTGTGTTCCACTATTATCGATGACGATATCGGCCAGGCTTCTTTTTTGTTCAATATCCATTTGCGCGGATAACCGAAGTCCGGCTTGTTCCTCGGTCAATCCATCTCTGAGCATCAAACGCCGGAGCTGCACATCGCGTGGTACGTATACCACCATAATTTCATCGTACAAGCTCTCCAGCCCGGACTCATACAGTAACGGGATATCCGCTAAAACAAGCTTGTTCGGATGTTCCTGCTCGTAAGATTCCATACGCATACGCATTTCCTCACGAATCGCAGGATGTGTAATATCGTTAAGCGCCTGCCTCTGGACAGGGTCTCCAAATACAATCTCGCTCAGCTTTTTGCGGTGCAGAGTCCCATCACTGTTCATCACAGCTTGTCCAAAATGCTGTATGACCGCCGTCAGCACCGGGTGCCCCGGAAGCATCACTTCCCGGGCAATAGCATCTGCGTCGATCAGCAACGCACCCTTGACGACCAATAGAGCCGACACGGTGCTTTTACCGGTAGCAATACCTCCGGTTAATCCGATATTCATGCTCTTTCACCTCATAACAGCTTCAATATGCCCATCATAATCAATAATAATGCCGGTAACACACCCAGCGCCTTCATAAATCGGAATGCCGACAGACAGAAACCTGCTTTCATACCTGCAATCAAAAATGTCCCGCTGAATAATGCAATAGCCAGCGCGGTAGCGAGTGGCTGGAAGCCCAGCATAGCTGCTCCCAATCCTGCACCGAACGCATCTACCGATAAGGCGATACCTAACCAAATCGCCTCCGTAGCGGATATACTGCCTGAACGGTCCATATCTGCAGCAGACGGACTTCGGAGAATCCGAATAACGAGACCCCATTTGCGGAATTCCAAAGAAAATAAGGTCCGTTCCTCTTGTACTTCTAAAGATTTCTCACCCTCCAGAACATTTCTGCTCACAGGATCAGGATCATCAATCAGATCTTCCTTGCGATGCAGGGACTGATACAAAGAGTGGCAGCCAATCCCAATCAGAATAACAGCGCCAAAAACCGTCGTATATACAGGAGACAGAACCTGGGACAATAATGCGCCTAGCTGCATGGATATGCCAATGACCAAACCTGAGCATACTGAAATGATGACAATGGACAGCAGTGGAATTTTCATTTTGCGTAGCCCATATGTAACACCGACTCCGAAACTGTCAAGACTTAGCGCAAATGCCAGCAGCAGCAGGGCTCCCCAATGATTAGCCACTCCAATTCCCTCCCATTGCGAAGGAAGGGCCCTACAGCAGCCAGAACCCTTCGCAGTATTGGTACTTGGAATCAATATATGAGAGGAATGGGCTTTGGGTGACTGTACCTGTTTAACGAAGAGGTTGGCAAACCGGGCAATGATGGGTACCACGTCCGGCTACGACGGATTTTTCGATCAATGTACCACAGTTAACACAAGGCTTAACGCTACGTCCATAGATTTGCAATTGATGCTGGAAGTCGCCCGATTGGCCTTGTCCGTTGACGAATGATTTGATGGACGAGCCTCCGACCAAAATCGACGCGCTCAATGTGGAGATAATAGCTTCATGCAGCACACGAAATTGGTTGCCATCCAAGCTTTTGGCTGGCTGTGCCGGATGTATCCCCGCCTTAAACAATGATTCATCCACATAAATATTCCCGATGCCCACGACATATGACTGGTTTAACAGCGCAGCCTTGATCGAAGTCGAACGGGTCCCCACAGCGGCACGAAGTGCCTCCGGTGTAAAGGACTCGTCCATCGGCTCCAAACCGAGCTTGTTCAGCGGCTTTTCCAGCAAATCCTGTCCTTCCGCAAATAAATGCATCGTGCCGAATTGGCGAACATCCTGATAACGTAATTCCGTACCATCCGTAAAATGAAAGATAACGTGAGTATGCTTTTCCACAGGATCATTTTGCGAATAGAGGCCATACCGTCCTTCCATTCTGAGATGGGAAACGAGCACCAGCCCGTCCAGCAGAATCCGCAAAAACTTCCCGCGTCTCTCCACTCCTGTAATGCGATGATCAGCCAATTCCATAGCAAAAGCGTGTATATCATCAGGTCGCTGAATAATGCGCGGCAGATTCACGGTCACATGATCTATATGTTTATCGACGATAAGCTCGTTTAACGTTCGTTTAATCGTTTCTACTTCCGGTAATTCCGGCATGATGTCTTCACCTCACCCTATATTATAACGGAAGCAGCGTTAAATTGGGACTATCTACTCGTTGAAATAACTTATTTCGCTTCGTACCAATTACTTCCATAGCTAACTTCCGCTTTGAGCGGTACAGACAGCTTCAGCGCCGCTTCCATCGTAGCCGGGACAAGCTCTTTCATCGTTTCCAATTCCTCCGGCGGAACTTCGAAAACAAGCTCATCATGTACTTGAAGCAGCATACGGCTGCGAAGATTACGGTCGCGAAGAGCCGCGTCCACCTGTACCATCGCCAGCTTGATAATATCGGCTGCGGTACCCTGGATCGGCGTGTTCATGGCGGTACGCTCCGCGAATGAGCGCAGGTTGAAGTTGCTGGCGTTAATCTCCGGCAAATAACGTCTGCGTTCCAGCAGCGTTTTTACGTATCCGTCCCGCTTTGCATCCTTCACAATATCATCCATGTAACGACGAACGCCCTGGAACACGTCAAAATATTGGTCAATAAAGCGAGCCGCTTCCTTGCGTGTAATATTCAGGTTTTGCGACAAACCGTAATCACTGATCCCGTAGACAATCCCGAAGTTAACCGCCTTGGCAGAACGCCGCATGTTAGAATCTACGTCTTCCGCAGGGATGCCGAACACATCAGACGCCGTCTTTGTATGGATATCCATGTCGTGGACAAAGGCTTCTTTCAATCGCTCATCATCCGAAATGTCAGCCAGCACCCTTAGCTCGATCTGTGAATAGTCCGCTGCGAGAATAGACCAACCCGGCTCGGACGGCACAAATACCTTACGGATTTTACGTCCCTCTTCCAGACGAATAGGGATATTTTGCAAATTCGGGAATTGACTGCTCAATCGTCCGGTTGCTGCAACCGTCTGCCGGAAATACGTATGCAGCTTGCCCGTTTTATCCGAAATTTCCTTAAGTAATCCTTCCACATACGTGGATTGGAGTTTCGCAATGGTACGGTACTGCAAAATGTTTTGCACAATATCATGATATGGGGCGAGCTTTTCCAGTACCTCGGCATCGGTGGAATACCCGGTTTTCGTCTTTTTAATAACAGGAAGGCCCAGCTTATCGAACAAAATTTCACCTAGCTGCTTGGGCGAATTCAGATTGAACTCCACACCGGCAATGCTGTAAATCTCGCGTACCAGCGTTTCAATCTGGGCTTCAAATTCTTTACCCAAAGCGCGCAGTTCTTCCACATTCACCAAAATGCCCTGCTTCTCCATATCCGCCAAAATGCGGGACAACGGCATCTCCAGCTCATGGAAGAGCTTGTGCATTTCCGTTTTTTCCAGCTCGGCCTGCTGTACAGGCACCAGCGCTTCAATCACCGCCGCCTTGCGCGCCACATGATCGGACAGCACATCCACATCAGGCACTTTATATTTAGCGCCTTTGCCGAATACTTCATCGTCCGGACGAATCGAAGACAAGCCATATTTGGCTGCCAATCCGCTTAGTGACTGGTTCGCATCCGTTGGGTCCAGCAAATATCCGACCAACTGCACATCGAACTCTGCCCCGGCAAATTCGATCCCGTGCCAATGCAGAGCTAAATCTGTACGGTGCAGATCATACCCCCGTTTTTTGCACCCAGCATCGGCGAGCCATTCGCGGACAGGCTTGGCTGCATCAGTTTGCAGTACATCCAAGGTCATAAAAAACTGTCGTCCCGCTACGCCAAATACCAGCCCCACAATTTCAGCATGATGCGGATTATCGCCATGGGTCTCCACATGCAGCAGATCCACAGTATCCAGTACATTTACCAGCTCGCTAATCCGCTGTTCGTCCAGTACGGTCACGTCAGCAGAGGCTTCCTCTACGCCCATTCCTGCACTGCCAACCTCGCCCGAAAAGGATAACCGCTCCAGCAAGGACTTGAACTCCAGCTTCGCCAGAGCAGGTCCCGCCGTTTCTGCTTGCAGCCCGTCGAATACAACATCTTCCAGCTGCTTGTCCAGCGTTACATCCCGATAGATGGTCGCCAAATCCTTGCTCATCCGTGCATCATTTGCATGCGTTTCGACGCGCTCTTTCATTTTTCCTTTCAGCTCATCCGTATGTGCCAGCACCTCTTCGACCGATCCATACTGATGCAGCAGCTTGAGCGCTGTCTTTTCCCCCACACCCGGAATCCCGGGAATGTTGTCCGACGTATCGCCCATCAGACCTTTGAGATCGATGATTTGCAACGGCTTCAAGCCATAACGCTCCTGAATCTGCTCAGGTCCGTACGTCTCCACCTCGGTAACCCCTTTGCGGGTTAAGCCGACAGTGACGTTGTCCGAAGCCAACTGAAGCATATCCTTATCTCCGGTAACCACCAGCACGTTAAAACCAGCTTCGTCCGCGGTTTTAGACAGGGTTCCAATGATATCGTCCGCCTCATAGCCATCCAGCTCAAACTGGGCAATGCCGAAGGCAGTCAACAGCTCTTTCAGCAGCGGGAATTGTTGGGACAGCTCAGGCGGCGTTTTCTCGCGTCCACCCTTGTAATCCTCGTATCCTTTATGGCGGAACGTTATTTTTCCGGCATCAAAGGCAACCAGTATATGTGTCGGCTTGTGCTCCTCCAAAAGCCGCAGCAACATCGTTGTAAATCCGTACACCGCGTTCGTCTGCTGTCCGCTCGAATTTGTTAACGGAGGCATAGCGAAAAACGCCCGGTAAATGATACTGTTGCCATCTATAAGCATGAGTTTATCCATTTAGCACCTCGCAAGTTCATCAATGCATCGAAAGGTTCTTTCGCTTTACGCATTCCTTTTCCTATCTTAACATAAAGGCTCCTTTTTCAGAAAAAAACGGCTGCTTCCTAGCCAGATTCGCCTTTTGCACAAAGACAAGTCTGGGTCAGAAACAACCGCTATATACCTAAAAAGCCCTACTGGTTCAAATCTGGTCGCTCCCCTGTCACGAGATATACAGTGCTTTCACCGATATTCGTCGCATGGTCACCAATCCGTTCAATATATCGTCCGACGAGCAGTTGCAGCATGCCTTGTGGAGCTTCCTCAGGCTTTTCTACCATAAACACATACAGATTGCTGATCATATGGCTATACATGGAATCTACACGATCATCCTCTTTGGCCATTTTATAAGCCAAATCTGTATTTTCATCCAGATAGGATGTAATTGCGTCGTCAATCATTTCTTTGACGATCGCAGCCATCTGCGGAATATCCACCAGCGGCTTGATGACCTGCTGCCCTTCCAGACGCAGCGTGACCTTGGCAATATCGAGTGCCAAATCCCCCATCCTTTCCAGATCACTGGAAATTTTAAAAGCAACAATGATCCGGCGTAAATCCTTGGCTACCGGCTGCTGGGTAATAATGAGCTTCGAGCCCATATCGAGAATGTTCTCTTCCAGTGCATTGAGAGATGCATCATTTTTGACCACCTGCTGGGCCAATTCTGTATTTTTGGTCTGCAAACATTCAATGGCCTGATCGAGTGCCTTCGATACATGTGCACCCATTTCGCGCAGTACGGCTCTCAGCTCATCTAATCCTTCATCAAAACCTTTTCTGCGTATCATTTCGAAGTCACCCCTCCTGGCATTACTATCTGGTTGGCTTTAGCCGAATCGGCCGGAAATATAATCTTCCGTACGGGAATCCTGCGGCGTAGAAAACATCGTCTCTGTATCCGCCGCCTCTACCACGACACCGTTCAAGAAAAACGCAGTACGGCCGGACACACGAGCCGCCTGATGCATGTTATGCGTCACCATGACGATCGTATATCTGTCACGCAGTTCTTGAACCAGTTCTTCAATCTTCATCGTGGAGATCGGGTCCAGCGCTGACGTTGCCTCATCCATAAGCAAAATATCTGGCTGCACAGCAAGCGCCCTAGCAATACACAGCCGCTGCTGCTGTCCGCCGGACAAGCTCAGGGCTGAACGCTTGAGAAAGTCCTTAACCTCTTCCCAGAGTGCCGCCTGCCGCAAGCTTTGCTCAACAAGTTCGTCCAGCTTGTCCTTTTGCCGGATTCCATGCAGACGCGGACCGTATGCCACGTTATCATAAATAGATTTAGGAAACGGATTAGGCTGTTGAAAAACCATCCCCACCTGCTTGCGCAGAGCTTCTACTTCCATCGTATCGCCATATATATCCTGACCTGCGATACTCACCGTACCTTCAATACGCGTTCCCGGTATCATATCATTCATCCGATTCAGCGTACGCAGCAAAGTAGATTTACCGCAGCCGGACGGTCCGATGAAGGCTGTTACCGTTTTTTCAGGAATATCCAGGTTTATATGTTTCAGCGCGTGAAAATTCTCATAATATAAGTTCAGCTTATCAATCCGAATAACGGAATCATTCATTGATTTATGATCTCCTTCGTGTTGCAGTTATGGTCCTCAAGCATTGCACCTGATTTGCACAATATGAAGATTATATAAGCTGTGTGTAAATTCAGTGTGGTGTATTTGTTAACGGTATGTAAAATGATCAGGGATTCAGCATAAGCTCCAGCTCCTGTGCAATCCCGGCTGCATTCAAAGCCGCTTCCTCTGCGGAACGAGACACATCGTTGTTTTTGGTCTCAATTTCAGCAACGGCCTGCAACAGTTGGGTAAACGTTTGGGTTCCAGCGGATATATACCGTGAGCCGGTATTAATCTGCTGCATGCTCGTATCCGTCAGATCGGCAGTATCACGCAGCATTTGTTCAATATCCGTAAGCAAGCTTGTAATCTGTGCGGAAAAGGCTTTCGTTTGGAGTGACATATTCCGCACCTCCTGAGATACGATCTGGAAGCCACGCCCATGTTCTCCAGCATGTGCTGCTTCTATCGATGCGTTGATCGCCAGCAGTCCACTTTGATCCGCGAGTCCGCGGATGGAGGAAGCCATGCCTGCAATGTCATTCAGCAATTGAGTTAGCGCTGTAATCTGCTCATGCTGACGCTTCATTTGCTCTGTGACTGCCCGATAGGAGAGCAGAACATCTTCCAGTTCCATTTTGCCACGGCGGGATAATTCACTCATCGAACGAGTTAGACGCACACTGTCACCAGCCTCTTTAGCGGCATCCAGCACAGTTGTCTGAATCCGATGGACACCATCATAGCTATGCCGAACCACGTTACCCCGATGCTCGTCCGCCTCTCTCTGCATTCGCTGAACGACGGACAAAATATCACGAATGGTCAGTACGCCAAGCAACCGCGTACCTTCCTTAATCAGCAGGCAATCGTAAAATCGTTGATCTTCGCGCAGCATCGCCTGCTCTACAATGTCCGATGCCAGGCTTTCCAGATCCACAATTAATGTATCGGGGTCGGCAAATATGGCCGCAGGCTTGTCATAAAACAGAGCCGCAGCAAACCTGCCCGTAAAATGGCGGTTATACGCATCTCTCATAATAATGCCCAACGGAAGGCCATTTTTATCAATGACAATGACGCAAGGAATGTCTTCCTGCGTTTTCATAAGTGCTAATAGCTCTTTACAAGACATATCCGTACCAATGATCGGAACCTCCCGGCAAGGCACGTAGGTAGTAATTGGCTTGTTAGATTCACGTTCAATCACGGCAGTGGAACTCGGCTGGGTCTTTGGTTCCGTTATCATCGTTCTGAAGTCCCCTTTTTTTGACTACTTGAAGTGACGGGAACATCATATCGGTCATTTGTTGATTGTAACGTTTGTTTATGTTAACGAAATGTAAATCACGAAATGGACACAAAAATCGTCGCATACAAAATCGAACATAAAGAAAAACGCTCCTCATTTATAGCAAATGAGAAGCGCTTCTTTTTTTATTAACAACCAGTTTGTATCCGACTCCGCGAATCGAATCAATATGAACCGAATCGGGATCCAGCTCCAGCTTCTTGCGCAATGAGCTAACATGCACATCCACCGTCCGTTGACCGCCAATGTAGTCGAAGCCCCAAACCGCGTTCATCAGATCGTCGCGAGTCAATACCACGCCCGGCTTACGGGACAAGTAGAGGAGCACCTCAAATTCCTTGGGCCTTAAGCTGATGGATTGTCCTCCGAGAATCACTTCATATTTTTCAGGATAAATCTCCAGCTCGCCTAATTGAATTTTGGAGCCGTCTTTCTGATCGGACAGCACGCCTTCATCCCCCCCGGAAGTACGACGCAGTACCGCCGTTACGCGGGCCAGCAGCTCGGAAACACCGAAAGGCTTCGTAATATAATCATCTGCTCCTGATTTCAATCCTTGGACAACCTCGGCTTCGCCGTTTTTGGCCGTTAAAATAATGATGGGTGTTGTCAGTCCCTGATGGCGTAGTCTGCTCAAAATATCCAGTCCGTTCATACCGGGCAGCATCAAATCCAGTAGGATCAAATCGTAGGACTCTCTGGAGGCTTTTTCAAACCCTGCACTGCCGTGATCCTCCGTATCTACTTCAAAACCCTCTTGTATCAAATTGTAGGATAGCAATCTGGCAAGCGTTGGTTCATCCTCAATAACCAGCAAGCGTTGTCCCATAAATAAATTCATCTCCTGTTTACCTTTTAAAGGCGCATTGGTCAAAATTCCAAAATCTTTTCCATACTCATGCGACACCCGTATATTTTATCACGGCATTGTTAACAGAATGTAAAAACCGATCTAGTTCATTCTTCCTGTTGCAACAACGGCAATTCGATTGTAAATGTGGTGCCCAAACCAAGCTCACTTTCTACGGAAAGCACCCCATGATGCAGGTCCACCAAATGCTTGACGATGGACAATCCCAGGCCTGTTCCACCCGAGTTGCGCGAACGACCTTTGTCTACCCGGTAAAAGCGCTCAAAGATGCGCGGCAGGTCCTTCTTTGGAATCCCGATGCCCGTATCGCTAACCGTAAATACGACCTTCTCCGTATCATTCTCCCGCTGTACAGTTACAACCTTGATTTTCACCTTGCCACCGTCGAGTGTGTAGTTAATGCCATTAGACAGAAGGTTTACAAAAATCTGCTGGAGCTTATCTTCATCCGCCTCCATAAACAGTTCATCCGGGACGTCCATATGCAGTGTAATTCTTTTTTTCGCAGCTACATTATTCAATTTTTCCAGCAATGATTCTATAAACGAGGATACATGAACCGGAGAGCAATCCAGCGGAGAACGCTTGGATTCAATTTTGGACAGCTCCAGAATGTCGCCGATCAGCCGATTTAGCCGTTCGCTTTCATCATAAATAATTTGCAAAAAGGAACGGGATGTTTCCTCATCCTTAACTCCGCCGCCGAGCAACGTTTCAGCAAAGCCCTTGACTGCGGCAATCGGCGTTTTTAGCTCATGGGAAACATTCGCCACAAATTCACTCCGCATATTTTCCAGCCGCCGAATAGCTGTAATATCCTGCAAAAGGAACAGCATGCCGCGATATCTGCCTTCATCCTCATACATCGGTACACCATCGAGCAAAATCAGCCGTTCCTCGGGATTATACAGATGAACCTCACCGTGCAGTCTTTCGCGGCTTTGTATACTACCCTCAATCAGCTTCGTCAGCTCGTAGTGCTTTTTCAGCTCATGATACGGCTTGTCCGTCACCCGTTTGCTAGTGACACCGAGCATCCGCTCAGACTCACGGTTCACAAGCGCAATCCGCTCCCCGGCATCAATCATGAGAATCCCTCCGGTCATATTGCTCATGACGCTCTGAAGCAAATCCTCATTATCACGTATCGTCTTCATTTGGTTTTGCAGGCTGTCCGCCATACGGTTAATGGCTTCCCCCAACTGCCCTACCTCATCCCGGCGCTGTATGCCAACTCTTGCGTCATAATCCAGCCCGGAAATACGATTGGCTACGCCTGTAATATGCTCAATAGGCGAGGTTAGGCCACGCGCGATACGGTAACTGACCAATCCAGCGGCAAGGAACAACAAGACCAGACCAATGCCAATTGCCGTCCAGCCGCGCTGCACACCTTCCTCTACTGCTTTCAGATTCATGGACAAACGGATATATCCGTCGAACCCCTTGTCGGATACGACAGGCTCTGCCACGTACAGCATATTTCGCTGCAAAGTTTCACTGTAGCGTATCGTTCGTCCGATTCCTTCCGACGCGGCTTCTTGGATTTCTTCACGTGATGCATGGTTCTCCATCTTGCGCGGATCACTTAGTGAATCACCAACCACCGTTCCATCCTTGCGAATGAAGGTCACCCGTGAGTCCGTCAGACGTGCAATTTCCTTTGCCTTTTCCGAATAGTAGGAGACGTAATCGGTACTGGAAAGAGCATCTGCATTGACAAAAGGAAATGTAGCCCGAAGCAGGTCGATCTCACGCCCCATATTTTCCTCAAGCACCTTCATGTTCGAGTTTTTAAAAATTTGTCCCATGGTGATTCCGGCAGCCAGGACAGATACGCCGATCAGAATCAGCATAATCAAGGTAAGCCTGAAACGAAACGACTTCATAAATATGCCCATCCTTTAGTTGAGTAGAAATTTTTATGATCATAACAGCTTTGTAAGTTAAGTCCCATTCTACAGGCTACCTGCTTTTTGTTCCACTGTTAAAAAGGAAAAAAGGTCAGGGCACTCATTGCCCCAACCTCTCTCTTATCCGTTGACGACTTCGCCGCCGTTGATATGGATGACCTGTCCGCTGACATAAGATGAATCATCCGAGGCAAGGTACACATAGGCTGGTGCCAATTCCTCCGGCTGACCGGGACGCTTCATCGGCTGCGCGCCTCCGAACTCACTGACGGTCTTGGCATCAAAGGTCGAAGGGATTAGCGGTGTCCAGACCGGCCCCGGCGCGACAGCGTTTACCCGAATGCCTTGATCGACCAAATTGAGCGAAAGAGAACGGGTGAATGAAGTAATCGCCCCTTTGGTGGATGAATAATCAATGAGTGTCTTGTTCCCGGCATAGGCCGTAATCGACGTGGTGTTAACAATTGCGCTGCCTTTCTTCAAATGCGGCAATGCCGCTTGCGTCAGGAAGAACATGCCGAAAATGTTCGTGCGGAATGTACGCTCCAGCTGCTCTTTCGTGATATCTTCCAGCTTTTGCTGTGGATGCTGCTCTGCGGCATTGTTCACGACAATGTCCAGCTTGCCCAGCTCGTTAACCGTCTGCTGAACCGCTTTTTTGGCAAATTGGTCATCTCCGATATCGCCGGGGATCAGCACGCATTTGCGGTCCTCCTGCTCTACCTGACGCTTCGTCTCTTCTGCATCCTTATGCTCGTTCAGATAGACGATAGCTACGTCAGCACCTTCCTTGGCGTACGTAACAGCTACAGCGCGTCCAATTCCACTATCTCCACCGCTAATGAGTGCGACTTTGCCTGTTAGCTTGCCAGCCGCCTTATAGGTTGACTTCTCAAACTGAGGTGCAGGCGACATTTTGGACTCGATCCCCGGTTGCTGTTCTTGGTGCTGCGGGGGCAAGGTTTGTTGGGTCTGATTGCTTTTGGCCATCGTGCATTCTCCTTTCAAGATTAGATATCTTATAGGATGCAACATTTGTATCCACTCTACTCCTGATTTACCACACGAGCTTGTACGTTAAACGAAAAAGGAGGATGAAGTTCGTTGGACGCACAAAAAAACGGCTTGTGCTTATTCAGCACAAACCGCTTTTTTCAATTTAGCATTTGACATCATTCGATTACAGCCACTCGCAAAATACTTAATTAAATAATATGGCTGTATACCATTAAAAACGTGATGAGAATCAGAAATACCGCAAGCAATGTACTGAACATGCGCATTTTTCCAGCGTATTGCGTAATGGGCTGTTGGTTACGAATCGCTTCCAGCGATAAACGTAACGGCTTGCCCATAGCACCTGCGATGCCGGAGATACCCAGAAACAGCAGCAAAACGACGACGATCCATGCCACGGAATATGGACCCCAAGCAAAAATCATATAGATGCCGCTAACGAGCAAAATGATCATTGCAAATTGAGACAAACGGTTCAATAGCTGAACAGCCGATATCGTCCCTTCCTGCACGGCGGGGGCAAGCTTGTCGATTTTGCCAACTACAAAGGGGAGCAATATATAAAAACCCAGCGCCAGCGATCCGATCATGTGAATAAAAAACATAGTTTACAACCTCCATTTCTTTGTTTACCTGACTGTCATCATTTCAGTGTTTTGGGACATGCTTTTCTATGTACACTATCAACGCATACGAAACCTATTATACCGGGGAAGTAGGACAAAGCAAAGGAGGACGGTGAGAAAAGTTTCAGCTTGAGTGGGTGCTGGAGAGGCTCCGCGAACGGAACGTTGCTACCATCGCTGTTGTCTCCGGATTTTATTGAATATATTTGATATGGTATAAATCCGGAGACAAAGGCGAGCGCTTACGCTTGTCCGCAATCGTTCCGTCCGCTCCGCCAGTGCCAGCAAATCCAAGCTGAAATTTTCAACTTTAAAGGAAAAGGAAGAAAACAAATAGATTACTTATATTCTATTTAAAGAGGTGTCCGTCGGCCATGACTATGGCTTTGGGACACCTCTTCAAATAAAAGTATACCGTTTTAGTAGAAAATCGAACCTATACGGTCACTATTTTAATTACATTACGAACCGATTCGGCGGATTGATCAAGCGCTACTTTTTCCTCGTCGGTCAATTCCAGCTCGAACACCTTTTCGATACCATTACCACCAAGAAGTGTCGGTACGCCGAGGAACAAGTCCTGATAGCCGTACTCTCCCTCCAGATAGGCAATGACCGGGATAATACGTTTTTTGTCTTTTACAATCGCTTCTGTCATCTGCGTAAGCGAGGCTGCCGGGGCATAGTATGCGCTACCGTTGCCCAGCAGGTTAACTATCTCCCCGCCACCGACACGCGTCCGCTGTACGATCGCTTCGATACGTTCCTTCGAAATCAGGGTTTCGATAGGGATACCACCAACGCTGGAATAGCGTACCAGCGGCACCATATCATCACCGTGACCACCCAATACGAAGCCACGCACGTCTTCGACGGATACGTTCAGTTCCTGTGCAATAAAGGTACAATACCGAGCTGTATCCAGCACACCAGATTGGCCGATGACCCGATTTTTCGGGAAACCAAGCGTCTGGTATGCGGTATAGGTCATGGCATCGACCGGATTACTCAGAATAATGACGATAGAATCTGGCGCATACTTCTTCACGTTTTCACATACGGATTTTACAATCCCTGCGTTCGTATTTACCAAATCGTCACGGCTCATGCCTGGTTTGCGCGCAATCCCCGCTGTAATAATGACGATATCCGAGTTGGCTGCATCCTCATAATTGGAAGTGCCTGTGACCTGGCTGTCAAATCCCTGGACCGGACTGGCCTCTAAAATATCAAGCGCTTTGCCTTTGGTCGGATTCTCAAGTTGCGGAATATCGATCAGAACGATATCACCCAGCTCTTTTTGGGCCAGCAGCAATGCGGTAGTGGCACCGGTAAAACCGGCGCCAACAATGGATATTTTTTTGCGTTGAATGGTCACGTGGCATTCCCCTCTCTACAGGTTACTAATAATGGTATCTGCGAACTCGGAGCATTTCACTTGTGTAGCGCCTTCCATCAGACGGGCAAAGTCATAAGTTACGATTTTCTTATTAATGGACGTTTCCAGTCCTTTGTAAATCAGGTTTGCCGCTTCGTGCCAGCCCAAATGCTCAAGCAGCATCACGCCGGACAAAATAACGGAACCGGGGTTTACGACATCTTTATCAGCATATTTTGGCGCTGTGCCGTGTGTAGCTTCAAAGATAGCATGCCCAGTTACATAGTTAATGTTCGCACCTGGTGCGATACCAATTCCACCGACTTGAGCAGCCAGCGCATCGGACAGATAGTCTCCGTTCAGGTTCAGTGTAGCAATAACATCAAATTCGGAAGGACGAGTCAGCACTTGTTGCAGTGCAATGTCAGCGATCGCATCCTTGATGATAATTTTTCCTGCATCTTCAGCTGCTTTTTGAGCTACATTTGCCGCATCTTCACCATCTTTTTCCTTGATAGCATCATATTGAGCCCAAGTGAATACTTTATCTGCAAATTCTTCCTCAGCCACTTCATAACCCCAGTTTTTGAAGGCACCTTCGGTAAATTTCATAATGTTGCCTTTGTGTACGAGCGTTACGCTCTTGCGTCCGTGGTCAACAGCATACTGAATGGCTGCACGTACCAGACGTTTTGAACCATCGGAGGAAACCGGCTTGATCCCGATACCTGACGTTTCTGGGAAACGAATTTTGTTCACACCCAGCTCTTGTTGGAGGAACTGAATGACCTTTTTCACGTCCTCGGAGCCTTCGGCATACTCAATACCAGCATAAATATCCTCGGTATTCTCACGGAAAATAACCATGTCTACCAATTCAGGACGCTTCACCGGAGACGGAACACCGTTAAAGTAACGAACAGGACGCAGACATACGTACAGATCCAGCTCTTGACGCAATGCCACGTTCAAAGAGCGAATGCCGCCGCCAATCGGTGTCGTAAGCGGCCCTTTGATGGCTACAATATACTCACGGATGGCTTCCAAAGTATCGTTAGGCAACCACTCGCCGTATGTATTGAAAGCTTTCTCACCAGCGAATACTTCATACCAGGCAATCTTTTTGGAACCGTTATATGCTTTATCTACAGCTGCGTCCAGTACGCGCTTGGATGCTTTCCAGATGTCGCGGCCTGTGCCGTCGCCTTCGATAAACGGAATAACCGGATGATTCGGAACCTGTAGTTGACCGTTATCAATCGTAATTTTTTCGCCTTCAGTTGGGAGCTCAAACTTTTCAAATTTCGCCATAAGTTCCTTTTCCTCCTCAGATATGAATGGGTACGGGACGAAAGACGTGATCTTCATCATAGACAAAAACACGCATCTCTCGCCGTCCCTTCTATTGTACCTTATTTTTTTAATTCAGGGTATACAGCCTCAATATTCGTACAACAAGTGATTAGCGTAATTCCGGAGACACATACTTTTGGTCAATCGGACCTGTGTATTCAGCGCGCGGACGGATCAGACGATTATTTTCGTACTGCTCCAAAATGTGCGCAGTCCACCCGGATACACGACTCACGGCAAAGATCGGTGTGAACAGGTCTCTTTTGATACCCAGTTGGGTATAAACAGAGGCAGAGTAAAAATCAACATTCGGCTTCAAGCCCTTTTGTCCTGTCACAATTTCCTCGATTCGAACCGAAATATCAAACAACGTCGTATCGCCGTTCATTTCGCCCAGTTCGCGGGACATTTTGTGCAAATGCTTGGCACGCGGATCACCGTTTTTATAGACACGATGTCCAAAGCCCATAATTTTTTCGCGGTTATCCAGTTTGGTCTGAATATACAAATCCACCTGATCCAAACCGCCGATTTCCTCCAGGGTTTTGGCAACAGCTTCGTTGGCTCCGCCATGCAGTGGTCCCTTCAAAGCTCCGATTGCCGACGTAATGCCGGAATAAATATCGGATAGTGTTGCTACCGTCACGCGTGCAGCAAAGGTCGATGCATTCAATTCGTGATCGGCATGCAGCACAAGAGCCTGATTGAACGCTTTGATAGCCGTCTCTTCCGGGTCTTTGCCAGTAAGCTGATACAGAAAGTTTTCGGCGATAGAAACACCTTTCTTGGGCGCAATCGGCTCCAGCCCTTCGCGCACACGCGCTATGGCCGCCACAATTGTGGGCAATTGCGCCTGAAGCTTGACGGTTTTGATCACATTGGCCTCTCTCGACATATCATCCGCCTGTGGGTCATACAAGGCAAGAGACGATACGGCTGATCTCAGGGCAGCCATCGTGCTCAAATCTTTCGGGTACAGCTTTAATTGAGTAATAATTTCATCCGGAATGGCAGCATATTCGCTTAGTTGGTCGCGAAGCTCCTGCAATTGGGCTTGATCAGGCAATTTTCCGAACCACAACAAATAAGCTACCTCTTCAAAAGCGGCGTTAACAGCCAAATCATCAATGTTATAACCCCGGTACGTGAGAACGCCTTCTACGATAGAGCTTATGGAGGAAGTGGTCGCTACGATCCCTTCCAGACCTTTAGTCGCTGTCATCGTTACATCTCTCCTTTGTAAAAACATTGTGAACGGACTTGCAATGTAAACATTTTCAAAAGTAAGTTTTGCCTTTTAAATAAATAAGTAATGTTAACGCCATATGTCAATATTTAAACCTTCTTTCACTATACTGGATTTTGTCGTTTATGTGAACATTCAGGGCTATTCCGACACATTCAAATGTTTTATCGGTTCTATAAAGAAATTTTTGAAACCCCTTACATATTTTTTTAATTCATTTGCACTTTTTTACACAGGTCTTGTCTCACCTCCTTCTCGCATATGTATAGTAAAGCACTTATTTCATGGAATACAACTGTAAAAGAAAGGAGCCGTGAGAGCTTGAGCCGGTTGATCCTGAATCGCATATTTCGCGCTCTGTGGGTTGTAGTCGTAATTATAGCTCTATTCCTGGGCATATACGTGCTGTTCCCTCTCGTCTATCCCTTTCTGTTCGCCTGGCTTGTAGCCTATGCCATGAATCCGCTCGTTCACTTTCTGCGCAACCAGGCCCGCTTGCCACGTTGGATGGCTGTCACGGTCTCGTTATTTGTATATTTAGGCGGAATCGCCGTTGTACTCTCTGCGGCCATAACGCGGATGGTTCGAGAGATCATCAGGCTCACCATGACCTTTGACGGACATATTGAACATTTTAAAAGCCTGTTTATCGACTGGACTCAGAGCGATCTGATCCAAAATGTAATTAATGAAATTAACCAATTTATCCGCAATAACCCCGATTACTACCATACAATTAACAGCAATATTGATAAAACGACCCAGACGGTCAGCTCGGCTGTCACCACACTGGTTGCCCAATTTTTTAATGGTATTCTGAATTTGCTGACCTCTCTGCCTAACATGGGCGCGGTGCTGATGGTTATTGTATTAGCGGCATTTTTTATCAGTAAGGACTGGGACCAACATAGCCAAATGCTCTCGAATACGGTTCCTGATACGATTCGCAAGCCTATGTCGGGGATATGGCACGATCTGCGCAAGGCGTTGTTTGGTTATTTGCGCGCACAGTTTATTATAATCTCCATTACCGCGGTGACCGTCATTATTGGACTGTTCATTTTGCGTGTAGAATCCGCCTTCACCATCGGTTTGATGATCGGGCTGGTTGATTTGCTTCCTTATTTAGGGGTTGGCATTGTGATGATTCCGTGGATTTTATATGCATATATGTCGGGTAATTTGGCATTAGGGGTAGGATTGTCGATCCTCTATATCATCCTGTTGGTTGGACGGCAAATTGTAGAACCTAAGGTGCTGGCCAGCAGCGTGGGTCTGAACCCGCTTCCCACCCTCATTGGGATGTTCATCGGGCTCAAGCTGTTTGGTGTGTTGGGACTGATTATCGGACCTGTGTCCCTCATTGTAGTGGACGCGCTCAATCGCGCCAATGTCATTCAGGACTTGCGCAACTATATTCTTGCCGGAAGAGTCCGTTGAGATCATGTGAGTAGGAAAAACGGCAGCTTACGTCAAAACCGCCGAAACGTAATGCTGCCATTTTTCATTTTTTTCTCGAGCCATTTCAATAAAAAGCGTCGGTACAACGCACGGGTCAAAGGAAAAACCAGCGTAAAACCGATAATATCCGTTAAAAATCCAGGGATAAGCAGCAAGCTCCCGCCGAAAAAGACACATAATCCATCCAGCATTTTGCGGCCGGGCATTTGTCCCCGATTCATTTCATTTTTCGCATCGGCAATGACCTTGCGGCCTTCAAATTGCATCATAGCGGCTCCAATCAGGGTCGTCAGAATGATAAGCAGAATGGTTTTACCCGCTCCAATCCAGTGACTTACCCATATAAACCCGTACAGCTCTGCCAGAGGAATAAGCAGCAACAACAGCCACAGACGTTTGCGCATCATCATGCTTTCTCTCCCTCCCCGCCTGTCATAGCAGACCGTAGCGCGGTGTACAGATCAGGTAGCACCTGATCCAGCCGGACGGGCTTCCATTCGGTACTCACCCATACGTGGCGTGTCACCCCGGTTACGAGCAGCTCTCCAGGCAGTGGGTCTGCCTGTGTCCATACCTTTCCAAT
Organism: Paenibacillus sp. RC334; assembly: GCF_030034735.1. Taxonomy (NCBI): domain Bacteria; kingdom Bacillati; phylum Bacillota; class Bacilli; order Caryophanales; family Paenibacillaceae; genus Paenibacillus; species Paenibacillus sp. RC334. Next base: position 1,794,840 of record NZ_CP125370.1, on the reverse strand, counting down.
CTGGCTTTTATGGTCCTCAGCCGTTACACGCCGGACCTCATAAGTGTAATTCAGACGCAGTCTGGAGAAGTCCGTGATCGCGGTATAGATGGTAATCAAATCATCATATCGGGCAGGACTCACATATTTCGCATTGATTTCGATAACGGGCAACAGAACACCTCGTTCCTCCATGCTCCGATAGTTAAAGCCTGCCTGCCGGATCATTTCCGTACGCCCGATCTCAAACCAGTTCAGATAATTGGCATGATATACGACCCCCATTTGGTCGCTTTCCTGATAACGGACACGCAGCGGTGCTCCATACCAGTGTAATTCCGTTTGTTTCTCCTCTTGTGTCATACAAGCTCTCCTATCTGTGTGCATCTTTATCTCTATATTTGCCCTCTCTCCATTAAACCATATTTACCGCCCCGGAACAAAAAGAGGGCCGAACCGTGATGGTTCCGCCCTCCCAAGCATTTTATAATGATGGCTTTATCATTTTGGCAACGGCTTGGACAATTTGTAATATCCGCTTTCCGAGGCCGCATTCAACAGACTTTTCGCTTGACTTCCTGCCCAAGCATAACCGAGTCGTCTCTCCTCACTGATTTTCATGATGTCAGTATACTTTTTGCCATCCCGGTCTGAAAAGAAGTACTTATTGTCTTCCACATTGTAGAAACGATACCACATTACGCTCGATGCGTCCTTTTGGAAAAACTCCGGACCTTGACGATTGTATTTGATACCGTCGATCCGATTAGTGTCAAACCATTTCAAGGCGCTCTGAGCAGCTTTTTTCACCTCAGCCGTTTGCGGTTGGGACATCAAGAAAGCCGTGATGCCTACCGATTCCGTAGTTGTTTTGGAAGCAAGCTCAAATGCCCGGGCTTCAACAGATGCATAAGTAACCGGATCATGCTGTGCACCCCAGATCGTAGGTGTACCATTATTTACAATTTGAGACTTAATTGTGTACTGGATTCCTTTGTTTAGCGCTTGCTGAAGTCTGGAGCGATATGTATTGTCCAGAATATCGCTATCAAACGGCTGCTTCTTGTTCGCAATATCATCCGCCAACACCATAACTCTAACCATTGCATCATCGTTGTAAGTTACGGCATCAGAATAATTACCACGTTTAGGGTATACTTGCGGCCAGCCACCGGAGGAATATTGAGAGGTTAGAACGAAGTCAACTGCTTTTTGTACACTGTCCTTAATGTCTTTATTTTTTGTTTTTTTGTATACATCCGCCAAAAAGCGAATTTCAGTTGTCGTAGCCTCATTATCAAATGTTCCCAGCTCTACGCCATCCTTGCTCTTCCAGGTGGAGCGTGCAGCTTTACCGTCCCACTTGGATTTATAATTCTTTTCCATAGCTTTGAAGAATCCGCCATGCGGCAATTGCCACGATACGATATTCAAGGCCAGTTTGGTATCCTTAGATACATCGCCAGTAGAAAATTTACTAAAATCACGGTACTTATCCAGCAAACTGTCCGCACTCACGCTAGCCAATGGAACAACAGCATTTTTGTAAATGGCCGTATCACCATACACTGCTTGGGTAACATTCACCTCCGCATCAGCTGAATCCTGCTCCGCTGCCGCCCACGAAGGGTTAATAAGCCCAGTTGTTACTGTAATCGCCATTCCTGAAAGGGCGATCCACTTGACAGAATCTTTAACATTAAACCTCATTCCAAACCTCTCCTTTAATATGATTATGGGTACCTCAAAACTATTAAACACATGTATTATATGAAAATATACCCAAATAATCAATATATTTTATTATATACAAATGAAAGAGTTTACTAAACTAATAAAAAACCCTCTTACTAATACTGGATTAGTAAGAGGGTTTATCCTATCTCATATATAGTAAGTCGACAAACAGCGTCGCTTACCCAAACCGGCCCATAATGTACTCCTGGGTCAGCTCATTTTCAGGATTAGTGAAAATATCATTCGTTTTGCCATGTTCAACCAGACTCCCGATATAAAAATAAGCAGTGTAATCGGAAATCCGTGCGGCCTGCTGCATATTGTGCGTTACGATGACGATTCGCAGATCTTTTTTCAACTCGGTAATCAGCTCTTCGACCTTACCTGTAGAAACAGGGTCCAGCGCAGAAGCCGGCTCGTCAAGCAACAAAATTTTCGGTTGAACGGATAGTGCACGCGCAATACAAAGACGCTGCTGCTGTCCACCAGACAATGCCAGGGCGGAATCATGAAGGCGGTCCTTGACCTCATCCCATAACGCCGCTTTACGCAGACTGCTTTCGACGATTTCATCAAGCTGTTTCTTTTTACGAACACCCCGGTATTTGGGACCGAAGGCGATGTTATTGTAAATGGATTTGTAAAACGGATTAGGCCGCTGCCACACCATTCCAATCTGCTGACGCAGCTTGATCACGTCTGTGCCCGGCGCGGTCAAATCCTGCCCATCCATCCAGATGTGCCCTGTCGTAGAAGAAGACGCAATCTCGTCATTCATCCGGTTGAGGGAGCGCAAAAAGGTCGATTTACCACAGCCGGAAGGCCCGATCAGGGCGGTCACTGTCTGCTCGGGAAAGGCCAGATTTACTTTTTTTACAGCCTCAAAGCTGCCGTAATAGATGCTTAAATCCTCGGTACTGAATGGTTGTGGAGCTTGCCCCGCAAGTTGTTCCGAGCGCGTAGATTGTATGGGTGTTGCAGGTGTTGCCGTTCGCGTAATGACTTGTTCCATGTTTCCCATCCCCTTTCTAATCCATCCGTTTGGCAGCTGTCAGGCGGCGGTAGACGACTCTTCCGAACCATCTTGCGATCAGGTTGAAGGCAAGTACGAGCAGCACCAATACCGCGGAAGCACCTGCGGCAATATCCCTGGAATCAGGAGCGATGCCTTCACTGTTAACCTTCCAGATATGCACAGCCAGTGTCTCGGCAGGACGCATCGGATTAATGGGCGATCTGGCATGCAATGGATTCCAATCAGTGAAATCAAGCGGCGGCGTACTCATCCCGGCTGTAAACAGCAACGCTGCTGCTTCCCCGAAAATGCGGCCTGCGGCCAAAATCGTCCCCGTAATCAAGCTTGGCAGCGCAGCTGGCAGCAAAATGGAGGTAATGATTTTCCACTTGGACAACCCGAGCGCAAGCCCGGCTTCCTTTTGCTCCTTGGGCACAGCCCGGAAAGCCTGTTCTGTCGTCCGAACCATCAGCGGCAGGTTGAATACTGCCAAGGCCAGGGCTCCTGATAACAGGGAAAAACCAAAATTAAATGTATTTACGATAAGTAAAAGTCCGAACAAACCGATGACGATGGACGGAAACGAAGACAATACTTCGACGACAAGTCGTATGAAGTCCGTAATTTTCCCCGGCTTCGCATATTGCGCCATGTATATACCCGCACCCCAACCAATCGGAATGGTGATAATCAAGGTTAAAATAAGTAAAAATACAGAGTTGAACAATTGCGGGCCGATGCCTCCACCTGCGCGTAACGTCTGAGGAGCACTGGTCAAAAAGTCAAAGGAAATGTGACTGACTCCGCGTGCCAAAATGAATCCCAGCAGTCCCACCAGAAGTGCGACAATGAACAATGCGAAGAAACAGATTACAAATGTAGCGATTTTGTCGGTCGTTTTAGCTTTCATCAAATCCGGTTTCTCCTTTCAAGCAGCCTTACCAGCAACACGAAGATGAATGTCATGAGCAGGAGAACAAGCGCCATGCTCCAGAGAGCATTGTTATGAACCGAGCCCATAGCTGTATTGCCCATGCTAAGTGTAATAACACTGGTCAAGGTCGAAGCGGATTCCAGCAAGGATTGCGGTATATGCGGAGCATTCCCGATAACCATCTGTACAGCCAGCGCTTCCCCGAAGGCACGAGCCATACCAAGAATAATTCCTGTTAACAGAGCAGGCAGCAGTGTCGGAATAATAACACGTGCAATTGTCTGCCAGCGGGTAGCGCCCAGGGCGTAAGAGGACTCGCGCAGGCCACCTGGCAAGGATGACAATGCATCCGCCATAATACTCGTAATCGTCGGCAAAATCATCACTGACAACACGAGACAGCCTGCGAGAATCCCGATGCCTTGTCCCCCGAACACGTCCCGCAGCAACGGAACAATTACGGTCAAGCCGACAAAGCCGTATACTACGGACGGAATACCAGATAACAATTCAATCGCAGGTTGAAGGATACGTTTACCGGATTTCGGTACGATTTCGGTCATAAATAAAGCAGCACACAAGCTGAGCGGGCTGGCGATCAAGGCCGCCAGAACGGTTACAGCAAAAGAGCCTGTAATAAACGGAAGTGCGCCGAAGGACTTGGGCTCACCATCCGGGCTCCATTTGGTTCCGAAGAAAAACTCTTGCAGACTGACTCCATTCACCACAAATGTAGCTACACCTTTGGAGGCGACAAAATATACAATGGAGACAATGACTGCAACCAAAAAAACGACACAAACCGACGTATAAATGCGGCCGGTCCATTCTTCCCAGTAATGCCTTTCTTTCATACCTCGGGATCGTTTATTCTGTTCCATGTATGCCTTCCCTTCAATTGGTTCCATACTGTGACTCCTTTAACCGAAGAATAGAGGCTGGACGCTAGTCCGCCTCTTCTCCGTGAATATACTCGCGTTAGCTGCGTTTGCCCGAACAGGAGGTGTAGCTCTCCTTATTTCGTAATATTACCGTCAGCATCGCGTTTAACTTGCATGCCTGATACCGGGATGTATCCCAGGTCTACGACATCGGATTTTTGGATTTCATCAGACAGAATGTAATCCAAGAATGCTTTTACATGCTCTTTTGGCTCACCTTTGGTGTACATATGCTCGTAAGCCCATACCGGATATTTACCTTGCTCTACATTTTCCACGTTAGCTTCAACACCATCGTATTTCAATGCTGTTACTGTGTTGTCGATGTAGGACAGGGCTAGGTAACCAATAGCACCCGGTGTTTCAGCAATCAGCTTTTTCACAGTACCGGAGGAATCTTCCTGAATGGAGCCTGGCAGATCTTCCGTTTTTTGTCCCAAAGCGTATTTTTCAAATGTTGCACGAGTACCGGAGCTGCTTGGACGGTTTACGATAACGATTTTTTGATCTGCGCCACCAACTTGTTTCCAGTTGGTAATTTTACCTGTGAAAATTTGTACCAATTGATCTTTCTTCAAATCTGCTACGCCTACTTTAGGATTCGCTACTGCTGACATAGCTACAACAGCTACTTGGTGATCGACCAGTTCATCTGCGCCGCTCTCCAATTTTTCTTTTGCAAACACATCGGAGTTACCGATATCCGCTTGTCCGCCGGAAACTTGAGTCAAGCCAGTACCGCTACCGCCACCCTGCACTTGAACCGCAATTCCTTTATATTTATCTACAGCCATAAATTTTTGTCCCGCTTGCTCTACCAATGGTTGAAGTGCAGTGGAGCCAACAGCCAGAATGTTACCTGTCAGTTCAGTAGCTGCTTTATTGTCTGTTCCTGTAGCAGCGTCTCCTTGTGGTGCAGCATTGTTAGCTGATCCACAAGCTGCAAGTGCAAATACCATGGTAAGAGTCATCAGAATGAACGGCCATTTTTTCAACATTTTTTATTGTCCTCCCCTTATTTAAGTGACGGTTTTTTATTTATGACCATCAACACTTTTACATTGTAGGCTTGGAATGTTAGACGAACGACTTGGTTTTGTAAAAGAAATATAAAATATTGATAGATAAAATGTTTTTCAGTATATAATTAATCTATAGTCTATTTTTTATACATGAATGCCATGTAAGGAGAGCTGTTCAAGTCCATGAATATTTTAAAATTGCGTATTTTAATGATGATCGACAAATTCCACAAGGCGACGGATGTGGCCGAGGCATTGCAAATTAAACAGCCTACCGTCAGCTTTCATATGAAAAGTCTGGAAAAGGAACTGGGAGTCTCCCTGTTCATCTCCCAACAAGGAAGGATTATGCTGACCGAAGCTGGCAAAAAACTGCTGCCTTACGCAAAGCAGATGGTTGCTCTGGAGCAAGAAGCAAGACAAACAGTGAATGAACTGGCAGAGCAGTCGCAGGGACAATTACTTCTCGGCGCCGAGTCCATCTCGGGCACGTATGTACTCCCCTCTATGATTGCTACATTTGCTCAACAATATCCCGAATGCCAAATTCAGCTAGACATTCAATCCCCGGATAAAATCAGACAGCTGCTAAAACAGGGAGAGATTGATTTTGCTTTTCTGGATGACAGAGGACATCCTCCCGAGCTTACGGTGGTAGAGCCTGTCGCTTCGGATCGGATTGGAGTTATCAGGTCTGTGTCTGTGCAGCATTCTTCCAAGCCAACGGACATTTTGGGGACTGAAATGCTGGACAAGCACACATGGGTAAGATATAGCGGGACATCTGTTGTAGATCCGTATTCCTCGCTGATCAAGCCCCATCTGGAAATGAACTCATGGGAAGCGGTAAAGCAAGTGGTAAGCGTCGGGGAAGCACTTGCCTTCTTCCCTGCCTGTGGTGTTCTTCGCAACGATGGTAATGACGTTCCGTTGGTAGAGTGGCTTCCTTGGTCCGATGCCGAGGAGAAGAATGAGCGTTATCACATAAATATACTGTATCAACGCGATACTAATCTCAGCATGATCCAGCAGGCATTTCTGGATTTTACACGGAAAGAAGGTTTGGAGGGCTAGAAACTGGAGAGCATAAAAAAGAGCATCCAAGTCATAAATGACTTGAATGCTCTCCCTGCCATACCTAAAAGATACAGCCTGTCTGTTATTCCGCATAAGCTAAAGTTAAAGTTACGCTTGTGCAGGAACACAGCTAATTTTAATCAGGTTCGTAGAACCAGAAGCACCGAGCGGTATACCTGCGGTAATAACAACCAAATCGCCCTCTTTAACGAGACCGGATTTGCGACCGCCTTCCAGTGCGTTTTCGATCAGTTTGTCCGTCGTGTCCACGACAGGTTTGCCTTGTACCGCATGTACTCCCCAGATCAGAGCCAGGCGGCGAACTGTTCTTTCCTGCGTTGTCACAGCAATAATTGGAGCTTGTGGACGATATTTGGAAATCATACGCGCCGTTGTTCCGCTTTGTGTGGACGTCAGGATGGCTTTGGCATGCAGGTCAAGCGCAGAAATAGAAACGGATTGGCTGATCGCTTCCGTAATACTAACTTCCTGAGCCGTTCTTTGTTTTTTGAACAAATCACGGTAGTTCAGAGCGGATTCTGCTTTCTCTGCAATACGGGACATCGTCAATACAGATTCTACCGGATATTTACCCGCAGCTGTTTCGCCGGACAGCATAATGGCATCTGTTCCGTCAAAAATGGCATTCGCTACGTCACTCGCTTCCGCACGAGTCGGACGCGGGTTACGTTGCATGGAATCCAGCATTTGTGTTGCGGTAATAACAGGCTTACCCGCTACATTACACTTGGTAATCATCAATTTTTGCGCCAATGGCACTTCTTCAGCAGGAATTTCAACACCGAGGTCACCACGGGCAACCATCAGGCCATCCGAAGCTTCCAAAATTTCGTCCAAATTGTCGACGCCTTGCTGATTTTCGATTTTGGAAATAATTTGAATGTGACTTGCATTATGCTTCGCCAGCAATTCACGAATTTCCAGTACATCACTCGCTTTACGAACAAAAGAAGCTGCGATGAAATCAACGTCCTGCTCAATACCGAAAGTGATGTCGTTAGCATCCTTTTCTGTAATGCCTGGCAAGGAAATGTTCACGCCGGGAACATTAACGCCTTTCTTGCTCTTGATCGTTCCGCCATTGACAATGCGGCATTTGATTTCACTGCCTGATACTTCAATAACGGTGAGTCCGATCAGACCATCGTCGATCAGAATGGTGGAGCCGGGCTCCACGTCCGAGGGAAGATCCTGGTACGTAACGGAAATACGATCTTTCGTACCGAGAATTTCTTCCGTTGTCAGCGTAATATACTCGTCCTGAACAAGCTCAATAGGTTCAACTTCGAGCTTTCCTGTCCGGATTTCCGGCCCCTTCGTATCGAGCAAAATAGCAACGTTTTTGTTAAGCTCCTTACAAGCTTGGCGGATATTTTTGATCCGGTTGCCATGCTCCTCGAAATCACCGTGAGAGAAATTCAGGCGGGCTACGTTCATACCAGCCAAAATCAGTTTCTTCACATTTTCCAATGACTCACTGGAAGGACCGATGGTACATACAATCTTAGTTTTGCGCATTTGGGTTTTTCCTCCGTTTTCAAAGGTGCTACTTTATATCTTTTTCCAACAATTAAATCTACTACACTTTTTCCTATTTGTATAGGAAGTTCGTCATATTTATTGTTACCCGTTTCCAGCGTATTACAACATAGAACCTGGTTCCGAAGTTTTTAAAAAGGTATATTGGCCTATTTTTCGGAACTTTTGATACCGATCTTCCCTCAATTCGTCGCAGTTCATATTCAAAAGGTCGGCCAAATGGCGTTCCAGCGACTCCTTGATAGCGGCAGCGGTTACTTCATAGTTACGATGCGCGCCCCCCTTCGGCTCCGGCACGATATCCTCGATGACCTCCATGCGCAGGAGGTCATTCGCCGTAATCTTCATAGCCTCAGCAGCCTGATCCGCCTTGGAAGCATCCTTCCACAGAATCGAGGCCGCTCCGTTAGGAGAAATGGCCGAGTAAATGGCATGCTCCAGCATCAGCACACGGTTGCCGACGGCAAACGCAAGCGCGCCGCCGCTTCCACCCTCGCCGATGACCACACAAATAACAGGCACCGAAAGCTTTGCCATCTCCCGCAAATTGCGGGCAATCGCTTCCGATTGACCTCTCTCCTCTGCTGTATTACCCGGATAAGCGCCCTTCGTATCAATAAATGTAATGATTGGGCGTTTGAATTTGTCAGCCTGCTGCATAAGACGCAAGCCTTTACGGAATCCCTCCGGGTGCGCGCTCCCGAAAAACCGTGCAATGTTATCCTTCGTATCCTTGCCACGTTGCTGCCCAATAACGGTTACCGGAATACCATTCAGCTTGGCAATTCCACCCACGACCGCCAGATCGTCGCCATACAGGCGGTCGCCGTGCAGTTCAATGAAATCCGTAAACACCTGCCCGATCAAATCAAGCGATGTCGGTCGCTGATGATGACGAGCCACGTGCATTTTTTGCGGTGCTGTAATGTTCGTATATATTTCTTCCTCCATCTGGAGATAACGTTCCTCCAGACGGTTAATTTCATCGGTAAAATCAATTTGCTTATCCTGTCCGAATTGCTTGAGTTCTTCGATCTTCTGTCGCATCTCGACCAGGGGCTTTTCATAAGGCAATTCGCCAGCCATCTATTCCACCTCTTTCGCGCTGTGCAAATCGAGCAGTTGGCCAAGTGTATCGCGCAGTTCCTTGCGATGTACAACCATATCCAATTGTCCGTGCTGCAAATTAAATTCGGAGGTTTGAAAATCGTCCGGTAGCTTCTGTCTGATCGTCTGTTCGATCACGATACGTCCGGCAAAACCGAATACTGCCCCCGGCTCCGCGATGTTAATATCTCCAAGCGTAGCAAAGCTGGCGGATACTCCACCTGTAGTCGGATCGGTGATAACGGAAATATAGAGCAATCCCTGCTCGTCCATACGAGCGAGAGCCGCACTTGTTTTGGCCATCTGCATCAGGCTCAAAATACTTTCCTGCATACGCGCCCCACCAGATGTGGAGAAAATAATAAGCGGAAGACGCTTGTCTATCGCCTGCTCAATGGCGCGGGTAATTTTCTCCCCGACGACTGATCCCATGCTGCCAGTGAAAAAGTCAAAACTCATCACTGCAACAACAGCCGGAAGCCCATGAATGAGCCCATCGCCCGTAATGACAGCCTCTCGCAAACCGGATTTCAGCGTCTGCTGTTCCAGCTTGCTTGCATAACCTGGAAAACCCAGCGGATCAACCGAAATCATATCGGCATCATATTCTGTAAATGTATTTTCATCGAGCACCATGCGAATACGATCCATAGCATTAAGACGCATATGGTATCCGCACACCGGGCACACTTTCAGATTTTTTTCTAACTCTTTACTGTATTGAATGCTTCCGCATTTGCCACATTTGGTCATAAGACCTTCGGGGATTTCCCGTTTGGGACGATCCGGCATGTCCGCTTGATCGCCGCTCAGCGCCCGTTCCGAAGGGATGGTCGCGTATTTACGCTTCTTTTGGAATAAATCTTTAAACACAACTACACCTCTCCAGCCGTTTATTTGTCAGCCGTAACCGATACAAGGTCCTCTGCCGTCTATGCGGCATCTCTTAGCATTATGTTTATACACACGTCAACGCCTGTTTTGCGAAACATTACCGCCGATCGTGCATCCTTTGTTCCATTCATGCTGCTGTATCACTTCCGCCGTTCCGGACTCAAGGGCGCAAAATCGAATTAAGCACTTCCTGTATTTCTTCGACTTCACCCGAAGGCACAAGTATCTCAAACTGCTGCTTGGATGCGCTGATGGCCCGGGCCTGCACCATAAAACCTTCTTCCGACAGTTTGAGCTTAATCATGTCAGCCAGTCTGGCCGTCGGTGCAATATAGATCACCGTCCACATGCCTTGTTTCTACCCCCTAAGCCTCAAGTTTTGAGCCCATATAATAGACTCATGATAACATACCTTACTTTTTTCCCGCAACAAAAGCCCTCCTGCTCGGTTAAGATCGGTCAGAGGGCCCAGAAAATCATTGACTCTGTTCGTGCAGGTGAATCAAGTGTCCAATGACACGGGGTATTGCTTGGCATGGGGGCTGCGATGAGCAATGCGCGAAGAAGCGGCAGCTGCCAGTCCGGCGACCAGATCGTCCAGAAATACATGAATACCGCTGCCTTTACGGTTTAGCTGTTCAATGATTCCCGTCTTTTCTTTATCCAGATAACCAAAACTGGTCAAGCCAATCATACCATACACGCTCGTAATCCCGAGGGCCAGTGTCTCGTCCACTCCGTACAGGGGTTCATCTGCCTCCATAATGGCTTGCAGCGGCTGGGGAAGAAGTTTTTTTTCGGCCAGCTCATCAAGCGCAATACCCGTGAACAGCGTATACTGCACTTCCCGCTTCTGCAAAACTGCCTTTACGCTGTCCACACATTCTTCAATGGTCAAATGAGGGTAATATTTTAGCTGAAGCTGAAAAACAATGTCCGCTATGGACTCGATACTAATCCCTCTGCGAATTAACAGGGTTTCTGCGTATTCATAGGACATGATTTCCCTCCCGCCTCCACCATACAGTTCTGTCTTCCAGCTTGCGGAACCTTATGATGTTGGATAAGTGCTGATGTTCCTGTTCCGCCAGTGTTCCAAGTGTATGCGGGAGGGGAGGAAAATGTTCATTATTTAACTTTCACCGTGCCCGCACCCAGCATTGACTCCATCCGGTCGAAAAGCTGAGGCGATGGCTTGATGCTGTAAGCATCACTCAGCGCCAGCAAACGCTGGCTGCTCTCATAAAAGAGTACGGTAGGCAACGCACCGGGATGCTCCTGTAGCAGCGCCTTGAGGCTGACCAGCAAGCTGGCGTCCTCCTCGGCCTGGCGGGTGATTTTGACAAACACCCGCTGACGGGCTGTCGGCTCCGAACCACGCGGAGCCGGGGCTTGTTCGCCGGGAGCCGCTTCCGTGACGTGCGGCGAAGTGTCTGTGGCCGGGCGGGCCGCCGAAACGGGCGGGACCGCTGGCGCCGTAGTCGTCTGCGCAGACGACTCGGCTGCCGACGGCCTCGACGGCACGCGTGGCGCTCCCCCACCGGGGCCACCAGCGGCAGAGCCAGCCGCTGACGTGGGCTTTCCGGCCGCGGCGGACGAACGCGCTCCAGCACGTCGGCGCTGGAGAAGCCGCGCCAGTGAATCCTCCGCCAGCGGGACGGCCTCGTCCGCAAGGAGCTTGAAATGCTCATCCTGGTGCTGCATTTTGGCACGGAACGCAAGCAGCGCTCCCTTTTCAATCCACTGGTGGCTTCGCTTCCACACTTCGGGAAACAACACGACCTCGCAGCGCTCAATCTGATCCTCCAGCTCAATAAAGGCCATTGCCTTCCCCTGTTTGGTCGTAATCGTCTTGAGCGACACAACCATACCTGCGGTCACGACAACCGCTTCATCCGCCACATCGCCCAATTCCATCAGACGCTCTGCATCGCTGCTTTCCAGCAACGGCTCAAAATCATCCAGCGGATGCCCGGACAGATACAGTCCCAACAGCTCACGTTCCAGCTCTAGCTGCTGACCCGCACTGAATTTCGGTACATCGGGATATTCGATATCCCAATTGGGCATCTCCACAAAACCGAACATATCTATTTGCAAATCGTCACGTTCCTTGCGCCATTTGACCGCCGCATCCACCGTTTCATCCAGCATGGCAATCAACTGCGCACGATGACCTGGCAACGAGTCAAACGCCCCTGCCTGGATGAGCGATTCAATCACCCGCTTATTGCACACACGCAAATCCACGCGACGACAAAAATCGAGCAGGCTGTCAAAAGGACGCTCCTTGCGAACGGCGAGAATACTTTCCATCGCCTGCGTGCCGACATTTTTAATCGCGGCCAGTCCAAAGCGGATATTCCCCTGCTGCAACGGGGTAAACAGCACCCCGCTTTCATTTACATCGGGTGGCAGAACCGCCATATCCATACGACGGCATTCGACGACATATTCCGCCACTTTCCGGTGGCTACCCATCACCGCTGTCAGCATAGAGGCCATAAACTGCACCGGATAATGGGCTTTAAGATACGCCGTCTGGAACGCCAGCACACCATAGGCAGCCGCATGTGCACGCGGAAATCCATAGTCCGCAAAACGGACAATCATATCGTAGACCCTTCCAGCTTCCTCTTCCGTGTAACCCTGCTTGACACTGCCCTCCACAAAATGGCCACGCTCAAGGTCCAGCACTTCGCGTTTTTTCTTGGATACGGCGCGACGCAACAGATCGGCTTCTCCCAGGGAAAAGCCAGCCATGCGCGAAGCAATCTGCATGATTTGTTCCTGATACACGATAATGCCGTACGTATCCTTCAAGATTGGCTCCAGATCAGGATGCGGATAATGAACCTCAATCTCCCCGTGCTTGGCCTGAATAAAGTTAGGAATGAAGCCCATTGGACCCGGACGATACAAGGCCAATACAGAAATAATATCCTCGAACACACTTGGCTTTAGATCCTTGAGCACCCGGCGTACCCCCGCCGACTCCAGCTGGAACACACCGCCTGTGTCGCCTTTACCCAGCATGTCATAGGTATGTGGGTCATTGTCAGGAATGCGGCTAAAATCAGGCGTTTCTCCATGTTCTTCGGTAATCCAACGCATGCAGCGTTCAATAATAGAAAGGGTGCGCAGCCCAAGAAAATCCATTTTCAGCAAACCGATCCGCTCCAGATTTTCCATCGAGTATTGCGTCAGGGGAACCCCTTCACTCCCCTCTTGAAGCGGAACTGCATCAGTCAGCGGAGTCCGCGAAATGACGACACCCGCCGCATGGGTCGAAGCATGACGTGGCATGCCCTCTACTTTAATCGCCATATCCAGCAGCTCACGCGTCTTGGGCTTGGTTTCATACAGTGTCTTCAGCTCAGGGGTGATCTCAAGCGCATGACGGATATTAATCCCGAGCTGCGCCGGAATCAGCTTGGCCGCCTTGTCCACTTCGCCATACGGTACATTCAACGCACGCCCAACGTCACGCACTGCGGCTCTTGCCGCCAGCGTTCCGAAGGTAATAATTTGCGCTACATGCTCGTTACCGTACTTCTGCACCACATAGTCGATAACCTCATCCCGTCGTTCATCGCTGAAATCAATATCTATATCCGGCATGCTAATCCGTTCAGGATTCAGAAACCGTTCAAACAGCAGGTTATATTTCATGGGATCCACATTCGTGATATGAAGTACATAAGCGACCAGACTGCCTGCCGAGGAACCCCGTCCAGGGCCGGTAGCAATATTATGCTTATGAGCGAAAGCGATAAAATCCCACACGATCAGAAAATAATCGCTGAATCCCATGCTGTCAATCGTGTTCAGCTCATAACTGAGCCGCTGCTCCAGCCTTTCCCGTTGCTCCGGTTGTTCCCACGCCAGATCACTCCCATAACGACGCTCCAGCCCTTGCACACACAAACTGCGCAGATAGGACGAAGGAGTCATGCCTTCCGGCAGCGGACGATATTCTGGCAAAATAGATTGCCCAAATTCCAGCTCCAGTTCACACTTTTCAGCAATACGTACAGTATTATCGATCGCTTCCGCCACATGCGGGAACAAGCGAGCCATGTCCTCCTGGCTTTTCAGGTACAACTGACGTGTCGGTATGCGCAAGCGTTCCTCGTCGTCGACCGTCTTGCCTGTTCCAATGCAGATCAGAACGTCTTGTACATCTGCATCCGGCTCGGTCAGATAATGCACGTCATTCGTAGCTACCAGCGGAATATCCAGCTCCTTCGCCAACGCGATCAGAAGAGGATTTACGCGCTTTTGCTCTGACAGACCGTGATCCTGAAGCTCCAGATAAAAATCATCGCCAAAAATGTTGCGGTAGCGTTCCGCTGCCCGTCGTGCTTCGGCTTCCCGGCCATGCAGCAAATGCTGCGGCACTTCACCGCCCAAACATGCGCTTAAGCATATGATGCCTTCATGGTGGGCAGCCAGCGCTTCCATGTCGATACGTGGCTTGTAGTGAAAGCCCTCCAAATGGCCGATAGAGCACAGCTTCATCAGATTTTGATAGCCTGTTTTATTTTTGGCGAGCAAAATTAAATGATATATGGGCTGATCCTTCCGGCTGCCACGCTCCTTGCGCGAGCCAGCCGTCATATAGGCCTCACACCCGATAATCGGCTTAATGCCGTTCTCTACACACGCTCTGTAAAAAGGAATGGCACCATACATCACCCCGTGATCCGTAAGGGCCAGTGCCTTCATTCCGTAAGCTGATGCCTGTTTGACCAACTCCGCGGTACGAGCCGCGCCGTCCAGCAGGCTGTACTCGCTGTGAACATGCAAATGCACAAATGAACTCATGCGCTTCTCTTCCTTTCACCGCTTGTTTTTCTTCAAACTATTTTATCATATCCGCGTTAGTAGCGCCCATACAATAAAAGTACAGACCCGGGCGGACAAGCGCGGTCCTGATTCGTATACCTTATAGGAGGAAAAGAGCATGAGCACTTTTATATCCAAAGCGATTCTCGACTTCTTCATTGCCTTCGGCATCGTGCTCGGGGGAGCCATGCTCGGAGGAATGGGAGCTGTGGTATCGCTTCAGCCGCCTACCCAGACGATGCTGGAGGTTGCCGGAAGAATTAAAATATGGGCGCTTGCCGCTGCTGTGGGGGGAACAATGGACCCGATCCGCGTCATTGAGAGCAATATGCTGGATGGTAATTTGTCGCCTGCCATTAAGCAGATATTGTATTTGATTTTCGCCTTTTTAGGCGCTCATATGGGTGCAGAGCTGGTCAAGTGGGTGTGCGGCAACGGACGGCCGTGAGGTGAAACGACTATGAGAGTGCCTCCCTTTGAGCGCCTGCGCCCGTTTATGCATTTATCCTCCGTCTTCGTGCTGGGCATGATTACCGGAGCAATAGTCTACAATGCCATCTGGCACGCCAGCTTCAATGAGCTGTGGACGAACAATCAAGACCTCCAATTCCAGCTCCAGCAAGCGCAGGAGGACAATAGAACCCTGCGGAAATACAGCAAGCGTCAGACTGTTGTCAAGGAAATCAAATTGATTGCTGAAGAAACTTCTGCCGAAAAGATTGACTCTATTAATCTAAAGGAGCTTCTTCGCCGCGTCAGCCGGGATTTGGAGGTACTGCGTGGCCGGGACATGTTCGAGATTGATTCCGACAGCAAGCTGGTACGCATGTTGCTTCACCAAAAAAAATACACCGTTCGTGACAAGGAGTATACGATCCAGGTCAAAACGATGCTTGTAATGGAAGGTGTGCTGCAAATTTGGCTGGAGGCAAAAGAAAGACTTCCGGAAAGCCATTGAACTGCTCTACTCCGACTCCACTTACTACACACGAATGGACACTAACCGTGTTCAATGGAGTGGAGCGTCATCACCGCTTTGCATACCAATTGATTTTCCCGTGAAATTGCAATTTCCAGCTTGCAGGTGCGGCGGCTCGTTTCCAGCAACAACGGACGAAGAACTATGGCATCCTCAATCTGTACGGGTCTGATAAAATAGGTCGTTAAATTGTCCAGCACATAATCCTTCCCGCTCATATCTCTGGCAACCCGGTAGCCCGCTTGTGTCATCACATTGACCAGCACGCCTTCCGAGATGGTACCCAGATTGGTCGCCATCTGAGGAATAACGAAGCCCCGAAAAAATAATAATCCGTCCTCATCACGCTCCTCTGCAAATCCGTTCCAAATGAGCTGGTCGAACGTCTCGCCAAGCTGTGGCTGCTTTTGGGCGTTGCGCAAGGCATCCAGTACCTCCCGCCGTGTGACGGACCCCAGCAGCTTGCGGTTGCGGTCCACGACCGGTAAATAATCCACACCTTCCCACGCCATCATCTGCGCAGCCGAAGCGAGCGAGGTCTGGTAGGTCACTGTTACCGGATTGCGGATCAGGCATTTGTCCATCGTATGCTCGGGTTGCAGTCCCTCCACATCCTTGCGGCTGACGATACCGATCAGGCGGTTCCATTCATCCACCACCGCAAAATGGTGATTTCCAGTCGTCACCGAAAGCTCTTCAAATTCGGTAAGGGTACTGTTGATTTTCAAGGTCTGCGTCTTCGGTTTACCTGCCGCGATGTCTTCAATCAGCATAATCTTCTTTTTGATCAAGCGGTCGAAAATCGCTCTATTAATCATAGAGGCCACTGTAAAGGTATCGTGACGCGAAGAAATGATCGGCAAACTGATCTGGTCCGCCAGTTGCTTAACCTCCCGGCTCGTACCAAAGCCGCCTGTAATCAGTACTCCTGCTCCCTGCTCTAGCGCAAGGGAATGTGCATCCTCGCGGTTACCGACGATCAGCAAGCTGCCTGCATCAATGTATCGGGCCATAGCCTCTTCGCGCATCGCTCCAATGACATACTTGTGCAAGGGCTTTTCCAACCCCTCGCTTCCCCCCAGCACATGTCCCTCCACGATATTCACGACATCGGCAAAGGTCAGTTGCTCGGACAACCCGCGTGGGCGCTTTTCCACCCGCACCGTCCCGATGCGTTCCTTGGTAATGACAATTCCCAGGTTCTCCGCTTCCTTCACGGCCCGATAGGCCGTTCCTTCGCTGACGCTCATTTCTTTAGCTAACCTGCGCACAGAAATTTTGGAGCCTATTTTCAACTGCTCGATATGACGCAATAGCTGCTCATGCTTCGTAACTGCTTCATCTAGCCCGTCCAACTCTGTTACACCCCCAACGTTCAATCTGTATCATTCTGTATCTATTATAGCACAAAATCCCGTCTTTTTAGACCCTCGTTAATCACGACATATCAGAGCCGGAAATAGCAAAAAGCGATCTCCTTTTTACAGGGACCGCTTTTTTAACTATCACGGATCGGCAGCATCAGAGCATGCTCATGACAAGCCGGGAGGAAACTTTTTATAGCGTGCTGCCTTTATCAGCTTCTTTATCCCATTTCATCTGCCACTGCTTCATTTTGGCCCGCCGCACACGCTCCAGCGTTTTCCGTTTTTCCTCATCCACGCCAAGCAAAAAGTGCAGATTCGCTCCGATGACAAGCAACGCAAACAATACCCATACGATACCGAAGCCGTTGACCCAGTTCAATCCGCCCGTAAGCGAGATGCGCGGCAGCGCGGTAAGCACCATAGCCAGCGCAATCAGTGTGTACAAGCCGTGTTTCCATTTTTTAAAAGTACCCAAGTTATCCCTTCCTCTCCCTGTGACTCTATGTATCTAGTCTATGAGAGGGCAGGAAGGAATATGAGACAAACTTACAGAGACGAACCGTACAAATGCTGAAGGCTGTCTGCGATAATTTTGTTGACATCCTCAATGATCACACTCAGGCGGCGTTCGGCATCGAACAGACGGCGGATATTCAGGTTCAGGCTAAGCACCTCGAACAGCTTTTCCATTTTTTCCATCTCTTCCTGTGCCGGCATATCACCGCTCATCATCCGCTGTTGTACTTCCATTTGGCGCTCACGGAAATCGTCGAGCATTTTCTTGGCTTCCGGGTCGGTTTCAATCAGCTTCATCGCTGACGTAATTTCCTCCACCTCTTTGCTTTCCTTCAACGCTTTTGCCAAATCATGGGCTTTGTCATAGATATTCATATTCGTTATTTCCTCCAATTCAAATAATCGTGCAAACATTTCACATTGTCCGTCAATCACCAAGGGATATATGTCCTCATATGATGAATCAGTGCTATTACAGCCCCTTCACGTTTCCCGTTACTTTTAAGACATCAAGTTGCTGCCCGGAAGGAGATCCACGATGTCCATCAAAAAAACAAGGATTCAAATCATCGGATCGGGCATCTTGCAGGATGACGTACTCATGGTCGGCGAGTCCTTGCTTCGCAAATGGAAAATATCCGCAGGCCACCCCGTACAGCTCGCCTTCGGTTCGTTCCGCCAGCAGGTTACCGTCATTTCGGTACCCCGTTACAGCGGCCTACGTGTGGGAAGCGTGCTGGCCCGAAAAATGGGACTTCATGCCAATTGTGAGCTGCGAGTAACCTACAGCCGAGGACGCCGGACACTTCGAGTGGGCCCACTTATTAGCGTGCTGGTCAGTCGGGACTATCCCGAACAGCCCGACAAGCCTTTCGGGTCGATCACCCTGTTCTGCCGTGAACTGATCGGGGAATGCCGCAGACAAGGAGCATATGTGTATTTTTTCACCCCGGAGCATATCGGAAGTCAGCCCGGACGCGTTCAGGGATGGGTCTATGACGGAGGCTGGAAAAAGACGGTCATGCCCGCCGGGGATGTCGTCAATAACCGGCTTACCTCTCGTAAACTCGAGAACAGAACTAGCGTACAGCATTTTATGAAAGAAGTAAAATCGCAGTACGGCACGGCCATTTTCAATGAAAAGTTTCTGGATAAAAATGAAGTGTTCGATGCGCTTAAATCCAATTCATCCCTGCGCAAGTATTTACCCGAGTCCCATTTGCTGCAAACCTTTGCGGTCTTCAAAAAAATGTGCAACCAGTACCCCACTGTTTTTCTCAAGCCTGTGCGAGGAAGTCTGGGCAAAGGTATTATGCGCATTACGAAGCAAGCCGATGGCACCTTTTCCGTGCTGTCCACTACCGCCGGCGCACCACGAAAGCAAACGTATGCCACGATCGAGAAGCTGTACAAAGGTATGGCAGGAAAAATGAAAACGACGCGCTTCCAGCTCCAGCAGGGTCTTACCCTGATTGATCACGGCAAGCGTCCGGTTGACTTTCGTGCGCTTGTGCAGAAAAACGCCTCTGGTGCATGGACCGTGACCTCCATCGTCGCCCGGATTGCCGGGGGCAGCCATTTTGTGTCCAATCTGGCGCGAGGTGGCACGCTGAGCACAGTCAAGGAGGCCTTGGCCAAAACCACGCTGCCTGCCTTAACCAAGTCGAACGGCCAGACCCATCTTAAGACAGCCGCGCTCGAAATTGCAAACGGAGTTGAGAAAGCGATCCCTGCCCATTTTGCGGAATTTGGCATTGATCTGGCGATTGACAGCACGGGGCATATTTGGCTGCTGGAGGTCAACTCCAAGCCGTCGAAAAATGACAATACGCCGTTAAATGATCAGAAAACTCGACCGTCCGTGAAAAAAATGATTGAATATTGCTGTTTTTCAGCCGGATTCAAATGAATCCGTCTCTTACGGAATTCGGCTGCCAAAGGAGGCTGTTATCGGTGTCTCTTGTCGTACCAGACACACTGGGTGTGCTCGTCAGCCGGAATCAGGCGGCGATTCCCCCGATTACCGAAGCGGAGTTTTGCCGCAGGCTAAGTCTGTTGGGCAGGCGCTCCGGCCTTAACGTAATGGCGTTTACCGCGGAAGGAATTTCGCCCGAAGATCACTCCATACGAGGTTATGCCTATCGCGACGGAGTATGGACATCCAGCCGCTTTCCCCTGCCGGATATTGTGTATAACCGCTGTTTCCATGCCCACGGGAGCCGGAACGCCGGGCACGCGCTGCAGCACATGGCAGAGCAGGGATCACGCAAGCTCATCTACTGGTCGCGTAACTTGCCCGGCAAATGGCAAGTGTACCGTGCGCTGCACACGATAGATGAAGTGCGTCCCTTTGTGCCGCCTACAGCGCCTTACCGGGACACGGCTCAGCTTGTGGAATGGCTGCACCGCCATTCGGCGCTATTTATGAAGCCCCAGGCCGGAACGCACGGCAAGGGCACGCTGTATCTCCGGCTATCGGATGGAGACGCCGGACTGCTCGTGCAGGGCAGAGACTCCCGAAACCGTCTGTTCCGGCGCTTGTTTTCCGAGTTGGATGCCGGATTGTCATGGGTCAACGGGATTGCAGGCAGACGCTCCTATATCGTGCAGCCTTATTTGAAATTAACGAGCCAAAGCGGTCATCCCTTTGATGTCCGCGCGCTCATGCAAAAGGATGGAAAGGGCTGCTGGCGTCTGACGGGCTTTGCCGTGAGAGAAGGCAGGAAAGGAACCCTGACTTCCAATCTGCACGGAGGGGGCGCAGCCCATCCGGCAGAACCTTACCTTCGTGAACAATATGGCGCGGACAGCACGCGTCTCATCATTTGGCAGATGATGGCGCTGTCCCTGACCATTACCAGGGCGCTGGAGGAACGATATGGCCGCCTTGGCGAGCTGGGGATTGATTATGGTATTGACCGGAGTGGGAACATCTGGCTATTGGAGGTTAATTCCCGGCCGGGTCGGGCCTCCTTTTTCCAGACCCGTCAGCCAAAGTGCGCTTTCCGGTCAGTCAACCGCCCACTCGAATATGCTCGATATTTAATGACCCATTCCAAAGTGACAGGGTCAAAGGGCGCAGACACCTCCCTTGAACATATGGTATAGGAGGATAAACAGATGAGTTTAACGCATTGCAATGTGCATTTCTCACAGCAGCCCGACAAGGTGGCGTATATATCCACTGCCTTGTTGAAAAGCCTTAAATTATCCGGAACCAAGTCCATTCGTCTGCGGCTCGGTAAGGATCAGATTCCCACCACGATAAAACCGATTCAGAAGGCGGGACGCCATCTGTACCTGACCTCAGGCTTGCGTAATGCCATCCGTGTTCCTAAAAGCGGGTCCATCTATTTGCGGAATCTGGACGGAGATATACAGCTCGGACCGTTAATTGGAGTGCTGTCTGACGGTACCGCCTCTGCCACCCGCCCTTTTGGCTCACGCACGGGCTTTATTAAGCAACTGCTGAAGGAAGGCAGCAAGAATTCTTATATTTTTGCCTTCACTCCTCGGGATATCAACTGGCAAAACGATACGATTAACGGCTATTTTCTGTCATCAAGCGGGGTATTTTCACGCAAAATCGTACCTTTACCGGACGTGATTTACAATCGGCTGCCGAGCCGCCGCTCTGATTTTTCCCCGGCGATCAATCAGCTGCGCGAACGCTTTTCCCGCAAACGGATTCCCTTTTTCAACTGGAGCTTCTTCAACAAATCGGATATCTATCATCTGCTGGAAGATAATTCTGAGGTTAACCGCTATGTCCCCGAATCGTATATGAATCCCAGCTCTGAACGTATCCGAGGCATGCTGGAGCGTCATCAATTTGCTTATTACAAACCAAGCGGAGGTAGTCTCGGTAAAGGAATTTACCGTCTCTCCCATGTTCCCAAGCAAGGTTATTATGTAAGGTACCGCAAGAAAAACAGCAATGTATTGCTGCGCTTCAACTCTTTTAACTCTATGCTACGTATGCTCCACTCCAATCAGGGCCAGACGTTAAAGGGCTACGTCATTCAGCAGGGTATCCAGCTAATTGAGATTGACAATTGCCCGATTGATTTCCGATTTCATATGCACAAGAACGGCAACAACCAGTGGGTCGTCGTCGGAATTGGAGCCAAAAAAGCCGGACGCGGCAGTGTCACGACCCATATTAAAAACGGCGGCTCCCTCATGACACCCGAGCAGGCGCTGAACCGGGTATTCGGAGACCGGGCGGGCGAGGTGCTTCAGCGTGCCAAGAACGTAGCGGTTACACTCGCAGAAGCCATCGAGTACCATCACCAGCATCTGCTGGGTGAAATCGGCTTCGATCTGGGCATTGACCAACAGGAAAAGGTATGGATGTTCGAAGCCAATTCCAAGCCCGGGCGATCCATTTTTCAGCATCCATCGTTGCGTGCGGAGGGTAAAGCATCCGTGGAGCATATTTTGGACCACTGTCTTTACCTCAGTAAATTCCGCAGAAAAGAGGAACTATGAATACCCGGGCGGAGTACAAACCAGTCGTTGCCGTATTGACCGTGCACGACGAAGAACAATTTTTCAAGGGAAATCGGCGCAATTTCAGGGATATTCTTGAAATGGGGACGCGGATGGGCTATCAGGTGTACATTGTTACCGTCAGGGACCTGAAGCTGACATCGGAGACAGTCAGGGGCTATATTTTCAACAAAACCTCACAGACGTGGGAGGAACAAAATTTTCCACTACCGCAAATCATTTATAATCGCATCCCGAACCGCAACTATGAGCTTAAAACTTCTGTTCGCACAAAGCTGAATGAAATTTCTCATGCCTCTGGCATTGAACTGTACAATCCGGGCTTTTTCAACAAATGGGAGCTGTTCAAATGGCTCCGTGCTTCGGAATCCACTCGTCAGTTCGTACCAGCGACCAAACGCTTAAGCAACCTGTCTTCCTTGGGCAAAATGCTGTCAGTGTATCCATACCTGTATCTCAAGCCAGAGAACGGCAAGGCCGGAAAAGGGATTATGATTCTCAAATACCGACCGGACCATCTCATGGCTTACAGGCTGACGATTCAGCATGACAAAAAAAGCGTAACCTACCGATCTGTATCGCTGTCCCGACTGTGGGGGCGTATTCGCCGGGAAGCTGGCGCTTCGCCTTATATCATTCAGCAGGGCATCGAGCTGGCAACCTATCAGAAAAAGCCCTTCGACCTGCGTATCCTGGTGCAAAAAAACACCCACGGCTCTTGGAGCACCACGGGAGTCGGTGCCAGACTGGCGGGTAAGGGGAGCATTACAACGCATGTTCCGCGCGGCGGAAGTGTGGAAGACCCGTTCAAACTGCTATCTGCGCTGTTTGGACCTGAGAACAGTAAGGATATGTTGAACAAGATTAAAAGTACCGCCATACAGATTGCACGCCAAATTGAACGAGGCTCCGGTCTTTCCCACGGCGAAATGTCCATGGATTTGGGCGTAGATACGTTCGGAATCCTCTGGTTTTTTGAAGCCAACTCCAAACCGATGAAATTTGACGAGCCAGAAATTCGTCAAAAATCGCTGAGACGCATATTCCAGTACAGCTCCTATTTGGCCGGACGAATGAAATTATGAGTCAAGGAAGTGGAATCATGCCGCAAATTAGCGATGTTCAACATTTGCCTTCCCGGAGCTGGCTGCTGAGACGACGGCAGCTGCTATTTCTGGCCCGTAGCTCGGGTGGCATGCGCATTACCCGCAATGCCTTGCGGCAGCTGGCCGTTTTAACGCCGGAGCAATTAAAATCACCCGGCTCCTCCCTCCTGTGCGCTTATCTGCGCACGGAGCAAGGGCTGCGGATTGCGGGATTTTGCCTCGCTCTGAATTACGGTGAGGATGCGTGCATCGTGATCGTTCGTCCGCTTTACCGGGGCCGCAGACTGGGCGCTAGACTGCTGTCCGCCCAGCTCAAACAGCTGCGCCGCCTGACGTGCAGCGTGGCCGCCGACAATATGGCCAGTCTCAAAACCTGCTTTCGCGCTGGACTTGTTGCGCATGACATGACGACTGGACCGACCGGAAAGCCCACGCTAATATTTCGCGGGGAGTTATCCGAAGATGAGCAGACGGCAGAGGAAGGTGGAATGCTGTGCCAAAACCTGTCCTAGGCATCATGACCTTGTATTTGAACAACAAGAAGCAATTGGAGGAGCGCGACATATATGAGCGCATGATTGCAGAAGGGAACAGACTGGGACTGGATATGTATGTATTCACTCCTGCAGATGTCCATAAGGATCGCAGGCTGCTTCTTGCCCAAATCTATGATCCACAAAGCGGAAAATGGACCCTGAAATGGCGGAAATTCCCGGATATGATTTTCGACCGTTGCCGGGTACAGCGCAGTGAGCGGTATCAGCAGTTAAAGCAATTTCGGGTGCAATATACGGATCTCGTATATTTAAACCGACCGCTGAGTAACAAATGGGCCATTCATCAGCAGCTTGCGAGAAGGGCCGCCTTTCGACCGCATCTGCCCGATACGGAGCCGTTCGTAGGATTTCATAGTGTAAAGCGGATGCTCAAAAAGAATTCACTGGTCTACCTAAAGCCGATTAACGGTACGGGGGGGCGTGGAATTCTGCGCATTGAGCCTGTTAACAAGCAAGGGGGCCTGTATCTGGTCGAGGGCCGCAATCGCAAACGTCATATTATTCCTCAGCAGCGGGTGCGTCTGGACCGTCTGGAGCCGCGTCTGAGCAGTTGGAACATGGACAATTACATTGTTCAGGAAGGTATTCCTGTGCAACTGCCGAATGGCAGGGTTCATGATTATCGCATGCTGGTGCAAAAAAATGGCCAGGGGACATGGGAGTTAACTGGATGTGCAGGACGGATCGGGGCACATCGCAGCGTTACTTCCAACCTGCATGGCGGAGGCAAGGCAGTACCGATGAATCAACTGCTGACACAATGGATTCGTAATGAAGATCAGAGAGAGAAGATCACCAAGCAAGGGGAAAAGCTCGGGCTGGATATCGCAGCTTATCTGGAGGAAAGCTACGGGGCATTATGCGAGCTTGCGCTCGATTTGGCGATCAACAAGGACGGTCACATTTACGTACTGGAGGTCAATCCGAAGCCAGCACGCGAGGTATTTGCACGTATTGGTGAAAAAGAAACCTACCGCCGCTCTATCGCCAAGCCCATGGAATATGCCTTATGGGTCTATCACACACAAATTAATCCAAAACCTCTGACGGATCACAACACAGAGAGCAAAACAGAGAATAAGACAAAAGAAGGCTCCGCGTAAAAGCGGCAGCCTTCCTTTGTTTTGTGATATGTCTGATATACCTTAATGGTTACTTTGCGTTTTTATACAATGTGAGCAGCTGCGTGAAGTCCGTAATAATCGCATCGGAACCCTTCAACTCGTCGTTTGCGCCAAATCCAGCATAGGCGCAGCCGATGACCGTTTGTCCATTCTTTTTGCCTGCCTCCACATCGGAAGATCGGTCACCTACCATCCATACGTTGGAAATTCCGTGCTTACTCAACAAAATCTCCAACAAATTCACTTTGGATAGTGTGCTGTATTCACCAGCGCTAAACAGTCCTTCAAAAATCGGGACCATTTCATATGCAGCCGCTATCCCTTTCACATAATCCTCCAGCCCATTACTAGCTACGAACAATCTTACACCCTGTTCATGGAGGGTTTGGAGCGTTTCTTTTACATGCGGATACAGGGCATGACTTCCGTTCTTCAATCCCTCCAGCTCCAACTGGAGCAGCAGCTCGTCCGCTCTTCTGTGGGCCGCTTCGCTGGCTTCCGGCATCACTCTTCTCCAGATTTCGTCCAGCAGCATACCCAAACTATTCAAAATAAGCTCCTCTGGAGGCGTCTCTCCTTCAAAAAGACCTTCGGCGCGCAGCGTGTCAAACAGCTTGTGATACGCAGGAAGCAGCAGCGTCTCCGTCTGAAAAAGTGTACCATCCATATCAAATACCATAGCCTCAGGTTTCTTCAACACAGGTGCATTGTTCATGTAGTTGTCAGTCATTCCTTTCCTATGTAGGTTTACAGTTCCGACCCCTCTCATGATAAGCAATAAGAGAGGTCCGTGTAAACCTCATTGCGCATACCGTTAGCTCTTGTATTTTTTCAAAACAGCCCTGAAACAATGCAAACCGCCCCACAAATCTGTGCGCAAGGCATCCGGCGGAAGGTTAAGATCAACCTCGCTCCAGTACGAAAACCCCGCCTGACCTATCCATTGCTCCATCGCAGACAGATTAACCGTAGGGTAATCAAACGTCAGCAGAAGCATTCCGTCATCTCGTAAAGTCCGGTGAAATTCACGCAGGGTAGCTAACGAGTCATCAGGGGTTAGATGCTCCAGCACTGATATACATACAATTTTGTCAAAGCTGACCGTCTCATAAGGCAAGGCGGTTAGATTAGCATGCGCGGAGTGAAGACGAACCGGTAAAATTTCCTGGACACGCTCGGCAGCCTCCTCTCCAATATCCCGGCGCACCTCGGCCAATATGGCATCCACGGAAACGATCCTCATATCCAGATCACAGGCATAGGCCTGAGCGCAGCGGCGGGCCAGCTCAAACTTGAACGGATGCGGGATACCACATGCCGCGTCAAGCACCGTATCCTGCCCGGACATAAAGTGCAGACACCACTCATACTCATAGGGACGGCTCCACCAGCTTTGGGGCAGCCTGTAGATCAGGCTGGAGGTATTGGGATCGGAATGTACGAAAAAGCGGGAGAGGTACGGATCAGCGGTATTCATGGGATATAGCCTCCTTTTGAATGAAAGGTGAAACGGTATGGATTCAGAGCGTATATTCCCCCAGCCAGCTCAGATCGCCCTTGCCACGCAGCATAGCTCATGACCACGTTTCTCGCCTTGAAGTTTGGCCAACAGCCCCATACGCTCCGTGAAAGTAAGCTCGCCATACAAAGGATGCGCCTCTATCAAGGCGTCCAGACCGGAAGGGAGCTGGCGGGTGAACAGGGCCACCGGGTGCAGACCGGACTCCGCCAGCAAACGTGTCAGCGTGTGCTCTGAATAATGATACAAATGATCTTCCTCGGTAAATAAAGGCGAGTGAACACCATAAGCCTCATTTGTAAACGAGTTTTTGTTGGGTACTGTAATGTATAAAGTTCCATCCGGTTGAAGCTGCTCGCGTAAATCTGTTAAAAATGCCACCGGGTCTGCAATATGCTCCAGCACATGCCAGCATGCAACGGCCTCATATTCATGATCCAGTGATAAGGCAGTATCTCCCTCTGTTTCTGGCGCTTCATTCGCCGCTTCTTCTGTTTCTGTCTCTGTATCGCCATTCCAGTAGCCCGGTAGCAGATCCACGTCATATTTGTATTTGGCATATGCGCGCGAGTCTATGGAAGGCTCAATGCCCACAGCATTCCATCCACTCTGAAGTGCAGCATGAATAAATTCTCCGGTACCTGATCCAATTTCCAGTAATTTTCCTTTACCGGGACTGAACATATCCAGCAGCATGAGTCCGAAAAGAGCATGATCCCCGTAGGTTGAGGCGGCTGCACTATCGCGCATGGCGACCCATTTGACGTTATAGATATCTGCGATCATATTCTCAGGCTGTATCCGATCGATATCATTGCGGAAAATAAGCCCACATGAACCACATCCTATCAATGTAAAATGTTCATACCGATGGAACACCGCCGTATTGGACGAGCCGCACAGTTTGCAAGCCATGCCCTGTGCTTCCCCCTCTCCTTTTCCATAAAGCGCGTCCTCTATTTCGCCTTTGGTAAGAGCATGGGAGCCAATAATAGCATGAACACCAGCAATCTTAGCGACAGCATTCTTGTTGACAGGATTCGCAGGGTTAGCCGCTTCATGAACAGGAGCAGGTTCAACGAAATGGACACCGTTCGCCACTTGAACAGCTTCAGCGGTATGAATTGCTTCAATTCTATTCTCGGCTCTAGCAGGATAGGTATCCTCGGCAATCACATCTTGGATATTCTTGCCCGTATTCACATCGGAATTAATACCGCTAGTGTCTTCAGATTCAGACTCATGTTGATTTTTTACACCCTCTCGGTCTGGGTCTATCCAGAGACTGAGCCGGGGAGTCGGATCAAATATGGACTCATATTGCTCCTTCCAGCCATAACGGGCATCCGGGTCCAACTGTTGATAACGCTCATATTTGGCGGTGCGAATAGCTGGTGTGTACCAGCCCCAGTGCTGGATACGATAGTCGCTAATCTCACTCGGAAGCTCAAGCACATTATCGGGAAATCTCCCGCAGTGCAAATATTGCTCCTTCCATTTATAAGGGAAGCTATCCCGGTATCGAGTCAAAAATGGGCGGTAGTAACGATGAGCCTGCCAGTAATCATCATCGCGATAATGCGTGGGAGACCACATATCAAACAGCCTGAAACAAATGGTATCGGCTTTCGTTCCAGCTAATAGAGCATGCACACCTTGGGCAAATCGGGATTCGAACATTTCGTCAGCATCCATGTTTAAAATCCATTCCGGGGAAGATGCCAGCGTCTCTCTCCACTGCTGCTTCCGCAGCTCCACTTCATTCGTAAAGGAGGCCCTTTCATTACGGATCAAACGCAGTGGAATCCCCTTTAGCAGGTCTCGGCACAATTCACCACTATCATCACGGCTGCCATCATCAATAATGACCGCTTCATCAATATATTCCCGATGACTTCGGAGCACTTCTGCGAGCTTGCGATCTGCCTCATTGCATACCGTCATGCTCAGCGTCAGTTTGGGCCTGGAGACAGGCGGAGCATGAAGCTCACTATGTCGTGGACCAGAGAAAGCTGGTGGCACGACAAAAGAATCCGTAGCATGCTTTGCGAAGACGGCAGACTCGCGGAGATCCCGTGGAATGGTAATTTCAGGCGACGTAGAGGAAGTGCTGGATGGATAATTTTCTGAAATATCTGAAGTTTTGGAAGTGTTTGAAGCTTCTTGGTCGTCCCTATTAACAGCGCCCTGCGTAATTTTATTCAGGGTCAGTAGCAATTGTTCTGCCTTGATGCGGTCCGCTTCCCGGTACAAATGCATGGCAGGATAGTGCGTATCTACAAAAAGCGGAAACCCGTACGCCGCCGCCCGGATGCAAAAGTGTCGATCCTCTCCCCAAAAAGAAACGTTAGGGATTTTACCAAAATGAATTCCGACTTCCAGTGCCCTTCTGCGGATTAAGGTACAAGCACCCAGACCGCCTACCTCATACAAACCGGGAACATGCAACTGATGTATAAATTGCAGCTCGCGATGTGCCCGCTCTTCTGCCGATAGCACTTCACCTTCTTCACGATGGAACAGATTGTATTCATCACTGACCCACACTTGAGGCAATAACGTCCCATCGGGCTGCCAGCGTGTCCAGAAAATCTCGGATACGATATCCTTCTCCGTCTCGACCAGTCTGCATAAGGTGCGGGAATGGAGGATCAGGTCTGAATCGACCAAAAATAGTGCGTCATAATGATGCTGAAGCGCGTAGTCAATGAGACGATTTTTGAACCCGGCCACTTTCCAAACGAGGGAAGGCGGCCAATAATGGGTATGCTCATCACTTCGGTTCTCATATTGCTGCAAGCCTGACAGCGGGGGCAAAACACGCCCCGGGAGCCGGTCCGCAAAATCGGCCAGCCATTGGCTTGAAGCCGGATTGTCATTATCATCGACGAACAAATAATCCGGCAGCACATCGGGTGCTTCCAGCCGCTCCAAAGCTTGAAGAAATAAAGCTAATATTTCGGGCTTCTGATGCACTGGGCTGCCGATTAATATACGCATGATTCGACGCCTCCCATCAGGCGGAAGCCTCATAACCGTTCCTCCTGCTTGCTCTGACGCATACGATAATTGCGATGAAGCGATAAGGGAGTGAGCGTGATATGAATGGACTTACACCTGGAAATATCGATGAAAACAACATCAATGCACTGCTTGCCTGCATCGCCTTTCAAGAGCTGTCATTAAGTCACCTGATTAATGCTGAAGGTGAGAAAATACAATATGCCGTCGGGACCCTTCCCGGCCTTACACCACCCGCAGGGAGCATTGCCGAGCTTCTGGAAGTAAATAACAGCGTACAATCGGTTTTGAATTGTACGTTTTTAAACGAGCTTGCCCTTCTGGCTCAGCTCCAGTGCCTGCTCAATCCGTCAGGCATTACCGGGGCAACCTGTTGTTTTCCGTTTGGAAGCACTGGAGCTACTGGAGCTACGGGTGACACCGGAGCCACGGGAGCGACAGGCGACCCAGGCGCCACGGGCACTACGGGCGCTACCGGGCCTACTGGAGTTACCGGGGACACGGGCGATATTGGTGCGACTGGCGCTACGGGGGCCAACGGGCCCACCGGGGCCTCGGGCACCGCGGGCGCTACCGGACCTACCGGAGCTACGGGCACCGCGGGCGCTACAGGGCCCACCGGAGCCACGGGCATCGCGGGCGCTACAGGGCCTACCGGAGCCACAGGTACCGCGGGCGCTACTGGGCCCACCGGAGCCACGGGCATCGCGGGGGCTACCGGGCCTACCGGAGCCACGGGTACCGCGGGCGCTACTGGGCCCACCGGAGCTACGGGCACCGCGGGCGCTACCGGGCCCACCGGAGCTACGGGCATCGCGGGGGCCAACGGGCCTACCGGGGCCACTGGCATCGCGGGCGCTACTGGGCCCACCGGAGCTACGGGCATCGCGGGGGCTACCGGGCCCACCGGGGCCACTGGCATCGCGGGCGCTACCGGACCTACCGGGCCCACCGGAGCTACGGGCACCGCGGGGGCTACCGGGCCCACCGGAGACACGGGTACCGTAGGGGCTACCGGGCCTACCGGAGCCACAGGTGCCGCGGGCGCTACCGGGCCCACCGGAGCTACGGGCACCGCGGGCGCTACCGGGCCCACCGGGGCTACAGGCATCGCGGGGGCTACCGGGCCCACCGGAGACACGGGTACCGCAGGGGCTACCGGGCCTACCGGAGCCACAGGTGCCGCGGGCGCTACCGGGCCCACCGGAGCTACGGGCACCGCGGGCGCTACTGGACCCACCGGGGCCTCTGGGGGTTTAGCCAGCGCACTAAGCCGTACCAATACGGGACCTAATACCATCCTGCTGGGAGGCGCTATCACCTTTGCTACAGCGGGTGCTTCTACGGGAACGTTTATCACCGTCGTCAACAACACTACTTTTGGCCTGACCCAGGCAGGTCTTTACAAAGTAAGTCTGGTGCTCAGCACAGCGACCCTGACCCTGCTGTCTACCATCACTCCCTCATTCACCGGAACAGCTACTCCCAACCCGGGAAGCTACTCTTTCCCAGCGGTTCTAGCAGGTGGCGAAATCGCCGCATCTCTGTTGTTTCGGGTGACGGTACCCGGAAATTTACAATTTCTCGTATCCGGGTTGACCTTATCACTGGCAGGAGGGACCAGCTCAATGATCGTCATCGAATACATTTCCGCCTAGCTCTCTTTTTCAAGCCTGGGTGGTCAACACCTGATCCGATAACGAACGACGTATTCCCGCAGCCTCCAAGGTGGCCTGTGCTTCTACAGGCCGCCCCATTTTTGCCAAACAGATGGACATGTAGTACAATGCATAGCTGCTGCCGACTCCTCGCAAAGTCACATATTTCCATGAATTATCACCCATGCGAGTACATTTTTCGAACTCATAATAAGCCTCCAGCAATAACCCCTGATCCAACAGATACAACGCTTTATAAAAATACAAATCTACATAATCCGGGTACAATTGCAGTACCTTGTCAATTCCCGGCCATATCCCCTTCAGGCTGCCATGACGAATTAAGGTATCGTATTTTAGCTTGTAAACAAGCGCTGGTGGCAGCTTTCCCTGTTCCAGAAAACCGGTAATCGCCAAATTATTCAGTTCAAAAGCCCTCTCCCATTGCTGCAAACGACTATATTCACTTGCCAAATGGTAATCACACCACGGGTCATATTCAGCCTGTGCCTTCTCCCGCTCCAGCAGCCGAATATTCCGCTTTGACTTTTCCTTCACCTCTACGACCTTCTCTGCATATCCATAATGGTGTACCGTCACGGGCAGCAGTGGAGCTTCTGGGGTGTCCTGTTTTCCCGCCGGAGGTTGCAGCCTTTCATGAATATCACGCACAAACTGATACCCGATGTCATTTCGGAACAAACGAATTTGCGGACAACTGTATACAAAACCATCCATTTCGTTGAGTACCTTCAAAGCAGCAGTATCTGCATGAATCGCCTTTACAAACTCATGCAACTGTCCACTCTCATCGTGATCCAGTTCTTCATCCGCATCTAGCCATAAAATCCATTCTCCTGTCGCGCGGGCTATTCCCGCATTGCGTGCATTTGCAAAGCTGTCATCCCATTCGTACGAATCAACGGAACACCCCATGGAACGACAAATGTCTATCGTCCCATCCGTGGACCCCGTATCCGTTACAATAATCTCATCCACAACATTCTTGGCACTTTGCAAGCAAGCTTCCATCCGTTCCGCCTCATTTTTGACAATCATGCACAGTGAAATGAACGGCCGGCTCATGCCTTCCCCCCTTGCATCAGACTTTGATTTTCTAATCTATTAGAGCGCTGCTCAATTTATGATCATCACGCATACCCTCATACTCGTTCAACCGAAATTCCCACATAATGAGCAAGCCATCCTAATAAAATGGAGATTATACCAAGTTTTTTGGGAGGGACAAAGAGCATGGTAACCGTCAGCTTATGCATGATTGTCAAAAATGAAGAAGAAGCACTTCACACCTGCCTCAAATCAGTCCATGATCTGGTGGATGAAATCATTATCGTCGATACCGGCTCTACCGACCGCACCCAAGAGGTAGCCGCATCGTTCAATGCCCGGATATACGATTTTGAATGGTGCGATGATTTTTCCGCAGCCCGTAACTATGCATTTGATCAGGCAACACAGGACTATCAATTTTGGCTGGACGCCGACGACATCCTGGAAGAGCAAGACCGACTCGCATTTCTCGACTGGAAAAAGCAAGCCACCCTTTCATATGACAGCATTACAATGGATTATGTGCTATCCGTGGATGAACAGGGACAGCCGCTGCATAAGCTCAAAAGAAACCGAATTGTCCGCCGGGACCGTAATTATAGATGGATCGGTTTTGTACACGAATTCCTGAATGTGATAGGAAGCACCTTTCACAGCAATATGGCGGTGACCCATAAAAAAACACGTGCTTACACTGACCGAAATTTGCACATATACCTCAAGCACCGGGAGCAGGGCACCGTATTTTCTGAACGAGATCACTACTATTTTGGCAATGAACTGTATGACAACGGACGAACGGTAGATGCCATACAGCAGTACGAACACTATTTAAGTCTGAATCAGGGATGGATGGAGGACCGGATTGCTGCTTGCTTTAAGCTTGCGGATTGTTACGGCCGCCAAGGTCAAAAACAGGAGCAACGTATGGCTCTGCTTCGCACGCTTAATCTCGACATACCACGCGCCCAGTTCTGCTGTGCCTTTGGCAATATGTTGATTGAAGCGGAACAGTATGCTCAAGCCATTTACTGGTTTCGTCAGGCTACACTGATCGAACCACCACAAGATGCGATGGCCTTAACCAATTCGTCCTATTACACCTGGCTTCCGCACTTGCAATTATGTCTGTGTTATGACCGGATTGGTGACATTGATAAAGCAAAATTGCATCACCGTATGTCCCAGCTGCACCATCCTACTCATCCCAGCGTTTTATATAATGAACAGTATTTCTCACAGCTACAACAGGGATGAGGAAGAGACGGGACCGGGTATGGCATTCCATGCAGCTGACCATAGCCATGATGCAAATTCGGAGTGAAGGGAGAGATTGAACTTGTCTATGCCCGGTATTCCCGACATCAATCCCCTCATCTCTCTAACGAGAAAAGAAGTTATTCATATGATACTCGCATCTATTGCTATGGAGGAAATGGGCCTGTCCAGCATACTTCATGCAGAAGGTGAAAAAATACAACGGTTCGTAAACGACGAGGACGTTTGCCTGCAAGATATCCTGCAGTTGAATCGAAGTGTAGAACGAGTATTGCGAGGGGTGGTGAATAACCAGATTTTGCTCCAGCACAAACTGGAGGACGTATTACTACTCGATGGAGAAAGCAGGTCTAACTGTTACCCTGATCCTGATCACAGCGGTCGGTCTTGCCCGAAAAAGGGTGGTGATCACAATCCATGCCGCAAAAAAGACGATTGGGAATGCTGCGGAGACCCTGATGAATGCGATGAAGAATAAAGGGTTTAGCAGCCATCCGCCAGATGAACCTTACGTCCTCCAGCTTTTCCGAGCCGCAGCCCATCTCAACACAGGTTTAGCCACATTAGCCAAATCTCAAAGCCGAATGGTCTCCTTTTTGTCGGACAAAACAAACGAAAACATCTCCTCTCCCTTGTGGCTGCAATTGAATCATTCTACCCTCCAGCAATTGGAGATATCGCTCCTGATCCAAATGGAAGTCGGAAATCATTGGAACACACTTATATCCACTTTGCATGATGACATCCGACTCCGGCGGGAATACAGAAGTGTCCTGTCTGAAATTTCTATTTCCATAGATGCCCTGGAGACGGCTGCATCCCTCTTATTCGAACAAATCATCCGCTTGCAATTTCTCCTGTCCGTCGACCCTTCCACCCGCCTGTACAAAGATGAACATCAGGAGGCCCTGAGACTGTACCATCAGATTGAACGCTCCCTTCACCTTTTGGAGCATGGGCAGCACCTGATGCATTGGCTCAAAAAGCAGATCAACTCCTCCCCTTCTTCGGAAAGCTCACAGTTTCCTTCGGAGGTTCAACAAGCAAGGAGAGCCAGCAGTCTGGGCTGGCTGCAATTATTAAAGTTCCAGTGGGATTCAGGCCATGCGGCCTCCACGTTACCACCGGGTCAAATGAATCATTTACCCCAAGCAATCGAGCAATTGCAATCCGTTTACAAAATGTATTCAGGCGATCCCGGTGGCTTCGACGCCTATGTACAGCAACAAAAGCCTGTCACTCCAAAAAGACAGCCTACCTTCGGAAAAGTATGGCTGTCCCCCCTGCTTCCATATTCTAAACATTTCCGATAGCCACAACGTATGAAACACATCAGATTTATGTCATAAGGAGGTTTCACATGTCCTTCCCTAATATTCCCAATGTAACACCCACGATTAACCTAACACGGGATGACGCGATTAACCTGTTGCTATCATCCATTGCCTTTGAGGAATTGGGACTTAGTCACATCATCAATGCCGAGGGTGAAAAAATTCAATATGTGCTCGGCACGATACCTGGGCTGACGGGAGGAACGGCTACCATTGCTGACGTTCTTGCCGTAGATCAAAGTGTCAAAAGCGTGCTGGACACCACCGTGAAGAAAGAGCTGCTGCTGCAAGCAAAGCTTGAAAGTGTGCTGGCCGCCCCCACACTGGCCGGTCCCACAGGATCGACTGGACCGACAGGTCCTGCGGGCGGTCCGGTCGGCCCGACAGGGGGGACGGGTGCGACAGGAGCCGCAGGTGCCACTGGGGCTACAGGTGCTGCAGGAACTGCGGGTGCAGTTGGAGCAGTTGGAGCTACAGGGGCTACCGGAGTTGCTGGCTTAGCCGGAGCCACCGGAGCCACAGGTCTGGTCGGGGCCACAGGCCCTGCGGGTGCGGCGGGGGCAGTAGGACCGGTAGGACCGGCCGGAGGCACTGGATCTATAGGAGTGACGGGAGCCACCGGTACAGGGGTGACGGGAGCTACTGGTGTTGCTGGAGCCACAGGTGTAACCGGAGCCACAGGTATCAATATCACCGCTACGAATGCTTTTGTGGCGAATACAACTGGTGGCCTAATAACCGTATTGCTTGGTGGAACGAACGTGACCTTCCCCGGTCCGCCTCAGACGCTGAGCGGAGGCGTTACCATCAACGGTACTAATGATGTATTGACTCTGGCGAACGCCGGAACCTACTACATCGCTTATGAGTTGAACACAACAGTTGGTCTTCTTCTGAGCAGCCGTTTGCTCATTAACGGCGTGCAGGCTCCAGGGTCCGTCCTGTCTCCCGTGATCTCGCTGTCCTCTTATAACAATACTGTTATCGTGAACGTAGCAGCCGCAACAACCATCAGCGTGCAATTTTTCGGGGCCGTAGGTGCTGCCACATTGGTCGGAGGCGGTGCGACAGGCGCATCATTGACCATCATTCGACTTAATTAAGATGCGCCATCATCTGCTGCCAGTACATCATCTCTCGAATGAGTTACCTATAACCATGCTTGCTCATCTGTATAGACGCTGCGAAAGGCGCTTCTAACTGGAGCGCCTTTCATTTTACAATAAGCTTATCCTCATCCCCTTCCATACATTGGATTACAGTGATACACACGCCGTGAAACTGTTCTAACGGAAAATGTACTTAGGATATCCATTTCCCATTCCCTCAAAATATTTTCTTCCGGTCTCGTTCCCCCTTCAAAATTTCCACAGACTCGTGGAAACGGAGCGAGTGGATTATTTCGCGTTCACGCAGAAACTTCAGACTATCCTGCAAATCCACATCATCTGTCAAATCAATCAGCCACTGATATGTAGCTCTCGCCTTTTCCTCTGCCGCAATATCCTCATACAAATCCGCGATTGGATCACCCTTGGCTTGAAAATAGGTCGCTGTAAAAGGAACGCCGCCTGCGCTCTGGTAATACAGCGCATGATCATGCGCCGCATAATATTCCCCCAGCCCGGCTGCCTTCATTTGCTCTACACTCGCATCCTTGGTCAGCTTGTAAATCATAGTCGCAATCATTTCGAGATGAGCAAATTCTTCCGTACCTATATCATTAAGTACGCCGATAACCTTATCCGGAATCGTATACCGCTGATTCAGATACCGCAAAGCCGCCGCCAGCTCGCCATCCGCTCCGCCATACTGCTCCATGAGCAACTTGGCCATGTGAGGATCACATTTGCTGACACGTACGGGATATTGCAGCTTTTTTTCA
This sequence comes from Paenibacillus sp. RC334, assembly GCF_030034735.1. NCBI lineage: Bacteria > Bacillati > Bacillota > Bacilli > Caryophanales > Paenibacillaceae > Paenibacillus > Paenibacillus sp. RC334. The sequence continues at coordinate 1,757,799 of NZ_CP125370.1, read as the reverse complement.
TATACCCACATTTATGTTCCTCCTTTATAAAAGGTTGTACCTGCCTATACCTGCCACGGCCAAGGGGATTGGCTCCATTCCCAAGGGTACTTGGAATAGGCACGGCCAAAATTTTGCAGAGGTCCGTACAGGATCTGGTACTCATTGGCAATCCCGGTCCTTTCCTGTGTCAGCTTATTGAACTGTTCGATAGCCTGTAAATCATCCGGGTGCGTATTGAGATACAAATTCAGTTCCACCAATACAAAATCCACCGTCTGCAGCTTCTCCAGCAGCGCATAAAACTGTGCATCACCCGGCTTGGTCTGGGGCGCATAGCCTTGGTATGGGTTTCTGTCGTTCTGATTGTAGCCCTCAGTATGGTCTTGCTGTTGATACGGGTTTGCATAGGGGCTTTGATACGGGTTCTGCTGTTGGTTCTCAACCTGATTTCGATTCTGAGGCTGGTTTTGGGCCTGACCCTGATTTGGATAATCCATTTTACTCGCCTCCCCCCTGGTTTCTACAAGACTCATAAGGGCTGTAAAACAAAGGCCATAGCGTTCCCTTCCTCAGCGCCTCCTCCGGACTGAATTGAGGCAGACCTGGGGGCTGAAATTGTACAAACAGGTTCGGTGGAAGCACATAGGTTTTGCATAAAACGGGCGGGCACGGATCGAACGGACCGACAAACGGGGCAAACTCACCTTGCTGTGGAAATTTCACGGGCCGGGACCTCCTTTGATTGATCCATCTGCTTTACTATTCAACATATGCGGCATCGCCCAAGTCTCGAACAAAAAATTACAGATAAAAAAAGAACCTTCAAAACCACGATAACGTGGATCTAAAGGCTCTTGCTTTTACACTCTATAATAGCTTTCATACCGGAACCGACCCTAACCATATCTATGGATCAGGACTCATCGGCGGAAAGTTCATCTTCGATCACAGGGTCGAGCTTGCGGTGAATCCTCACTCTCATAATACGAAGCCTTGTCGCTTCCTCCACCTCAAAGGTCAGGTTATAAAACTCAATCTTTTTCCCCTTCACTGGGCTGCCTTCCAGTTCTTTAAACAGCCAGCCCCCGATGGAATCCACTTCGTCGTCTTCAATGTTCACCCCGGTCAGATCATTGACATCCTCAATGAGCATACGGCCGTCCACCGAAATGAGATTATCCTTAATCTCCACGCTCGGACGTTCATCCTCAAATTCATCGTATAGATCCCCGACAATTTCCTCCAATATTTCCTCCGCTGTCAGCAGCCCGGCCGTTCCGCCGTACTCATCGACCACGAGAGTCATCTGAGAATGCTTTTTCTGCATAAGGCGCAGCACGTGACTCACTTCCATGGATTCTGGCACATTCAAAATAGGACGCACTACCGAGGCCAGATCCAATTGCTCGCCCTGCTCAGCCAATAGAAGATCGGTAATATGAACAAAGCCGATAATCTGGTCCTTATCCTCAACCGCTACCGGGTAGCGAGAATGCTTGGTATCACTGATGATTTTCAGATTTTCCTTAAACGATAAATTCGTATACAAGCAGTCCATATCCGTACGAGGAAGCATAATTTCACGGGCCAGCAAATCGGAAAAATCAAAAATATTGTCCATCAGCTTGATTTCGTCCTTATCAATAACACCGCTTTTGGCACTCTGATTCATCAAGATACGGATCTCTTCCTCCGAATGCGCCGCTTCTGCTTCACTCGCAGGCTGGATGCCGAACGCCCGTAATAACAAATTCGCCGCGGCATTCAACACCCAGATGACGGGCAGAAATATCTTGTAAAAAAGGAGCAAAGGAGCGGATAAAAACAATGCCACACCTTCGGTTTTCTGGATCGCCAAAGACTTTGGAGCCAACTCACCCAATACAATATGCAAAAAGGTAATCACGCAAAATCCGACGACAACGGATACCGTTGTAATCAGTGTACCGTCAGTTACACCGAGTTTGTGCATGAGTGGCTCGATCAGGTAGCCGGATATTGCTGGTTCACCAATCCAGCCCAAGCCCAATGAAGCCAGCGTAATGCCTAATTGGGTAGCGGACAGGTAAGCATCCAGCTTCTGGTTCACCTTTAGCGCATAGCCTGCCATGCGATGCCCCTCACTTTGGAGCTGCGTCAATCGGGATTGGCGCATTTTGACCAGCGAAAATTCCGCCGCCACAAATACACCGTTCAGAAAGACGAGCAGCAGTACCAAAAGAAGATTCACCGTTAGCAATCCCCAATGAAACTCGGTATGACCTTCCAATACGAACTCCCCATTTCTATAGTTAGCATTTTGCATCATTTGACTTGCAACGCTCCATGGTATGATTGAAAGTCGCTAATTGGATTTATGCAAAATGCTCATAGTTGTAATGCTTTTCTGGATTTAAAATCGACTCCCTTGTAATACATATCCGCTACGAGCAGATTCGGTCCGCAACAGGCAGCGGCATCACAATGACAGTTCACGGTCTGATTCAACGGATGCTCATTCAGCCATTCACCGAAAATATCGTCCAGACCGCGCTCCTGAATATTTCCGAAAGCCGGAATGTCTGCGAAATCCGTCACATATACGCTGCCCGTGAACATATTCACATTTACGCGGTTTCTTCCGTCCGGATCATTACGCACCGTAATATTCGGTTCCTGACGCAGTCGGCGAAGCAGCTTGCGGTCTTCTTCCCGGTCTGAGCAGGCAAAGAACGGCAGCGTGCCAAACAGCATCCACATATCCTGATTGCGCACATCCAGCAGCTTATGAATGGAGTTGCGCATATCGTCGAGAGAAAGGACAGGCAAGGTAGAGGCAAAATTCGATGCGTACATCGGATGAACCTCATGCCGTCGACAGCCCATTTCATTAATCAACTGATGAATACCATCCAGCTTCGTGTGAGTACGGTAATTAATCATGGATTCGGCAGAAATAAACATACCCATTTCGCTCAACCTGCGGGCATTTTCCACCATTTTCTCATAAAGACGAACAGCCCCCGCGCGTGGAGTCGGACGTCCGGTATTTGCAAAACCCACTTCATAAAAATCGTCGGCATTCAAATAATTAAACGATATATGCATGACATCCAGATAAGGGAGCATCTTCTCATATCTGCGAATATCCAATGTCAGGTTGGAGTTGATTTGCGAGCGAATACCACGCTCTTTGGCATATTTCAGCAGCGGAACGATCACTTCGTCCACCGTTTTATCGAGCAAAGCGGGTTCTCCGCCTGTCATACTGATCGTCTCCAGATGCTCGACTTCATCCAGTCGTTTCAGCATCAGATCTAACGGAAGGAAGGGAGCCTCCTTCATAACAAGCATGTCGCCCACAGCGCAGTGCTCACAGCGCATATTGCACAGATGCGTCACGGTCATTTCCACACTTGTCAGCAAATGACGGCCATGTGTGCGCAGCGAGACAATCGGGTCCCACGGATCATATGCTGGTGATATTTGTGAAAGTGTGTTGTTTTGTAGAACTGTCATTATTTTTCACCTTATTTCTGTTATTAACCTCAAAAGACGTATGAATATCATATCATGATGTGTAAAGTAGCTGCATATTTTCTGCCACTTCATTTGCTAATCCACGTGCATTGCTCCAAAAGGGGAAGCTGTAGCACCCAGTGTGTTGGTAATCATCACCGAAAGAGATACGGACAGATCCACGTCGTAAGGCGCTTTCAGTTCCTGTCCGTCCCGATCCCTCACAATGCGAATAACGGGCCTTTGTGGGATTTTGGAGTGTATGCGCACCACAACCCCTTCTTCCCCCGTATTGAGCATCACGGAGAGCCCCAGCGGGTATATAGCTACACAATCGCGGAATGCCTCCAGCATCCGTTGCTCATACAACGTGCCCGCACCGGCATACAGCACCTCCATTGCTTCATAGGGCAACAATGGCTGCTTGTATATTCGACTTGCTGTCATCGCATCGTATGAGTCTGCCAGGCCGATCCATTTGGCGTATTCGTGGATTTGGTCCTTCTTCCAGCCGTTCGGATATCCGCTGCCGTCGATACGTTCATGATGCTGTAATGCACAGTGAGCCGACAGCAGGGGAATTCCCGGTTCGTCTTTAAGTAGCTTATAGCCGATCACCGTGTGCGTTTTCATGTGCTCGTATTCCTCGTCCGTCAATTTGCCCGGCTTATAGAGCACTTGAGGTGAAATTTTCATTTTACCAATATCGTGCAATAGTGAACCTATGCCCAGCTCCATGAGCTGGTTGTTATTGTATCCGTTGGATATTCCTAGTACAAGTGAATACAGACATACATTCAATGAATGATGATACAGATCCTGATCTGCCGCCCCGATATCCATCAGCATAATGACGGCATCCTGACGGCCTCCGATATCGTCCAGAATGGACTCCATCACCTTATAAAATGACTTGCCAAAGTATTGGTGCTTATGATCTACGGAGTAGGATGTCTGACCCTGAAACTGCTTCTTGATCTCCTGTAGCGCCATCTTCCTCGTCTGTTCATGGATCATTTCGGGAATTACGATATCTTCTGTCACCGCATCCTCAATGTATACATATCCAATTCCGACTTGGCCTAGACGTTCAATCAATCGCGAAGTAAGCTCAACACCCTCCGAGAGCAGCACCATTCCATTTTCATTGTATATTTTTTTGCCCAGCTTCATGCCGGCTCTTAATAATGTAACAGGTACCAGTCGCAACTTAATCCTCTCCCGATTGTTGTGATACCTGAAGCCACCTAGCTGCAAAACACTCTTCCATCGCGCCCGGACGCTTCAACTCCATTTCAATCAAATCCCGCAAAAATTCTGGAAGCATAAATCGGAGTTCCGTTCCGTTCGCAAGCACTTCATAACCTGCTCTGAAAGTGAACATATCCAACGTGCCTACCGTATATTGCTCATCTTCTTCCAATGAACGACCCGCTACACGTATATCCGTCACTTTATCATAAGGAGCGCGAGTCGTGTCATATTGAATCTCCAGACCTTCCACACACATCGTACCAAGCACTTTACCTCTAAAGCCAAATCCCGTTATTTTCTTGTCCGCAAATTCCGGTAGCAAGGACTGCTCCAGCGCCAGCCGGATGTCTCTTCCCCACAGCTTCATGACACAGGCATTAATTGGCGAAGGGCATAAGGAATGCAGCATTCCTTTGCTGATATCACCTTGAGGTAAAGGGCCAAGCAGTTGGCCCGCATTCACAAGAGAAATAGCGGTTCCCGTAAAATGTGACACCGATTGTGCCAGCAAATTTCCGAAAGGAGACTCCCGATCATATGCAATCTCCAGCTTCCGATCCGTCACCGCCACTGTACTCTCCATGGCACGCTCTGCCTGTCTCCGATGCAGTACAATGGCAGATGCCACCTTTTCGTCCAGCAGTGTGTGGTCTACAGGAGCTACGCCGCCTGACGTAACCCGAAACGGTTCATGACTACTGTTGCGGCTTAGTGCCACTTCACCCAGCAGCGTTCCATACTTGCCAGCCCCACATAGAGCTGTGCTCCCGATCCACAGCGGTTCCTCCAGCACATGATGGGTATGGCCTCCAAGAATCACATCAATCTCCGAAAACCGCGATGCCAGTTTCTTATCCGAAGGTAAACCCAAATGCGACATCACAACCAGAACATCGACCTGCTTTCTCAGGGACGGAATTTGCTCGCCCAATACCTCAAACGGATCGAGTGCATCCCATCCCAGCAATTGATAGAACTCGCCGAAAGGAGCCGTCACTGCGAGCAAGCCTATCTTAAACCCCACCTTGTCCAAAATGAGTGAATCCGTCATCCACAAGGGCTTCATCCCTGTGGCACTCTCCCTAATGTTGCCGCATACAACCGGGCAGTGAATTCCCGCATAGGCCTGTGCAAGAATATCCGGGGTAAAAGTCAGACCCTCGTTGTTACCAATCGTAATCGCATCGTACCCCGTCAAATTGATCACATCCACATTCGCCCCACCCAGCGTTCCTTCCGTTTCGGGGGCCATCCGGTCCATGTGGTCTCCCATATCCAGCACAAGCAGCGCATCTCCTAATGCGGCTCTTCGTTCATTAATCATCGCGGCTATCGAAGGCATACTGCCAAAATGACTATGTATATCATTGGTATGCAAAATGGTTAACGTTTGCTGGGTCGTCATCTCCATAACCGCCCTCCTCTATAGTTTATATATCGACTCTGTTGCTTCTAATGTTTAAGCATACCATGTTATTTCCCATTATGGTACATGTCGGTGGGGGCGCTACAACTGACAATTTAGCTACTGTGTTGTCTCAAGAAACAGTCACGGGGAGAAGCAAAGTCACAATGCCCTCGTTTACCTCTGAGAAGAGACGGGTTCCTGGGACCTATTTTACAGCTAGGAATAATAGTGAATTAGTCGTTGTCATCCCATATTATTCTTGATATATTAGGTTTGCTTCGTATTTTCGACAAATTTACGACAATAAGGAGGTTAAGCGCATGAGAGTTCACGTTACCGATGCCAAGCCAGGAGATCTTCTCAGATCCGATACATACAATGAACACGGTGTACCCGTCATGATTCGGGGTACCCAGCTTCAGCACGACGATATCTCCAAGCTCATCATGCATGGTGTCGATTATATCGACATTGATGCCGGTTCAGCGAGCATTCCGGTTGACTTTGCCCCCGATGTTCCCGCTTCTCCCGAATCCCTTAAACGTGCCGTTCCCCTCATGGAGCAGACTATTCATGGCTTTGAAAGCATGTTTCTCAAAGCTGCCTCAACCGGCAAATTTGATGAATCTCGAGTCGATGAGCTGCTCAGCCCCCTCGTTTCAGAGCTGACTCATCAAAAAGATGTCGTATCTCTGCTGCTGCTCATGGAACGGGGAGATCACTATACGTACAATCATTCTCTCCAAGTGGGTGTACTGTCATATTACATTGCCACATGGCTTGGATATACAGAAGAAGAAGCCTATACCGCTGGTAAAGCCGGATATTTACACGATATAGGCAAGTCCATGATACCGGATGAGATTTTGAATAAACCTGGTAAGCTGACGCCTGAAGAATTTAAGGAAATGAAAAAACATTCCCTCTACGGCTATGATATCATTCGCAACTCAACAAGTGATGAGATTTCGGCAATCGTCGCCCTGCAGCATCACGAAAGAGAAGATGGAAGCGGATACCCGAACGGACTGTTCAAGAAGGATATTCATCCTTTCGCCAGTATTACGGCAATTGCAGACGTATATAGCGCTATGATCTCCAACCGTGTGTACCAGACGAAGCAGGAGCTGCTCACCGTACTGCGCGAGCTGCACAGCATGAGCTTCGGACATCTGAACCCGGAAGCCACCCAAGTCTTCATCCGGCATATGCTTCCGAACTTTATTAACAAGCAGGTCCTTCTGACTTCGGGTCAGACGGGAACAATTATTTTGAACAATCCTGCCGATTATTTCAGACCTTTAGTGAAAATTAATGAAAATGAGTATATAGATTTGTCCAGAGAGCGACATGTATCCATTGATGAAATTTATCTGGAATCCTGATCTGCGAACTCGTTCTGCTCATACACAGACTACGCGAATAAAAAGAGACTGTCCTTGATCCGCAGGTTCTTCCCTACGAAGGACAGTCTCTTTTTATGTTACGGACACACGCCTGATAGACATCATCGCATCATGGCTCAGCCCCAACATAACCCTCGTAAAGCGAGAATTATCCTATGGAACCTTCCATTTCGAACTTGATCAAACGGTTCATCTCTACCGCATATTCCATCGGCAGCTCTTTTGTGAACGGCTCGATAAAGCCCATAACGATCATTTGTGTCGCCTCTGCTTCGGTCAAACCACGGCTCATCAGATAGAACAACTGATCCTCCGATACCTTGGAAACCGTTGCTTCGTGCTCCAGCGTAATGTCGTCGTTCATGATTTCATTATAAGGAATCGTATCCGAGGTCGACTGATTATCCAAAATCAACGTATCACACTTGATATTCGATTTTGCCCCTTGAGCCTGGCGACCGAATGAAGCCAGTCCGCGATACGTTACTTTACCGCCATGCTTACTGATCGACTTGGATACAATCGTCGATGTCGTATCTGGTGCCAAGTGGATCATTTTCGCCCCTGCATCCTGATGCTGGCCTTTGCCTGCAACTGCAATGGACAAAACCATACCTTTAGCTCCACGGCCTTTCAGTACAACCGCCGGGTATTTCATCGTCAGCTTGGAACCGATGTTACCATCGACCCATTCCATCGTTGCATTTTCTTCTGCAACCGCACGTTTGGTCACCAGGTTAAAGATGTTTGGTGCCCAGTTTTGGATCGTTGTGTAACGAACGCGTGCATTTTTCTTACAAATGATTTCCACCACTGCGCTATGCAGCGAGTTCGTGCTGTAAATCGGAGCCGTACAGCCTTCTACATAATGAACGAAGCTGTCCTCGTCGGCAATAATGAGTGTACGCTCGAATTGTCCCATGTTTTCCGAGTTAATACGGAAGTAAGCCTGCAATGGAACTTCACATTTTACACCCTTCGGTACATAGATAAAGCTTCCGCCTGACCATACCGCACTGTTCAGTGCTGCAAACTTGTTGTCCGCAGGAGGTACAACTGTCGCAAAATACTCTTTCAGAATTTCAGGATGCTCACGCAGCGCCGTATCGGTGTCCATGAAAATAACGCCCTGATCTTCGAGTTCCTTTTGCATGCTATGGTAAACAACCTCGGATTCATACTGTGCGGATACACCAGCCAGAAACTTTTGCTCCGCCTCAGGAATCCCCAGTTTATCAAAGGTTTCCTTAATTTCCGTAGGAACTTCTTCCCACGTTTTTCCTTGCCTCTCGGAGGGTCTTACATAGTACTGGATATCGTCGAAATCCAGATCATTCATATCTCCGCCCCAGTTTGGCATAGGCATTTTTTCAAACTGCTTCAGTGCTTTCAGACGGAATTCCAGCATCCATTCTGGCTCATCCTTAATTTTGGAGATTTCCTTTACGATTTCCGGAGTGAGACCCTTACCTGTTTGGAAAATGGATTTGTGCTCGTCACGAAAGCCATATTTATACTCTTCCATTTCCGGTGCTTTCTTGGCCATGTTTCTCAAACCTCCTCTATTCTAGTTAAATTATTGTTTTTCATCAATTCCTTTGCGCAGCGCATTCCAGGCCAAAGTCGCACATTTGATACGGGCCGGGAACTTATTGACACCTGACAAAGCTTCCAGCTCTTCATAATCGTCGAATTCGGCGGCTTCACCCTTCATCAGAGAAGAGAAGCGATTCGCCATATCCAGTGCCTGATCAATCGTTTTTCCCTTAACCGCCTCTGTCATCATTGAAGCGGAGGACATACTGATTGAACAGCCTTCTCCTGTAAAACGGGCATCCTCGACAACGCCGTCCTTCGTCTTGAGCTGAAGAGAAATCCGGTCACCACACGTAGGATTGTTCAAATCGACCGTGACCACGTCATCCTCAAAACGTCCGCGATTCCGCGGATTTTTATAATGATCCATAATTACACGTCGGTACAAGTCATCAAGTTGCATCGCCAAAATACTCCTTCGTTTGGATTAGGGCGCTGATCAAAACGTCGACTTCCTCTTCCGTGTTATAGAGGTAAAAGCTGGCTCGCGCCGTTGCACTGGCTTTCAACCAGCGCATCAATGGCTGGCAACAGTGATGGCCTGCACGTACAGCCACCCCTTTACTATCCAGCACGGTCGCTACATCATGCGGATGTACATCATCCAGATTGAATGTTACGAGTCCTACATGACGTTCAGCAGGACCGTAAATCGTCAAGCCATCCACTTCACGGAGACGTTTGAGAGCATAGTTGGCCAGACGGCTTTCATGCTGTGCAATCGCGTCCAGCCCGATGCTTTCCAGAAAATCAATGGCAGCTCCCAAGCCGACAGCTCCGGCAATGATCGGGGTTCCGCCTTCGAATTTCCAAGGCAGCTCCTTCCATGTGGATTCATACAATCCCACATCGTCGATCATTTCCCCGCCGAACTCAATCGGCTCCATGTTTTCCAGCAGCGCCTTCTTGCCGTACAGTGCCCCGATCCCTGTAGGACCACACATTTTGTGACCAGAAAAAGCATAAAAGTCAGCATCAATGTCTTGCACGTCTACTTTCATATGTGGCGTGCTTTGTGCACCGTCTACAACGATGACTGCGCCTTTGCGATGCGCAATAGCTGCAATCTCTTTGACCGGGTTCACAACGCCAAGCACATTGGAGACATGCGCAATGGCTACAATTTTTGTGTTTTCAGTGATGGTATTCTCCACGTCAGCAAGATCAACGCTACCGTCCTCTTGAAGCGGGATATATTTTAAAGTTGCGCCTGTGGCTTTGGCTACCTGTTGCCACGGAATCAGATTGCTGTGATGCTCCATCGGTGTGATGACAATCTCATCACCTTCCTGACAGTTGGCTCTGCCATAGGAAGAAGCAACCAGATTCAGCGCCGTTGTCGTTCCTCTTGTGAAAATAATTTCCTGACTGCGCTTTGCATTCAGAAAGCGGGCTACCTTCTCCCGCGCACCTTCATAAGCATCCGTAGCACGGCTGCCCAAGGTATGCACTCCACGATGAACGTTCGAATTATCATATTCGTAGTAGTGCTTGATCGCCTCAATGACCGCCAGCGGTTTTTGCGAAGTGGCCGCATTATCCAAATAAACCAGCGGATGACCGTTAATCTCCTGATGTAAAATCGGGAACTGTTCACGGATCAATGCAGTATTCATTGGCCTAACTTCCTTTCAACAAGGCTTTGCAGCTGCTGTTGAAGTCCTTCGAGCGGAATTTCAGAAACGACAGGTGCCAGGAAGCCATAAATAATCAAGCGTTCAGCTTCTGCACGGCTAATCCCGCGGGACATCAAGTAATACACTTGTTCACGATTCACCTGACCGACCGAAGCTGCGTGACCTGCGGTCACATCATCCTCATCAATCAGAAGGATCGGGTTAGCGTCACCACGCGCTTTCGGGCTAAGCATGAGAACACGTTCTGTTTGCTGGCCCGTCTGCTTTGGTAGCACCTTTTTCAATTTTCGTAATACCGTTAATAATGGAAGATGCATTTTCACGCATAACTGCGCGTGTAATCATCTGGCTGGCTGAACTTTTGCCAAAATGCTGTGCTTGTGTCGTATAGTTCAGCTTTTGCGAGCCGGAGCCTACAGCAATAATCTTGGCATCCGAGTTGGAGCCGTTGCCTTTCAGCACGGACATCGTGTTGCTCGCTGTATTGCCATAGTTCATTTCTCCGACAATCCATTCGATAGCTGCGTCATTACCCAACGTAGCACGGCGGATGGAAATATCCGTTACTTGCTCTCCAAGCTGATGCACCGTTGCATAGCGCACCTTGGCTCCTGCATTCGCTACCACTTCTACTGCGCCATTATGAATGACAGGTGTTGCCAAATCCGCAGATACATAGTTGTCTACGTACGTTACGGAGCTATGGCTTTCAGCAATGAGCAGTACGTGAGGTGCAAACGTCGCCGTCGCATCATCTGTCAGGAAAACAGCCTGAAGCGGAACACTTAACTCCACATTCTTCGGCACATAAGCGAATACTCCACCGTTCCAGATCGCTGCGTGCAGCGCGGACAATGAATTTTCATCCGTCTTAATGACCGTATTCAGATGAGCTTTAACTAAATCACCATGCTCCTTAACCGCCGTTTGCAGATCCGTGAAAATAACGCCTTGCGCTGCCAATTCCTCGCTCAGCTTCACATATACCGCGCCGGAGTTGCGCTGGATAATCAGACCGCCCTCCTGCTGATCTTTTACCAGATCGGCAATCGCTGCGGGAACCTGCCCCACCGATGCAATCGCCTCGCTGTTTTTATGTTGACCGTAATCGTTGAGATTCCAACGTTCGATTTTAGTTTTTTCAAATACCGGAAGCTCCAGTTTGCCTGCAAGCTCAAGTGCTTTTTGTCTGTCTGCGGTCAGCCATGACGGCTCGCCGTTACGTTCGGACAGAACACGCAGTTGCTCGGAATCTACCGGAAGGATTGTTTGTGTACTCATTAGTTTTCCTCCTCGCTTCCGGCTTACGCCTCTTGTCCTACAGTTTCATCAACGATACCCAGTTCTTCCTTGATCCAGTCGTAACCGTCCGCTTCCAGACGCTCAGCCAGCTCAGGTCCACCGGATTTAACGATGCGTCCTTGCATCATGACATGTACGAAATCAGGCTTAACGTAATTCAACAGACGCTGGTAGTGAGTAATGATGAGGAAACCGCGCTCTTCGGAACGCATAGCATTGACACCGCTAGCCACGATTCTCAAAGCGTCAATATCCAGACCGGAGTCGATTTCGTCAAGAATGACGATTTTCGGATCGATCATCATCATTTGCAAAATTTCATTCCGTTTTTTCTCACCACCGGAGAAACCTTCGTTCAGATAACGGTGAGCAAACTCAGGATTCATTTCGAGTTCCTTCATTTTGCTTTCCATTTGGCGGATAAATTTAATCAAGGAAATTTCTTGGCCTTCCTCACGGCGTGCATTAATTGCACTACGCAAAAAGTCGGAGTTGGTTACCCCTGCAATTTCACTCGGATACTGCATAGCCAGGAACAATCCCGCACGTGCGCGCTCATCCACTTCCATGTCCAGAACGTCTTCTCCGTCCAAAGTTACTTGGCCATCTGTGACTTCATATTTGGGATGACCCATCAAAGCAGAAGCCAATGTACTTTTACCCGTTCCGTTAGGACCCATGATGGCATGGATTTCTCCGCCCTTCATTTCGAGGTTGATGCCTTTCAGAATTTCCTTGCCTTCAATGGTCGCTTTGAGACCTTCAATCTTAAAGTTTGTAGCCATATTCGGAATACCCTCCAAAATTTGTAGTGTGGTGTCGAAATCAGAAAGTATATTTAAACAGGGGAGCCCCCTGATTTCAAGCAAGCGAAAATATTTAAAAATTTATTTATAATCATTCTAAACTGATTCTCAATGATTCTCAAGTTATTTTATAATAAATATCTTTAAGGGTGCAACCAACGGACACACGTTATGCGACTTTCTTCATAAAATATTCATACTAACTCAGCTCACAAATGGCAAAATAGCATACGGACCTCACTAAATTATGAAGTGTGTTCAAAAGCCATCCTGATGAACAACGAAGAGGAAAGGTGAAACTCTACCGTGATTGTTTGCCTCCTATTTTTATTATAGCGTAATTCTTCATCATACCGCATATCCAATCATAATCGCTTCCCATCTGAGGAGTTTGCAAAGCGACTGGAATTGAATTATGCAAAATCCTGATCTATGAAAAAGCATTAAAATGCTGTAAATTGTCTTTTTCATCCATAAAAACGCTACCGACAATATGACGTCAGTAGCGTTTTTACATGTAGCGCTTATTTCAGAACAAAAACCCATCTATATGAAATGGAATTCAACTGCCAGAATTAAGCCTCCAGCATCATTTTTTCGATTAGCCCAGATAAGAGCGAAGCATCCACATATGTTTCTCCAGATCCGCTTTATAACCAATCAGCAAATCTGCGGTTGGCTGATCAGATGCGCTTTCAGCCAGCTCAATTCCTTCCTGAAATTCCTCGCAGACAGTGGCAAAGTCCTCAATTAGCGTTTGCACCATTTTCGGCGCATCCTCATTGCCACTTGCCTCATGAATGGAGGACAGCTCCAGATATTCTTTTAACGTTGCGGAAGGAGACCCTTTCAGCGCCAACAGGCGTTCGGCGATCTCGTCCATTTTCAGCGTAATTTCATTATATAGTTCTTCAAATTTAACATGGAGTGTGAAAAAGTTGGAGCCTTTCACATACCAGTGATAGTTATGAATCTTCACATATAGTACATTCAGGTTAGCGACCTGGCGGTTTAACAGTTCTTCCACCGATTTCGTTTGCGTATTTTTCGAGTTGCTTGTTGTTTTAGCCATAATAAATCCCTTCCTTTTTCATCAAATTGATCATTCAGGAACGTTTACGTATTCATCCACCGTCCTTCTGACGGGAAGACGCCAGCGGGCACGGTATTTCGCCTGCCGGACGTCTGTTTATTATTTACCCTTCTCATATGAAGACGAAACAAAATCTTACGTTCCTTTCTCCTATTCCGCCTCCCCACAAAAAAAATGTACAAAACTCAAACAATTTTCGTTATACTTGGCTCTATCCAAGCGAAATGGTTGGTTTAATCTTGTAGTATTTCTCATCATAGATGTATGCACAATTTATGGAGGTGACTTCGTTGTCCCAATATCATGCTTTTACGACAGAAGAAGCAATTGAATTTGTGAAGAATATCCCCGGATTTTTTAGTCAGGATGCTCGTCTGGAATGCCGCGAAATCGGTGATGGCAACCTGAATCTGGTTTTTCATATTACGGATTCTGAATCTGACAAGAGTATCATTGCCAAACAGGCGCTTCCCTATGTGAAAATCGTAGGTGAATCCTGGCCGCTGTCACTGGATCGTGCCCGTATTGAACGCGAGGCGCTTCAGAAGGAGCACCACATTTGCCCTGAGCTCGTTCCTGCGGTGCTCGGCTATGACGATGAACTCGCCTTGACTGTGATGGAGGATCTAAGCTCGTACACAATCATGCGCAAAGGATTAATCGAAGGAAACACATATCCGCATTTTGCTGACCATATTGGAGAGTTTCTGGCGCGTACGCTCTTTTTTACCTCGGATCTGGGCATGAATCAGCAGGACAAAAAAGAGCTGGTCAAGCGCTTTATCAACCCGGATCTTTGTAAAATCACCGAGGATCTTATTTTGGACGAGCCTTATCGGTTTTCAGACAATAACAACTACGGTTCCTATATCGAAGACGAGGCAGAGGCGCTTCGTACAGATCAGGCCATTCATCTGGAAGTAGCTTTGCTGCGAGAGAAGTTTCTGACACGGACAGAAGCGCTTCTGCACGGCGATCTTCATACAGGCAGTATTTTTGTAACAGCGGAGTCCACTAAAGTCATTGATCCCGAGTTTGCCTACTACGGACCGATGGGCTTTGATATCGGAGCGGTGATTGCCAATCTGCTGTTGAACTATGCAGCACAACCTGGATGGACTTCTGGCGAGACAGCTGTACAGGAACGCCGTGACTGGCTTTTAGAGACTGCCATTCAGGTATGGGAGCAGTTTGAGTGCGGGTTCCGCAAACTGTGGGACCAGCATGTTACTGACCACATGGCCCGCACGCCGGGATATCAAGACTTGTACCTCCAGAAAGTGCTGCAAGATACGATTGGCTTTGCAGGCTGCAAGGTCATCCGCCGGATCATCAGCTTGTCGCATGTGGCCGATATAGACACGATTGCCGATCCTGCGATCAAGGAAGCAGCGGAAAGACTGGCGTTATCTATAGGAAAAGCCTTGGTTCTCCGCAATCGCGAGGTGCATTCGATCCGTGAATTGGGAGACATTATTCAGACAGCAACGGCTGCCCCAACTAAAGGAGCTTAATGGATATGAGTGAAAATAAAGAATCTACGACTAAAGCTTTCAATGAAGCAATCGCGCCTGGTCAGGCTCTCTCGTCGCTGGTGTGGAAAGGTGACCACTTGTCCATGCTGGACCAGCGCCTGCTGCCCGAATCCATCGTGATGCTGGATTTGTTCACAGCCGAGGAAGTGTGGGACGGCATCCATGCCATGAAGGTACGCGGTGCGCCAGCCATCGGAATGGCTGCGGCCTACGGCGTCGTGCTGGGTGCTTCCGCTTACGGCGGAACCGATGCTGCTGGATGGCTGGAGCATGTACACAGCGTTTGCGGGCATTTAGCTACATCACGACCGACCGCAGTGAACCTGTTCTGGGCGCTGGACCGCATGAAGAAGCGGGCCAAAGAACTAACCGCCGAAGCGACCGAAGGACGGGTCGAGGATTGGAATGCCGGATTGGAGCGTGAAGCTATATCCATTCAGGCAGAGGATGAGGAAGTATGCCGCCTGATCGGCGTCCATGCTTTACCTCTATTCGAAGACGGTATGGGCGTGCTCACTCACTGCAATGCAGGCGGACTGGCGACAGCGAAATACGGGACGGCACTCGCGCCCATGTACCTTGCACATGAAAACGGCATACACCTGAAAGTGTTTGCCGACGAAACACGTCCCGTGCTCCAAGGGGCGCGTCTGACCGCGTTTGAGCTCCAGCAGGCTGGCATTGATGTAACCCTGCTGTGTGACAACATGGCAGGTATGGTCATGGCCAAAGGATGGGTCCAGGCCGTCATCGTTGGCACGGACAGAGTGGCGGCTAATGGCGATGTCGCCAACAAAATCGGCACTTACAGCTTAGCTGTGCTGGCCAAGGCACATGGCATCCCTTTTTATGTAGCTTCACCGCTATCTACGATTGATTTGCATACTGCTACAGGCGCAGACATTCCCATCGAGGAGCGTCCTGCGGAGGAAGTCACCGAAAGCTTCGGCAAAAGGACAGCCCCACAGGGCATCAAGGTCTATAACCCGGCTTTCGACATTACGCCTCATGAATACATTACCGCCATCATTACCGAAAAAGGGATCGTCCAAGCTCCCTTTAGCGACAGCCTGCCCGCTTTATTTGCGGATTAATTCGTTTGCCAGGCCATGCAGCTCGTATGAAAGCGAAATCGTTTTACTCGATAAAATGTAACTTTTCTATTTGAAAAAACCGGAGCGAAGCAGCCCCGGTTTTTTCGCGTTTTTCTACCTTTGTGCAGCAAAAGCTCCACTTAGACCAGCTTCAAAAGTGCCTCATACCCCGGCATACCCGGCTTAATTCCAAGCTGCTCCGCTTCCGTCGTCACCGACTCCATGGGCGCTTCCAACAATTCGCGCAGCGTTTTTACACCCACAGCTCGTGCGGCAAGAATTTTCCGATCTCCCAGCCGTTCATTCAGCAATCCGACATCCAGTGCGCCGCACATGATGTAACCATGGGAGTTGGAGATAGTCAACAGCGTTGTTTTAGGCAGTTTGACCTCAACTCCGATAAATGTATGCTTACCCACTTGTATGGGTTCCATGTGTATCATTGTTTTCACTGCACCTCCTCTTTGTTCATCCGGGATATTTTATGCAGTATTTGGGGGTGAGTGTGGACACCCGTGGATACATATTGAATATTAGGGCGCTAATTTTTGTGCACCCTGTCGGAGCATTCAAAATTTGACGATGCCGCATCATAAAGGATATTATATATAGATTAAATCCTGAATTGAGGTGATCACCGAGCATGAAGTATTCTAAAGCGACGAACTATGCCCTTCACACCATGCTTTTTCTGGTAGTATCACCCCCTAATAATAAGCCTGTTGGTGTACAACAGTTGGCGGATCGACAAGGGGTTTCGCCTACTTACTTGTCCAAAATACTGACCAAGCTGGTCAAGGCGGGAATGATTGAATCTACTTCGGGTGCCAATGGCGGTTATAGATTGAAGCGGAACTGGGAGGATATTTCGTTCCTGGATGTTATTCATGCAATTGAAGGCGCAACTTCTTTGTTCGACTGTTGTATGAACCATGAAGCAGAATGCTTAATTCAAAAAGTAATGGTTTCAGCGGAGACCAAAATGGATGAGCATCTTAGAAATCAAAAGTTATCCGAACTTGCCAAAGAAATAAAAATGGTTCTCTGAGCCATATTTATTTTGAGATAAGGGCCACTCTTTTTTGTTTCAAAAAGTATGCCTTTTTGCTAATCCCCTTTATCTAATTAATCAGGTTGATCTCAATTCGTACAAGCCATTTTGAAGCGAAAGACTGGCAGAACCTGCACCTTTAATCACGATCTTGGTGTTGAACCCACACGGCATCCTATCGTCCGGGAACCAAGGCCGCTGCTTGTCTATTACAATTAATAATCCTTCCGCGTCCCCTAGAGGAGTGAATTGCTTCCCGGCCTCACCCCATGAATCAATTTGGAACATTGCTGTGATAGTTTTGCAACATTCCGGAACATTATCGACTGGAAGGCCAATCTCACTTATACGAAGTAAATGCTTTGGCCCGAAAGCTTCATCTACTGCGTTGTCGAGCGAATGGTGAGCAATGAACTCGATGAGGTTATGATCAGGATCATAGAAGTAAAGTGCTGTTGCATTCCAGCTTTCGAAAAGAAACTCATCCTCTCTGGTTCTTGAAATCAATGAGATGCCCCGGTCGATTACCCATTGTTTTGCCTCTATGAACTTATTGGTTGGAATCGCAAACGCAACGTGATAAAACTCATTCTCCATGAGGGAATTTTCCTGAAGAGCAAGAACCGATTCGCCAGCTCCAAATGATAACCGTGAAGCGGTTTCCTCCAGAACCTCCAGGCCCAAGAGAGAGCCGTAAAAAGCTTTCATGGCTTCAAATCTGTGTGTATTTAAGAGCACTTCTGTTATTTTCATCGCGTTCGTCATCCCCCTTAAAATAAATGATTTTTGCTCAAGATAACTTGATTACATAAGCCGTAGATTGATATCCAGTGTCCTTCATGACCCCTGTTGGAATCAGCAGCTTTTTACCGGAAGGGCTCCAGCGTAGCTGGTCACTTATGCTATTATCGCCCAAGACCGGAGTTTGCTCCCCTGTTTCTGCTTCTGTAATGAAAAAACGGTATTTATCTCCATCCTCAGAAACCGCATAGGCCAGCTTGCTGCCATCCGGCGACCAGCTTGTACCGAACAGTTGCATACCCGTAGCCAATGTGAACAGCTCTTTCCCTTTGGTATCGCAGAGAACCAATGCGTTTTCCCCGGGTTTGGTGTGTTTAACAACCGCCAGCGTGCCGCCATCCGGGGAAGGAAGGACCGCCCAGATGTCTTTTTTCAGGACTTCGGATTGCTTGGTTTCGATATCATAGGCGATCCATTTCCCCATAGCGACATAGTAGATCGTATTTCCCGACGGAGCTACGCTAGAAACACTTCTCTGTCCAGTCTTGACCGCGACTTCACTCTTTCCATTCACATCAGCCCTGATAATGTCCCCTTCCATATTGGGAAAAATAACGTGACCTGTATCCTCCCATACGCCTTCCCCGGCCATAAACTCTGCATCGTACATCTTCACGGAAACGCCGGTTTCAAGATTCATGATGTAGCCTATTCCTGTGGATTCATACAATTGCTGATAAAGCATATGCTTCCTGTCAGGGGACAGCTTTGCAAATCCGTAGCTTTTCTCCCCCTCCAGCAGCGGCGTCTCCCCACTGGAAGCAAGATCATATTGATAGAGGTTATGTGGATAACGTTTTTCTCCCTCAATCATCACGGGGGGCAGCTTCCTGTTCTCTTTATCAACCGCAAGCGTGCCTTCACTCACCCAATCCATCCCGCGAACACCCTCAATCTTAGCAATGCCCTCCAGCTTCAACTTGGTGTATACGGATTCAGTGGTGTTATCCATCACGGTAATCTTTTTGCCGGACTTCTCTACAACCTGCCGCGCCTCCGTGTTCCCCGTAGTACAAGCGGTCAGGGACATAAGAGTCGCCGTGGCGAGCAGTATGAGTCCTGTCTTGCCCAGCTTGCTGTGGATATTTGCGTTCATTGCATGATTCCCCCTAAAGATTTGTACAGCATGGACATGATTGAATTCGATTCGTACAAAACTCGCTGTGGAAGCCTAATCTTGAGTCCTGTGTAGCCTTAGCCTGCTCTAAGCATACCGGAGGAGTATTTCCAAACCACGGCTGCTTGTTTCCAAGTTGTAAACTTTTTGAGTAGCTTTGATGCAGAGTACAGACCTATTAAGTGGCTGGAAAAGACAGCTCGAAGACCGAACCTTCACCTTCCGTCTCCAGTAGCGTAATGCTTCCATTCTGCTTCTCAACCAGATTGCGAACCAGTGACAGTCCCAGTCCCGTGCCGCCCGATTGCCTGGATCGATCGCGGTTGACCGTGTAGAAAGGCTCGAAAATCCTCTCTCTGGCTTCCTCAGGAATGCCTATGCCGGAATCACGGATCGTGATCCTTACCCGGTTGTCCCTAAGCTCGCTGTGAACATGAATAGTTCCTTGAGGAACATTGTATTTGATCGCATTATCCAGCAAATTAATAAAAATATGCATAAAGCTCTCTTTATCAATCCAGATGTGGGCTGGCTCCGCATCGCAGGAAATAGTGATTCCGAAGCGCTCTGCCTTGCCACTCATACGTGCACAAACATCCCGCAGCCCCTCTGCAACCTCCAACAGCTCGGCCTGTGACTCAAAATCATATTTTTCCAGCGCCGACACCTGTAGCACCTTCTCCACCATTTCATATAGCCGCTGAGTTTCCTTGGCGATGCTGGCCTTGGCTTCCAACAGCAGCTTGGGATCATCGTCGTACATATTCAGCAGATCCACGTAAGCTTTAATGGAGGTCAACGGTGTCTTGAATTCATGGCTAATGTTGCCGATATATTGCTTCTGCTGCTGCTCCAGCGCTTGGAGCTTGTGGATAGCCAGTTGCAGCTTCCGTTGCTCTTCATCTTTGGCAGCAATACTCTGCTCAATCTCCTTGCTCATAAAGTAGATGCCCTCGGCCAACTCGCCCAGCTCATCCTTTCGCCTAACCGGAGGAGCCTGGATATATTCGGCGCGGCGGATATCCTCTGCCGCCTTTTTCAACCGTCCAATAGCTGCGGCTGCCCGGTTAAAATACAAATATCCGATGATGAAGCTTAGTAAAAGTACCGCGATCCCTGTAGTCAGGAACAAATTCTGGAGGGTTCGCAGAAAACTCTGCGAGCTTTTGAGTGAATATTGCAACTGAACTACCCCCATTTGTTCCTCCGGCCCTTGGAGCGGCGCCAGATACAGGAGTGTGTCCCCCACAACCTCATATGCTATTTTATTGTGCAACGCATAGGCCAGGGCAGCATTCACTTCACTTTGCTGGTCTACCACTGGAGGGTCTTGAATAGAGGTGCCTACCTGGAGCCCCTGCGCATCATAAAGCGTGACTCCCAGTCCGGTAAATCCGGCCAGCTCCGTAGCCAGTCCCCGGCCCCGCTGCCTCATAAATATCTGCGGCTCCATCCGCGTTCCTGTATAATAAGTCTGCTTCACCCGCAGATTAACCGTTTTGACGTGCTGGGCCAGATAAACCTCGGTTTGAGTCAGCTGGTTCTTTTCCACCCCTTGAAGAACAAAATAGCTTAGCACACCTAGAGCAAGAATAAGCAGTACAGCCAGAAACAAGCTGAATTTCAACTTGATGCTAATTCTCATGGATAATCACCGCTCATCTTTTCTTTATTTGTCTCCTTTTATCTCACTCAAAATCCTGTAATTTACATTAAACCCTGAAAATTGAAATAGTACTTCCTTTTCATCCAAAGCCTTACTTTTTGCTATTTTCAAATAGAGCTTGGGCTGGTCTCGAAATGCTCTCGCACTTCCAATAGAGTACGCCTTCTTGAGATAATCATGCGCCTCTAACGTTTTGCCTTGAAGAAGGAGCGTTTCAGCCATCAGGATATAAGGGTTGGCATCCACAATGCGATATCCAGTGATCTCCATATCAACAATCTCTTCATTTAAAAGCTCTGCGGAACGCTGAGTTTGACCGTTATAATTGAGAATTTGAACGTATTGATGCAAGGTTAAGCTTGTAATTCCCCATTTATGCTTAGGTTCAGGTATCAGGTCCCAAGCCTTTTGTGCTTTTTCCTCAGCCATTTTGCTGTCTAATGGGAGTATACCAGCGGCTTCCTCTCCAAGCTCCCAAATAGCCTCCTCCAACTGCAAATCGAAGTCATGATACATCCGAATATTCATCGGTTTACCTCCAATAGATCATTTCATTCTCAACATAAATCAATACCCCATCCGTTTTCATCTACTTCTTTTGGTTATGGTTCAATGCAACGACAATTGTGATGACTAATCCGATCAGCGTCACCAGCAATGTACCAAACATTATCATTAATGTCAGCGCCTCTTTAACCTCCACAGGCGTCACCTCCTTTGCAGGAGACGAACCGACCGCCCATCTAAGCCAATAGAATGGTTAAAAACATGATAGCACACGATATTAGTAGCCTGAAACCAAGTCTCTGGCTTCAGCTTCTGCCTTTTCAATAGCTTCGGCTAAAGTCATTTCAGGTTTCACTTGTTTGTACTGAATGGCTTTGCTATATGTATCCCCTGCCTCGCTCCACTCCCAATATGTATAAACATCCACAGACTCCAGAAAGTAGACCGATAACGCCTATACAGGGTTTACAGCATATAAATCCATGAACTTCTGGTTTGAAAGCTGATCGCGCTTAAGAAATTCATTTCTCATATTGTATAATAGATTCAATACATCTTCGTCATTCACATTCACGATGCGATTCACAAATGCATTGCGTCTTTCCACGTTATTCAATATGATTTGGATAGCGTTGCGTATACGCCAAGCCTCTGGGCCAATATTGAGCATATGAATTAAATCGTTCGTAGTCAGGTCAGGGTAAAATGGGACTGGTTGAATTATTCGTGTCCACACTCCATCGTTCCCATGCTCAAACACTTGAATCGCATCAGTAACATTCACCCCAATGGTCTGCCATTGGTGGTTGAGGGCATCTGTAATGTGATAGTAGTGCAGCCCGGCTTCTTCGTTTTCTTCTGTTTGCTCCCAAACCTGTTCCATACGAACAATGGTTTTGATGGCTTGTTTGTTGGCTTTAGTATTTGGCATCATGGTATCATCCCCCAATTCTATTTTTGGAAAAATGGCAATAGCAAAGCTAAGGGTATGTTGTACATCCCTTTGATAAAATGATAATATGTTACGAACTAATTGCACTTTCACGGTGCAACTTTACATAAACACAATATATCATATGCACTTTCATAGTGCAATATTTTATTCTAAGTCATCTGGAGGCTCCTATGGATCAACAAGGTTACATTTTACATTGCAAGTTGGATGAGATTTTAAAACAGCACGATAACATGTCTGTTCTGAAATTATCCGAGGAAATTGGACATCGCAGAACTACAATTATGGAGCTGGTGCACAATAGCAATATGGAAAAAAAGAAAATATCAGCTACCTTAATCACTAAATTGTGTGTCTATTTCGATATCACTCCTAATGATTTATTTGAAATTCGTAAGCTCTAAATAAAACGGGGACCCGTAAAATATAGACTCTGAAAAGAGTTATTTTTACGGGTCCCACGTTTACGTAAACAGTAAATAATTATCATTGAAAAGCTCATTCCGATCTCCGAAGACGCTTTACAAAGGAAACTACTCCCCAGACGAACAACGCCAAAATGCCACCAACGATTAGGAGGGTAATTAAAATATTACTCCATACGAAATGCAATCAACATCACTCCATGCATTATTTTATGGTCATCATGTAGGGTACTCTTCTAATGTCTATCCATATTTTAACTCACGTTTACTTCCTCTGCATTCGATTTGAACATTTTTACTTCAGCATTTTGCATAATTCGATTCCCAAGTGTGAGATAAACCAACCGCCAATTGAAGCCCCCGCAGTAATGCCAAGATTAGAAAATGAAACAAACAAGCTGTTTCCAAATTCGGGAGCTTCTTTCGTCTCTGTCGTTAGCCATGCTTGGCTAATAATAAGCCCTCCGGAATGCACTGCCCCCCAAATAAAAAATCCCCAAAAATCATGATGATTCCAAAGACCATTAACATGATACTAATCCATGACCCATTCATATGGGTGACCTGACCAAGATATTCGGCAAAGTAGCTGTACACAGAGAACATAGCTGCAAAGATAAAAATAACGGTCACGATATTGAACCATAATTGAGGTTTGCGTAGTATACCGAGCTTTTTTCCATAAGGCATTTTCTCTTTTACCGGCATAGAAGGAAGCCAAATGAGGATTCCCACAAAGGCAATCATGCTTACAACAGCCCCAAACAAGAAAGCGGCTTCTAACGATATTTTCTCTGCGAGATAAGAAGTTAAAGGCACGCCAAAAGCAAATCCGACCGTTATTCCGGCGAAAACCTTGGTGACTGCTTTACTGCTTTTTTCCGGCGGGACAAGTTTGGCTGCGGTCACTAAGGCAACCGAAAAAAAGACAGGATGAAAAATAGCAGGGAGAATGCCGAAAATGAGCATCATATTGAATTCGGTTGTAAAAGCATAAACCATATTTGAAATCACAAAACTGAGCACAGCGGTTAAGAGAATGACTTTGCGATTTATACCGGAAACGAGTAAGGTCAGGAATGGACCTGAAATGGCAACGACTAAAGAAAATACACTTACAAGCCAGCCTGCCTGTGAAGTCGATATATTAAAATTTTGAGTGACCTGGGGTAAAAAACCTATAATCCCCATTTCCGTTGTAATAATGCCGAATACGCCTAAACGTTCGGTGAAAATATAGTATTAGACTGGGACCATTGATTTAATGCGGTTTTTGATTTGAAGAATCGTCAGTATATGAAAAATAAGTTTTAGACTGATCCATTAAAGGAAGCAGCGGCAGACCAAGACTTGATAAATAAAGTCTTAGACTGCCGCTGTTGTCATTCAACTAACGTCCCCCGATAGCTTAACATCGGTATCAGTCGTGGTGAGTTCACAAACTAATTCTTCAAATGAATCAATTTTTTTGATGGGTAACTTGCAAACGAAATATAGATGCATATTATAGGTTGTCAACAAAATTCAAATAATTTTCAGTGCTTTTTTCCACAGTTTCTTCAGATCGATCATATTCCTCACCATAAAATGCAAAGAACGAACGATAATCTGCATCGCAATATAGGAATGTCATTTTAAATGGAACCAGTATTTGTTCAAGCGTATATTGATATCTTCCGTTTTCGTGATAATCTAGCTTTTCGATTCCTGCAGATACACCTAAAGCAACTTTACGATTCTTGAATTTATCTCCTCCATTTGAACCAAAAGCCCATCCATAAGTTAAAACATCGTCAAACCATTTTTTTAGGAGAGGCGGACAATTAAACCAATATATAGGGAACTGCAAAACAAGATTACCATGAGATTCAACCAATTTTTGTTCCTTTTCCACGTCGATGTTTCCATCAGGGTAAACTTTAGACAACTCGTGAACAGTATACTTTTCTGGATATTTTTTCAGTTCTTCTACCCACCGCTTATTAATGACGGATGTTTCCATGCTGGGATGCGCTACAATAACAAGAGTTTTCAAAGATTTGTCCTCCTTAAGTATTATTTATATCTTGATAATAAAATGAACGCTAGAAATATGAAAGTATGCACTTTTAGTACAGATACTTACATAAAGGTAAGTGTTTTTTTACTGGTTCCACGCTTTTTATCACCAGAGAATTAACATAGAGGATTCCGCCACGCTATCCTGCTCGTTAGCTTAACGCAGTACCGGCAGTCTAACACTTTATTTTCTCAGTCTACATCTTTATTTTCCGAGTCTAATACTTAATTTACTTTGAACACTAAAGCCAAAATAATAATAAGCAAAGAGTTATCCTGTTTCATAATTAAAAGTAAGCCTCCATCATATTTATATATACAGATTCATAGATATATTTTACGAAAAAAAACCTCCTTTCTGTCTATAGTTCCTTTTGAATGTACTCGGCAAATTCCTGTATTGTCTTTTCGTTCCGACGATAGTACGTCCACTTCCCAATTCGCTCAGACTCTAACAAACCAGCTTTTTGCATCGTTAATAAATAACTTGAGATAACAGACTGTGCAAGTTCTGCTTTAGCCTGAATATCCCCCACACATACACCAATTCGAAGATTAAGCCCTTGCTTTAAATAAGCCTGTTCATCAAAAAATTCCTCTGGATTTTTTAACCACAGCATAATTAGACGGCGTGTCTCATTAGACAAAGCTTTATAAATCAATGACGGTTCCATACAGTACATTATATCTACTTTATTAGATTTGTAAATATAAAATCCAGATAGCTTTGCAGAAGAAATGAATTAAAACAGCCACTGTTTATATAAAAATTGGCTGTTTCCCCCACGGAAAATCCGCTCGGAAACAGCCTTTTTGCGTACCACTTCAACTACACTGACTTACTACGATTGGAGCGATACATCAAGTACAGGAAATATGGCGCGCCGATCAGGGCGATCAGCAGACCGGAAGGAATTTCCGTCGGTGCAAGAATCGTCCGTCCAATCGTATCTGCCAACACCAGCATCACCGCTCCCAAGATGCTCGACAAGACAATCGAACGGCGAACATGGTGCCCGATCAATGTGCGCACGATATGCGGAGCAATCAGCCCGATGAAGCCAATCGTACCGACGCAGGCTACTGCTCCTCCCGCCAGTAGCACACCCACTGCCATCGCCAGCAGCCGGGTGCGACGCACCGGAAGCCCTAGTCCCATGGCGCTGCTATCGTCAAATACCAAAAGGTCGAAGCGGCGAGCTAGCCACCAGGCTACTGGCAACAACACGAGCAGAAAGGCCAGAATCGTCGTCACCTGCCCCCAGCTTCGAGCATAGGTACTACCAGTCAGCCAAATATAGCCCGTGCTGCCCCATAACGAACCTTGGATAATCAGTACCTGAATGCCGGCTGCTCCGATCGCTGATATGGCGATGCCGAGTAATATGACAACAGACGGATTCAGATGTTTTTTCCAGGATAGAAAGAAAATCACCGCTGCCGAAACTGCCGCTCCGGCGATCGCAGCAACTGGCAGCACATAAACAGGCAGTCCGGGCCAGACGATGATTACTGCAAGCGCGCCGAATCCCGCCCCAGAAGAAACTCCGATGATCGAGGCATCCGCCAATGGATTGCGAACGGCTAGTTGGATCAAGACACCGCTGACCGCAAGCGCAATACCAGCCCCAGCCGCCACCAGCGTACGTGGAATTCTAAACTGCAGCAAGGCTGAATTCGCGCTCTCCCCGCCGAACAGGCCGGACAGCAGATCGTCCATCGGAATTCGCATTCCTCCAAACATCAGGCTGAATACGGTCAACAGCACGGCCCCACATGCGAACAATGTGACCAGCCTGCCATACGGTAATTTCCGAGAGCGCACACCTATGTTCATTGAGGACTGTCCGCCGATGCCGGAAGGCAGCTTCATCTTCCACAGGATCAGCCAAATTAACCATGGGGCCCCGATCAATGCCATCATCGCTCCGGTCGGCAGATCCATGCTTGATTGGTGGACCATTTTCGCCAGCACGTCAGCGCCCGTCAACAGCAGCGCCCCCCACAGGAAGGAACCAGGCAGCACCCAGCGGTGCATTTTCAGGCCGCTTAAGCGCACCAAATGCGGAGCCACTAAACCTACAAACCCGATGGGCCCAATGACGCTCACTGTAATGGTCGCCAGCATAACCGCCAATACAATACCCACCGCCCGGGTCAAGCCCACCTTTTGCCCGAGGGATGTAGATGTAGACTCATCCAGATCCAGCACATCGAATTGCCTCGACAGCAAAACCGCGATAACCGAGAGCCCTACAACCCAGGGCCAAGCATAAGTAGTACCACTCCAATCGTTTTGCACAAGCGAACCGGAACCCCATAGAAACAATCCCTGCGTTTCGAAGGAGTAAAAGATATGTAATGCTCCGGTAAACGAACCGAGCACCATAGACACAATGAGGCCAGCAAGCGCCAGCCGGATCGGACTTCCAACTCGTCCCCCGCCCATAAAGTAAGCAAGCACCGCCGCCAGCAGGCCGCCGATGGCGGCAAACAGAAATGGAGCCTGATGCAGCAATCCGGGGAACATCACCGCGCCAAGCACGACCACAAAATAGGCACCCGCGTTGATTCCGAGCGTATCAGAAGCCGCCAACGGATTTTTGGTGATGGCCTGCAACAATGCACCGGCGATCGCAAGCGCACCGCCAGCCAAGATTCCAATGACCGTACGTGGCATCCGCAGATCCCAAACCATATTGTGCTCAAGCGTATTCTGACGCTGGGTCAACGCCTCGATTACCGTATGCAGCGGAATCGGCGCCTCTCCGTAGCACAAGCTTACAAAAAAAAGCGCAATAAGGACGGCCAAGCCGCCCCCAAAAATGCTTCCTACACGCCAAGCCTTCGACAAATTCGTTCTGTCTGCTCGGGTCATTTCGTCAGGACTCCAACCACCTGATCAACCAACACTTTGGATGAGATTGGGCCCCCGAACGTCCACGTTGTTCCGTCCAGTGGATAGGTCCGTTTTTCTTTGACAAAATCCAGTTCTTTCCAGACTGAATTGTTCTTCATCGCGGCTCCAAATACATCGTCCGTCTTCTGCGTAATGTAGATAAAATGGCTGTCCTGTACCGCCGGAAGAGCTTCGATGCCAACAGTGCTGAATCCATATTTCTCGGTTTTGTCCGACTTCCAGTCGTTTACCATACCGAGTTTCGCAAGCGTCCCAACTACAAGCGAGTTATCCTTAAACATCCGTAGGCTGGCAGCATTTTGAGCTGTGAAAGCCTGAGTCAGCGCGTAGTGGAAATTCGCTTTTCCCGCTTTTTCCAATGTAGACTTTGCCTCATTATAATGTTGGTCAAGTTCGCTTAGGACTTTATCCGCCTGCTCCGTTTTTCCAGTAGCCATAGCGATCTGCTTAAAGATCTCGACCATGCGGTCGTAATCATAACCGTTTCCTTTGTAAGGATCATATTCTATCGTTGGTGCGATTCCCCTTAAGCTGTGCGTAAATCGCTGCATTATTGTCTGCGTTAGAGATAATAAGGTCCGGCTTGAGCGCCGCGATCGCTTCCAAATTCGGTTCGCCCCGTGTACCGATATCAGTGACCGAATCAGCCAGTTTCGCCTCCGGCGTTACCCACAGCTTATAGTCTTCGTTGTCCGCATTACCAACAGGCTGCACACCCAGCGCGATCAGATCTTCGGTAAACGTCCATTCCAGGACAACGACACGTTCCGCTGGCTTGTCCAGCTTGACTTCCCCGTGATCGTCTTTAACCGTAACCGGCCCAGCCGCTTTGCTGGTCTGCTCAGACCCGGAAGTGGCTCCTGGCTTCGAGCTATCTCCTACTGATCCGCAACCCGCCAATACAATAGCAAAAACCGTAAACAATAATAGGCCATTCAACATCTTTTTCATTTCTCTCATTCACCCCTGCATATATATGTCTCATTAGAAAATGATAATCATTATCAGTAAAAGAGTATAGGGGTTGATGGTTTTTGTCAACAAAGATTGTACTAAAGAAAAGTACTATGTCGCATTGGAAAGCTCCATCTGCCCGCTACCCGGAATTCCAAATTGAATCGCAAACGGGTTCCGTATATGATAGCTTTATCATTGTTTTTAAGGGAGGCTTCATTTACGTGGCAGTATTAATCAACGAGCAAATAAAAGCTTCCGAGGTCATGCTCACTGGACTCAACGGTGAGAAGATCGGTATCGTCTCGAGAGAGGAAGCCTTGGCTATGGCCCGATCCAAAGGAATGGATCTGGTCTGTACATCACTGATGAGCAGTCCTCCGCCATGTAGCCTAGTAGCTAAGGGCAAGGGAAAAGCGCTCGCGCAGAAGGAAACCGGAACACGCAAGGTGAGCGGTGGCAACATGCCTGGAAAGAGCAGTAAGGAAAAGGTCAAGGAGCTTCGCTTCACTGCTCATATCGAGGAACATGATTACGATACAAAGCTGCGCCAAGCAGACAAACATCTGCGCTCCGGCAAGCCGGTGCAGTTGGTCGTGAAATCGTCCGGCGCGAAGGAAGCGGCTGCCGCCAAAGCGGTGTTAGAGCGACTATTGGTCGATCTGAAAGAAGCCGGAATGAAGGAAACCGGAATCCAGACAGGCGGCAAGGGCTCACAGGTGAAATTAAATCCGCGTTGAGTAAATCAGTATCGTTTCTTTATTCGGCGAACCCCATCTCAAAGCAAAAACAGGCTGTTTACACAGAATGAAGAGGGGGGCCGTTTTCGGCCCCCTTCTTTCTATTGATAACCGTTTATCTATACCTTCAATAACCCCTTCCACCTTCCTCATCAAAATCATAGTGATAACCATACAGCAGGGTCCCTGTTTTCCACACACTCAATTATCGAAAAATTTAACTTGCTGGTGACGTTACGTCACCAAGTATACTAACCTAGTTGGTTATACTGGAAAATCAATGCATGGGAAGGAGGGAGAACCTGTTGAGCAAAGGAGATTATTTATCGACTGGGCAGCTTGCCAAAAGTACAGGTATGACACTCCGAACTTTGCGATATTACGATCAGATTGGACTATTGACCCCGGAAGACCATCATTCTGGCTCTGCTCGCAAGTATACGGTGAAGGAACTGAAACGACTGCAGCGGATTCAGACGTTGAAGTATGTCGGGCTATCTCTTCAAGAAATTAAAGACATCTTAAACGCAGAGTTGATATCCGATGGGGACATCAGACTTTCGTTGGAAGCACAGCTCGATATTCTCCAGAAGAAGATCGCTCATACGGAACATATCGTCCATGCTATTCGAAAAGCTTTGGAAAAGTTGGCCGATGGAGCCGATTTGGATCGCTTCGCGGAGCTTATACAAGCCGTACAGAAGGAAGAGAATTGGGGGGATCAATATCGGACGGCCACCCGTTTGCAAGCACGGATCAATCTTTACGACAAGTTCAGTACGAATCCTCAAGGCTGGCATCGTTGGGTTTTTGATCAGCTGGAGGTGACACCGGAAGCCCATATTCTCGAGTTGGGTTGCGGTGACGGGACCTTTTGGTTAAGAAATGCCGAACGAATTCCCAATAGCTGGCGCATTACGCTTACCGATATCTCCAGCGGAATGGTGGAGGAAGCACGTTGCCGCTTAGGAAGCAGCAATGCAATGTTTAAATTTTTGTCGGCTGACGCCCAGCAGCTCCCTTTTCACGATGAGCAATTCGATGTAGTGCTTGCTAACAATATGCTTTATCACGTCTCGGACATCCCCAGAGCGATCGAGGAAATGCACCGTGTTCTAAAGCCAGGTGGACTAGTTTGCACGTCGACGATGAGTACGCAACACCTTCAGGAGCTTGAGGACTTGGCGGCTTCCTTCGACCCCGATCTTCGCGTATTAGACCAAGCGATTCATCGGTTCCACCTAGGTAACGGAATGGACTTGCTGTCTTCATGCTTTTCTAATCTTCTGTTGCTCCATTACGACGACCGCCTGATGGTAGACGAAGCGGAACCCCTGATCGATTATATGATTTCGACTCCGATGAATGCAAGGGAACGACTTGTAGGAAAGGCCATCGATATGTTTCGTATCCATGTCAACCAAAACCTGAAGCAGACTGGTGTCCTTCAACTGACGAAAGAAAATGGAATATTTCTAGGGAGGAAATGAACATGAAAGCAACGGGGCAACAACCAAGAATACGGATCGTCAAAGAGGAGCTTTTATCGGATAACTGGTACATCTTAAAGAAAGTCACGTTCGAGTATGAAAAAAACAGTGGTCAATGGGAGACACAATCCCGTGAAGTGTACGACCGCGGCAACGGAGCAACAATCCTTCTCTATAATCGAAAAAAACAAACCGTAGTATTGACCAGACAGTTCCGAATGCCAACCTACCAGAACGGTAATGAGACGGGAATGCTTATCGAAACCTGTGCAGGTCTGCTCGATAAAGAGACACCGGAGGAAAGTATCCTGCGGGAAACGGAGGAAGAGACAGGGTACCGTGTGGACTGTGTACAAAAGGTTGGTGAGGCCTACATGTCGCCCGGATCGGTTACCGAAATCCTGTACTTTTTTGTAGCAGAGTATAACGAAGATATGGCAACAGGACTGGGTGGTGGACTCGAGGATGATCAAGAAAACATTGAAGTGGTAGAGCTTCCTTTTATTCAGGCGCTCAATTTGGTCAAAAGCGGAGAAATTCGTGATGCCAAGACGATTTTGCTGCTCCAATACGCTCAAATCCATGGTCTTTTAAAGGAAAAAACAAATTCGTTGCATATTCTTATAGCGGGACCTTATCGTTCCGGAACGTCAGATGATCCCGTGCTGATCGAGAAAAATGTTCAGTTCATGAATGAAATTGCTCTTCAAGTTTATGAAACTGGGCATTTACCGGTTCTAGGGGAGTGGTATGCATTGCCCCTAATCGCCACAGCTGGTTCCACTTCTTTGGGAGATGAGGTTTTCAACCGCATTTTCCATCCGTCCTCCATTCGCCTGCTAGATCACTGCGATGCAGTGCTTCGAATTGGAGGGCCCTCGCAGGGTGCTGATGAAATGGTAAAGGTCGCAAGAGAGAAGCAACTGCTTATTTTCGAACATCTTGAGGATCTCCCACCAGTAACCCAGCCCTAGACTTAGTCCATCTATTGCTAAACCTAAATCACTCTGAACACTTTACATGCTCCAACACTTACCATTCAAATGAGCTTGCCGTTATTTATGCTAGGGTTCCACCGAGCTATCTATAACGGCAAGTGAAAAAGAGCATCCCGACAGAATGCCCCTTCCCTGAAATCACTCATCAGCGCAGATGAAGCCGCTAACGGAGTCTTATGTTATCCACTTTTCTCCACTTTCCATACATATTACCATTAAGTTCCTTTAGAACATGTTTTCTGAATGTAAAGAGACGGTATAGATTTTGAAATGTATTTACAAATAACTACATTAATTCCTTACTATTTTGTTGTCTTCGCTTAAACCGAAAAAATCAAAAGGAAATATTTAAAATTCAAACTGCTTGATTTCGCTCTCACTCTCGTTTATTCTCTGTATATGTATAGTACAAGTTGGTATTTTCATCAATTGGTGATCACTTGCAGGACTTCACAAAACTTTATCCGACGGGGTCCTTGTGTATCTTCGTTCAACCATGCACCTCCTCATTTTTCGTCTGGGATATTGTATACAGTATTTTCGCGTTTGTGTAGGTGAATAAATGTGAACACACCATTGATATACAGTTTATACAGGACCTATTTTTGTTAATCTCCATAACAGAGCCTAAGGTACTATGACAGATTACGTTTTAATGATATATTGATAGGTACTATAAAAGACTAATTACCCAGGGCTTGGGCTGGAGGATGTATGAAAAAAGAATCAAATCAAGATGAAACCAGTTATTTATTTAATGTAGATGTATTAGTTAAAGGTCGTTCCAATGTAGAGGCCCTTCATTTCCTGCTTAACCTCTTGACTCAACATGAACAAATTGCAGATAGTCGGGTTCAGTCCGGTATTGAGCTTGGTAATTTGATTGAGGCTGCATTACACTTAAAAAAACAATCAGCCGCTAACGGCTCGTCTGATGCTGCTACTGCGCTAGCAGAGAAGTTTTCCAAAAAGAAATCTAATGTCGCTCCTACGAACAAGCCACCTGTCGCTCAAGAGATCAAACAATCCCACATACAGCCGAAGCCTGCACCACAACAAGAACTTAGCACCTATGATTGGATCAAACGCTATATACATGATAATACGCTTGTACGGCTAATCGTAAATCGCTATGGCGGACAACGAAGCATCCCATGTCGCATCCTTAATTTGGATCATGAGAATAACTTACTGAGTGTGTACCATGTAGATGAGAAGCAAGTATACTCCTTTAAAATGAATGAAATCGATGAAATCACATCGTAAATGTAAAGCCCTTACAACATGAAATAAACACGCAAAAAGAGAACCGCCGGAAAAACGTTATGTCTTTCCAAGCGATTCTCTTTTTTGTGATATGATCTGGAAAGTTAAATTAATCCTCTTTCTTCAGACTCCAGGCAGCTAATGCCACCAAAAGCCAACCTGCGATAAAACACACGCCCCCCAGCGGGGTAATGGCACCTAGCACACGAATCCCGGTCAAGCTCAGCACATACAAGCTGCCGGAAAACAAAATGATTCCCGTAAACAGCAGTCGCGCTGCCCATTTTAAACGAGTCGACGCTCCCCACTGTCCCGCAGCCAATGCAATGATCAGCAAACCGACAGCGTGAATCATATGATATTTCACACCAGTTTCATACACGGCCAAAGCGTCTGCGTCGATCCGTGTTTTCACAATATGAGCCCCAAACGCTCCAATAGCTACCGCCAGCAGCATCATTATAGATCCTACAATTATCCATCTGCGTTGCATGTTTGTGTACCCCTTTTCATCTCATCCTCTAATCCAAGCTATCTCCTTATTTTATCGAATCTATATGAAGTTTGCCAGCCACTCCATTTAAATTTAAACCCTACAGAATTCCATGATTAAACCCTGTCTTTTGGAGGGTAATGTGTAAGGTCCCTTGCTTTTTTGTTCATTTTGTGGAAAATTAGTACCTGTTCGGATAATGTTCAAGGAGTTGAAAAGATGAGTAACCAAGATCCTAATCTGCAAAAGCCTGTCGCGTCTGAGGAGCATCCTGTTTTTTCAGAAGCTCCCGTCTTCCAGCCTCCAGTCAAGCTCAAGCATTCCGGTCCCGGTATTGCTTCTTTTATTATGTCGCTCGTCAGCCTGATCGGGTATATCATTCTGGCTGTTATGGTCATTAATCTGTTGGCTCATTTCAGCCAATACCAAACCCTGGACCCGGAAGTTGTTCTGCAACAAACCGGAACCGTCCTGCTTCCTTTTGTATTTTTAGGCAGTCTGTTATTGAATTGCGCCGGGCTTGTGGTCGGCATTATTGGAATTGCGTTGAAGAACCGTAAGAAAGGATTTGCCATTGCAGGGTTAATCATTAATGCGTTCATTATTTTGGGCTTCATTGCACTTCTGGCCATGGGTCTTGCCGTTCCGAGTAACACAGCGGATATCTATCCTTCCTCTGTGCAATCCTTATAATTTCTCCGCATCACACAGAGAGGATTCAATGTATGAACAAAATCAAAATTTTTGCGGACAGTACCAGTGATATTCCAGTCCAATGGCGCGAACAGTACGAGATTGGCATTGTACCATTGTATACGGTGTTTGGGGATGAATCATTAAGGGATGGTGTGGATATCCAGCCAGAACAGTTATTTCAGCGCGTAAGTCGTGAGGGACATTTGCCACGAACCGCCGCACCTTCTCCATCGGACTTTATTCAAGCCTTTGCTCCCTACATAGAACAAGGGGACGACATTTTATATATCAGTCTGTCTTCCGAGCTGTCCTCAACCTATCAAAATGCGCTGCTCGCTGCTTCCGAGTTCCCGAAAGGCCGTGTTACCGTCTTTGATTCCCTGAATCTGTCGTGCGGCTTTGGCATGCTCGTGATGAAGGCCGCACGCGCCGCAGCCAACAACAGTACAATGGAACAGATTGTGGACATGTTGACGAGAACCCGCCCCCTGATAGACACGGAATTCGTGATTGATACGCTCGAGTATCTGTACAAGGGCGGAAGATGCTCAGGGATGCAAAATCTGATCGGTAGTCTGCTCAAAATTCGTCCGGTGATCAAAGTAATAGACGGAAAAATGACACCTGC
This sequence comes from Paenibacillus sp. RC334, assembly GCF_030034735.1. Taxonomy (NCBI): domain Bacteria; kingdom Bacillati; phylum Bacillota; class Bacilli; order Caryophanales; family Paenibacillaceae; genus Paenibacillus; species Paenibacillus sp. RC334. Next base: position 1,722,423 of record NZ_CP125370.1, on the reverse strand, counting down.
GTACAAAGTCCGCGGCAAACGTGAAAAGGCGCTGGATCAGATGCTGCAAAATGCCCTGAACCAGCGGGGACATATGGATAACGATATCATTATTGTCGTACATGCTTTGGCTGAGGAAGATGCGCTGATGCTGCAAGCCCGTTTACAGGAAGAGACGGGAGCGCAAAAGGTGCTGCTGGCAACAGCCGGATGTGTCATTTCCAGTCATTGTGGTCCACAGACGATTGGTATAATGTATGCCAAAAAAGAATAGTTTCGATTGTGAAGCTCCTTGCCTCTACAGGTAAGGGCTTTTTTGTGTTTTCCAACAATTTAGCAATGAATAACTTTACTATTTTTGATAGTATTAATCGTCATGTGACGAACGATTCGTCTGACAATCTATCATAAAAAAAGAAGGTTATAGTGAATGAGCCCCATACGATCACGCTTGCTAACCAAACTTACTCTGTTGGCGACTGCCGTCATGACGATAATAACTACATCCGCTTCATGTTTAACCGTTCCCGCAGCCGCAGTCGGTGTGGTGTTTCAGGATATTTCAGACAGCTATGCTTATCAATCGATCACCTCACTGCACGCCAAAGGAATTTTGGCAGGTACACGACCCGGCTACTTTTCTCCCAAAAAGCCGGTTACGAGAGCCGAATGGGTTACCGCGCTGGATCGCACACTCGGTCTGGAACCTGTACAAGCATCGGTCTCCTCCTATCGGGATGTATCCAAACAAGCCTGGTATTACGGATGGATTGAAGCAGCCTCCCAGCTTGACGTGGTGCAGGGAGGGACATCCGCCACGTTTCAACCCAACAGCCCTGTAACCCGGCAAGAAGCAGCCTTGATGATCGCGCGCCTCATACGCTCGACGGGATCAGGAGCAGCGGTTTCCACTTTTACAGACACCGACCAGATTGCAGATTGGGCTGTTGAAGCTGTAACTACCGTGAACCGTTACGGCTTTATGAAAGGGGAAGACAACCAATTTCGCCCCACGTCTTCCCTGACCCGCGAAGAAACAGCAGCACTTCTGGAACGGCTACTGACGTATTCAACACAGCATGCCTCCAAAACAGCGTCCACGGCATCTTCCATCCGACTAGGCTGGCAATATGATCAGAGCGTTCAACAGTTTGAAAGCTCCGTGCTTCAATCTAACATCAACACCCTATCACCACGCTGGTTTTTTCTAAACGAAACGGGTAATATTAGTGATCTTACAAACACCTCGCTCCTCACCTGGTCCAAACAGCATCAAAAAAAAGTCTGGGCGATGGTAGGCAACCGTTCGAATCTAACGATGACGCACCAAATCCTGTCCAGTGAAGTTTTACGGAACAAAACCATAACTCAGCTTGCGAATGCCGTATCTACACATCATCTGGATGGGCTTGTGATTGATTTTGAAAATGTAGATGGTCAGGATCGTACCCAGCTCACGCTGTTCATCCAACAATTAAAAGCCAAGTTAAAAAGCCTGAATGCTGTGCTGGCGATCTGTGTATCTCCTGATTACGGTACAGACTGGACAGCCGCCTTTGATTATAAGCAACTTGGCGCTGCGGCAGACTATTTGATTCTGATGGGATATGACGAACATTGGGGAGGCAGCTCGACCCCCGGCTCCGTATCCTCATTACCTTGGCTTCGTGAAAGCGTACGGCGCTTTCTACTAACCACCGACCCGGATAAAGCGATATTGGCATTGCCTTTATTCACACGGAACTGGACTCTCAATGCCAGTGGTCAATCGGTCGCTTCGTCTGATATTTCACTGATTGAGCAAAATCAGCTTGTATCCCGTTCCACCTCCAAACCGATCTGGCATGATGATATTCAGCAGTATACGGTTTCCTACAGGGATACTCAGCTTCATAAGCTATGGTTGGAGGAAGGGCGATCCTTCATCCGTAAATACCGTTTGGGACAGGACAAAGGGGTTGCAGGCTTCGCCTACTGGTATGCAGGCGGGGCAAGCTCTGATCTATGGTCCAGTGTGAAAAATGCAGACCGTTTCGCACAGCGTGGTTTGTAAAAACAAAAAAACCTTCAACTCCACTATTAGCGTGAGGTTGGAGGTTTTTTGCATACATATTATCGTCCACCTATGCCTGATATGCAACGATTCCGTTCACAACCGTCATACGTGCTTTAACGTCAAGCAAAGCCTGAGGGCGCTCCGATAAATCCCGGTCAATAACCGTAAAATCAGCGGCTTTCCCTACAGCCATCGAACCCCGTTCATCCGCTTCTCCCGCAGCAACTGCACTTCCGAAGGTAAACAGATGAATAGCTTCGTGAATGTCCAGCTTTTCATCTGGAAGATAACCCTCATGCGTCTCTTCCGGCTTGGTGCGGGTCACAGCGGCATGCATACCGAGAAAAGGGTCCAACGGCTCAATAGGCGCGTCACTGCCGCCAGCACATGGAATACCTGCGTCCAGCAGCTTCTTCCAGGCATACAAATATTCGGTACGTCCCTCGCCAACCCGATCCAGCACCCACGGGAAATCACTTGCTACAAAACGCGGCTGGATGTCCGCAATCAGCGGCAGCTTCGCCATTCTCTTGACCAAATCGGCAGTCAGCACCTGTCCATGGATCAGACGATCCGGCAAGCCACTTTCCTCCGTTAGCGCATGGGCTTCCATCGCTGTCAAAATCATATGCGCCGCCCCATCCCCTATCGCATGTACAGCGACCGGAAAACCTGCGGCTCTGACAGCCGCCACCATCTGGTTCAGCTCTGGCTGCGGTTGAATCGCCATGCCACTGGTATGTGGAGCATCGCTATAGGGCGCAGACAATAGCGCAGTTCTTCCACCAATCGCACCATCGGCAAACATTTTTACCGCACCGATTTTAAACCACTCATTTCCGTTACCAGCACGCAGCCCTTTCGCTTTCACTTCCTCCATGAACGGATGATAGATGAGCTGATGCGTGCGAAAAGCAATGCCTTCCTCCCTCAGCTCCCTGTAAATCCGCTGCATGGTGTCCACGCTGCCCAGAAAACGCAAATCCTCCGTGTGTGCAGCCGTCAGGCCGAGTCGTAGTGCATCCAGACAAGCTCGGCGGATTGCATCTTTTTTAACCGAATAATCCGGCTCTGGCTGAACACTTGTAAAGGCAGTGGACGCTTCCTCATAAATCAATCCGTTCAACTGTCCATCCGCATTTCTTCCGTAGGCTCCCGAAGCGGGATCAGGAGTGTTCTCGCCAATACCTGCACGCCGATACGCTTCTGAATTCGCCAGAAACGTATGAAAGCATGTACGAGTCAAATATACCGGGTGCTGATCCGTAATGGCATCCAGCTCTGAGATGGTCGGAATCTCAACAGGAATAAACGCATTTTCGTTCCAGTTCAGCCCTAAAATCCATTCTCCCGGCGGTGTGAGCGCAACCCGTTTGCGCAGCATATCAAGCATCTCATCCTTCGAGGTAGCCGACGTAAAATCCAGCATCGCCAGCTTCATGCCATGCATGGACAAATGCATATGTGAATCGGCCAAGCCCGGCAACACATAAGCGTCCTCCCAATCCACCGTGTCATATTCCTTACCCGACAATTGCAATTCAAGCTCCCGCGCTTGTCCAATGGCCTGTATGATGCCATTTTGTACAATGATTGAATTTCCCTTGGCAGCCCATTCCCCATACAGCTTGCCATGCTTGAACAATGTTAGCGTCAACGCAGCTCATCTCCCTTTTTTCAACTAGACTACTTGTTCCGCCATTTTTTTAGCTTCATATCACGCCTGTGCTGCCGATTCCAGGCATAGTGTATGTATATCTAGCTGCTGCACCAGATGCGCAAAGCGGTCATGCATTGCACAGACAGCCATTTTATAGTGTTCATCGATCTCATACTGTTTAAAATGACAATACTCGGTGGTAAAGCCTTCCGTCGTAAAACCGATCAACGGACGCTCACTTAAATCGAATGAAAATGACTTTAGCGGCAGCGTTAATCCCTGCCCTTCGGCCTTCACAAAGCTTTCCTTGAGCGTCCACAGATCGTAAAAATAGGATAAGCGGCTCTCCGCCTCCTGACGCATCAACGTATCATACTCCGTGTCTGAAAAGCACACCCTTCCCACCTCAAAATCAATAGGACGAAGCTGTTCAATGTCGATTCCGAGCGAATGATCATCCACGGCGCATACCACCCATTTTCCCGAGTGAGAAACATTAAAATGGAATGCGGGTGCATTCAACAAGGAAGGCTTGCCGAAAGCATTATATGTAAATTGAAGACTGGAGTTGGAAACCTTCAATTGCCGACAGGCCAACCACCTTAACAACACATCGGCGTATAAGCCCCTTAAAGCATCTTCCCGATGTAAAAAACGATCCAGCTTCTGTCGCTTTTCAGTCGAAACCCGGTTTAGCAGTGACTCGTAATGACCGACTGCCTCCGGCTTGCTCATGTCAATCGCGTATATTTCCATGGTTGGCCCCCTATGACGTAATAAATATCAGCCCATTCATAACTTCACCGCTCTATTGGAAATTCATTGAAAGTTTATCGTCTGCGGTGTACATGGTCAATATACTACTCTAGCACTTTCAATTCAATATGGATACAATTGGGATAGAACCCTCTTGTTGCTCACATCGCATCATCAGACAGGTGATAGGCATTAGCATAGATAGCTATTCAGTACAAATCATTTTTGTAAGCGCTTTAAAAACATACAGAGGAGGACGAAACAATGAAATATGATTTTGCCGTCTTACTGTGTATTATGCTCGCTGTTTTGCTGTCGTTGAGCATTTTCCAGATGTTTTCACCGAAGATTGCTTCAGCGGCCCCAGCGAATGTTGTGAATGGCATTCAGTTTAAAGATACAGCTGGAAACGTGGTTCATGCTCATGGGGGCGGTATGATTAAGGTAGACGGTTACTACTACTGGTTTGGTGAAAATCGCAACCCCAACGGCACGTTCAAGGCTGTATCCGCCTACCGTTCCTCTGATTTAAAAAACTGGGAGTTCCGCAAAAACGTGCTAACTAGCAGTTCCGCAGTAGAGCTGAATGTTTCGAATATTGAACGTCCAAAAGTCATTTACAATGAGAAAACACGCAAATACGTATTGTGGATGCACAAGGAAAATGGAGTTAATTACAACGAAGCCCAGGTGGCAGTTGCCTCTTCCGATACTGTGGACGGCGATTACACCTATCAGGGCAGCTTCCGTCCTCTGGATTACGATTCACGGGATATGACTGTGTACAACGACAATGGTACGGCTTACCTGGTTTCTGCTACCCGTGTGAATGCCGATTTGAACATTTATCGTCTGACACCGGATTTCCTGCAAGTAGAATCGCTGGTGACCACGCTCTGGCCGGGACAATATCGTGAAGCTCCGGCGATGTTCAAAAAAGGAGACGTCTACTTCCTGATCACATCCGGGGCAACAGGCTGGAACCCCAACCAGGCCAAATATGCTACGGCATCCAGCATTGAGGGAACGTGGAGCAACACGATTAACTTTGGAGACAGTACGACCTACGGTTCACAATCGGCCTACGTCATTCCGGTAGAAGGTACCCAAACGACCTCGTACCTGTATTTGGGGGACCGCTGGGCGGGAGCATGGAGCGGGCCTGTGCAGGATTCACAATATGTATGGCTACCGCTGCGTTTTCCAACCGGGACTTCCCTGGCTATGGACTGGTTCGACAGTATGAACATCGACACCGCCAGCGGTGTGGTTCAAGGTGTAACCACGCCAATCGTCATTGACCCGGACGGATACTATCAGTTGGTAAGCCGCAAGAGCAACAAGCCGCTGAATGTAATTGACGGTGCAACAACAGACGGCGCGGATCTGGAGCAGCGTGCAAATTCAGGAGCACCCAGCCAGCAATGGCAGCTCAAGGATGCGGGCGGCGGATATTACAAAATCGTCAACCGCAACAGTGGCAAGCTGATCGGCGTTGAAAACGGAGCGACGACGGACGGTGCGGTCATCGAGCAATGGAGCGACGGAGGCTGGTCTAGCCAGCAATGGCAACTGGTTTCTGTAACCGGAGGTTATTACAAACTGAAAAACCGGGCAACGGGCAAACTGATCGACATTTCCGAAGGCACTACCGCCGATGGTGCCAAAGCGATTCAATGGGGGGATAACGGCGGAACGAATCAGCATTTTCGTGTAGTGAAAGTAGATTAGTTCGTTCAACGTCGAACGTACATCATCATCGTCATTGAAGCAGTAGCTTCCTTCAAGTGATTCAGTTATTTCCAAAAAGCCGTCTTCCCAGCAGATCACTGCTAACGGAAGAACGGCTTCTTTTTGCGGGAAAATGATAGTTGAACCTGTATCTGGGCTATCCCTTGTCCAGATCGGCTTGAAGCACGTCTGCCTTCCCCTTCGCGATATCCACAGTCCACAGCATCAGTATACCGATAGCGAAAAAGGCAAACAGCGATAAAATACCCCAGCGCGAGGAACCGGTTAGCTGACCGACCAAGCCAAAGATAAACGGGCCGAAAATGGATGAAAACTTGCCCGTAATGTTCACGAAACCAAAAAATTCACCCGTCCGGCTGGCTGGCATCAGATCGCTGAATAAAGACCGGGAAATGGACTGACTGCTCCCCTGTACCAGACCGACCATAGCCGCCAGCACATAAAAATGTAGCGCCTGAGTCATGAAAAATCCAAGAATGACGATCAGCATGTAAATCCCGAGCGAGAACATGAGCATCCGGCGCGATCCCCAGCGTTCGGCCCATTTGCCAAGCAGCAGCGTACAGGGAAAGCCAATAAATTGGGTTATCAACAGCGCCGCAATCAGATCCGTCGTGCCAATCCCAATCCCCGTTCCGTAAATAGCAGCCATTAATATAATCGTATTAATCCCGTCATTGAAAAACCAAAAAGATAGCAGCAATTTAAGCAATTGTGGAAAACGCCGAATTTGGCGCATCGTGCCCTGAATCCGCCGAAATCCGGCCTTCCAGTAAGCAGTTTGGAATAAAAGGCTGCCTGTTTGCCTTTCTTGGTCTTGTCTTTCCCCTTCACCGCTCCAGTGCCGCTGGCGACCTTGAAGCAATAAAGGCAAAGAAAACACCAACCACCATACCGCTACCGAAACAAACGCAAGACGTGTTCCCTCCAGTGTGTTTCCTAATCCGAACCATTGAGGCTTTTGGATCATCAGCATGTTGACCGCCAACAAGATCCCTCCACCAATGTAGCCATAAGCGTAGCCTTTGGCCGATACAGTTTCCCGCTTACCGGAAGGCACCAGATCGGGGAGCATCGCATCATAAAAGGTATTGCCGCCCGCAAATCCGATGGTCGACAAGACCAGCAGCGCGGAAGCCAGCAGCCAGTCTCCTTCTCCTACCAGGCTAAAGCCCAATGTGGCGACGATGCCAGTCCCCGTAAAAATTCGCAGGAAAGACAGCTTGCTGCCTGTCAGATCGGCAACTGCCCCGAGCACAGGGGACAATAACGCTACACATAACATACCGATTGCATGTGTGTACCCCAGATAGGAGGATGCGGTTGTCGCATCCAGCGTCGAAGCTGCAACAGAGCTGTAGAAAATAGGCAGCACTGCTGCCAGTATCGTCGTTGCATAGCCTGAATTGGCCCAATCGTAAGTAATCCACGCACGCACTGCTTTTCGATTCACATCGCTCCCGCCCTTTACATTGAACTCATCTCAGGACCATTGTCATTTATTGTATCAGTAATCCATGACACAAGGTCGCGATGTTTGTAAACCTGCGGTGCTCTGGCAACCCACATGACAGGACGTTACAGTTCCCACGGATAATCTGTCGTCAGGAAGCTCGCCAGTTGCTTGCTTTCCTCCCTGCGCTGACGTCGTATCGCTGCACGTGACGGCGCGGTCTGGTGCAGTTGTAATTCCTCTTCTGTCTCTGGAATGACCTGCGGCACGATCACTTTACGGTTGTTCTCGTCCAGCGCCACAAAGGTCAGGAAGGCGGTGGCTGCGATTTTCCGGTCGCCAGTCATCAGTCCTTCGCGGATGACCTTCACGAAGACCTCCATAGAGCTACGGCCTGTCCAGGTTACAAACGCCTCCAGCGTAACGGAATCGCTCGGATGGATGGGCAGCAAAAAATCCACCGAATCCGTAGATGCCGTGACCGTATTCGTGCGGCATAGCTTGGAGGCTGCGATAGACGCAATATCGTCGATATACGACATCAATCGGCCTCCGAAGAGCGTGTTATGATTGTTGATATCGTTGGGAAATACACGGGACGTCTTGAAGCAGTAGGTTTCTCGGATGTACTTGCTTTCCATGGGTTCTCTTCCTCTCTTTTCCTCGTAGCTATCTTTTTATATAGTGGTGGAAGCCTGTTTTAGACTGTGCTAATCATCCCACTAATCCGCATAATAAATCAATACATAAAAATCCGCATCCTCATCCGACTCATTACGGTACGTATGAAGGTCAGTTACTTGAAATTGCACAGCATCCCCTGCGCTCAGTTTAAGCTGTTGTCCCTGCATTTCAAAGTACATTTCCCCACGGATCATGAGTATCGATTCTTCTCCCAGATGCTTCTCTGCCTGATGTGTAAAGCCCGGCTTCAGACTTACCGTGAACACCTCAAACTTCTTTTCCGAATGATACGGGAAGATAGGGTAAACAAAATAGTTGCCGTTCTCATCAATCACCGGATACAGGTCTTCCCTGCTGATTTTAGTGATTTGCGGGGAGTCCTCTTTGAGGAATGTGGAAAAGGACACATGCAAACCGTCGGCAATTTTCCAAAGTGTGGTAACCGTAGGATTGGATTTTCCCTTCTCAATCTGGGCCAGCATTCCTTTGCTGACCCCTGTCAGTTCAGCCACTTTATCCAGACTAAGTCCTCTAGTCTTCCTGATTTGAGCCAAATTTGAGCCGATAATATACTGCATTGAATCCACAGACCCTGCCTCCTCGTATCCAAAAAGTCTATACAAGAAGAATACACAAAAGTGTCGGCTGTAATTAGTTTTGTCATTAATACAGCCTATAAACGCCACTTTCTGTACTATGAAAATGACACTTTCTGTATTATCATTTGTCACTTCTTATATAGACTGTATTGTAAAATGTCATTTGTTAATTTTGCGACTTAACGGAAACTTACGTGTCTAAAATTGAGGTCAAATCCTTAATTGGCAACCACCTACACTAAAAAATAAAAAAATTCACTCGGGAGAGATCCATTCGAAAATAATCTACACATAAGTCTTAACAGACCTTTTGCTATCTGCACAAACTCATTATCTTATCCAATATAAAAAAGTGTCAAATTGAAAAATCAATTTGACACTTTTTCTACACGTCGTGAATTACCAGAGTAATCCCTGTGGTTAATTAAACTATATTTATCATTTGAAGGTTCGTGCCTTGCCTTTTGTAAAGTTGTATTTTTTACACTGATTAAACAAGAACGATGTATCACCCAATAGGTGTTCCATCAGGTAGTTTAATATCTGGTTTCAACAGAACCACATCCCCTTTTTCGGGTATTCCTCCAAGGACTAATACCTCTGAATTAAAGCCTGCTATCCGTCGAGGAGGAAAGTTGACTACACCTATTATTTGTTCTCCTATAATATCTTCAGCCACATATCTTTTTGTAATTTGTGCACTTGATGTTTTTATTCCAATATCTTGTCCAAAATCAATCTCAAGTTTAATAGCAGGTATTTTTGCTTCTGCAAAAAACTCAGCTTTAATTATTGTTCCAACTCGAATATCCAGTTCCAAAAAATCATCAATCGTTGCCATTTAAACATTCTCCTCATCTATTATTTTCTCAAATTTCGCGATATACAGTTACAAATTTTAATATTTTGCAACTGTATACTTTAAAGATTTTGCCCAAAAATACATCCCCATACCGAATAAAGTTATCATTCCACCTATGAATTGAAATACAGAGATTATTTCTCCCAAGAATAAGTAAGCGAGAATTATGGCGAGAACAGGTTCTCCAATAATGCCCACTGAAACAGTAGTTGCACCCATTGATTTCAACAACAGATTAAAAATATATTGTCCAAAAATAGTTGGGATTACTGCAAGTAAAAAGAAATACATCCAATCCGACGAGTCATATTCGATCAAGGAATAATTATTCAACAAATTGTAGATTAACATGACGCTGCCACCCAGAAAAAAAACAATAACACTATATAAATTTGCATCTATTTTGTGACTTACTTTCTGTCCTGCCAACATATATGCTGAAACCAAGATTGTTCCTAACAAAGATAACCCATCTCCGATTAATGCCTCTTTGGAAACCCCAATGTCTCCCCAAGCTATAATGATTGAACCGAAAAGAGCAGCGATCAAACAAAGAATGGTTAATATGTTTGCTCGTTCTCTGAACATAAAGTATGAACCCATCATTACAAATAAAGGCTGTAATGATAAGATGACCATGGAGCTCGCAACTGAGGTATATACTAAAGATTCCATCCAAAATAAGAAATATAATCCGAGAAAAAGACCAGCTAAGAAAACGGTACTCCAATCTTTTTTGTTCATCTCTAAGGATCGAAGCATTTTCCAGGGTACAAAAGGAAGCATTATTATTACTGATATATACAGTCTGTACATTCCAGCCACAGAGGTTGGCGTATCTGAGGATTTTATCATGATGGAAGAGATAGAAACAGATAATATGGCAATGAATAGCAAAATATACGGATGAAACGGTTTATTTATTTTCATACTGACCCCTCTAAGATGTTTTTGCCAATTGTCTGTGCACAGAATAATTGAATGATAAACCAAACTGAATATAATAATATCACCACTTCTGTTTATTTTGTGTAATTATATCTTTTATTTATATAGAAATATCGTCAGAAGAAAGGACCTTCTCTTAAATGGAAAAACAGTTGCACGAAACCATTTTATATCCCGATGTTTCATTCCCATACATCATGTACAGGCTGCTGCTCAAGAAATTATCCCTTACTCCTTACACATAACGGTCAATATGTCAGTTTTAATTTCCCAGAGAAGCTGCGGGCCTTTTATGTAGATAGTGCGATGGAAAACAAGGATATGAAAATACCCGATACGGTTGTGAACCGATCGGGTGTTACGTGTCAAGGCAGAAAAATGTTACTTTAATTAGTTTTGGGGACCAAGTTCAGATATTGATGCACGCAGCCGGGCTGTAACACTTCGTCAAATCAAGCCGCTGCTTAACGAGTTCTGTCGTGAGATAATTTTAATTTGAATGATAACGGTAACTAAAGTCTAAACAGTCTCATTTCCCCAAATGCTTACTAGATCATTGATCTGAAGCGACTCGACCCTTAGTTCTCCACCAATGGCGTAGAGTTCTAGACCCTTACTTTCGAAATCCGGGAAAATCATGTCTGAAATGATTGTTTTTCCATGATTTCCGAAGACTTCAACACTTGACCAATCCAGATAAATGCTCAACTGTATCCTCTCATGCTCTGGCTTCATAGTGGCCTTGTGTATTGCTGTGAAATCGGAATGAAAATCAGTGGCGCTCGACTTCGTCCGATCGACGAACAATTCCTCATTCGAGATATTATATCCGATAATCGTCTCCTGATTGGCGGACTTCCGTACTTTAAACCCGAATTCCACAGCAGTACCGATTTCAAATTCTACAATAATTTCTGCCTTGGCTGCGGAAATATCAGACAACACGTTCATACCTGGCTTAATCATCAAATCTTGCAGAGACAAAATCGGTTTTCTTAGCTGACTTAATTCATTTATGGGTGTTTGGATTAATTGAAGTCCCTCTGGATAAGTCCTAAGCTGTAGCTCACGAGGAATTGACATCTTGCCACGCCATTCCTCTGAAGGTAGCGTGGTACCATAACGCCAATTGTTCATCCAGCCGATCCAAATCTTTCGTCCGTCCTCGTTCGGAATGCCATTCCAGGTCACAGCCGCGTAAAAGTCTGATCCGTAGTCTACCCATTTAATAGCATCGAAAGTTTCCAGCGCTTCATCCAGAGTAAATGTCTTACCGTCAAAGTTGCCAATGAAATACATCATGCCAGAACCCCCTGCCGGTGGTTCCGGATCGTCTGGATTCACACCATTTCTATCCCCCACGCTTAGCATTAGTATCCACTTCGTGGTATTCTCATCCCCATCTACTCGGATTCGAAATACATCAGGACATTCAAATATCCCTCGGTGTATACACGGAATGTCGGAACCGAACTCGCTTGCAAACGACCATTCTTTCAGGTTTGGAGATGTGTAAAATTCTACACGTTCTCTTACAGCAAGGACCATGATCCACATCGACGATTCATCATGCCAAAACACCTTCGGATCACGAAAATCTAGCGTTTCCGTTGGGAATAAGACCGGATTACCTTCATATTTTATCCAGGTTCGACCTTTGTCCTTGCTATAAGCAATGGCTTGCCGGGTTGAGCCCTGTTGCCCTCATTCGTATAAATTGCAACCAATCCTGATCCTTCTTCGTTGAAAAATCCGCTTGTATTGTTCTTACCCACCACCGCACTTCCCGAGAAGATCGCTCCGTCCTCTCCAGGCGGAATTGTCGGTGGGAGTTCGTCCCAATGTACTAGATCCTTGCTTACCGCATGCCCCCAATGCATGCGGCCAAAGTCAGGCTGCGTATCATGGGGCGTATGCTGGTAGAACAGGTGGTACTCTCCTTCATATTAAACCAAGCCGTTGGGATCGTTCATCCAATTTTTCTCAGGTGAATAATGGAATTGAGGCCTGTATGTCTCCCTATAATAACTGTTTCGTGATCCTTTTCTGCTGCTACTGTCGTCCGTTAGGTACATGTCTTTAATGGTATCAACTCTCCTCTGAATATCTGTTTCAGCCTTGATCTATAAGATATCGGTCGTAATAGGAAGCATTCGTGCAATCGCCGGCCTCCATTATCTTCAGACGTATTAATTAATAATTACTTGCGAGGCAAATGCCTTTCTGTCTACAATAAGTTTTTCTCCGGCAATTTCAAAGGATCCTTGTAAGCGAATATCCTGGGAGGAAGCCCCGATAAACACTTCCATCATCCCTGGTTCAACCACTTGCTCCATGTTCAGGTCATGGAATGCCAGTTGTTTCATATTTACCTTGAAGGTAATATCCTTCGTTTCATTAGGATCTAGGGTTACTTTTACAAATCCAACAAGCTGCTTAACGGGTCGGGCGACACTGCCAACACTATCTCTTATATAGACTTGAACCACCTCGTCTCCCGCATATGAACCTGTATTCTGCAGCTTGAAACTCAGATTCAATTCTCCATTGGGCTGAACGGTGCGGTTCCAATTCAATTCACTGTATTCAAATTTCGTATAACTCAAACCGTGTCCAAACGGATATAGCGGGGTAGTCTTATCGTGCCCGATATATTCCGCCCAATCATTAATGTCGACATAGAGCGGCAATCTGCTGTTGTACATCGGAATCTGCCCGACCTCTCTTACAATGGTCACCGGCAGCTTTCCACTCGGGTTCCTTCGACCGGCAAGGATATTCACAATGGCTTTCGCACCGAACTGTGCCGGCAGCCAGGAATATAGCACCGCCTTACTGTGCTCGCTAATCGAAGGCGTGGCCAGAGGCCGACCATCTACGATAATTGAGATAACAGGTTTGTTCAGCTTAAATACTTCGTCCATCATTTCCAATTGCGGTTGCTCAAGCTGGATATTGATATTATCCCTGTTTTCTCCGCAGGTCGCCTGAGGATCAATCATGCTTTCCTTGCCGCCTAATACAGCAATCACAATATCTGCTTCCTGAACAGCTGCCTTTACGGCTTCGATTCCCCCATCTATAGCCTCAAAAATAGTGCAGCCTTTGGCATACAGGATCTGATCCAACCCAAACTCTTCTTCCATGACTTCCTTTATCGATTTGCAATCCGGATAGTATTTCCGGGCAAATTCTTCTGTCGTGTCATATACTTTGTTGGCGTTGCTGCCTGAGCTCAAGCTTTGCTTGATCATATTGATAATTTTCACTTTTTGCTCTGGAGTGGGCTTATCATCAAATTCTAGTCCTAAAGCTTTATAGGTCTCCTTGTGTTCGGAAATCGCGCCGGCATAAATCATTTTCAAAAAATTATCCTCTTCGGATTTGTCGAAGTCACTGCTTTGAGTACTCGCCGAATTCACAGAGGAATATCCTCCGAAAAAGTTCGTTCTTTCGTCTGCGGTAGGGCCGATAAGCGCGATTTTCAGCTTCTTTTGGAGCGGTAAAAAGTTGTCTTCATTTTTAACCAGTACGATGGATTTCTCAGCAATTTCCTGTGATAATTCCGCAGGTTCAACTTTGGAAATTTCCGCAAAGAAATCACCGATTTCAAAAGGATTCTCAAATAGACCCATTTTGAACTTGGTTTCCAGCACCCGTCTGACAGAACGGTCAATATAGAACTCTTCCAATTCTCCGGATTCGACCGCTTCCACTAAGTACTTATAACAATTGTTATTTGGCTGCTCCACATCCATGCCGGCACGAAGGGCCAGAACTGCAGTTTCTTTCTGATCCTTGGCCACCCGATATCGTGAAAACGCATGGTTTATGCTGCCATAATCCGCGACCACCAAGCCATCGAAACCCATTTTGTCTCTTAGTACGTCTGTCAGCAGCCATTTTGAAGTGGACACGGCCTGCTCATTCAAGATGCCGTAGCTGTTCATCACAGCCAGCAACCGGGCATCATGGATGGCCGCCTCAAAAGGAAAACAATAGGTATCGAATAATTTTCTGTCCGCGATTTGCTGTTCTCCACCGTTTCTTCCTCCTTCGGCGTTGCCATACCCGACAAAGTGCTTGGCGGCCGCCATTACTTCATGGTCACCCTGTATCCCCTTGACGTATGCTACGCCCATCTGCGCAACTAAATAAGGATCTTCACCATAGGTTTCGCCAATTCTTCCCCACCTTGGATCTCTGCCCAAGTCAAACAGTGGAGAATGTACTGCCCTGAATCCATAGGCAATTAGTTGTTTTTTTACAGCTTCACCCATTTTTAGCGCTAATTCGGGCTCCCAGGTGGACGCAAGGTTCAGCGACTGCGGAAAAGTCGTCGCTCCCGGGATCTGCGCTCCAGCGATCCCTTCGTTATGAATAATTACCGGAATCCCTAATCTGGTTTCCTCCAAAAGATATTTCTGAAGGCTTTTTAATTTTTCGATATCCTTCTTGTTGTCCCCGGTTAACGAAGAGTTCAGACAACTCAACGTCCCGATACCGTCTTTCATCGCTTCTTTCAGCGGTGCTACACTATCGTCGGCATCTGAAACGGAAGCACAATATAACTGGGCTACCTTTTCCTTGAGGGTCATTCTTCCAAGTAAATCCTCGACTCTTTCCGGAATAGATTTGCTTGCATCTTTATAAGTCATTTTTCTGCCTCCTGCCAATTTATATTTGAGTTTGGGCTAAGCTCGAAAGATGCTTCCTTCACATCACAGGAGCTCGATCCGATATATACCTTGAACTCCCCCAGCTCTGCTTCGTTCTTCTTCTCCAGGTTCCAATACTCCAAATCAGCTTCAGTAATGCTGAAATGAACGTCCTGTGCTTCGCCTGCAGCCAGAATCACCTTTTGAAATCCTTTCAGTTCTTTTACTGGACGAACCACACGGCCATACAGATCCTGAATGTACAGCTGAACGGTCTCCTCTCCCGAAACCTTTCCTGTATTGGTTACCGTGACGCTGGCAATGAGCGTTTCCGAAGCCGTCATTTGGGTGTGAGACAACTGGATATCCGAATACTCAAACGTTGTATAGCTTAATCCGTAACCGAACGGATACAGCGGCTCATTTGGCCCATCGATATACCGCGAGAAGAATTTCTGTCCTTGATTGTTCTCTGTTACAGGTCTTCCGGTGTGGAAATGATTATAATATACCGGCACTTGCCCAGAATGGGCCGGGAAACTCATCGTCAGCTTGCCGGACGGATTATAATCGCCGAAGAGTACATCGGCGATGGCATGCCCGGCCTCAGATCCCAAGAACCAGGTTTCAATGATCGCATCAACCTGGCGTGCGAACCCGTCCAGTACCAGTGGGCGGCCATTGGTTAATACCAGAATGGTCGGTTTCCCTACCCGAACAACGGCCTCTGCAAGCTCCTGCTGTACCTTAGGTAAATGAATGTCCAAGCGGGAAGCCGCTTCTCCGGACATTTCACTGCTCTCTCCTAGCGCCAGAAGAACGATATCCGCTTGCTCCGCTGCGGCAACCGCCCGCTCTACTCCCCCATCCACTGCTTCTTCAACCTTACAACCTTCTTCAAGCAATAGATGTGTTTCTGAAACCCCTTTTTCTTCCATACCTTCTCTGAGCGTAACGGTCTCCTTTGTGAACCGGGACCACTGCCATGGTCCTAGAAGATCTTTGCTGTCACCAAAAGGTCCGATAATGGCTATCTTCTGTGCCTTGCTTGCCAGCGGGAGAACACCGTTATTCTTCAGCAGCACAATCGATTTCCGTGCCAAACTCCGGCTGACTTCCAGATGCTGCGTATGGAAATGATACTCCTTTTCTTTCTCTGGACGCACATAACGGAACGGGTCGTCCATAATGCCGATCTTGTATTTTAGAGTCAGGATGCGCCGCACGGATTCATCGAGTTGTTTCTCCGCCACCAGACCTTCTTCAATCAATTCCTGCAGCTGATCGTAAGATCGGGTTACCATCTCAATATCCATCGTGGCATCCAGAGCCTTTCTCGCCGCTTCCTTACTGTCCTTGGCATTCCCATGTGCAACAATTTCATCTATGGAACCATAATCAGAAATCAGGACCCCGTCGAAGCCCAGTTCCATCCGCAGTACATCGTTAAGGAGGTAACGATTTCCTGCCACCGGCACACCCTGATAAGTATTAAAAGCATTCATGACCGACCCTGCGCCAGCTTCAATCCCCGCCTGGAACGGCGGCAAGTACACATTGCGAAGCGTGCCTTCTGAAATGTCCACCGTATTGTAATCCCGGCCGGCTTCAGCGGCTCCATAAGCGACGAAATGCTTCAAGCAAGCAATAAGCGTCTCTGGATCAAATAAGTTGTCCCCCTGCAAGCCTTCGACCTGGGCTTTGGCGATCAGACTTCCCAAATATGGGTCTTCGCCGGCGCCTTCCACAACCCGGCCCCAACGCGGGTCTCGCGTAATATCGACCATCGGGCCATGGTTATACGTATTGCCAGAGGCACTAGCTTCTTTCGCCGCGATCGCACTGGCTTCTCGAATGGCCGCTATATCCCAGCTACAGGACCCCGCAAGCGGTACCGGAAACACCGTTTGAAACCCGTGAATGACGTCAAAGTTAAAAAGTAAGGGAATCCCGTGTGGAGACTGCTCGACCGCAATTTTTTGCAATTCGAACACACGCCGACTGGTAATAGCCGAGAGGACCGAGCCTACCCGGCCTGCTGCAATTAACTTCTCCGGCGAGTCAGACGCCACCTCTGATCCGAGAGAAATGTTAGTCGACATACACTGGCTCATTTGGCCGATCTTATCGGCAACGGACATCTTCGCCAGAAGTATCTCCACCGCTTGACGGATTTCTTCCTCGTTTCGCTGCCTCACCTCATGCTTGCGGTAGGGTTGAAGCTCGGTAATCAGCATATCCTGAAGGGAAGGGCCAGGCCCTTTGGCACCTTGCACGAAGAAGGCTTCCTGATAGGGCAGCTTCACTCTGCCGTGGAATTCATCGTCTTCGAAGGTCAAATCAAATTCAATCGGTTCATCCGCTACGTAACGGGATGAGCCTTTGGCTTGCAGCATATCCCCGTCCACTGTCACGGTGTGAATCTCAATAGGAAATGGAAAAGGCTCCGCAATGACGGACAATGCATAAGCTTCCATTTTTTCAATGATGAACTGCAATTTAATCGTGGATTCAGGCGTTTGCAGTAGGAAATGCCAAGTGCCTATCATAACTCTTCATCTCACTTTCATTACTATTTGTTTAATCCTTTACATTACGTATGGTCCTTGTAAGCGCATCGGACCAACTTATCATTTACTTAGAATTTGAAGACTTGAAAGAAGTTTCTTTATCCCATCCAATCATTATAGCTTTGGAACCTAATGATGAAGCTCCTCTTAATAATGCCCAGCAGATTGGTGGGAGTTGGGTTGTCTACCATACGTCAACTCGGAATAAATAGAATGCTCAGCAGCATATGCTGCTGAGCTTCTGGGTGCTTTATCCTTTACAGCTTTAACGGTCAGTCCAACTATTTTGATCGGAAGTATCTTATTTTTTCTTTGCTAAGAACGCCTCAGCCTGGGCCTGCACTTCCCCTTTCACCTTATCAAGACCAGCGCTTTTCAAGTTTTCAGCTAATTCTTCAAATGCTTTGTCGACATTCTTGACTGCACCGATATAGATTGGATTGGCATATTGCGTTGAAGCATTAGCCAGATTGGCGATCTGTGTCTTGACTTTGTCTGAGTCGAAAGTGAACCCGTTGTATACAAAGTCATCAGTTACATAATCCTTCACCTTCTCCCGGTGGTCAATATAAGACTGCGGCCAGGTGCTCATTGGCTTGAACAAATCCTTGTTCAGGAACCAGAAGCCCGCAGCATCCGGCGGATAGGTATTGTTAGCAGCCGTTACACCTTTCGGCAGGCCGATTTTACCATCTCCAGTGATGATGTAGTTTTGTCCTTCAATACCATAATAAGCTAGATACGCATAAGATGGATCTTCCATGATAAGGTCGAAGGCCTGCATGACACGATCGGGATTTTTTGAATTAGCCGCGATGGAGATCCCTTGAGTAACCCAGGGGCTAAAAGGTGCTTTACCGTTTGTCATCAATGATGGGACCAAATAGGTTTCAATCCCTTTCGATTCAGCAGCTTCCATGGTGGCAGCAATATCTATGGTGTTACCAAATGCTACCGCAGATTTGCCTTCCACAAAATTATCCTTGGAGCGGATTTTATTCGAATACGGATTTTTATTGATATAACCTTTGTCGTACCAATCCTTCATAATACCTGCAGCATATTTCTGCGCGCTGAGGTAAGGCTCATCCACCATACTGTAGATCTTGCCGGTCGGATCTCCGAAATCGTAAGCTACGCCCTGGGCCAGAGGACCACCGCCAAAAGGAGTGCCCGTGTAGCCAATTTTATCGCGCATCAGTTGTTGATAAGGCGTCGGCAGGTCAACCTGTGAGTCCAAGTTCAGGCCGATCATATCCGGATGGTTTTTCTTCACGGCTTCCAGATAAGGGCCAAGCTCGGAGAACCGTTTCACCTCGGTCAGGCCCGCTTCCGCCATAATATCCTTGCGGAGCACAGCTACAAAAACCGAACGATCCGCGGAGGAGCCCGGGATCATAAAGATTTTATCCTCAATCTTGACGGCATCCCAGGCAGTTGGATCGAGGATAGCCGATTTCTTCGGCATATTTTTGGCAATATCCTCAGCTTTCAGCTCATAAAACGCCCCTTTATTCGCCTGTTCAGCATAATAATTCCATTCAGCAGAAAAGATAAAATCCACATCTTCGCCTGCAGCCAACAAAAGCGGGTATTTTGACTGCACGTCGCCCCAGCCGATGTAATTCAACTCAATGGTGGTATTGATGTCCTTTTTTAGCTTTTTATTGAGTGCCGCAAGCACCTCCGGCATCCCTTTCGGCGCTTCGCCAAGCAGATATCCCTTCAACACAACCTCTTTCTGATTGGCCGGCGAACTGGTGTTGCCTCCATCCGGCTTGTTTCCGTTTGCGTTATCCGTTTGGTTGTTGCTGCCGGCACAGGCAGACAATAGCATGGCCAGAGACAGAAGCAGCGTCAAGATGAACATAGATTTTTCCTTTGGTTTTCTCACTCTTTTTCCCCCTTTGGTAATGGAAATTTTATATAAATCCTCCATCTTGCAGGATTTATAACGAAACGGTTCTACATCTGCACAGAAGGGTTTAACCCTTTACTGCACCAATAGTGATGCCTTTGACGAAATACTGCTGGAGAAATGGAAACAGAATTACAATGGGTCCGGTGGCAATCACTGTCATAGCGAGTTTGAATGTTTCCTTCGGTGTGTCGAGAGACGTCATATGCTGGGCCATTGCCGCAGACATGTTCATCGAGGACAGCATTTTATAGAGCAAGTACTGCAGCGGTACATACTGCTCCTTGTCGGTGAACATCATCGGGGTCCACCAGTCATTCCAATAGGCCAAAATAGTGAACAAACCGATGGAAGCGAGCGCGGGCTTGCAGAGTGGCAAAACCATCTGCCAGAAGATCCGGAAATCCCCTGCTCCATCAATTTTGGCGGATTCCACCAGCGGCTCAGGCACGGAGCCCTGTATGAAGCTGCGCAGAATCAGCACGTACATCACATTGAACATGGGGAGCAGAATCAGCACCGCAAGCGTGTTCTTCAGATGCAAATAGCTGGTAATCCAAATGAAATACGGGGCAAGTCCACCGTTGAACAATGTGGTAAAGAACAGGAAGAATGCCAATTGGTTACGGTATTTCACTTCCTTACGGTACATGACATAAGCAGCCATCGTGGAAATCAGCAGTGAGAGTACCGTTCCAACCGCTGCCACAATCACCGACACGCGATAGCCAGAGAGAATATCGCCGGGATTTCGAAAAATAAAGGTGTAGGCATCCAACGAGAATCCTCGTGGCAGAAAGGAATAACCCTTCGCCAGAACCTGCCCTTCATCCGAGACAGAGCCGGATATCAGGAAAATAAAAGGAAGCAGACATAAAATAGCAATCAGCGATACCACAATATACGAGAAAGCCTGAAAGACAGGCGCTGAGTTCAATTTATTTTTCTCCATGGTTAAATTCCCCTTTCATGCAATCAAGTTAGAACAGCGCGTTGCCCTTGTCATAACGGCGGACTAAATAGTTTGCGAACAAGACGATTATCAGCGTCAAAACGGATTGATAAAGTCCCACTGAGGAAGCCATGCCAAAGTCCTGTGTACCAACTAGCGAGCGGAACACTAGTGTATCAATGATATCCGTGGCATTCATCAGCGCGCCGTTGTTGCCAATCAATTGGTAGAACATATCGAATTCGCCGCGCATGATTCTTCCCAGCCCCAACAAAATCAGTACCACTACTGTCGGCTTGAGTAAGGGCAGGGTGATTCTCATGATCTTTTGAAAACGGGTAGCACCGTCAATCGTCGCCGCTTCATAAATTTCCTGGTCGATCCCGACAATCGCCGCCAGATAAAGGACACAGCCAAACCCGACCCACTTCCACACATAGAGCAGCGGAAGCAGAAGATACCAGTAGCTGCTGGTCGAGTAGATATCAATGGCCTCAAGCCCCATATTCCGTAGGAACACGTTTACAATTCCGAACTCATAATTCAGAAAATTGTAGACGAACGCGGACACTGTAACCCAGGAAATGAAGTAAGGCAGGAACATAAACGTCTGAGCGGTTTTTTTGAAAAATTTGTTATACGTTTCCGAGATCAGCACCGCAGCCAGTATCGAGAAAAAAGTATATGCTCCCAGAAACACCAGATTGTACAGGATGGTATTCTTCGTCACAAGCCATGCCTTCCCAGACTGAAAAAAATATTCAAAATTTTCAATACCGTTCCATGGACTCATAAAAATACCATCTCTGTAGTTAAACTCTTTAAATGCCATAACGACACCCGTCATCGGAATATAGGCAAAGATGATGAAATAAATAGCAATCGGCACAAACATCGCATACAGCACCCAGTTCCTCCTAAGCTCCCGCAGCAGCGACAGACTTTTGGCCGGTTTATGCTTGTGATCCGCGACTTGCTCTACCTTGGTACCCATAAGTAGCCTCCTTCAGTATCTTTTCTCTTTCTCCTCATTTATTGTAATTGGCTTTAAAGCCTATACCTACGGGGCAAAGTTTCGTTCTTCTTTGAAAGTTTGTGATAACGCTTACATTTTTACTGATTTGGGAAGACGTATCCGGACACTGGTCCCTTCACCTGGGCGACTTGTAAAAGACAATCCATACTTCAGTCCATAATTCAGCTGTAACCGCTCTTGAATATTCCGGATGCCGAAGCCGCCCGTCCGTTTGCTTATGGCCTTAGTCAGTAAAGTCGACAACACCTCTTCCTCCATGCCGATACCGTCATCGCTAATATCCACGACCAGATCACCCTTTTCCTCCATAGCAGATACATGAATTATCCCCGTCTCCACTTCCTTCTCCATAATGCCATGCAGAATCGCGTTCTCAATCAGGGGTTGCAGCATAATTTTCGGCACCTCGCAGCTCAGCAGAATTGGCGATACTTCGAGGATTAATGTAATCACATTGCTGAAACGCATATTCTGAATTGACACATAGGATTCAATATGCCGCAGTTCACTCTCCAGGGTGACAATCTCACTCCCGTTCGACAAGCTCAAGCGGTAGAATAACGCCAACTGACCTACTACTTTGGATATTTCCCCATTACCGGATTCAATAGCCATAATATTGATCAGATCCAGCGTGTTGTACAGAAAATGCGGGTTGATTTGAGCCTGCAACGCCTTTAGTTCCTTGTTTTTCACTTCCCGCCCAAGAGTATACGTCTCCTCAATTAACCTTGATATATTCTCTACCATCACATTAAAGTTCGTGGTCAGTTCACCGATTTCATCCTGGTTACTCGGAAGAGGGGAGATTTGAAAATTTCCGTCTTTCACCTTACGCACATGCCGAATGAGCTGACGCAGACGTTTGGTTGCGGAACCGGCAACGATATAGGACAGAATGAAGGTGAGCGGGATGATAAGTGAAAAAATAAGGATCAGCCGGTTACGCATCTTATTGCTGGATTTCTGAATGTCGGAGTAGGGTACAATCATCGCTATATTCATATCTGTGTCAGGGATAGCCTGCAGTCCGAGCAGAATTCGTTTTCCATTGAACTCCAAATGATCCGCCCAGTAGTTATCCTGCTCTCTACCAGTTGAAGCCTGTGACAACATATCTAGAAACTCTCTGGAGGTATGTTGAAATCTGCCTGCAGTGCTGAGAATATCTCCGCGGTCATTGAACAAGACCACAGAGGTATATGGAGTAGCAATGGCATGGTCCAGCACGGAGCGCAATGTGCTCTGGGAGATCTGGGCGCGAACAATACCATCGTTCTCCTGTATATTGTGAACATTTGGAATGAGGCGCAGAACCGATACCTCGTCGCCCTCTTCTTTCTCTCCAAAGGCGGAAGAGGGTAGCCAGGTGAGAACAGAATGGGATGCGATAAACTCCTTGAACCAGTGGCTCTGCTCTACCTTGCCCATGTTTAAATAGTCGAAATTTTCTGTAGCTGAAGCAAGCCCCTTCTTCATGTAGAGTTGAACGGTTTCAATATCTGAATTGTAACGAAATTTCCCCAGTACCCTGGCCAGTCTATTAGCGTCGGTTCCCCAAAGATTGACATCTTCATATCTACTTGGGTCTTCTGCTACCATCGTCTGCACTGTATCATTGAAGGCAATAAAGTTCAGTACCTCTCTGACTGTTTCTGCACGGTACTGCAAGTAGGATTTCGTTTCCTCCAGCATCTTTTGGGCCGTATACAATGCCTGCTTCTCATTTTCATTAGCGGTTAGATGTAAATGCAGAAAAAGCAGCACGACAAAGGGAATAATTATTACCATCATATAGGAAGCAAACAGCTTGTGGCGGATGCTGAAATCAGCGAACGGTTTTGGGGGTTTTAATCTCATTTGGCCATCTTCTCCCGATACTCCGAAGGCGTACAGCCCGCATATTTTTTGAAAAAGGTAGTGAAGTAATTGGCGTCCGTGAAGCCTGTCCGATCCGCAACCTCGTACAGTTTCAGTTCCTTGTCTAGCAGCAGCTCCTTGGCCTTTTCCACTCGCAGCGAAGAAATATATTCCTTAATCGTGCCTCCACTTTGCTTCTTAAACAGGGAACAGAGATAGGCCTCACTCAGCGACACATGATTCGCAATGTCTAGAATTGTGAACCCCTTTTCTCGATAGTTTTTGTGAATATAATGAATAATATCCCTCATCTTGGGTGTTATTCCGCTTGGATCCTGCGAAATCTGAAACAAGTCAAGAAAGGAAAGAATATATTTCTCTATACTTGCCAAATCTTGAATACGGTCAATCTCCTTCAAGATATAGCGTCTCTCCGTGTCTTCATCCGTATCTGTGAATCCAAGCTGTACCGCTACATCCAGAATCACAAACAAAAACTGGAAATAGGAATTCTTGAGCCGGGAAATATCCAGATCGCGTGCTGCCCTGGCCTCTTCCGTCCAATTCACAATAAGACTGCGAGCATCCTCCAGTTCGCCCTGCTTTAGCAGTCCGCGCAGACTACGAACCATGTTCCAATCTGTAGCAAGCTCCCGGTTACCGCCAATGGCACCAGCAAAGATCAATTGGCTACCTTCGCTGTAATAATGCAGATTGCACGCATCCACGGCAGATCTGTACGAATCAGGAATCTGCATCCTTTCTACCACTGGCTCACCGACCCCCATGCGAAAACGGATATCATCTCCTATGGTCTTAGCTAACTCCGAATACAGTTCTTCCAGCACGTTGCGATGTTCCCGGTAGCTGCTGCCGAAGGCTCCCGGCAGAATGAAGATCAAAAACTGATGGTAATCAAAACCACAAATGCCCTGTAGTGAAGCCAGTCTGCTGCTCATATTTATCTTCTGAAGCACTTCTTCCTGCACAACCTTCGGATTCTCCAGGTATTGCGTCGGATACCAGTACAAGGAAGATGCGATTACGGTGAAGGGTCCTTCTAAAGGCAGAAGAAAAGTTTCCCTGCTCTCTAGAGCTTTTGTCACATTGGGAGAACCGGGAAGCGAGATCAGCTTGCGGATCATCTCTTGTCTCAGGTAAGGCAGACCTTCATCATAGGCATCCTGCAGTTGGCGTTCCTCCATACGTTTCTTCTCATCATGCTTTCTGGACTCCACTGCAGCTTGAACGGCCTTTCGGACCTGATCCGGATTGATCGGCTTCTCGATATAGTCCAAAGCGTTCAACCGGATCGCTGACATCAGATATTCTTTGTCTGAGAATCCGCTCAGAAACAACAGCTTGCATGAAACTTCGCTTTCACGTAGTCGTTGTGCAAATTCTATACCGTCCATCTTCGGCATCCGGATATCACAGAGCACAACATCGGGGCGAAAGCTCCGGCAAAGTTCCAGGGCAATTATACCATTACGTGCTGTTTCAACCTCATGAATACCTATTTCCTCCCAAGCAATATGCTTGCGAAGCATTTCTCTGGTTCTCTCTTCATCATCTACGATCAGCAATTTCATGATGCTCCCCCTTTGAGATGTTTAGTGCTGGGATCTTCTTGAAAACAACAAAAGCAGACCGTTTAATCGGACTGCGATTAATCTTCAATATACAGTAATTGTACAGGATGGTGACTTTAAGCTACATAATAAACTGCAGGAGGCAGTTCATTAACATGTATTGATAACGGTTTCATAATAAATAATATTCAATTAAGAATCCACTGGTATGAATTCCCCCTCCTATATCATAGAGCATTCCCTTCCCCAGACCTACCAGAGAAACTTGTGATTTTCTTTGAAAGTTTGTGATTGTGGTATTCCTTATACTTCAAGTTATTCTTTCATTAAGCAAGCAGCACCTAAAATGAAGAAAGGGCAAAGAAGATTCTCCTACAAAATCGAAAGATTGACTGGTATCATCTCCTAACAAATGAAGTTAATATTATTCTGTAAAAAATGGACATGAAGATGAACGTTGCATTTTCAGCAGGTGACGGCTAGAACTCATCTCATAAAGGACATTAATTTATAATGGAGGGATTAATAATGAAAACAGGCAAAATTCATTATTTCAAAGATCACGGAAACTCATGCGTTATCACAGACCCTAGGCCCCCTCGGTACTGGTACAATTATTTGTGGAGTGAACAAGGATATTGTACACAGGTATCTCAAATTGGACACGGCCGCAGCTATTACATTAACACCAAAGCAGATATGTGTATGATTAATAACCAGGATGCAAAATATATTTATCTGAGAGATGATGACACGAACACATACTGGAACATCGGTGAAGGGCCACTCAATGAGGCTATAGATGACTTTACTTGTGAACACAGTATTGGCTATTCTGTTGTTCAGTCCCAGAAGAATGGTATTCACGCTTCCTGGAAACTGTTTGTACCGCATCAGGGCTATAATGAGGTATGGGTGGTAAAAGTCAAAAACTCCACAAATCGCGTGAAAAATATCAGTCTTTTTTCTGCAGTGAGCTTTGAGCTCGAAGGTTTTAAATACCCCCGCTATTATGAAATGTATAGAAGCTGCGAAACAATGTTTGATTCCGATCTCAACGGTGTTTACTGTCAGTCCAAGCATCCTTTTGCACCCCATGCCCGTTATAACGGCTATATCTCCTGTTCAGAAACCGTACATGCCTACGATGGTGACCTTGGAGAATTTTTGGGTCCATTGGGATCCATCACCAAGCTCGACTCCATACCTGCTCCCTTATTCCAGCGGCCTGATGTTGTTATCAAAGGCCGGGACTGTACAAATTCCACAACTACACTTTCCAATTTGGGAGGCGTGCTGCAGAATAAACTATCTTTGGCACCTGGTGAGGAGAAAGAGCTCTATTTTGTTATGGGAGTCAGTGAGACCCTGAAGGAAGCTGTTCAGACTGCGGACAAATATTTCGATAAGAACCGACTCGAGGAATCATTGCTTGAGACCCAGGTACATTATAAATCCAAGTATAAAAGCTTAAGTGTAAATACACCTGATGATAAGCTCAACATCATTATGAACGAATGGGTAAAGAAGCAGATTGATTTTTGCATAGTCGGCAAGAAAGGAGTTCGGGATAATCTTCAAATAGCTGTTGCTCTGCTGAATTATCGACAGGATCGGGCCAAAGAAGAAATTATCGAATGCTTGAGACATCAGTTCAAGGAAGGTCATGCCGTACTTACTTGGTTCCCCTATGACGACACTCGCTACTCGGACCAACCCTTCTGGATTATATGGGCGGTAATTGAGCTGATTAAGGAAACTGGAGATTATTCGCTCCTTGATCTAGAGATCGAATATCAGGATGGTGGCTCTGGAACGATACTTGAGCATATGAAGGCAGCTGTCAATCGCTTGATTGAGGATAAAGGGACAAATGGCTTGGTACGTATCATGTTTGCAGATTGGAATGATGCTCTGAATATTACAACTGACCCTGAAGCAGAGTCAGTCATGCTCTCAGAGCAGTTCTGCTACGGCCTGCGAGAATTGAGCCAACTGATGCAAATTGTCGGAGATAGTGACTATGCCAGTTACTTAACAGAACAGTACGATCTGCTCCGTCGGGCGATTAATGAGTCAGCCTGGGATGGAAACTGGTATATGCGTGCGCTGAGCAAAATAGAAAATATCGGTTCCAAAGACAGTGAAGGCAGCAAAATTTATATCAATGCCCAATCATGGGCTATTCTTGCGGACATTCCGAATGAGGAAAAGCTTCCAAAAGTGTTGGAGTCGATTGACAGTATGGAGCATGAATTTGGTTTCCCAATCAACATGCCTCCTTATCCGGAATACTCCCCTAATGTTGGGAGAATGTCTGGTATGCTACCGGGGTTATTTGAGAATGGTGGGGTTTACTGTCATGCCACAGGCTTCAAGATAATTGCAGATTGTAAGGTGGGACGTGGAGAATCAGCGATTCGTACGTTGAAGAAAATCATCCCTGACAGTGAAGCAAACCCTTCCACTCGATCTGGGGCAGAGCCGTATGTCTTTACCAATTGTTATTCCATACATCCTAAGTTTTACGGAAAATCCTATCAATCCTGGACAACCGGAACTTCTGCCTGGGGACTCATGAGCCTGTACGAAGGCATACTGGGTATTAAGCGGGATTACGCTGGATTGCGAATAGATCCTTGTTTCCCTCCGGAATGGGATTCAGCTGAAGTGTACCGCGAATTCCGCGGCAATCAATATCAGATTTCCATTAATAACCCTTCCCATCTATCCAAAGGAAATGTAGAAATCCATGTAGATGGTCGCTTGATTTCTGGTAACATACTGCCGTTATTTGATGACGGGCTGCTGCACCAAGTTGAGATAACGTTAATACCTTAAATAGATAGGATGAGAAAGTGCGGAATTTTTTAAAAACCTAATTTATAAAGTGAGCTGACACCCACCTCAGAACAATAACTCCGTGCAGTGCTTGTTGTTTATTCATGCACTGCACGGAGTTTTATCGTCATGGTCTTTTGTTAAAATGCCTCTTCCCTTAAGCCAATATCCAAGGTAATCGTCCCAATCTCCAGTTCCGATACCCACATTACATACTTGGATTTCATAAAAATATCGAATCGTAATCTCTTGTCACCAACTGTGTGTGAATGCACTGTGAAGAGGAGTTCCATCCCTCGCATTCGGACCTTTGAGTTCCAGATAATATTGCAGTAATTTCTCCTCATCCTTATTCATTGATAATGCCCCCATCATTAAGGTATGTTTGGTTTGTTCAATTCGATTAAATACAAACAAAAATTGCTCTTCCAACTTTATGCCTTTCCCACTTGATATTTTGCTTATAATGTATTCTTCACCCCATATATAGAAGGTATCGTCTTCAATCATAACCGCCTCTGCAAATTTCCTGCTTAAGCTTGGATTTTATAAAGGTAGTTTTGATTGGAAACTTTGTGTCGATGTACATTGAACCAAACAGGATTAAGTATTCTGTCTCTGAAAATGGACCAAATAATTAAAAAAAGCCGTTGTATCCCATACATTGAGCCCAAAGTATCCTTCTTTATAAGTTTATCTTTTGTGTCAATAACTAATTTATTGTTCAAACTATTTGGCTGTAAATCCAGTTTTCCATCATTGTTACATGTTGCAATTTCATATCCGGTCCCATCAACAAATTTAATTAATTTTACAACATTATTTTATGTGTCTCTATTAAAGCAACTTCAAGAGTATTTCCTCGATCTCGTCAGGATTAGTTGCATTTTGAAAACGTTTAACGAATTTTTCTTCTTGAAACAAACTTGTTAAGTTCTTTAAAAATGAGATGTGCATCTTAGGATTTTTCACTACAAGTACCATCACGATTTCTGCGTTGACAGTTTCATCTGATCCCCCCATATCCTCGAACTCTATGCTATTATCTAAAACTGCAACGGCAATAGCAGTTTCGTTAACGAATTCTTTATTTGTATGTGGAATTGCTATACCAATTGTCCCCATGTTGATTCCGGTCGGATATTCGATTTCACGTTGAAGCAATGATTCTGTATATCCTTTTTTGGCATAATTTTTCTCTTCTATCATTTTTCCAAAGCTTTTGATAAGCTCTTCCCTCGAATCGTAACGTGCGTGCAGTTGAATTAAATCCTGATCAAACACGAGTCCATTTATCGTTTTTGCGCTCATAATAATTACTCCCTTTTATAAAAATCGGAAAACATAGATATCTTTTTATTAATCCGTACCATATTTTTTGATGATACTATGGATATCCATTGCACTTTGGGCTTGAATGATAGCTTCACAATCGTCTTTACTTTCAACAAGTTTCATTAACTGAACCAATGCCCTTAAGTGCTGTTGTTTATCGACAGCGGCTATAATAATAACGATGTTTATCGGCCTATTTCTTGCAAATTCAACGCCTTGCTCTAAACGGAGCAAGCTCATAGCTACTTCGTTTACGCCACTTTCGGGACTATCATGAGGAATTGCCACATTTGGGCTAATAATGATATACGGATCTTCCACATCGTAATGTTGGATCATAGCTTCTACATAAGAAGGTTGGATACTCCCTTGAAGCAGCAGCGGTAGCGCCCCTAATCGTATAGCCTCTTCCCAAGATGATACTGAAGGAAGCAATGTAATATTCTCCGGCGTTATCAGGTCATGCAAATTTGTCTTTTGTAATTCGGGTTGTGTTTTGAAAGACAACGAGTGATGGCTTGTAAAGTATTGTTGTAATTCCTTTGCAAGAAGTTGCCTGTTCTGAACGGTTGCATATTTCTCAACGATCTCTAGAATATTTTTCAAACTTAATTCAGATGGAGTGAATCCATGCAATAATTCCATCACTTGTTTTCGTAGAGAGATTTTTTCTTCCTTTTGTAATATTGGCTTGACTATAAATAGTCGTTTGTTCGTTTGCAGATATACGGAAGAAAAAACAATGTCATATTCCAAATCATACATCTTGAATTCTCTCACAGATAAGGAATCCAGAAAAATGAATTCAGGAAATAAATCATTCAAGGTAATGAGTAAAAGCTTAGAAACGGATACTCCGTTAGCGCAAACCACTACTGCTTTTGTTTTACTCAGAATGCTGTCTCCTTGCTTTGTTAACCAACCGCCTATCAGCATCGTTAAATAAGTGCATTCACTATCTGGAATATCACAGCCAATGTAATCAGCTAAAGGTTTTGCTGACTTTTTTACAAGGTGGTGCAGTTCTATGAATTCACTGTTAATTGTTTCTTGTAGTGGATTAGTAATAGTAAGTTTATATTTAATGCGATAATATGCAGGTTTTATATGCAGCATGATCATATGCAACAACTGCTTTTTGTCTTGTAAGAGGATGCAGGACATTTTCTCGAATCGCTCCAGCATCTTTTTCAATGCCTGATTTAAATCTGATACGATATCTTCCCCAAGGAGCTCAGATGAGGAAACATTCGTCGTAAGAATTTGCAATGTTATGAATAATCTTTCCTCGGTCGGTATATGCTCCAAATCCGATAGTAGTTCTTGAACCGCTTGGTACTCCTTGGTATCCGATAATTCTTCATAGCTAATATGAAAGGAATTTATTGTTTTCCCAAGTTTGATTCTTCGCAGCAAGATCAGTAGGATATGCGGCAAAGTTTTCATCTTATCGTCTGTAAATTTCAAGCTCAGATGGCTTTCAATCTTTTCAAGACGTTCATGAATCTGTTGCACTTCTTTTTCAGTGATCTCTGCTAACTGTTGAACCCATTTTTCCCCATTGTACATGTGATGAATTTTGTTAACGACATCAATCAATAACTTTCTTTTTGAAATTCAACACCCTCAATTGAGTAACCAGATAACCGAGAATAACGGATACTAAGATCATAAGGTTCGACTAATTCTTGTGCTGCTTTTAGATCATTTAGTATGGTATTCTTGCTTACATAAATGGAACTGGTAAAATGAAATAAAGATAATTCTTCACTACGACTCAGTAGGATCAGAATAATAAGTTCCACTCGCTCTGCTTCAGAAAAAGTATACTTTTTTGTCGAAGGCTTGTTTACTTCATTAGGCACAGCAGAGAAGAGAGTAGCATCAACAATAAAAACACCCTGTTTATTCCGTTCAATTTTTGGTAGGCGTTGGCCCTCTAACCAGTCATTGATTTTTTCAAGGCTGTAACTGATTTGCCTACGGCTTAAACCATACTTATGTTCCAAGTTCTTACTCTTCACACTTGGATTTGATAACAATTCTTGCAGCAAGCTGCTGCTTCTATCATCAAGCTGCATGGCTCTCTCTCCTCCTTCCTTGTTAATAATAATATTGACAGCTCCAGAGGATTATATAAGAGGCTTCAAGTTTAGGTCATATTCAAATTACTCAATTTAATCTTTGCTCTTGGAGGCGCTCTGTGAAGAATCGAAATTTTGTTCTGCCTCCAAATCAAACGTTTATTCCAAATTAGCATGTCTTAATTTCATGTCATCATAGGTTTCATTAAAATTAGCTACCCATTCCAAAACAATCGCATCATACAAGAGAAGACTTAATTGCTCAAATGCCGATCCCATGGGTTGAATAGAAGATTCCATTAAATCAGTATCCGTTTCTTTATTGTCAACATTAATTAAAAGCATGTAATCAGCTAGTTTCCCCAAAGTCGAACTGCGAATTCGTTGTATTAAGAATTACCTTTGCTCCTGATTGCTTTGCTTTTTTTGCATTTACTATTAGACCAGCGGTTTCTCCTGAACCAGAACCAATAAATAAAATATCCTCTGCTTGAATGCTTGGAGTAGTAATATCACCAACAATATAAACCGTTTTACCTAAGTGCAACAGTCGATTAGCGAAAGCACGGATCGCTAAACCTGATCTCCCTGAACCAGCAAGGAAAATCCGCTTTGTATTATACAAGACTTGCAGAATTTGTTCACTTTCACCAACATTCATTAAGGAAATACTTCTTTCTAATTCTTTCATAATGACTTCCATTTGTTTAATTAATTTGTCCATAAGTTCACCTTCAGCTTTCTGGATACATGATTACCTTGCCGATAAGTTCTTTTCTTTCCATTAATCGTTCAAACATTTCTGAACCTTCTTCAAGCGGTATACGATGTGTAATCATTTTTTTAGTATTTAATCTGTTATTGTGCATAAAGTGAACAGTCGTTGCCCATTCCTTACCTGGGAATGGTGCGGATACACAACTCCATGATCCCCACACGGTTAACTCACTTCTTAGGATTTTTTCAAAATAAAATCTTTCCATCGCAACGTCTGCATAAGGGATACCTAGGAACACAACTCCGCCGCCTTTTTTGGCGTAACCAAACACAGTTGCTGCTGTATGGGGCGTTCCAGCTGCTTCAACTACAATATCTGCATTCATGCCATCCGTATATTCAGCGACCTTTGTCAGAACATCTTCATTCAGAGAATTTATCGTATAATCGGCGCCTAATTCCTTCGCAATTTGAAGTTTTTCATCATCAATATCAACCGCAATTACTTTTTTCGCGCCAAATATTTTTGCCCATTGAACAGCAAACAACCCAATGGTTCCCCCTGCTCCAACAATGACCACATCGTCGCCCACCGATAGATTGGTTCGATAATACCCATGTAAAACTACAGTAGAAGGTTCTACCATAGAAGCTGATTCGAAATCCAAATCATCAGGTACTTTAACTAAATTCTTCTCTGGGAGTTTAATGTATTCGGCGAATCCACCAGGTTCCTTAGCACCTATTGCATGCAATGAATTCGCTCTAGCTGGTTGACCTGCTCGATAATAATAATCATCTTCTTCAATTAGTGCTGGACATCCAGCAACATGGTCTCCAACTTTTAGATCTGTTACTTGATCGCCAACTTGTTCTACAACACCTGCAAATTCATGTCCCCATACCTGACCAGGTGTGACTGCACCCAATTTTTTATATCGAGAGATATCAGATCCACAAATGCCACATGCTTTTATTTTTACAATGACATCTTTTCCATCCAGTATTTGAGGTTTTTCCGCTCCTCCAAAACGTATGTCTCTGGCACCATACAGTTTTAATGATTTCATTTTCTCTCATCCTTTCTCTCTCCATGTTCTAGACTTTTCAAATTCTTCACATGTGCTTTGTTATTCGAAAATAAATATGATCCGATGACAACCAAAGATGCTCCAGCTTCGATACATTGACTAGCTATACTCTCATCGACTCCACCATCAACTTCGATCTGAATATCTCGTTGACCTATCATTACTTTCAGTTCTCTTATTCTATCAATCGTTTCTTCCATAAAAACTTGATTAGGTCTTCCTGGATTGATCGACATAACTAGAACATAGTCAATGATGTTTAGAAAAGGTTTCAATATAAAGGTGTCCGTCCCAGGATTAATGACGATCCCTGCTTTCCTTCCATGTTGCTTAATCTGATCAATGACAAAACGAATATGAGGAGTTGATTCATAGTGAACTGATATCATTTCTGCTCCAGTGTCCAACACACTCGCTATATGCTGCTCTGGGGCTGATACCATCATGTGAACATCTAATTTCATATTCACTTGTTTTTTTATATTTTTAATTTGTTCTGGTCCAAATGCGATATGAGGGACGAAGTTTCCGTCCATCATATCTACATGAAGTACTTGAAATCCTTCTTCATATAAAACATCGCATTCACTTTTTAAGTTCATTAAATCTGCTGCAAATATTGAAGGTAAAATCAGATTCATTATTTTTCCTCTTCTCTAGTCTTTATTTAACTAAAGTGCTTGCCCAATAAATTAATAAGTTCCATATCTCAGAAAAAGTAACATCTGTCCCTAAACCTTTTAACTCGACACCTGCACTGTTAAGCATCTGTGTTGCACCTGGTGCAACAAATCCTGCCAAATAAAATGTGATAATACAAAATACTACTGTCGACACAATAGAACGGAATAGATTTCCTTTACTTGTTAACGTACACATTACAGAAATATAGGTAACAGACATTAACAGTCCTATTGGAAAGAACTGAACTCCAGGTAAAATGAGTGCCAATAACATAACAATTGGAATAGAAACGACTGTAGTTGTAATAGTAGTCGGATCGCCTAAGCCTAGCGCAATATCCATCCCCACATTTAGATTGGAGTTATTCCCCATGCGTTTAATCATAAAGTCTTTTGCCGATTTCCCAATTGGAGATAGCCCATCCATCATCACTCCAACAACTTTAGGCATTAATACCATAACTCCAGCTATCCCTGTGGCCATAGTCACTATCTCTGTAACAGGTCTTTTAGTAATTGCCCCTAAAACTAACCCAACAATAAATCCAATAATAACTGGGTCCCCGAGAACGCCTATTTTTTTATTAATTTTACTCAGAGAAAACTCCAATTTATTTAAACCAGGAATGAAATCAATGATTCTATTTACCAGCCAGGCAATCGGATAACCCCAAGCTGAATAAATAATAGTTGTGCAGGTTGTACCTTCTAAACCAAAGTATTCTTGCCATTTTGAAGCAATTAAATCACCAACGAATAGAGCAATAACAGACATCACCAATGTTACTACCAACCCTAACCAGAAACTGTCAAAAAGAAAGTAAGCCAAAGCTCCTGGGATTAGAAAATGCATGTAATTCCATATATCCACATTTAACGTTTTTGTCCATCTAAGTCGAACTAATACTAGATTAATAATTAAACCAAGAGGGATTGCTAATGCTGCAAAAGGAGGCACCCAAGATGCCGCCCCTACAGCTAGCCATCCAATATCTGCAATTGTAAATCCAGAACCGATTTTTGCATAATAATCAACTGCCGGTTTTAGGGAGGAATTGAGCAAGCCAACAACTAATGTTAAACCTAAGAAGCCTACCCCAACTAAAAGACCGGATTTGATAGCGTTTCCAATTTTCATTCGAAAAACTAGACCTAATACGGTGATTATTATTGGTAAAATCGCTGTTGCTCCCATATCAGTAATAGATTTAATAATATTATGCACAGTATCCATTATGATCTACCACCTTAACTATTTTTTAAATCCAGCAGTTTTTCAGCCAATTGATTTTTCAATTTTTCTTCATTAAGCCCTGTTACAAATCCCATGATGTTCATATATGGCTTTTCATCGGTTTTAAAATTATTAGTTGTCAGAACAATATCGACGTTGTCAATAATATTCGGTAATTCCGCCATACTCGTTTTAATGATATCGTAATGTTCAATTCCTGCTTCTTTTAATACCTCTTTCACTCCATCTGCTGCGATAGTAGAAGTTGCTACTCCGCTTCCACAAGCTACGGCGATTTTAATTTTTGAATTTGACATGTTAATTCCTCCTGGTATGTTAGTTTTCGAAGCTAGGTTTAAATCCATTTCCAACCCCAAAGGGTTGAAAAAATCCTCCTTGCAAATTGTTTTATATTTCCTTTTACTCAGCAGGATTAACTTCTTTCTTGCTGTGGATTCATAATAACATGATGAATTCAATTGTTGTATTCGTTTACATCCCACTTTATAGACAACCGGTTGTACAATATAGTGATGAAAAAAATGATTTCCCCTCGATATTTTTCAGGTTAAAATCCATCTATTCCAATGAATTCAATCGTATCAACGAGTTCCGGTACGGGTACAACGGTAGATGAGGCTGAGCTGCAACATGTAGACGTGAGAGATGATGAATCCTGGTACATGACGTCCTATGGAGAGGAACCCACATCTGCCACAACGGAGGAAATGACACTTAGCAGCGCAGATTTGGTATTGCCCGGGTTGATTCCATTTTGTCTCACTCGTATATATGACAGCTCCAGGTTTGCTGAACTACCTCGGTTTTTCTTTTCTTCATTAATTCCTGTCCGTCCACGCTAGGATTTCTGTACCTCGCCAGTTCTGGTATTGGAATCGTATCCATTGGGGGGGGAATCTCCATGCTAATGTGGGCAGTACGAGTATATCCGCTTGCTGGATATCCCCTCTCTGCAGCTCCTTGCGAAATAACTGAAAATGTGCTGAGAATTGTCCGCGTTCGTTGCGTACCCGTACTTGATGCTCTATATCAGTAAAACCTCGTTACTAAAATTCTTAGGAAAAGTCTCACTCGGATTTCCCACTTCCCGTCCTATGTATATCGCTGCTGAAAGCAATCATGATTATCCCACATTTTCCCACATTCTACTGTGGTTAGATAACGATCAAATCAGTTAGTATAATTCCTTCGATGAAATAATGCTGCCAGATGAAATATACGATAATGGAAGGAAACAAAACAAAGTATTCTCTCATGTGTTTTAGTTCATCATGTTTACATCAAGTCTTTACTTATTTTCCTTTACTCAAAAGCATGAAATTTTAATTAAAAATCGATCATACATGCGGCGATCTTTCGTATTTTTCATCGCTTGCATGACTTCATTCCACTCTAATGATTTGTTCATCCTCATTCCCTACCTATCCAAATATGGTTTCTTAACTATTCGACAAGCAGGGTTGAAATTCCTGATCCTAGTTTTCTAATCTTTAGTTCAACTTATATAAATTACACAAACTTATTATCTTATCCAATATAAAAAAGTGTCAAATTGCCTTTAGTATATGAGTGTTTCTATCTTTCCTTTACTCTTTGTCTTAACTGCCATCGGCTTGCTCCTTCTTTATCAAAAAGAATTTTTCTCATTTGCTATACACTTCTTTTTGTTATCTTTATAGTATTGACCAAGAGTGTCAAAAATAATAAAAGATAAAAAGCTTCCTTTAGAATTTCATGATTTTCATTGTATAATCAGCATAATTTCAAATAGGCATTCCCTGTTATTTAGGGTTTGCAATATAAAAAGTAATCTTGTATCATTTTAAGTGAATGAACGTTCACTAACTTAAATAAAAGGAGAAATTTCTTATGAATGAAATGGATACAAGCCGTACACTGCGTTTGTTATTCCCTCAATGGCAAGGAGGGAACAACCCTCCTTACGTTCTGGGAGCTCACTTGTTAAACTGGCTTGCTCCCAAGTCTAATGGTCCTTTTGAAGAAGTACCCGTCGATCTGAACCCTAATGTAGAAAAAGAACAAGGTATAATTGCCAAAAGTACCGTATTGCAACAAGCTAGATCAGCCAAAAGTCTAATTCATAAACATAACCCTGAACGTATCGTTGTCCTTGGAGGGGATTGCAGTGTAGAACTTGCTCCTTTTTCTTATTTGAATGAGAAATATGATGGAGATGTTGCTCTGTTATGGGTAGATGCTCACCCTGATGTCTCGATCCCTGAAGACTTTGAAAATCATCATGCTCATGTTCTTGCCAATTTGCTTGGTGTAGGTGATCAGGAATTTGTTGCAGAGGTTCCTCATCTTTTTAAACCTGAACAAATCCTATATGTAGGATTGAACGACATGATCGATGCTCTTCACTCAGAGCCCATGAAAAACATGAAATTAGATATTGTAGGTCCCGATGAAATTAAGCAGGATAGTTCTAAAGTGCTCCAATGGCTAGCTGAGAAAAAACCGTCCAAGATTATTATTCATTTTGATCTGGATGTACTGGATATGAAAGAATTCCGTTCTCTTCTGGTTGCTTATCCGGGAACATACGAAGAATACACCAAGAGCTTCCCACAAGGACCAAGTATGGAAACCATTATCCGAGTTTTGCAAGATGTAGCCAAATCCTATGATGTAGTCGGTCTAGGGATCACTGAACATTTCCCTTGGGACTCTTATTTCTTGGCGAACATGCTGTCTCGTTTACCTCTGCTTGGAGATATTGATAACAAAGAGCGTCCAGTCTTTAATACACTTTAATCCAAATGCAGACTATGGTAATGTACATGGTATGATGGATGTACATTATTTCGCGAAACAAGGAGGTTGCAGGGATAAGAGCCAAGAAGGTATCCCTGTACATTTGAAATACAATGAATAACTCTGAACCGCCTAAATCGAAACGAATGAAACAAAAAGACGATAGCAGACGCTTGCTCATCGAGGCTGCTGTTCGATGTTTTTCACGCAATGGATTTCACAAAACAGGCATTGTCGAAATTGCAAAAGAAGCAGGAATGAGTGCAGGGAATCTGTACCGCCACTTTCCAAGTAAAGATGCATTTATTATTGCACTGGTGGAAGAAGAACAGCGCCATGCCTTGTCCAAAATGGAATTTAAAGAAACCGAAAAAGATCCTCTCGGACAGATTCTGACGATTATAACTAGTTGTGTCAGTAATCCCGTATATCCTATGGACCAGAGATTATGGATCGAAATTTTGGCTGAAGCTTCACGCAATAAGGGTGTGCGACATGTCTTCAATCAAAGTGATATCATCATGCGTGAATCATTCAAAAATCTGCTTACAAGTGCTATTCATGAAAAACAAGTAGATCCAGATTATGATGTGGAGACCCTTTCTCTCTGGTTGTATGCGCTGATTGACGGCCTTATTGCACGTACAGCCACTGACGAACAATTCAGTTTTGATCACCATATGAGTCAATTCAATCAACTGATTCGCCAAGCATTAAAACCCAAAGAGTTCCAATAAAAGAAACAGCGGCAGCTATGGACGAGAAAATAAAGTCCTGGACTGCCGCTGTTTTACGATTACTTTAATGGCGCCTCCGTCAACTGTTTTTTGGCGTACAATAACCATCCTCGCAAACATTGCCTGATTCTTGGTTTAGAGTCGTATCTAACGTCATCAGCGGATGTTCCTCGTCCCATGCTTTTTGCAGCGCCTCCAGAAATACTTCGCTTGATTGTGCTGCGCCTGAAATCGTATATTTGCGGTTGATGACAAAGAAAGGTACACCTTTAGCTCCAAGGTTGCTTGCTTCGCGCCCATCTGCACGAACTTCATCCGCATATTGCGTGCTTTCCAGCACGTTGATCGTTTTCTCGCGATCCATACCGGCTTCCGCCGCTATGTCGGCCAGTGTGTCCGCGTCGCCGATATGCTTGGAATCTGTGAAATACGCTTTATACAAAAGCTCCAACACTTCCGCACTCTTGCCATAGGTACCCGCAAACTTGATCAATCGATGCGCATCGAGCGAATTAGTAGGGATTATTCGGTCAAATCGAAAATCCACTCCATCGCTCTTCGCTTGTTGGGCAAATTGTTTATGCATGGCCTTGGCTTCTTCTCTGCTGCCACCATGCTTTGAAACGTACAAGTCATGTACATCGTAAGCAGGGTATTTCTCGGCATAAGGATCTAGCTGGAAGCTCCGGTACTCCACATTCACTTTATCTTTGGATGCAAACCGCCCCAGCCCGTCCTCGAAACGCTGTTTTCCGATATAACAAAATGGGCAGCCAATGTCCGACCAAATCTCTACTTTCATTTCGTTCCTCTCCCTTCACTTGATAAACAGATCGAATCATTTCTCAACTGTTGTATACAATCGGCATTTGATGAATTAAGGATGGCTCGGAAGCTGCATGATACATAAATTTAGCGATATTTTCTCGGGATACCCCCATCTTGGCTGGCTGATCGCCTAGCGAGTAAGCATAATGAACGTTTTCCTTATGCCTTACATTTGGATTAATAATCCGAACTACTGTCCAGTCTAAAGAAGATCGCTTGATGATTTTCTCAAGCTTTTTCATTTCGTGATAACCATTCGGAAACATCACCTTGGCCATAATTCCTGGTACAACTGTGGCAATCGAATTCCGATCCTTATCAGATTTCAAGGTTGGAGTAGCAAGTGTAATGAGTCGTTTCTTATTTAACTTCCTCATCGCATTTACAATAACCTCATGACCATCTGCAACAGGGGTACCTTTTAATTTTCTGGACGTATCGAGTGCGGGTCCCAATGTGCTAATGACGACATCAGCATTCGATATTGCTTGTTCCACCAAGTCTTGATTAGATAATTGACCCTCGACAACATTTAGCTTCTCATGTTTCTGTCCAATTTTCCCCGCATTTCTAGCATAAAGGGTAACGTTATCCCCGTTTTGAATTGCTACCTCAGTCAAAATTTTCCCAATTGCACCACTACCACCAAAAAGCGTTATGTTCATTAGTCGATCACCTCGATATTATATTGCAAGAATGTGCTGATAACTCAATGAGCATTTAGGTTATAACAAAACTTAATCGAACTTTCGTTGAATATATAACGTTCGTTGGTTATTATTATATGGATTATGTTGATTTCTTCAATCGCTAAAAAAGTGATTTTTGTTTTATATTCAACGGATTCAAATAATTTGTTAAATATCTTCTGGAGGCTATACATTATGGGAGTTAAAATTGATCGTAGAATCCTAAAAACAAAGGCAGCCATATTTAATGCATTTATAGGTTTGATCTCGGAGAAGGATTTTGAAGAAATAACTATTAATGAGATTGCGGATCGGGCGAATGTTAACAGGGGAACCATTTATTTTCACTACACCGATAAATACGATCTTCTTAACAAATGCATCGATGAGCATTTGAGCAGAATGATCTCCGTTTGCATCGATCCAAATCAGGGAAAGGTTGATTTTATTCATTCTTTGTTACCTGTTTTTCAATACTTTGAGCAGAACCATACGTTTTTCGCTTCCATGCTTTCGAATAAAGGAATCCCTGCATTTCGGGAGCATATGTTAGAGATCGTGACAGGGAACATAAAAGACCAAGTCAATATGGAGGACCTTAATAAGGGGTATGACAAGCTATTGATCACGCACTTTATGGCCTTTGCATTCATTGGGGTAATCGAATGGTGGATTATAAATAACATGCCACATTCACCGAAATACATGGCCGAACAGGTATGGGGATTGTTTAAAAGGAATCAGGTATCCCCTTCATAAGCGAGATAACCCGTTCTTTAACTTATAGATTAGCGAAAACAAGTTATTTGAGAACATCATGTATTACACGATGTTCTCAACGAGTATGAAAAATTGAGTCTGTAAAATAGATTGTGTAAACTCCCCAAACCATTAAACTGGTAATCAAGAAAGGTTGGGGGAGCGCACATGGGACTTTGGACGAAACAGCAACTGAGAGCGTTCATCAAAGAGAATAAGCTGGTGACGGCTCAAGATGCACAGAAGGCTTTAAAAGAGTTATTTGCTGAAACTTTGCAAGAGATGTTGGAGGCCGAGCTGGATACCCATCTGGGCTATGAGAAACATGAAGTCCAAGCCAAAACGACCGCAACAGCCGTAACGGAAAAAGCAAGAAAACGGTGGTGAGTGAATACGGCGAACAGGAGCTCAGCGTCCCTCGGGACCGGTTGGGTGAATTGGAGCCGCTGGTCGTGACAAAAATATCGAATGTCTTCTCTACGTAATCCCTTGTCACCAACTGTGTGTGAATGCACTGTGGAGAGGAGTTCCATTCTCCCGCATTCGGACCTTTGAGTTCCAGATAATATTGCAGTAATTTCTCATCATCCTTATTCATTGATAATGCCCCCATCATTAAGTTATAAAATCCAAGCTTAAGCAGGAAATTTGCAGAAGCGGTTATGATTGAAGACGATACCTTCTATATATGGGTTGAAGAATACATTGTAAGCAAAATATCAAGTGGGAAAGGCATAAAGTTGGAAGAGCAATTTTTGTTCGTATTTAATCGAATTGAACAAACCAAACATAGGGTAGTTTTGATTGGAAACTTTGTGTCGATGTACATTGAACCAAACAGGATTAAGTATTCTGTCTCTGAAAATGGACCAAATAATTAAAAAAAGTTTGTATCGCTGTGCGGCGACACAAACTAAATCCATAGAGATACAAATATCATTATCTAACTTTTCTTAATCATTCATCTTTATGTTTTAGTTTCACTTTAACTTCTTTAAAAAAAGCCGTTGTATCCCATACATTGAGACCAAAGTATCCTTCTTTATAAGTTTGATCTTTTGTGTCGATAACTAATTTATTGTTCAAATAAACCTTAGTGATATTGCCTTGAGCTTCTACTTTGAGATGATAATCTGTATTTGGCTGTAAATCCAGTTTTCCATCATTGTTATATGTCGCAATTTCATATCCGGTCCCATCAACAAATTTAATTAATTTTACAATATTATTTTTTATATCAACATTTGCTGCATACGAATTCTTTGCTGTTAAGTCAGAACGAAAAACCAATGAACCCGCTCCAATGGAGTTATCTATCAAATCTTTTTCAGAATTACCGGGGTGGGAATCTGTATCTGGCACGTTTATATTGGCTTCATATACAAAATTCCTGCCGGTCACTTTTGATACTATAAAAGCATCTCCCTTACTCTGTCCCTGTTTTCCATGAATGGTGTCCGCCCACTTCCCGTTAACGGTGGTCCAACCTGATAAGTTGGATTTAAAAGAAGAGTTCTTTTCTTTCCATACACTCTTTAGAGGATATAGGTCCAAAGATTTCAGCTTTACATTTCCGCCCTTACTATAGATCTTTAGTCCTTTGCTTGCAGAATCCGCAAATATCTGATCGGTAATCACTGTCGTACCATCATTGCCGAACACCTCTACAGCTGATCTATCAACAATAACCTGCAATTTAACCGTACCGTTTTTTGCCTGTAATGGTCCCTCATGCTTGCCAACTACATTACTTCCGTAATCGAAATCTCCTGAATGAGTTCGGTCTACGAATAATTGTTCGTTGTAGACATCGTAACCGACAGTAGTATATTGCTCACTTCCTTCACGGATCTTGAAGCCAAATTCTGTTGCCTTAGTATCCGATACATCAAACAAAGCGATCAGTTCAAATGTATCTTCTGATAAATTAGAAAGAAGATGGCTGTTACCCGTTATCATTTTATTGGTATACGATATACGATCCCCTCTGTCACGAATGCTTTTTAGCGAAATAGGGGTTTGTTTTAAACGTAGACCCTTTGCGGTTTGAGTGAGCTCCATCTTCCGCGGCAGTGTTGTTGAACTTCTCCACGTTGAGGTGGGTGTATCGTTGGCATACTTCCAATTACTCATCCAGCCGAGCCAATATTTCTCACCCTTCTTCCCTTCTACTCCACTCCAATCCACAGCAGCATAAAAATCAGCGCCATAGTCAGTCCATAACACTTTATCGGAAGTATTTTCATTTTTAAACGTTTTACCGTCAAAGCTGCCTACAAAATACTGCATGCCCGATCCGCCTGCCGGAGCACCATCATTTATACTTACCTGTAGGACCCACTTTCTTTTTGAAGGGTCGCCATCAACCGGCAATTCGACTAACGTAGGACATTCCCATACTCCTCCGATGCTGCCGTTTGTGGAAGGAATCCACTGTCCAGAAACAGCGGACCAATCTGTGAGGAGTCCGCTTTGTTTCATATCTGTTTTCTCCGGCTCTTTTGCAACCTGGTCAACTTTATCCGATATGATCCCTTCATTATAAACATTAACATCATCAACATTTATATGACCGTAACCATCTTTTGCATGGTCTACTACCTTGATATATAACACTTCACCAATATATTTGGACGCGTCCCATACGTATTTTGAATATTTTTCCTCATTAAATTTTATATTGGCCTGGCGGATCAATTCTTGATCGTCGGCTGCTCTGACCAATGATACATAGGTATTGTCGCCATCATCGCCTGCTCCTAATAATAGATTGATTTCACCGGAACCGCCTAGTTTAAAATAGGAGGAATGCAGTTCACCCGTTGCTTCATCTCCCTCGTGAAGCTTGGAATATCCCCACAAGTGATAATTCCCTTCATGTCCGAAGGATCCACCCCAATAAGTCGCTTCACTGGATACATGATCATCCGAAAGAGTATCACCCTGGGTCACAGTCCATCCGGTTAAATCGCCTGTTTCAAAATCATGATTGGTGATTTCTTTCTCATCGGTCATGATATTTCTACCCAATTGAACATCCTGAAATATCGCAGAAGAGTGCAAAAGATGTAATCCAAAATGGCCGGACAGGAAGGTTGCATCATCGATATCATGAATGAGATTTCCGTCCAGATACATCTTTATATTTGTTCCTAATGTGCTCAC
Organism: Paenibacillus sp. RC334; assembly: GCF_030034735.1. Taxonomy (NCBI): domain Bacteria; kingdom Bacillati; phylum Bacillota; class Bacilli; order Caryophanales; family Paenibacillaceae; genus Paenibacillus; species Paenibacillus sp. RC334. The sequence continues at coordinate 1,678,126 of NZ_CP125370.1, read as the reverse complement.
TTTTAAATCATGGCTTTGATAAGTATCCAGCGTTACTGTGGTTTCGGCCAGAACCGTTCTATTCCCGTCTTCCATTTTCACGATTTTCACTTTATCGTTTAAAGCATCGATATTCGCCATATATCCATTTTCCGCATCAGCATCCGCTCGGAAAATAAGTGATCCTGTTTCATCTCCTCCCTCTGACAAATCAATAATCGCATTATATATAAAGTTATCCCCAGTCTTACCACTTATGATAAAAGCATCATCTGCTGATGTACCGCTTTTCCCCTCCAAGGTATCTTCCCACCGGCCGGTTACAGCCGCCCAATTAGATAGGTTGGTTGCAAAGTTAGAGGTGTTCTTGAAATTTACATTTCGGAAGCTGTTGAATTCCAGGCGGTCAGACCGTAATAACCATAATCAAATTCAGTATCCGTTTCTTTAATTACAGACTGATTATCTACAAACACATGAATGTCATGACCATATACGTCCACCTGCACGTTGTAAGTTGATGAGGTTCTCAGGGTTAAAGACTTGCTTGCAATTTCTGTTATCGATCCATCGACATTCTTATTTAAAGTAACGACATCATTTTTGGCGTCCAGGCTGACGACATAACCGTTTTTCGCATTCTTGTCAGCACGAAAAACCAGACCTCCTGAGCCTTCCCTGCCATTCTTTTTATTAAGGGTAATATCTCCCTCATAGGTGAATGAACCGCCTTCCTGTGAAGACATAGCGTACGAAGTGGTATCCAGACTGTTGGCCTGTATTCCGTTATCTTCACCAAATTCACTTGCATAGGTCCACTGTTTTAAATTGGGGGAAGTATAAAACATTACTTTATTCGCTGCGGCCAAAGACATCACCCATTGTCTGGAGTCTTCATGCCAGAATACTTTAGGGTCTCGCCAATCCGATATCGGGGGATCCGGCATTACCGGATTTCCTTCATACTTAGTCCAGGTTCTGCCTCTATCTAAGCTGTACGCAATGCTTTGAACCTGGCCGTTATCCCCGGAATGAGTAAAGATCGCAACCATCGCTTCTTTTCCGAACCCTGCTGTATTGTTCCAATCGATCACGGCACTTCCCGAGAAAATCTGACCGTTTTCATCTGGATATAATGCAATCGGTAAATGTTCCCAGTGAATAAGATCTTTGCTCACCGCATGCCCCCAATGAATCGGTCCCCATTTCGTTCCATAAGGATGATACTGGTAAAAAAGATGATATTCACCCTTATAATAAACCATTCCATTCGGGTCGTTCATCCAGTTAGCCTCAGGCGAAAAATGAATCTGATTACGGTAAGTTTCATCGTAATAACCAAGATCCGCTGCAAAGGCGGGAGTTAACGGTAAACTAAATACCATAAAGCAAATAAGCAGCATACTTAACTTCCTCTTCACCATCTTTCACATCCTCTTTTAATATTTTGAACACCAAGTGTTATTTCTTAACATTACAAATAAAGCGTTTACATTTATCTCTTTAGCTCAATATGTTTACGCTGTTTTGGTCACAAAAATCCGACAAAGTCCGGCCAAGGATGACTCCCTGACCGGCACGTTTTAGGCCAAAACACCAAATGCGTACCCAATAATGCCTACTGCGAATAAAGCAAAAATCAGAGCGATTGCGTTCACTTTCTTTTTCAGTAGCCTCATACATAAAAAGGTCAATAATAGTGGTAAAAGTCCGGGCATCAATTGATCCAAAATCATCTGAACGGTCGTAATAACCTCTTTTCCATCCGTCCCCACATATCTTGATACCACCAGCGGCACATTCAGGGTGGTCCATTTGGAAACAAGTGCGCCCATAACGAAAAGCCCCAGTATGGAGGCTGACTCCGTGAGTTTTTGCAACCGGTTTCCCGACATATCGGAGACAATCTCCGTACCTTTGTGATAACCGTATTTCAGACCGTACCATTTCGTTGCCAAGCGTACAATGTTAAAGAGCAGGAAGAAAATAAACGGTCCGATAAGGCTGCCGGATAAGGCGATTGAGGCTCCCAGCGCAGCCAGAACCGGACGTAAAGTCCCCCAGTAAATTGGGTCACCCACTCCCGCAAGAGGTCCCATTAGACCGACTTTGACTCCACTGATGGTAGCATTGTCAATCGGCTGGCCGCTCGCTTTCTGTTCTTCCATCGCAGCCGTTACACCCATAATAGGCGCCGAGATAAACGGTTGAGTATTGAAAAATTCCAGATGTCTTTTCAATGCCTCTTTTTGATCTTCTTTCTTGCTGTACAGCCGCTTAATCGCCGGGATCAAGGTGACACAGAAACCAATCGACTGCATTCGCTCAAAATTGAACGAGCCTAACAGGAAGCATGAACGTACAAACATTTTATTTAAATCACTTTTAGTCAGCTTCTTTTCTTTCATAATGCTCTCCTCTTCCGTCAGGTATTTACTATAACTCTTCAATTTCTTCCATATTCTCATTACGCTGGTTGTATTTTGGACTCAACTGGATGTAAAGCAGAGCCAGAACCGCGCCAATGACCCCAAAACCAACCAGATTAATGTTTGTAAAAGCTGCAATGACAAAGCCCAGAAAGAAGAATGGCATCAGGTATTTGGCTGCCATCATATTAATGACCATCGCATACCCTACGACTACGATAAAGCCGCCCGCAATTTGTAGTCCTCTTGTGATAACCTCCGGAATTGCGTCAAGCATTGCAGTCACCAGACCCGTTTCTGCAGCAACTGCCACCAGAACAGCGGGCAGAGCGACGCGCAGACCTTGCAAAAGTAAGGCAGTAAAGTGACATAGCTCAATTCCTTTGAAATTTGCAGATTCCGCATACTTATCAGCTAAATGCTGGAAGAAGACAGTAATCGTCCTGACAAAAATGGTAAGCACTTGTCCGGCGGCTGCAATTGGAATCGCAACGGCAATTCCGGCGCCGATCGATTGATGGCCGACGATGACCAAAATGGTGGAAACTACGCTGGCTAGAGCAGCGTCTGGTGCTATGGATGCTCCTACATTCATCCATCCCAAAGCCATTAATTCCAGAGTACCGCCAAGTATAATGCCAGTTTTGAGATCGCCAAGGACAAGGCCAATCAACGTACACGCAATCAGAGGACGATGGGTTTGCCCTTCATCCAGAACGCTGCCCATGCCACATATGGCCGCTACCAGTGTTACCATCACAATTTGAAAAACAGTCATTTCTATAACTCCTCTCTTGTTGCCGCCTGGTATTTACGATCATAGATCCTGCAGTTTGGTAATTAAGTTGATTTTCGGATCACTGGCTACTTTTCTGATTTCCAGCTCAATGCCTTTTTCATGCAGCTTACGAAATGCGTGTACATCCTGTTGGTTTACGGAGACCGCCCCGGTAATCTGTGTCTTCCCTTCCTTAAAACACATTCCGCCTACATTCACCGAGCGGATGGGTACTCCCCCTTCCACAACCCGCAGTACATCCGTAGGGTTGGTAAAGAGGAACAATGTTTTAAAATCACTGTATTTGGGGTTATTATAAGCCTCTATCGCTTTGTTAATCGTTACGACATACGCCTTAATTCCAGGCGGCGACACCTGAAGCAATAAGGTTTTGCGTAGTGTATCCGCTGCGACTTCATCGCTAACGGCGATGATCTTGTTGCACTTCGCTTCTTTCACCCAAACGGTCGCCACCTGACCGTGAATCAGACGGTCATCAACACGAACTAATGCAATTTGCATTCTATAATTCCTCCTCTGATTGACTGTTTCGAATAGCACGAAAAGACATCATGGAATCGTGCCCCGCATGGATCGCTAGATTTACCAAATTCTCCACTTGTTCAATCCCTCTGTTTGCAAGAAGGTCAACGATCATTGGCAGGTTGACTCCTGTCACAATATCCATTTTTTCATGGTTAACCACAATTCGGCTGGCAGCATTATAAGGACTGCCACCGAATAGATCAACAAGGAAGATAACACCGTCCGTCCAATCCAGCGATGCCAACGCAGCCTTATATTTCTCTACAAGTCCGCTGACACTTTCACCTGGTTCAAACGTAACACCTGCCACATTATCCAATTGGCCGAAAACCATTTCCGTTGACCTCAGTATTTCTTCAGAAAATTTCCCATGTGTCCCAACAATTACACCGATCATCTGTCTCACCCCCTTTGTTTCTCTCCATATATATCTATAATGCAAGTTCTGTGCCAAACATCTGTATAGATCAGAGGAAATTTTGTAAACAACAAAAAACCCCCGTTGCGTCGGAGGTCTTTTCCAGTCTGAACAGATCATTATTTATCAATCCTCGCTGCTTTCATACACATATGAAAGCGTTTTATACTCTTTGGTCATTACTGTGGAATAAAGTTATATACTTCGCTCAACATATCGCAAATATAATATTTTTCGTCATCAGAAAGTATAAGATTCATACCAGAAACAAATATGCTGCATGAACGGTTTACCACCTCGAATATGCGCTGGTCGAGCTGTTTCACTTCCCCCTGATAAACAAGTCCATCGCGAATAACCATGCGTTCCAGCGCATAAGCTGTGTGAGTAGAAATTTGGACTTTTGTTGCATAATCAAATTTGACTTCCAATCCAAGTTCCAGCTCTTGCACAAATCTCATCACCATTCCCAGAATTTTGTGGGGATTCAAATAAGTCATAAATTCTTTCAGACTTTCCTCGCATAACTCCCTGACGACTACGCTTTGATCCACAGCAGGGATCTGTTTGTTATTCAGCAGTAGCTCTCTCAATGTCTGCTCACCGCTTGCTTCAATCAGCTTTTCCAAGGGAATAAACGGGATTTCCGGCTCGCTTGGCCGTTTTACTCCAATCACGGCAAGAATTGTTCGCTTAGACCGCATATCCTGGACCACTTTATCCAACTCCCTTACGTTTGCCGGGACAACCAGTATTTCCTCATCCGTCAAATCGCAGACAATTTTCTCCACAAACTCTTTCAATTTGACTGCTGCACCTTTGCCAGAGGAGCAAACCGTCACAATTGCCTTATGAACTACTTTCACTGCGGCGCTGCTATTGTTATATCCCCTGAAATCCTTTAGCGATTGGTATATCTCCTCTATCCCCATGTCAAAAACGCTGGCCTTTCGGACAGCCTCAAGCGTGAGCGGAGTTGAAACCATATCAATGGTCTTTACATTGATTCCAACACGTTCCATAATAGTTTCTTCAAAATTGAGCAAAGAGCCCATATCAACCAGCAGCAACACGCCTCTACCACGGTCAATACTCTTTACTTTATCGATAATAAGCTCCAAAATTTCCCTAGGACTGACATCGAGGGGCATATCAACAGCGCAAAGATTAGAACTGCCCAGCAAGCTGTCTACGACGCCGACGATGCTGCTCGCTGTACTGGTGCCGTGTGCCGCCACAATAATTCCCACACTACCCTGTCGTTCCTCCTCAACAGATTTCAGAAGAATCGCCATATAAGTTATTTCGGCCTCCGGTACATGTACACCGAACTTAGACTCGATCAAACTTTTGATAGTCTGGGCCAGTCTGTACTCTTCATCATGGTCATTCATCGGTTCATAGATTCGTGCATCACCGTATTTTTTCTCTCTGGTGCGCTTGAAAAAGGCGCTTAAATGAAGACTGAAAGCATACACGAATCTCTCGCTGTAAATTCGGTTTAGTTCTTTTTTGGCCATATCCTTAATCTGCTCGGAGAATTCAAGGATGTCTTTGTCCACAATTTTCAGAATTCGTTCCCTGCTCCCCTTGGTGTTATAAAAACGGTTATAAAAGCTTTTAATATGGATATTGACATCCGTAGCAATAAATCTGTGGATGTAGACGTCGTCGAGCCCTTCTTCCTTCAGCATGCCAATCTTGTCTTCAATTAGTTTGTAAAGGTTAAACGGCAGCTCGGAAACAACCTCTTCATCCAAAGCTTTTCTTCCTTCTGGAGTAATGTATAGGCACGAGGAAATACATCCCATTTCCTTCATCTTATATTGCGTTTTATCAATATTAAACAAACCATCTCGGATATTTCCCGGCAGGTTTTTAAAATCAAGTCCTATTTCTTCTTTGTTTTCATGTATGCTGTTTAAAAACCCTTTAGCGCATACCAGCTGGATGTTCGACTTTAACTGGCCGATATTGCCGTAAGTGACGCTGCCGATCAGTGCTCTTACTACCTCTGGTTCAATCCTAATCGGCTTGTTTACCCTATTGGCCTCGTTAGCAAACAAATGCTTCAAAATCAGCATTTGCTCCTCAATAGCACGTTCCTGAAGGGAAGGGATATTGATCGTGATGGGTATGCGCCTAATGAAGGTTTTCAGCATGGATGATCCGGGATCCTCCGTCGTAGCTCCAATCAATAACACACTCGCGTCTCTTTTTCGATCCGTTTCGCCCAATTTGTTATAGGTGTGAGTATCCATGAAATAGAAAATCATTTCCTGGCCTTCCGGGGGTAAACGGTGAATCTCATCCAAAAACAGGATGCCTCCGTCAGCTTTCTCCACCAGCCCTGCTTTTTCATGATCAGCGCCTGTAAACGCCCCTTTAACGTGACCAAAGATGTGGGAAAGTAGCAAGTGGGGGTTATTGAAATAATCAGCGCAGTTAAAAACGATAAATGGCGCATGCTCTGAAAACCGCTTCATATACTTGCCATAATGGTACATCAACCTGGCAAACATAGTTTTTCCAACACCAGTCTGCCCGACTATCAGTGTATGCAGACCTCTAGGAGGATACAGAATCGCTGCCTTCCCCTGCTCAACCTGGTTACGCATGCTGCCCCTGAAACCGATCAAGGCATGGAACGGATCGACCTGTTCGTCAGGCAGCAGTACCTCTTTGATACTTTTGACCTCAATTTGTTTCTCTTTCAGCCGAACCCGAAAGGTGTCCTCGATAATCTGCTTGTGCAGAAACCTGACCGGTCTTCCTTTGATTTTAAGGATTAGATCGTCACGCAGCAGATTATTCAACTCTTTGCTCACATTGTTTCTCAGCATCTTTTGATCATCAGCAATTTCCGCAACCGTAATCCCTTTCCCCCCAAGTAAAGCCTCTTTGGAAATTTTCTTGGTGCTTTCGGCAATATACTCTAAAATCTTATCTATTCGTTTCATCTGTATTCCTCCAGCCAGAATCAGTCATTGGAAATTGATTTCAACCTGCTTATTTAGGGAACAGAATATTGTTTTTCAGCGCATAAGCTACTCCATCCTCGTCATTCGAAAGAGTAACGGTGTTGGCAGCAGCTTTGACCTCAAGGGGAGCATTTTCCATGGCAATGCCAAGTCCCGCAAAGGCCAGCATGTCCATATCATTGTAGTTGTCACCAATAGCCAGACAATCGCTTTGTTTCAGTTGGTACTCTTTTAGCAGAATTTGAATGGCTGCGGTTTTGGAAGCCTTTTTTGACATGATTTCCAGATACGTAGGCTTGGATAAGTAGAGATTTACTTCTTCGCCGTATACGGGTCGCAATACTTGAAGGACGCGGCTGATCTCTTCGGGATCACCCATGCACAAAATTTTACTGGTTCCATCAGTCTCTTCCCTCCAACCATTGGTAAGTTTAGAAAAACTATAAATGCGAGGCTCGATATTGGTGATGTCACGTTCTTGAAGCGCCCATGCATCCAATTGCTCAATATACCACTCATCATCCTTATACAGGCTTACATGAAGATCATATGCAGCCAGGCTGTCAAGCAAACACTGTGTCATTTTCGTATCTATATAACGGGTGTTCAGCTTGTTCCCGTGCCTATCTATAACAAGTGCCCCACTGTAGCATATGAGAGGCTCAGAAATACCAAGATGCTTCTGCAATGGAATAATTCCTTTTGGCATTCGCGCAGAGACAAGAACCACTGGAATCTGCTTATCATTTATAACCTGGAGAATGGTTTCTTTGGTTGCTTCCGTGATTTGATGCGCCGAGTTAAGCAGCGTCCCGTCAATGTCAATGCAGACAATTTTATAAGTTTCCATAAATGATTCCTCCAACCCCAGTGTAATTTTGTTATTCAATGAATGAGTATACAAGAAAGATAGTGTATATAACCAAAAATGCAACACACATAATAACTGTTACTCATTACTACAAGCTTTGACCTTGTGTATGAATCGTTTCTTATCAGAGAAAATTACTCGGTAACGTTAACATCTAGGCAGGAGAATTGCATAGGCTTAGAGAAGTAGATCTTTCATAAATGACAGACTGTGAAGTTGTACCAGAAATGTACGGGAAAGGAGTTTGAATAAGTCAATGATACGATATGGATTACAACAGGAACAAGGATTCAAGCTGGTTATGACGCCCGAATTGCGACAAGCAATCACGATCTTGCAATATTCTTCGGCTGATTTAATATCCTATCTGCATGAACAGGCGAACGATAATCCAGTCATTGATTTGCCGGAGTTTAATATGTCCATAGGCAGTATCAAAGAAGAAGCAGAGCGGTTTTCACAGAAAGATCGAGGTGAGCTGCTTGAACATTATCGTGGCGGAGAAAAATATCCATCGGTCCAGCGTGCAAACCCCGTTACTTTTCTGGATTTTGTTGCCAATCCAAATGATACCCTGTTTGAACATCTGAACAGGCAGCTTGGACTGGTAAGTGGGCTTACAAATTCACAGCGTATGGTGGCATGGTACCTCATTGGCAATTTGAACGATATGGGATATTTAGAACTTGATGTTCCAACAGTCGCATCACTATTGGACGTTCCCTTAGCCGAAATTGAGGATATGCTCTTAGTGATACAGAGTTTTGATCCACCGGGGATCGCCTCTTACAGCTTGGAAGAGTGTCTTCTTCTCCAGCTCCAGCTTGCTGGCATGGATGATGAATGCATAGTCAGAATGGTGAGCAACCATCTGGCCGATCTGGCGAACAATCGGATACAAAAAATTGCGGATGCTCTTGAAATCGGTAGGCGAGAGGTTATACAGATGGCCGATCGAATTCGCAAGCTAAATCCATGCCCGGGCGCAGCATTTGCTCATAAAGAGCAGCAATACATCATAGCAGATATAACGGTCGAAAAAGCCAACGGTGAATATCTTGTCCTGATTAATGACATTAGTGCGTCGCGGGTTGAGATCAACCCTTTTTACCGACAAATGATGCAGGATCTACCGAATAGTGAAACCAAACGTTTTATCCATGAGAAGATGAATACGGCAAAATGGCTGATCAATAGCCTGAAGCAACGTCGGCTGACCCTTCTACGGGTTGCCAAGGCCATTGTGGAAAAGCAGCAGGATTTTTTTGAGCATGGCGTGTATTTCCTCAAACCAATCACCCAAAAGGAGATTGCCGAAAAGACGGGCTTACACGAATCCACGGTCAGCAGGGCGGTCAGTAATAAATTTATACAGACGCCTCGCGGATTGTTCGAACTCAAATTCTTCTTCACTTCCTCCTTGACGTCAGCGGACGGAGAAGCTGCTTCATCGGAGAGTGCAAAAAAGCGAGTTAAAAAGTTGATAGATGATGAGGACAAGCGAAAACCGTTATCGGATCAGGCTATTACCACCCTGCTGGGAAAGGAAGGTCTGCATCTATCACGCAGAACCGTGGCGAAATATCGGGAAGAACTGAGATATCTTTCTTCTGCCAAAAGAAAAAAGTTTGAAGTTTAAATGTCTAAGGGCAGCGCTCACATATCGAAAAAAATTATAGGCAGCCAATCTTTTGGTGCTCATTTCGGCCGCCTTCCTCTTTTAATCAGTTTAAACGTACGTTAAAAAGCCGGGCGCTCTCTTTCACAGATAGTGGTAGGTGCAGCAAGACAGGCAACGTCTCAGGAAAGCTTTTATGCAACTCCCGCTGATACCAGTAAGCGACCGACAAATAGTGGTTCGATTGGGAGTTCCCATAACCATGTTCTTGGCAGCGGTCTGTTCCGCTCCGCTGTTCACTCCTTTGAAATCAGGCTGGAATGTTGGTGTTCATTTCATCCAGCGATAGCAAAAACAGATACAGTTAATAGTCGCGTTTGATCCGGTTCCATATTTTTCGATTTGGCTTGATCCAGAATGATCCGACTCGCTAGTTCTTGAATTCACCATTACACCCCCTTTCTTGAACTAGGATGTTTTCACTTTTGAAACGTTTCCAATTTGCTGTAAGAAAAACGTCATTCATTAGATCCATACTATGAATCGACCGAATGAGCTGATATTTTTACAATAAAATCATGTAGTTTCGCCTTGCTTGAAGACAACGGGGAGACGATACACTTGCTGATCTAAAGTTTCACCTTCGATTTTCTTATAAAGCAGTCTGATTGTCATACGTGCCATCTCCTCCACTGGCTGCCTGATTGTAGACAATATCGGATGAAAATAAGGATGATCCTGAATGCCGTCGTAGCCGATAACCTTTACATCTTTTGGAACACGAATACCCTGCCTACCTGCTCTTTCTATATATTTGGCGGCAAACATATCGGTAATAGCGAAAATGCCGTCCACATCCTGACGCTTAGATAGAAATTCGCCAAAATAGGCTTCGTCGTCCACAATAGGATCTGGTTTCTCGTATACAACATAGTCTACACCTAATTTTTTCGCCTCATCAATGAAACCTTTTCTTCGATTCATGGTTTCACTAAAAACGGAAGTTACACTTCCCATAAAAGCCGGTTTCTGGGCCCCTGCTTTAACAAGTTCCCTCAAAGCTAGACGGCCTCCCTCATAATTATCTGAGGTCACACAGGTAATTTTTTTGTTGAAGTGCCTATCAATACTTAGAATCGGAATGTCATTGCTTACGCTATTCTCTATATCATTGTAAGTAATACCGACAATACCAGCCACTTTGTTTTGCCGTAGCATATCCAGATAATACAGTTCCTTTTCGGGCTTGCCGCCGCTATTACATAACATGAGCTTAAAGCCTTCCCGATCCAACTCATCCTCAATGTAATAAGCCAGTTCAGAAAAAAAAGGATGCCAGATACTTGGAAGCAGCAAGGCTACCATCTTGGATTTCCTCATCTTGAAATTTCGAGCGACTTCATTAGGAAAATAATTCAGTTCTTGTATAGCTTCCTCCACTTTTCTGCGTGTATCTGGTTTTACAGAGCCCGAGTTGTTAATAACTCGGGATACAGTTCCTACAGCTACGCCAGCTAAGTTAGCTACATCTTTAATACTTGGCATCTCACTCCCCCTATCTCTCTTTATGAAAATTATAATAACACTGAGATGGAAACGTTTCAATTTTTTTGATGCTCTTTTTTCGCTGACCGTTTTCATGCTTCCTAAAGAATGTCGTCGCTTTAATGAAGCTCTATTGTCAGTTGTATGCGGATCTTGAAAAAACAAGGCTTGTGATGAAAATTATCATTAGAGAGAACGGTTATAATCTGTATCAATTTTTGTTCCGGAAATATCCCTACGCTTGCTCAAGCGTTCTCTCCAGTACATCCGTCAGAAAAATGATTTGCTCCTCGATCTTGCCCTTTTCATGCCAACCCTGCATATGAATTTTGTGCCTCCAGCTTCAATAATACTTATTCATATTTTCAGATTATTCATCAATGGAAAGTGTTTTTGTTGTTACTTTATTTTTTCGACAAACGTTTTACTAATTGGTTGAGGGGTCTTGGTATGTGGCGTTCTTTTCGTGTTCTATCGTTCCGTAAGTAAGCGTGCAGCCTTATAAACGTTCATGACCACAAATGCCCACGGCCTTTATAAAAGCTTTTTATCTTCCCTGTCAGGCTGAAGCGCCAGCGCGGATTCCATTAGATATACGTCCTTGTCCTCTACATCTGTTCATATTCATCTCTATCTTTCTTGTTTTAGTGGTTAATCCCAAATTTCCTCAGAGATCACGTTAAATTTGTAAAGGCAGCCGATAATCAGCTGCCTTTACGTTTAAATAGTGTTTGCAAAATTATAATTCTTATTTTCTAGAATAGGCTTGCAGATTTGCGTACATAGGCCTTACAAGAGCACATTTCTCAAGTGCTTGCCGTATCAACATCTGCCCAATAGAGCCGCTGGCGCCAAACAGGTGAAGCCCTCCTGGAAAGTGTCTTAGAACGTTGATGCTACTTTGGCCACTTCTTGAAGTCCTTCTTTTACAATCACCTCTGCACGATCCTTGTACTGATTATGTCCTTCAATAATAACATCGATAGTTTGAATTCCGAAAAGGCCAAGATTCATCTTCACTGGTTTAACCGCTGATTCGAAGGACGCCATCGGCTCTATGGAGTACATTCCTCCACGTGCGCTTAGCAATGCGACTTTTTTATCACCGGCAAGACCAACAGGACCTTCAGCAGTAAATTTAAATGTTTTGCCAACCTGGGAGATATGAGCGATGTAGTTGACCAACGGTGCAGGTGCCATGGTGTTCCAGAGTGGAAAGGCAATGATTACTTTATCTGCGGCAAGGAATTGATCCAGATAACGATTGGACGTTGTTGTGGCTTCCAACTCTTCTGCCGTAATTTCATAACCTTGACTTAATTTATAGATGCCTGTGATCACAGTATTCCCATAAGTAGGAAGGTTCTCTACGAACAAATCAAGTTCAGTAATTACATCAGAAGAATGGGTATCTTTATAAGTCTTGAGAAAAGTCTCATACATCTGAACACTTACTGCTTGATCTGCTGGACGATCATTCGCTTTAATAAAAAGTACATTGGACATAGTAATTTCTCCCTTATAGTAAGATATTTATCTCAGTCCATTTCATATTGCGCCTTTTTAAAGCACACTTAAAACTCTTAAATGCAACTGTTATAAGCACATTATAATTCGTTTATTCCTTAATCTCAAGTTTTATTTCTGTACGAATGTTAGGTTACAAAATATGCTTTCTTCTGAATACAACAATAGACGACTAACTATGATCGATGAAGAGGTATACTTTTAATCACTTTTCTTACAACTAGGGTTTTAAAAAGCTTACTTTCGTCTATTGATTGAACTTACCATCAAAATTTATATGATTATCTAAAAGATATTTGGAACGGGTCTATTCTGGTAGTATCCTTTAATACTTTAACCGGTATTACCATACCAGTGCTGTTCTCTATATACATTAGTTACAAGTATGCGCAATTGGGGGGATGAGCGATCAGTGTACTGTTATAACAAAATTCAGCAAGAAAATAAAAAGTCGCCAATATGGCGACATCTTATAACTTTTAACCACTAAGGCAGCATCATTGGTTAAAGCTTTTGAGATGCATCTTTGAATCAGCACATTATAATTTTTTTTAATTTTTTACCAATTAAAAGAAATCTATACGATTAGCGACATCATCGATTGTAAACTGACTCAAATATTTTATAGTGTGCTGTTCAGTTTCATACAGAATTTTTTCCAATTCAAGATCAAGCTGTTTAGCGGCATCTCCACAATCAATATCAAAATCAGATTCTGATATATCCGTATTTACTGCATAATAAATATCACCTAAAGTAATTAGACCGGGAGCTTTTCGTAAAATGTAGCCCCCCTCACGTCCACCTTTTGACTCCACGATACCTGCAATGGTTAAAGACTGCATGACTCTTCTCATGAATGTAGCATGCGATTTAACTTGACTCGCAATCATTGCACTAGATAAAACGCTGTTACTTTTTGCTAGCCATACGACAGAATGAACGGCTATTTTAAAACGGGGAGGACCAATGTGGATTCCACGATTTGCTGTACTCATATGAACACACCTTTTCTCTGTTTAGTTATTATTGGTTATTTAAACTGAATTGGAACTGATAATAAGCTTTAAATATTCTCAATTCGTTCTGCTAAAGAATATATTCCTTCATTAACGCACCAGTCGAGTATAACACCTCTAATCTATATTAGCAGGTACGAGACGTGCTCACACTAAAATCAATGAAAATTCCTGATCTCTCCTACTGGTCCGGCGGGATGGAGAAAACCACATAAGCACGCAAGCCCTCAATGTTACAAACCATCCAGCGAACGATATAAACAGACGTAGTTCTCGGATTAACCCCCTAAGTTTGGACACTAACTCTCTCTTGCTCATCGAGATTTCGTTTTTGAAATTATACACGAACTTCTCGGATCGGAATCGGTTTTGTCTGGTTTTTCTCATAAAACTGAGACGGCGACAAATCGCGAATGCTGGAATGAATTCAGTGACGGCTTCATAAGCTTCGCTGTACGTTTCAAAGTCGTAGCGAACTAAGCATTCATCCTGCAATAACCTATGAAAAGATTCAATATGTGCGTTCATATTCGGTGTTCGTGGAGGAATGCGTTCATGCTCCACTCCAAAGCTTTCACAGGCAGTTACAAACCCATGAGAAATAAACTGAGGGCCATTGTCTGAACGAATCACAGGTTGGTTTGCACCTTAAATAATTGTCTCTTAAGCAAGGCCGTTTGTAGCGTTCAGATCACATCTTTGGCCTCGCACCGCAATCCTATGTGGTAAGCGACCACAGAACGGTCGTAAACATCGAGGCAGGACTGAATGAAGAAGAATCGGTCTTCTCCTGCAATATAACCGTACTTAATGTCCGTCTCAAACAGTTGGTTCGAATTCGTAATGATCCGATTTCGTGCCAGTTTCCGTGGGTAAGACGAGTTCACTTTTCGCTGTGGTCGCAGGATGTTCAGTTCTCTGAACAATCGGTAAACCTTCTTTTTGTTAATGATTAGGCCATAATCTCGGCGTAAAACGACGGTTAATTTTCGGTATCCATACGCATTGCCGTCTGCAGAAACCAGCTCCATAATCCGTTCCATAATCTGAGCATCCGGTACTTTTACGCCGTCCGAACGCAGCGAATATCCTGGCTTTTGTCGTCCCTCACTTGCTGTTTTCTCGATCACTTTTCCATTTTTATGGTAGTAGTAGCTAGATCTCGGGATGTTGGCCAATCGTAGCACAAGCGTGACGGCATATCCTTCATGGATGGTTTCTTCAATTGATCATTTTCTTGGGAAAGCACTTTGGAATCCAGTCCATGTATGGTTTCCAGTGAAGTTTCACCATATTTACCTTCTTCAAATTCCTTTACCTAACGTTGAAGCATATTGACGGCAATTTCATATCTCCGGGCTACAGCCGCCTTATTCCCGGTTTCGATGGCTTCCTTGACGATTTGGCGTTTAAATTCTCTAGAATGTTTATTTCGTGTCATTTCCTCAGCCACTTATCACTAGTAGTGTAATCCATATACACTCTTAGTGTCCAAGTTCACTAGGGGGCTAAAGAGTTTTGCTATCTACACAAACTTATTATCTTATCCAATATAAAAAAGTGTCAAATTGAAAAATCAATTTGACACTTTTTCTACACGTCGTGAATTACCAGAGTAATCCCTGTGGTTAATTAAACTACATTTATCATTTGAAGGTTCGTGCCTTGCCTTTTGTAAAGTTGTATTTTTTACACTGATTAAACAAGAACGATGTATCACCCAATAGGTGTTCCATCAGGTAGTTTAATATCTGGTTTCAACAGAACCACATCCCCTTTTTCGGGTATTCCTCCAAGGACTAATACCTCTGAATTAAAGCCTGCTATCCGTCGAGGAGGAAAGTTGACTATACCTATTATTTGTTCTCCTATAATATCTTCAGCCACATATCTTTTTGTAATTTGTGCACTTGATGTTTTTATTCCAATATCTTGTCCAAAATCAATCTCAAGTTTAATAGCAGGTATTTTTGCTTCTGCAAAAAACTCAGCTTTAATTATTGTTCCAACTCGAATATCCAGTTCCAAAAAATCATCAATCGTTGCCATTTAAACATTCTCCTCATCTATTATTTTCTCAAATTTCGCGATATACAGTTACAAATTTTAATATTTTGCAACTGTATACTTTAAAGATTTTGCCCAAAAATACATCCCCATACCGAATAAAGTTATCATTCCACCTATGAATTGAAATACAGAGATTATTTCTCCCAAGAATAAGTAAGCGAGAATTATGGCGAGAACAGGTTCTCCAATAATGCCCACTGAAACAGTAGTTGCACCCATTGATTTCAACAACAGATTAAAAATATATTGTCCAAAAATAGTTGGGATTACTGCAAGTAAAAAGAAATACATCCAATCCGACGAGTCATATTCGATCAAGGAATAATTATTCAACAAATTGTAGATTAACATGACGCTGCCACCCAGAAAAAAAACAATAACACTATATAAATTTGCATCTATTTTGTGACTTACTTTCTGTCCTGCCAACATATATGCTGAAACCAAGATTGTTCCTAACAAAGATAACCCATCTCCGATTAATGCCTCTTTGGAAACCCCAATGTCTCCCCAAGCTATAATGATTGAACCGAAAAGAGCAGCGATCAAACAAAGAATGGTTAATATGTTTGCTCGTTCTCTGAACATAAAGTATGAACCCATCATTACAAATAAAGGCTGTAATGATAAGATGACCATGGAGCTCGCAACTGAGGTATATACTAAAGATTCCATCCAAAATAAGAAATATAATCCGAGAAAAAGACCAGCTAAGAAAACGGTACTCCAATCTTTTTTGTTCATCTCTAAGGATCGAAGCATTTTCCAGGGTACAAAAGGAAGCATTATTATTACTGATATATACAGTCTGTACATTCCAGCCACAGAGGTTGGCGTATCTGAGGATTTTATCATGATGGAAGAGATAGAAACAGATAATATGGCAATGAATAGCAAAATATACGGATGAAACGGTTTATTTATTTTCATACTGACCCCTCTAAGATGTTTTTGCCAATTGTCTGTGCACAGAATAATTGAATGATAAACCAAACTGAATATAATAATATCACCACTTCTGTTTATTTTGTGTAATTATATCTTTTATTTATATAGAAATATCGTCAGAAGAAAGGACCTTCTCTTAAATGGAAAAACAGTTGCACGAAACCATTTTATATCCCGATGTTTCATTCCCATACATCATGTACAGGCTGCTGCTCAAGAAATTATCCCTTACTCCTTACACATAACGGTCAATATGTCAGTTTTAATTTCCCAGAGAAGCTGCGGGCCTTTTATGTAGATAGTGCGATGGAAAACAAGGATATGAAAACACCCGATACGGTTGTGAACCGATCGGGTGTTACGTGTCAAGGCAGAAAAATGTTACTTTAATTAGTTTTGGGGACCAAGTTCAGATATTGATGCACGCAGCCGGGTAGTTTCTTTGACACATTACCGTTAGATGAATACTCGACTTATCAAAAATATCTAAACAATGATTATATTAAAAATAACAACTTAGTGGGTAT
This sequence comes from Paenibacillus sp. RC334, assembly GCF_030034735.1. NCBI lineage: Bacteria > Bacillati > Bacillota > Bacilli > Caryophanales > Paenibacillaceae > Paenibacillus > Paenibacillus sp. RC334. The sequence continues at coordinate 1,660,870 of NZ_CP125370.1, read as the reverse complement.
TTAAGCCATTGTTGCCGAAAAAAGTTAGCGTTAATCAAGAAAATAAATAACCGAAAGTAAAAAATGCCTGAACCATCAAGGTCGCAGGCACTGACATCTAATTCAAGTTTAATGACAAAACATATTCTATATAATGACAAAACTAATTACAGCGGACACAAAAGTAGGCTCGTTAGCTATAGAGATTGTTCATCATAACATACAATTGTATAATATATTGATCATTTTCGAGGTTCCGTTATATACTATAATGAAATTTAGAATGGAGGGAAGGTTGAAATGTCTATAGCTTCGGGGTTGAGCGAAACGGAGCGCGATCCACTCCACTTTTTACAAGGAGTCAAGGATTGTATCCCTACGTTGCTCGGTTATGTGTGTATTGGCTTCGCGGCAGGCATTGTGGGGGCCTCGTCAGGTGTGAGCACGATGGAAATTGCCCTGATGTCGGCGCTTGTGTACGCAGGAGCTTCCCAATTTATTATGTGTTCGATGCTGGCTGCGTCCAGTCCCCCCTCTGTCATTATTTTAACGACATTCATTGTGAATGCCCGCCACCTGTTGTTAAGCGCATCGTTGGCTCCTTATTTCTCAAAATATTCATTGTGGAAAAACATAGGCATCGGCGTACTGTTGACAGACGAATCCTTTGGGGTAGCGTCGGATAAATTGGCTAAAGGCGGGCAGGTAAGCGATCGCTGGATGAACGGGCTTAATATCACCGCTTACCTCGTCTGGATTGCCTCCTGTGTGGCAGGAGGGATTCTCGGGAACTGGATTTCCCGGCCAGAGGCATTTGGTCTGGATTTTGCCTTGCCAGCAATGTTTCTGGCTCTGCTTATTTCCCAGTTGCAAAGCGTCCAGATCTCCAAGCTCAAGCACCGTCTGCTGCTCGTGCTGTGTATGGCTGTTCTGATGTACCTTTTGTCCTGGTGGGTGCCGTCGCATATCGCCGTCATTGTAGCTACTGTGATGACCGCAACGATTGGAGTGTTAACCGACAAATGAACATTGATCCCAACGTCATGTACATCATTATCGGCGGCATGGTCGTCACAGCCATCCCGAGAATCATTCCCTTCGTCGTACTGCAAAAGCTGGCTCTGCCCAAACCAGTGCTCCAATGGCTGTCCTACATCCCTATTTGCATTTTTACGGCGCTCGTCATGGAACATCTGCTCGTCCGAACGGAAGGCTCCGTCACTTTTAATTGGCAAGTGCTTATTGCGATCCTTCCTACACTAGTGACTGCCTTATGGAGCAAAAACCTGCTGGCTACCGTTATTGTCGGTATTGTGAGTATGGCTGTAGTTCGGCTGCTATGGCTGGGATAGAGAAAAAAAGGTGCAGTCCCTTTTTACGGCTGCACCTTTTTAGATATTCATTCTTCGTTCGTTACCCTGCTCCCTTATACAAACTTGCGATGGTGCTTCTTGCCATCGTATGAGAATAAGGCCAGCTTGCCTTCAATCATCGTTTCCAAATGAACGGTCCGCCCCCACAGCTGATACACATACGGAAGCGTACGCTCCATATATTTTAAATCCAGCTCAATCCCTTCAAACTGGTGCTTGAGCTTCAATTCGCCAGTGTGCAGATAATCTCCATCCTCAACGACGATATAAGGAGAGCCACCATTCACACGCGAGAATACGAGCTGGTCCCGTATGTTTTCCCACGATTTATCTGTGATTTTCCAATCCGGTCCCCGTTTCTCGAATACGTACAGATCCAAATCCTCCGTCAGTTGCTTGGTCATGTAATTGCGTATAAAAGAGGTGTCTGAGTCAAACTCCCGTACCTCGAACATTTTAGCGCGTCCTTCGCCCGGTTTTCGTCCTTGTCGCTCCTGCTCTTCACGGGTTGGGTTATCCCATCGCTTTTCAATATCCTCAAATATTTTAAGCCCCAAATAATACGGATTCAGGCTTTGCTTGGAAGGCTGTACGACAGAAGCATTCAGCAGTGCAAATTCAACAGTTTCATCCCCGGTCAAATCCAATTCCCTGACAATCCGCTGATGCCAATAGGAGGCCCAGCCTTCATTCATAATTTTAGTCTCCATTTGGGGCCAGAAATACAGCATTTCGTCCCGCAGCATCGTCATAATATCCCGCTGCCAGTCCTCCAGCACTTCCGAAAATTCCTGAATAAACCATACGACATCCTTCTCCGGTTCAGGCGGGAACTGTCGTATCTGGATGCCTTCGCTTTCCGTCGAATCCGGCTGTAGCTTCACCATGTCCAGTGACCACAGATCATCGTAAGGACCGTCTGGGCGCTGCCGTTTTCCCGGTTCCTTTTGCTCACGGATTTTAAGCTCCATATATCGCTGTTTATCCAGATGCTGCGGTTTGATCAACTGCGGATCAATATGCTCCTGTATAGCCAGTACTGAATCAATGAAGGATTCGACGACCTTCGAACCGTATTCCATTTCATAACCGTTAATTCGGTCTGCCGTAGCGGACATACTCTCCACCATATTGCGGTTGGAAGCTGAGAAGCGGGCGTTGTGCTTGAAAAAATCACAGTGCGCCAGCACATGGGCGACAATCAGTTTATTTTGAACCAAAGAATTTCCCTCCAGCAGGAAGGCGTAGCAGGGATTGGAGTTGATGACCAGCTCATAGATTTTGCTCAGGCCAAAATCGTACTGCATCTTCATCTTGTGAAACGTTTTTCCAAAACTCCAGTGGCTGAAGCGCGTGGGCATCCCATAGGCCCCGAACGTGTATACAATATCCGCCGGACAAATCTCATACCGCATCGGATAGTAATCGAGCCCGAATCCATTTGCAATCTCCATAATTTCTGTTATCGCGTATTCCAGCTCTTTCTGGTCGGTGCTCATCCCACCGTTCCCCCTTCCCGTTTGCGAAAAAAGGTGCGTAAGGCTTGGTATACCTCGCCCTTTTCCTTGATAACGTAATACATAAACTGATCCATTTTAATGTTCTTATAGGCCGACATCAGTGTGCTGCTGCGGTTATATTGATTCACTTCTCCATAGCCGAACATGTTGCTGCGCTTCATAAGCTCCTCGATTAGCTTCACGCACCGCTCGTTGTCCGAGGTCAGATTGTCGCCGTCCGAGAAATGGAAGGGATAAATATTGTAGTTGGAAGGAGGATAGCGCTTGTCGATAATCTCCAGTGCCTTGAGGTAGGCCGAAGAGCAGATGGTGCCGCCACTTTCTCCACGGGTGAAAAATTCTTCCTCCGTAACCTCTTTGGCTTCGGTATGATGCGCCAGAAAGACAATCTCCACCTTTTCATATTGACGGCGCAAAAAGCGGGTCATCCAGAAAAAGAAGCTGCGGGCGCAATATTTTTCAAAAGATCCCATTGAGCCTGAAGTATCCATCATCGCAATGATCACCGCGTTGGATTGGGGGATGGTTTTTTCCTCCCATGTTTTATAACGGAGATCGTCCGGACTGATATGATGAATGCCCGGATTGCCCTCGCGGGCGTTGCGACGCAGATTTTCGAGAATCGTTCGCTTCTTGTCAATGTTGGCCTGCATGCCTTTTTTGCGTATATCATTGAATACGATGGACTCAACCTCAATCTGTTCCTTGTCTTTCTGCTGCAAATGCGGTAATTCCATGTCCTCGAACAGCATATCTTCCAGTTCTTCCATGCTGACTTCCGTCTCCATGATATCGTGTCCGGGCTGGTCCCCGGCTTTCTCGCCTTTACCGGGCTTCTGGGAAGCAGGATCACGTCCGATGACATCCCCCACCTGACTATCTCCGTCCCCTTGGCCTACATGCTTTTGCTTCTGATAATTATAAATGAAGCGATATTCGTCCAGACTGCGAATCGGCACTTTAATAATCTGCTTACCGTCTGACATGATAATATTTTCTTCCGTAATCAGATCAGGCAGATTTTGCTTAATCACATCTTTGACCTTCTGCTGATGACGCTGCTGGTCTTGGTACCCTTTGCGATGCAGCGACCAATCTTCACGGGATACGACGAATGAATATGGCTGACGTGGTTCCGGCATTGTTAGGCACCCCCCAAGTGGATACACGGCACAGTTTGGCCTTGTTGGTTATTAAGTATATTCACGGGGATGTACGATATGTGATGGAAGCCAAAAAACCTTTCCAATTTCAGGGCGGCTGTTTCAGTTCGGATGAGGGGGGTGTATTATAATAATAGAAAAAATGACCCGTGGGTCATTTGTGTAAGTCATATATGCAAATGAGAACAGGAGTGTGGATATAGATGAACAGCCATCCTGGCTTTCGTGAAGTACGAGAAAGTGACCAGCAGGTATTCCCCGTCGGCTGGTCCAAGGAACTGCGGGATAAGCCGCTTAAAAAGCGGCTGCTCGGCAAGGATATCGTATTGTACCGTGACAACCATCGGCAGGTACGTGCCATACATGCGTATTGTCCGCATCGGGGAGCCGATTTGTCGCTGGGCTTTTGTCAAAACGGGCAAATCACATGTCCTTATCATGCATGGTCCTTCGATGAGAATGGGCAGTGCGTGGATATCCCGGCTCATCCGGGGCGTGCCATTCCCGATTTTGCTCATACCTACGCCTATCCTGCGATTGAAAAAGTCGGGCTGTTGTGGGTCTATCCTCAGGCTGTTGGCCCAGTATCCGGGCCGGGTACAGAGAGTTGGGCATCCACTTTGACACCTCCCCCGCTGGAGCTTTTTCCCGAGCTGGAGGACCCGAATCTTATGATGTCACCCTACGATTCTGTATGGAAGGCGCATCTGACAAGAGTTGTGGAAAGCGTGCTGGATGTCGCCCACCTGCCGATTGTACACAACAAAACCATTGGTAAAAAATCGTCTACCGACATCCATATCCAGTTCGAAGCAGATCACGATCATATTCGGGTGAAAAACGGAAGCGGGCTACTGCAATACACCTTTCCGCAGCAATGGATTCTGACTCCGGCTGAGGAGGGACGCAGCAAGTTTATTAATTTCGTCACCTTCACCCCAATTGAGCAGGAAGTGACCGCCATCTACGGGCTGGCTGGGCGTAATTTTGCCAAATTTGTACCGGGTATGAGCCGGATTTTTTCCAGATATAGCAACAGAGTGCTGGAAGAGGATCGAACCGTGGTGGAAAGCCAGCATCCGCGTCCTATCCCTGAGGCGCTGCGCATGGAGGCGCACGTACCCGCAGACGGGCCTCAGGTTCGTTTTCGCAACCGCTGGTACGACTTTCTCGTTAACGATGAACCTCGTGTCCGCCTGGACCAAGAATCAACGTGGTGAATGGATGGGCAAGCGCCAAGCAACTGGCGTTCGTTCACAGTATCTTTTCTGCCTTATAGCCTATTCCATACACCGTCTGCAATAGCGACTGATGCGGCTCAAGCTTCTTGCGCAAGCGCTGGATGTGAATATCCACCGTCCGTGTTCCACCTGCATAATCGAAGCCCCATATCTGCTCCAGCAGCTCGTCCCGCGTGTATACCCGCCCAGCGTGTGACACCAGAAGCGCCAGCACATCAAACTCCTTGGGTGTCAGCTCCAGCACTGTTTCCTCCAGTTCAGCCGTCCTGCTGGACGGACGCACTCGTAACGGGCCAAGTATCGTTTCTGATCCTTCCGGCGCGGGCGCTCCTTCCCGCTCCAGCCTCCGTACCAGCGCCTTGATGCGGGCGAGCAGCTCTCGCAGATCAAAGGGCTTGCTCATAAAATCGTCCGCGCCCAGCTCCAGCCCGAGCACCTTATCCACGATATCGTTTTTGGCAGTCAGCAGCAGAATACCGATGCCCTTCCGACTTTCCAAACGGCGGCACACCTCATATCCGCCCAGTTTGGGCATCATCACATCGAGCACCAGCACATCGGGGTGAAACAAACGGACTTTTTCCAATGCGTCCTCCCCGTCAACAGCGGTTTCTACCAAAAAACCTTCTCTTTTCAACGCATAGGCTAGCGCATTGCGAATGCTGGGTTCATCGTCCGCTACTAATATTTTTTTATCCATGTCTTTTCCTCCCTGCCCTATAAACCAACCGGTTCTGCCTACTTATGTTCCCGCAAATAATAATGGATCAGACAGGTATGGCATATGAACTGCTCGCGTGGATCGTTGAGATCAAAATCCGCAATGTCACGAATCCGTTCCAGTCTGTATTTGACCGAATTACGATGTATAAAAAGATAATTCGCTGTATCCATCAGACTGCCCCGATTTTCCAAATAATAAAATAACGTTTTAAGCAAATCGCTGCCATGAGACCGATCATACTGCTGGAGTTTGCCCAGCTTACGTTCAAACAAATCGCCAAATTCCTCTTTGTTCATTGCTTCCCCAAGCATATAGTGCATTTCGATATCTCTGAATTTACATACACGTCTATCGGGGTACAGCCGCTGGGAGACAGTGATGGCACGTCGTGCCTCATTATAGCTTTGCATCAGCTCCCACAGCTTTTTGGTACTTCCAATGCCTATATAATAATCGCCCGTTCCCAATGCTTTTTCACTGTTCCAGCTCTTTAGCGTTTCAGCCCAGGTTAGTCCCTGATCAGCGCCAGCCCCGTCATGGTGGTCATTCGGATGAAGAGTAGGTAAAAATAGTATCGCCCGATTGGAACGGAACTCAATATGGGATACCACACGCCGCCGGATGGATTCCTGACTCAGCAATCCGGACAGAATCTCTTCTGGCGGAGCGGTAGCACTTTCCAGTACAGCAACCTCCCAATCATATGCCGGGTTAAATCCCAGTTGACGCCCTCTCCGCTCAACCTCATGTCGCAAAGGTACCGGAGGGGTCATCAACTCGTCGATAAAGTTACCCCGTAGTCGGCTTTCTGTATCTTCTACTGCCTTTTCACGCATTAATTCCAGTGCCATGACCAGACGTGCCTGCTCAATGCCCACCTGCTCCATATCATCCAGCTCATTGCGGGCAATGACCAGCTTGGCAACCGTGCGTTTATCGACATTAATTGGAAAATGACGGGAATCCTGCGCCTCCATCCAATTCCATTCCTGTGGTGAAGTGACGATGGCTCGGCCTCCATTATCAATCAAAGCAACCGGGGCTTTAAGCAGCTCTGCTATATTATCGCTTACAGCCTGTATACCGCTGTTCTCCAGCACCATCGTTGTTAAGGTCCGATATATTTCTTCCGAGCGTCGCAGCAGCTCTGCCTGCCGATTCAACACCATATCCATGACTCGCTGTGTAATATCCGTATATGGAATATCGGCCGGAATCTCAATCACGGGCAGGCCGCACGCATTGCTTTCCTCCAGCGCACTGCGGGGAATTTCCTTGAGAAAGCGGGTCGGCTTGATCGCAAGTGCTGCGGCCCCGCCCTGGTGCAATAATTGAATAATTTGACACAATACCTCAGGCTCATGACGGATGGAATAAGCGGTTGTCATCAATAGTACGCCTTCCCTGATCCAGCCCTTCAAGTCAGGGACCTCCATAATATCAATAAAACGGACAAACCGATTTAATCCCTGCTCTCCGCTTAGTACCTTCGCCTCCTTCAATACGGGCATTGTCATAAGCTCCTGAACGGTTACACCCGGTATTTTCATATGGACAGACCACCTTGCTATTTATTTTGCGGTAACGGCACATATATTGAGGATTTTGCAAAGTTCTCGCCTAACTTAATTTTCAGGATAGTGTACCAAAAAAGTATACAAAACAAAACCTTTTACCGGATGGAACGCAAATAAACCGCCCTTTCAGGAAAAGGCGGTTTAATTCAATACCCTATTATTTTATAAGTCAGGATTATCCTGCCTGGACTTCATCATTCTCCCGCTGCCAGTGCACCGATGCGGCTGCGCCGAGCGCCACAATCGGATCAATGGCACGGATGCCCAGCCTGCGCTCCAGCTCCGGTGCGAAGTTCATCGTCACAAAACCCGTACAGGCCAGCACGATAGCCTCTGCTCCCTTCTCCTGAAGCCGCAGCGCCGCTGCCATGGCCGCTTCCTTGCCTTGCTGAGTGTTCAGGTCCAGCGTCGTACGTACACCCTCAGGGCGCTCTGTGCCGATGTAAGACTCACCCAGGATACGGCGGATCAGCGGGGGTGCCTCCTCCAAAATGGTCAACACACCGACACGACTGGCCGCTGTCAATGCCAGATGCGCCGCACAGGAGCCTGCGCCGTATACAGGTACATTCACCGCATGGCGGGTTTCCTCCAACGCCGGATCAGCCGCGCAGCTAATGCCAATAGACGTGCAGCCCTGCTCGACGAGCTGTTGTGCTGCGACCACAATTTTAGGCACTGATTCCCGATCCGTTGCATCGTCGTAGATTCCCTGCGGCTGGTCAGGGATACACACACTGGTGACAGGCAGTCCGTAGCGCTGCTCGATAACTCGGCCGTGAAGGCCAATAGCGACTTCGTCTTGCATGGTAAGCACTCTGATAATTCCGAGCATGATGAATTCCTCCCTGTTTTTACAGCTCCTGCTGTTTCTCACCCACCTAGCGCTCCAGCAGTTGCCCAGCTTTCATAATCAGGCGGTCATCCAGATACACATCCGGTCGCTGAACGACACCGTCAATATGTACACCCGCAGCGATGGTCCCACCAAAAGTATTATTGCTGCCAAAAGCCACATGAATCGTGCCGTACACCTTCTCATCTTCCAGTACGACACCTGTAATACGTGCTTTATCATTCGTACCGATACCGAACTCTGCCAGCATTCTGCCGTCACCTTCACCCAGCATTTCCAGCAGGGACTGCCCTGCTTCCCCTTCTGCGGCTGTCAACCTGCCGTTTTCGACCGTCAGCAACAGCGGCTCCTTCAAGGCACCGATTCCTGCAACAGAACCGTCCACCACAATCTGGCCTTGCGCCGTCCCCTCCAGCGGAGCAATATACGCTTCACCGGAAGGAAGGTTGCCGGATTCGCCAGGGTTCAGATACATGCCCGTGCTGGGCACGCCGTTGCGACCCTCAATGGTAAAGCACAGGCTGTACCCATCCTTCTCGATCCGCACCTGCTTGGCAGCTGTCAATAATGCGGTCACCTCTTCGGTCAGCGCCTTGACCTTCGGATAATCAGCAGCAATCGCCCCGTTCATGAACATGTCGTCCGTCATACCAGGCATCGTCGCTAGACGCGCTCCAGCGGCTGCTGCTTGCTTGCGGGCATGGGTATGGGTCAGCGAATACCGGGTGACACATACGACAACATTGGAGCGAAGCATGGCTTCGGCCACAGGTGCCGGAGGCTCTTCCCCTGATTTGGAGCGTACCTTCATCGTCAAAATAGCAGCTTCTGCGCCCAGCGCCTTGCCAGCTTCATAAATGGACTCGCCCAATTCCTTTTTATCATCGTCCGTTACCACTAGAAGCGTCTCTCCAGCGGTAAGTCCCAAACATTTTTGCAATACATTTTTACTAATTTCAACACGTTGTTGGCTCATTTTTTTACCTCCTATTTTCAGTTAGCTTATACGCTTACACCATTTCCGATACCAGCTTGCCGATCAGGGCATTGGACAATACGACGGGAACCCCCGCGTAACGCGCCGCCAGTTCTCTGTGAACATCCGTATACCCCATACAATCCAGCACGATAAGATCAGCCTGATCCTTGAACTGCCCGGCAGCCTGGCGAAATTCCTCTTCACTGCTGCTGTAAGGCGAGGCCGCTGCAAACCCGGGATTCATTCCGTGAGGACTGAATTTGAGCTTGAGATTGTCCTTCTGCTCTTCCAGCGGACCAATCAGACCGACCCGCCGTCCGCCGGACATCGCCTTAATCACAGGAGGAAGCACATGGTCCGGCTCAATCAAAAAGGCGGTTCGGGTATGCAATCCCGGAAATACGCCGGTACATAGCAATAAAATCGTACGGATGCCTTGTTCTTCCATGCGCGTGATTTTCTCCTGAAGCAGCGGCTGGATTTTTTCGCGTGATATAACCACCGACTCGCCAGTCGTCAGGCGGGAGGTCAATACATACTCTCCCGGCGACGGAGACAAATGCTCTTGTATATAAGCAAAAGAAAGACCGTCCAGCGCACCTGCCTGTACCAGTTCTGCACGTCCTTCCAAAGCCCGTTCCACGATAGGAGCCACATCTGTCCGGGGCGCTTGCCCAATCGTAATCATCCCAAGCTTATCCATCTTCAATCCCCTGCTTTCGCATCCATTTTATTTTACGCTCCTGACGGCAAAGGGCAAGCCTGTGGCCTGCCCTGTTTAGCATCAGCCGTGGTTTTGCGCACTGCCTGCTGTCTGAAATATCTTCATGGAGCCGTACAATTCGGTAATTTTGACAAATTCCTGCGGGTTATAAAATGCACAAGTGCCATTCGTAAATTCCTTGGCCGTTTCAATGGAAAAACGTACGGCTGCCGCGATATCAATCTCATGACTGGCCCCGGTCCCACATCCTGGTACGGCAGCCTGCGCTGTAATAGCAACACCAACCACAGGCGCATCCGTCGCTACAGCAGGCTGTAAAATGGAATTAATATGGTATAAGTCATTACCGTACGGCGTGATATCCTGCGTGGTTACCGGAAAAGTAACGGGCAATTGTCCCGTAGTCTGCTCCATCAGGCGCAGCAGATCCTCACTGACTCGCAAAATATAGCCTTCCTTCACCGTGGGTGAAATGGCGATCCCCTTATGATTAATAACACGATTGCCCTTGGTGGTATCAATGGACAGAATAGCTTCCATCTCGGGAACAATCTCATGACGATTCATTTCCAAAATATCCACAGGGGAGTCCATAAAATCAACCGGCTCGTGCGGACGGGTAGGTGCATCCGGGCAAATATGCGTAGTTACGATCACATCACCCTTCAGCTTGTCACCTTTAATTTGCATATCCGCCAGCTTCAGCCCAGCGGCAACCGCTGCAATAGCTCCATCCGCATCAGATACAAGACCAATTCGGGAAGGACGTGCGCCGATCCCGCCTAGACGTCCTACAATGCCAAATGTCGGTGCCGTACCTCCAGAGCTTTTGCCTTCCGTACCCGGAATAAGCACTTGTATAAAATCCGTGCTGCCCTTGGCTCCTTTTACCTGTTTTACCGTTACCACAATGTCCTCGTATCCGGCGAAAAGCTGCTTAACCCGCTCTCCGTTCACATAGGCGCTGTCCAGCGCTTCGAATACGGTTAATGTCTGTTGAAGTGCCATCGTTGCATTCCTCCCGAAATCATTTTATAGATAGGACAGTATAGGCTTATGGATAATTTGCTCAATCGGTTGCAGCAGCTTGGTGTTAAACATGGTCGTACTCAGCAGCAGCTTTTCCTTCGGTACCACGATGACAGCCAGACGCTGTCCTTGGGCTACGGCGGCTGTGATTACAGGTCTGCCTGTATCCATATCCAGTGTCATGATCAGATCTGGAAATGTCGCCAGCCGCTCCCCATCAAGCTCCAGGGACATGTACTCATTCCAGAAGGTCATTTCGTAGGCCCGACCACTATCGGTAATGCGAACCAACCCGGCATCAAAGCCCCCCGATGTTTCAAGTCGGCATTCTGTTACTTCTCCTGCGGCGATAACCTTACCGCCCAGCTCAGCTGCCACGGCTGCAATCGCAGCTTCGCCTTGATGGGCCAGCATCGCTTCTCCAACAGCAATTGCCCGGGAAATGGCTCCCGGTGCACCGTTGGCTCTCGCATAAGCGGCCGTCACCGGATTCCGTGCAACCGCTACAAGTCCTCCAGCCTCTACCGAGGCTTTACGAACCAGCGATGCAGCATGGTCCAGGGAGCCTGAAATACCCACTTCCATATAATGCTCTCCACGTCCGCCCACCGCAGCCTGATGGCTTACGTAATCTGGAAGCTCGGTCAGGTTCATGGAGCCCATTGTGCCTGTCGGATGTGCCCGGCCATTACATGCAAAATCCACAACCGGAATACCACTCAAAGCCGACTGAAACCAGCCGTTAATCGTTGTCTCGCCGCCATTTTCATTCGTATGCAAAGCCCGGACACCCTTTCCTGTCATGGAGGACACCATTTCCAGCGCCTTCACATAATGAACAGGCTTCACATATTTATTCGGAGCAGCCGGGGCACCAACGACAGCCACGGTGACGAAGAGATCGTCATCTGCGAAGCTTTCGACGGATACCAGCTTCGGCTGTCCCACTTCAAGAGCCAGCTTTCCGATCCGCAGACCTTCTTCAATCCAGCCTCCGCCTCCTCCGCCCAGAACAGCACCGCCATAAACGGCATATTCAACAATTCTCTCATCCAGCTTCAAAGCGTCCATCTGCATCATCTCACTTTTTTAGTTTAAATACGGAATTAAAGAAGTTGTACAGCGCATCCCCTGCGATAAAACCTGCGGCCAGAATCGTCATGGAAGAAACGACCTCTTTTTTTGCGAAACGGGTTACGAGGAAGCGAATTGCGATGCCGGCCAGAACAGCCCAACACGCATTCGCTGTCGCAATCAGTAGCCCTGTCGCGAACATAACACCCAGTTGGCGCTTGGAGCCACCTATGAGTTGGAGAATCGCTCCCGGTATCGCCCACAGCAAGAGCTGGCTTGCCACACCCGGTGTAGCTCCGGCCTGAATGGTGGATACATATACTTTATCAATCGGTGGCACCAGATTTTGCGCAAAATAACTCGGATAAGCCAGAGCTACAGTCACCAGTGCAACAGCGAAGGCGATCAGAGCCGTTATATACTGTTGCTTTCGACCTTCCCGTTCCAGCTCCTTATCCTTACCGTTGCCACGCAGGATATAGCCTGTTTTCAAATCAAAGCCCATATCCGCAAAGGCGGGGAACCACCCGGAATGCATGGCGGCAATGCCGACGATAATTTCATGCACGAACGCGGCAAAGGCTGCAAACACGATAAAGCCGATCAGCATGCCTACGGACATGTGCGTTACCAGTCCACCGATGATGGCGATCAGCAGGGAAATCGCCAGATACGCGATGAACCCGAGTCCAAGCGTACGACGAGCCTCTGCAATCGGACGGGTGTATTCTTCATCCTGCGAAGAGGCTTGCACGGGAGCCCCATCCACGACAATGCTACTCGTGCCGGATGCTTCATTTGAAGCTTTATCCGAAAGCGCGGCGGTACTATCCTTTTTCTTGCCGGAACGGCCGAATACGAGTACAGCAGCCTGAATCAGCGCCACAATGCCCGCCCCGATCATCACTCCATGCGCAATGTATAGCGCATTTACATCAATCTGAAATAGCGGCATGGAATACTGGCGAATCAATAAGCCGACACCAAACATGCCCAAGGCCCAAATATTACCGATAAAAGCCACACCAAAGGCAGACATCGGAATGCTGAGATAAGAGCCGACTACCCCGATCAGTGCGCCGACACCCAGCAATCCGGCACGCTTGCCGCCCTTGTCCCCGGCTCTGATGGATTCCGCTGTCGCAACACCCGGAGCCCATGTACCCGAGGCGGGGAACAGTCTGGAATCAAAAATTTTGTACAGTATCGTTGCATCTGCGAACATAGCCAACGCCGCCCCCAGCAGCATGGGTACGACCAAATCAGGGGTTCCCATGAGATATGGAATTCCAATCGGAATCAGCAGGCTATTGGCCGCCCCGAAGGTAGCCGAGGAAATCGCCGTCTGGACCAGATTTTGACGATGTACCGATTTATAACGTAAAAACCAGTTAAACGGGATACGTGCAATCAGCATCGCGATTAACGCTCCGATGATGGCCGTATTTGGGGTCACCCCCAGACTGGTTACGATCTGCATTCCGATAATAGCTCCCAGAACACTTGTAGCCACAATGAGAATAAATGCAAAAGGCTCAAACGTTTTCGGGTGGCGTTTTTCTTTTTCGTTTTCCATATGACCCTCCTGTGGCTTAGACATGATGTATTTCGTCCTCTATTGAATAGGTTTAACTTATGTTACTGCAACTTTCCTTCCATAAACAATGTTCGTCCTGACCAAAACAAAGGCTTATTTATTGTGCATACAGGATAAAAGACGATATATATAGCGCTATCATGACATTTTATCCCTTTTCAATGTAAAGAAATATAACACAAGAAAATTCGCTCAATCCTTGGTATAAAAATAATCTATATATATATATATATATATATATATATGTCTTATCTAGTATATACTTACAAATCCTGTGCTGCTTAAGCGTGTCTTACTCGACCGCTTATGCTAAAATACTTCCGTATCGGCTATTCGCCTACAGGAGGGCATCACAATGAACCAATCCATTCTGATCGTGGAAGACGAAGAGAAAATTGCCCGGCTTCTGGAGATCGAGCTTGAGTTTGAAGGATATCAAGTATGCAAAGAAAAAAACGGAATTGACGGACTGGAGACATATTGCAAAGGTCATTGGGATCTGGTCCTGCTGGATATTATGATTCCCGGCCTCAGTGGCATCGAACTACTGCGGCGGATTCGTAAAGATGATGCGAGCATTCCTGTCATTTTACTGACGGCCAAAAGTTCTATTGCAGATAAGGTCGAGGGGCTCGATCTGGGAGCTAACGATTATATTACCAAGCCCTTTGTGATCGAAGAGCTGCTTGCACGTGTCCGCGCCGCGCTTAGGGTAGGTGCAACGAAAGAAGCCGTTCCCGAAGTGGAAGATGCATGGCTTCATGCCGGGGATTTACGCCTCCATGAAGGTACCCGTGAAGTTCTTCGCGGTGAGCACAGCATTGAGCTTACGCCACGAGAGTTTGACTTGCTCGTTCATTTGCTGAGACATCAGCGGCAGGTGCTTAGCCGAGAACAATTACTGGAGAATGTATGGGGTATTGATTATTACGGCGATACCAACGTAGTGGACGTGTATATCCGATACGTGCGCAATAAAATTGACCCCACGCGCCAGCTCCCTGAGCTGATTCATACCGTACGCGGAATTGGCTATGTGCTGAAGGAATCGTTATGAAGCTGCAAAACAAGATCCATATGTACACCTCGTTATTACTCGCGATTTTACTTGTGGCCATTAACTTTTCGGTCTATTTCCTGTTCAGCCACCTTTCGATAGACAGCCGCAAAGATCAGGTAGAAGCCGCAGCGGACAACATGATTCGCGGCATTCAGCGCGCCCCCGCATCGGTAGTCGCAGGGGATCTTCTTCGAGCCTATGTGCCACCAGACGGTATGCTTCGGCTAATGAAACCGGAGGGCGATTTTCTTTCCCCGATCACCTCTTCTTCGGAGCAATCTCTCAGTTTGATGAAGGCTGTTTATGATGAGACACGACAAGTACGCGTGATTACCCATGAAAACAACCGTTACATTCTTGTATCGGTTCCCATGATCTGGAGCGATGGAGAGGTCGTCAATCTTCAGATAACCGAAAGTCTGCAACCAACGATGCAGACGCTACAGGTACTCAGAATCGTACTTATAGCTGTCACAGGGATTGCACTCATTCCTGTCGTGATCTCGGGAAGATTGCTCGGCAGATTCATTACACGTCCAATCACATCTATGATCAGCACGATGAGAGAGATTCAACGTAGCGGGAAATTTAAGCGCCTTCCGCTCAACTCCTCATCACGCGACGAACTGGTAGAAATGGGAGAAACGTTTAACGACATGATTGAATTGCTGGAGCGCAACTTTGTCCGGCAAGAACAGTTTGTTTCCAATGCATCCCATGAACTGAAAACACCCCTCACCATTATTGAAAGCTATGCTAGCCTGCTCAAACGCCGGGGACTGCAGCATCCCAAGATTTTCGCCGAGTCCGTTGAAGCCATCCATTCCGAAGCGATACGAATGAAGGAAATGGCAGAGCAGCTTCTTCTTTTGGCGAGAAACGAGGAGCAATGGAATATCGTGTTGGAGCCGGTTCGCCTGAGCAAAATCGTGACAGAGTTGAAGGTCACATTTGAAAATGCTTTTGCCCGGGAAGTGCAACTGGACGTGCAGGCGGACTGTATGGGCTACAGCGATGAAAATAAGCTGAAACAGCTACTGTTTATCTTTTTGGATAATGCACGTAAATACAGTGACGAGTCGATACGCCTAACTATTGGAACCACGGGTGAGATGGCTCAACCTTGTATCAGAATCACAGACCAAGGGATTGGAATTCCGCAGGACAAGCTATCTAAAGTATTTGACCGCTTCTATCGTGTGGATGAAGCCAGAAGCCGCGAAGAAGGTGGAGCCGGACTAGGCTTATCGCTGGCTACAGGAATTGCAGAGGCCCTTCATGCTCACATTGGGCTAGAAAGTATTCAGGGAAGCGGAACGACAGCAACGATCATCCTCCCCGCCGTTCCCGCAGATTAATCAAAAGGAGAGAATAACGATGAAAGCCATCTATGCGTGGATGATTGGGGCGGCAGGGACGGCTATACTGATCACACTTTACCTTCTGCAATCGCCTTGGGCACAGTCGCTATCAGCTTCACCGTTGGAGGAAAAAGCGGCCATCCAGTCTGTATTGCATCAATATCCCGGCGAGGTGCTGGAATCCAAACGATTGAATGATGCTTATCTGATCATGCTGCAGCGTCCCAAAGGAAAATACGAAATACAAGTCAACGCCTATAACGGCCATATTGACTCCATTCGACGAACACAAGCTTATACGGATACGACACAGGAGCCCCAGAAAAACACCCCAAGCTCCCCTAAACCTGATCCTGTATCTCTCGTCATCACAGAAAAGGAAGCGGCCCAGCTTGCTGCAAAGGCGGTGAACGGAGGAACCATAGATGATATTGAGCTTCATCGTAACGAAAAGAGTCTTTATTATCTCGTTGAGGTTGATGTGAAGGATGGGCGTGAGGCCGTGGTGCAGGTCAACGCGGTATCAGGCTCTATTGATTCTGTAACTTGGGAAAAAGAAAAACAGGACAACGAAGATTAATAATGACTCTCTTCTCATCATCGCTCATTTTCTCTCATCGTTTTCTAATGATTTTATTACGTTCCTCTCATTTTCAATAGATAAGCTGTACTCAAGCTTACATCACAAGGAGGAACTATACATGAAAAAAAACTATACATTAGGAATCATGGCGGCAACAGTTTTGCTCGGTGCTACAGTAGCAGGTGTTTCGGCGAATGCCGTCTGGGCAGCCAAGCCTGCGAATCTCATTGGAGCGACAGCCGCTGCCAATATCGCCAAAAAGGCTGTGGGCAATGGTGCTAAGGTTGAAGATGTAGAACTGGAACATAAAACCGGAAAAGCCTACTATGAGGTGGAACTTCAACAGGGTAATAAAGATTGGGACGTGGATGTGGATGCTTATACTGGAAAAACCCTTCGGTCCCATTCAAAGTTGGATGATAACTTGAATGCCAAGAAGCCCCTAAACAAGCCAAGTAATATCACCATAACCGAAAAACAGGCCGGACAGATTGCTCTTAAGACAGTACCCGGTACCCTTCTGTCTACCCAATTGGACAAGGAAGACGGACAGTTTATCTATGACGTGAAGATTCTCACCAACGAAGGAACCGTTGACATCGAAATCCATGCGACATCTGGAAAAATCGTGGATACGGACGATGATCATGATGATGACCGTTACGATGATAGTAATGATTAAATATCCAGACCCTATTCCAGCTTGCAAAATACAGAGTTAACTCAAAAGGAGTAGCGAACTTTCGCTGCTCCTTTTTTTATGGCTCTTGCAATATTTGAACTCACCTTCATCTTCCTCATGAATAGACTGATAACTAACAAAGGATTACCTTTTTCTATAATCACAAGTCAAGTGAGGTTCTTATGACGAAATCCTATACCAAAGCACAGATTCGCAAAATCACCAGTCGTTTCGGTCTGATCCCGTTAAAATCAAGCTTGGTCTCATCACTGTACCGAAAAAATGCAGTAATCCAGGTGAAAACGAAAAAGGGAACTTATGCATTAAAGCCCTTTAGCCGTACTAGGATGGTCCGCTCAAATACAATCCAACAGATGGAGCAGGCTGCAAGCATGATCAGGCTTTTGAAAAGGAGAAAGTATAGCTACATGCCAGCGTGGCTTCCAACACATTCAGGGAAGCTGTGGACTTTACATCAAGGAACGCCATTTTATGTAAGTCAGTGGATCAAAGGACGGGGATTGGAGAATGCTGAAGATTTTAAAAAGCTTGGGTGGGCACTTGCCACGCTTCATGCCTCATCCACTGGCTTGCATCGGATTGGAAGGGGGAAATCCCCTACGTTTCAGCAATTGCGGATATGGAAAAACCAGGACCATCTTTTTCAAAGAAAAATATCACAAATCAGCCGTCATGACAAAGAATACGGCAACTGGTACAACGCTCACGGCAAAGACTGCAAACGTTTAGCTAAGCGGGCATGGAAGGATTTGCAGGACACATCCATTGTTAAGCTGCTTCAGAAGGAAAACCGTTCCCCCTCTTTAATACACGGCGACATCACGATCCCCAATGTCATTATTTCAGATGATGGTCAACTCAAAATCATTGATTGGGATCGAGTTAAGGTCGGCTCAGTCTATGTAGATCTGGCAAAGACCCTTATGAATACGACCCAATTCAATCCTGAATTTGTGCAATCCTTGCTGAAGGGATACCAAAAACGCAAACCACTAAGCCGAACTGAACGAAAAATGGTTACAGCCTTGTATAAACTGCCACGCGAAGCGTGGCATGCCTCCCTACACCCGAATCGCTCAAGAAACCGCGAGATCCTGGACAATTGGGATCAATCGTGGCCCCTTCGTTTACAAATCATTCATATTTTGCAGGAATGGGTGCATGCATAAAAGAAAGTGAGGATCAAAATGTCGATTTTATCGAACGTTGAGCAGATGTACGGAATCAAAATTCAACGTACTCGTCAAAAGAAGGACATACACAAGATTGAGACCGCCAGCATGACCTATTGTTTAAAGCCCTACAAATTCCCAGAAGATGAAATTCGTTTTATTACACGTGTGTTGTCCTTCCTGGATGAGCGCGGGTTTACCCGTAGCCAAAAGGTCTATCCGACAGTGCAGCAAACCGCTTTTATGATCCATGAAGGCATTTCGTATACATTAACCAATTGGGTTGATGGAGGAAGACCAAAATTTACAAAAAAAATAGATTTCAAAAAGGGAATTTCCACCTTAGCCAAATTTCACTCCAGTGCCGTAGGCTTTCCTGTCACCGAGGCTCCGGCAGCCAGAATACGTTACGAAGGCTTGGGTGATGAAATAGCTGGATACAAAAAACGCCTCAGTCCCTACAAAGGCACAGCACATCTCGTGGCTCTCTGTGAAGAAGCGTCGAAGCATCTACAGCAGCCCAAAGTTCGAGAAGCAATCGACTCGGAGCAAAAAGCTGCCGCATTTATACATGGTGATTACAATTATCCC
Organism: Paenibacillus sp. RC334; assembly: GCF_030034735.1. NCBI lineage: Bacteria > Bacillati > Bacillota > Bacilli > Caryophanales > Paenibacillaceae > Paenibacillus > Paenibacillus sp. RC334. The sequence continues at coordinate 1,641,564 of NZ_CP125370.1, read as the reverse complement.
AATCTGATTAAAGACAGACAGCTCAAGATTCATTTAATCGATTTTGAAAATTGCTCCCTGCACGTAAGAATGAAAGACTTGTCCCATCTTCTTCATCGAAATTGTCTTTGGAACGGGACCAAGATGCTGCGCGCGGTCGACTACTATCAACGATATCGTCCGTTAAGCGCCCATGATTTACATTTGCTTCACACACTTTTGATCTCTCCCTATCATGTGGTCCGCAACATCAGAATAGGCGGCATCCGTTCTGCCAAACGTGTTATTCCATCATTCGTGCAGTTAAACAAATACCGACGTGAACTTAGAGCGCTGCTATAATCTGTCGGCTTGGAACTAAACAGGAAAACAGACCCGGCGAAACGGTCTGTTTTTTTTATATTCTGACAACTATCTTTGGTAAATCTACATGTCACTGAACCGAATCCACTGGCTGATTGTACCGGTACAATCAAAAGTTTATAGCATTGTAATCAATACGCCCCCCTTCTACAATGATGCTATGACTCAAGGATCATTTGTTCCGAAAAGAAAAATTGAGAAACTAACAATAGAGGTGACTGCACATGTACATCATGACAAAAGAAGAAATAAAGACTTATCTAAACAGGATCGGAATTCAAGACATTCAGCCTCCTACCCAATCCTATTTATTTGAGCTGCATAAGGCCCATGTGAAACATCTTTCGTGGCAAACGGTGGACATTTTTGCAAGAAAGCCGGCGGACATTGGTTTTCAAGAATCAGTTCAACTTATTTTACAGGGGAGAAGCGGTTATTGTTTTCATCTGAATGGTGCCTTCAGCGCACTACTACATTCACTGGGCTACAAGGTCTGCCTGCATCGTGCAGGGGTTCAGCCTTTAGGGGCAGAGCCACGTATCAATTCATTTCATCTTGGGTTAACCGTGAACTTGCTAAATGAGCAGCACGAAGATGAAGTATGGATTGTTGATGTCGGTTTAGGCGATATGCCATATGAGCCTGTTCCACTCCGGATGGGCACTTATGAACAAGCTCCTCTTCAATATAAGGTTACGGAGTCCAGGATTGTTGCAAAAGGCTGGCGGTTAGAGCATGATTCGCTTGCTTCATTTGTTGGCGTTGATTATGACCCTACGGTTGTTCGGGATTTGGAAGAGTTTATGCCAAAACATCATTTCTATAGCCGCTCAGCGGATTCTCCATGGTTCAACCTGTTTCTGATTCGGCAAAGACAAGCATTAGAGACGAATGAACTAAGAGGCTGCATTTGGAAAAAACACGGGCTGAACGGATTGAAAAAAATAGAGCTGGATCATAAATCGCAGTGGCTGGAAGTGTTGGCAGATGTGTTTGGTGAGCGGCTTGTTAACTATAGTCACCAGGAACGGGACGAGTTATGGAAAAGGGTATTTGCGGCTCATACTGAATGGAAGAAATCAATCATTTCCTTATAAGTATTACGCTCTTCCTCGGTTGCGTTGATTGGACCGCCACGGAGGGAGAGCGTTATTTTCCCGTCATGCTCAAAGAAAGAACGTATCGATATCTAATTCTATCCTCTCACACCTACATCATTTCGCCGGGATGTTGAAGCGTTTCCAATTCTTTCACCATATTTTCGATCAGCTTTGTGAATGAAGCCAATTCCTCAGAACTGGAGGCCTGTTGTCGGGCGCTGGCTGTTGTGGCAGCCGTTTCGGATTGCACACTGTTCAACATATGGGCAATATCCAGTACCTTGCACTGGATTTGCTCCTGCGCCTGCTTGGAATTGGATGCCAGCTTGCGTACTTCCTGTGCCACAATCTGAAACCCGCGCCCTGCTTCCTGCGCATGTGCTGCTTCAATCGCCGCATTCAGCCCCAGCAAGTGTGTCTGATCCGACAGCTCGCGAATCGTGCCGCTCATCTGCTCAATATGCTTGATCTCATCGCCCAACTGCTGTACCAATTCTTCCGTATGTTCCTGCGAAGAGGCCGTTGTACGTGCACTATCTGCAATGTTACCTGTATTTTCACGTAATTCAGCAATCATACCGGTCAAATTTTGAGCAATTCGGGACACGACGGTTAATACTTGTGTCTGCTCATCGGCCAGCTCGTTAATTTGCTCCTTTTCCTTCTTCTGATAAGCTTCCAGCACAAGCTGCGAGTCCAGATTGAACATTTTGGAAAGAGCGTGAACAATCGGATACCAATCGTCGATCCCCGAATGCTTCAAAATATCTACTGCAATGTCCAAGTAAGTTATGTATGTGCCCAAATAATAATCCGAGGACAGACCAATGCGGGAATGCACCTGACCTACAAAAAGACGGTGCTCTATAAATGGTTCATCTATTTTCCCATCTGCCAGAGAAAGCCAGTAATCTCGTTGTGTTTGCTTTAAGCGTTCAATATTGGACCATTTGGAGATAATCGACATGAGATACGGGACCTTTTCCACATGATCATAAAATCGATCCACCACCTCATCCACAATAGATTGGAACAAACCCTGATGGAGATGCAATAAAGCCAAATCATCATCCGTGATTCCAATATATTGAATCTGTTTTAATCTACTTTCAGCTACATCAATCATAAGGTTCCTCCAAATAAATAGTTTACATCCATTTAACATTACCATATTTATCGGCGCATTTTTGGAAAATGTTATAAATTAGTGGATTCATTGTGACTTTTCACATATCCATGATGGACAAGCACCTGAAATAACTTCTTCATGATAAAAAAAGAATCCGGTAGCAAGTACTTGAAACTCCCAGTGCTTGCTACCGGATTCCTCATAGGTTACGCAGCCGATTGATATATCTGTTCAGCTACAACGCCGTCCATCACAACTCATTACTCCAGCCTATTGCTTTTGCTTACCTTAAGCTTACCGATTTTTATCGATTCAACAGACTTCCTACATACCTGAGCAGGTCGTTGGCACTGGCACCTGTATAACCGTGTTCCTCAATCAATCGCTTAATCACCTCATTCATGCGTTTGAGCTGATTAGCATCGGGTGTTTTGGTCGAGGTCGTAATTTTCACAATATCCTTCAAATCAGCGAACAGCTTTTTCTCAATCGCTTCTCTCAGCCGATCATGATGATGATATTCGAACTTGCGTCCCTTGCGTGAGTAAGCGGAAATCCGGATGAGAATTTCTTCGCGGAACGCCTTTTTCGCATTTTCCGATACCCCAATCTGCTCTTCGATCGAACGCATCAGCCGCTCATCCGGGTCGAGTTCCTCATCCGTAAGCGGGTCGCGGATTTTCACCCAATTGCAGAAAGCTTCGATGTTATCCAGATAGTTATCGAACAGCGTCTTGGCTGATTCCTCGAACGAGTACACAAAAGCTTTCTGGACTTCTTTTTTCGCCAGCTCGTCATACTCTTTACGGGCTACGGAAATGAAATTCAGATAACGCTCCCTTTCTTCCTTCGTAATAGAAGCATGCTGATCCAGACCATCCTTGATAGCTCGTAAAATATCCAGTGCATTGATGGATTCTACATTTTGCTTAATGAGCGCACTGGAAATGCGATTGATGACGTACCTTGGGTCTACCCCAGACATACCTTCCTCCAGAAACTCATTTTGCATTTCCTTCAGATCGGCTGTCTTGTAGCCTTCCACCTCTTCGCCATCATACATGCGCATCTTTTTGACCAGATCCATGCCCTGCTTCTTCGTCTCCTTCAGGCGGGTAAGCACGGAGAAAATAGCAGCCGTCCGCAGCGCATGAGGGGCGATGTGAATATGCTTCATGTCGCTTTGTCCAATGAGCTTGGCGTAAATTTTTTCTTCTTCCGAGACTTTAAGGTTGTAAGGAATTGGCATCACGATCATCCGCGATTGGAGGGCCTCGTTCTTTTTGTTCGAGATAAAGCTTTTATACTCCGACTCATTGGTATGGGCAACGATCAGCTCATCTGCACTGATTAACGCAAAACGTCCCGCTTTAAAATTCCCCTCCTGAGTCAGAGACAGCAAATTCCATAAAAACTTCTCATCGCATTTCAGCATCTCCTGAAACTCCATCAGTCCACGGTTGGCTTTGTTCAGTTCTCCGTCAAAACGATACGCGCGCGGATCGGATTCCGAGCCATACTCCGTAATCGTAGAAAAGTCGATGCTGCCCGTCAAATCAGCAATATCCTGTGACTTCGGATCCGAAGGACTGAACGTACCGATGCCGATCCGATTTTCTTCCGATATAAACACCCGCTCCACGCGGACCTTTTCAATATCTCCATCGAATTCTGTACGCAATCTCATCTGGCAGGCTGGGCACAGATTGCCTTCAATCCGCACCCCCAGCTCCTTCTCAAAATCCGGACGCAGCTCATGAGGAATGAGATGAAGCGGATCTTCGTGCATGGGGCAGCCTTCAATGGCGTATACCGCTCCCTGATCCGTCCTCGAAAATTTCTCCAGACCGCGTTTGAGCAAGGTGACCAGCGTGGATTTACCTCCACTGACGGGTCCCATCAAAAGTAGAATACGCTTGCGCACATCGAGCCGACGGGCTGAGGAATGGAAGTATTCCTCCACCAGCTTTTCAAGCGCACGGTCCAGCCCAAAAATCTCCTGCTCGAAAAATTTATATCGCTTATGTCCCCCAACCTCTTCTACACCAAAAGATTCAATCATCTTGTAAACCCGTGCATGAGCGGTCATCGCCGGCGTCGGGTCTTTCTTGAGTATCTCGATATACTCTCTAAAAGTGCCGCTCCAGGCCAGACGGTTGTTTTCCGCCCGGTACTCCGCAACGCGTTCAAAAATATTCATGCTCGGTTCCTCCCATGACTGCGTAATGACTATCCTCCACTCCGGATGGTTAATGGCTACACTCGTCCACGCCTTTCAGGATATGATGCAATCCTCTTAAAAAAAGTGTAATACATACCTATGCAGATTGATTTCAGAATTGACCTTTTTTTTGCGACAGGTTCCCTTGCTTTTTCGAAAAACAGAGAGATACACTGTGCTAAAATATACAACAACGACGCGGACCTGACGCATTATGGTACAATATAAACTCGGAATAATGGGATAAAGGAGCGGGAGAAGCATGGCGGTTCGGCATGAGACGGAGCTGTACGCTCCGATCAAAGCCTTTTTTGAGAGCTTGGGATACGAAATCAAGGGAGAAGTGCGTAACTGCGATTTGGTGGGTATAAAGCCAGAACAGCAGGAGCCACTGATTGTGGAGATTAAAAAGACGTTTAATCTGGCGCTTGTGCTGCAGGGCATGCAGCGTCTGAAGCTAAGCAGCAATGTGTATGTGGCGGTGGAACGAAACCGTGCGAAAAAAGGGGCTGTCAATCAGCGCTGGAACGAGCTGGTCGGACTGTGCCGCCAGTTGGGGCTGGGCTTGCTCACCGTCACCCATTATAAGACCAAGCCGCCGCTCGTAGAGGTACTTTGCAAGCCTGCGAGTACGAACGGTGGTGACCGCAAAACGGCGACAGCCCGCACCGGCTCGCGCAAGGAAAGGCTGCTGCGAGAGTTTCACGCACGCAGCGGCGACCACAACACTGGCGGCAGTACCCGACGCAAGCTGGTCACGGCCTACCGGGAAAAAGCGCTGCGCGTGGCCGCAGCCTTGCAGGGCCTGGGGGAAGCTGCCCCGGCGCAGCTCGCCCGCACAGCAGCCGTCAGCGGGGCAGCAGCCGTGCTCCAGCGCAACTACTACGGCTGGTTCGAACGCGTAGCTCGTGGCCGCTACAAGCTGACCCCGTTTGGCGAGGTTGCCCTGAGCGAATATGCGGCGGTACTGCAAGAGCAAGGCGCCGAAACGGCCGCTGGCAAGGCTGTAGAGCCTGATGACGGCGGCGGACAACAGCGAATCGCGGAAGCGCCAGCCGCGTACTCTGCCACTACGAATGCGGAGGATCTCTGAATATCCTGCCGCCTACTTCAGGCGCTCCGAATGCAGACGATCACTGAAAAGCCTACAGCTTACTTCTGACGCCGCGACTGCCGGAAGCTATGCCACAGCAAGCAGAGCATTCAGCCACAGCTAGCTTCGCGCAGTGAATTCACTGATCGTCTCACCGATCAAATTCATGCCCATGAGTAGCTGCTCGCGGCCCGGATGGCTGAAGTTCAGGCGGATATGGGACGCGCCTTCGCTGCCAACCGCGCACAACTCTCCTGGCATAAAGGCTACACCCTTGGGTAAGGCCGCCTTTAGCAGCAGTGCGCTGTCCAGCCCATCGGGCAACCGAACCCACACATACATGCCGCCGGACGGAATATGGTACGTCACATCTTTCCAAAATGGACGCTTGAGCAGCTCCAGAATTAATTGCAGACGTGTCGAGTACTCTTTGTTCAGCATGGCTAAATGCTCGTGCCATTGAAACCGCGAGCTGGTCAGCAACTGGAACAGGAGTCGCTGGTTCATCGTACTGGACTGCATATCGGCCAACTGCTTCAAAGCGTACATACCTTCGATCAACGGAGCGGGGCCTGCCGCCCATCCGGTTCTCAGTGCGGGCGCAACCGTTTTGTTGAATGAACCGATATATAGCACCTGACCACCCTGCCCCGCATGATCCAGCGCAAATAGCGAAGGATAGGCTTCTGCAAATTTCCGACTTTGCCCATGCTGGCTCTTGTCGCCGGATTCATTTTTTTGTTTAAAATGTAGCTCTCCGTAAGAATCGTCCTCCACGATCAGCACCTGATGGAGCCTGCACAGCTCCAAAATCTCCTGACGTCTTGCCGCGCTCCATAAGGAACCGGTCGGATTCGTAAACGTGGGTGTGGCGAAAAAAAGCTTGGGATGGTGGTGAATGATTAAGGCTTCAAGCTGATCGGGACGCACACCTTCTCCATCAGATTCAACGGGAACGATCTGCGCACCTTGCATTGAGAGCACTTGAAGACATCCGGGAGATGTCGGATTTTCGACTAACACAGGGTCGCGTTCATCCACCATCAGCCTTACAATCAGGTCAATGGCCTGCTGACTGCCTGTTGTCAGGAGAATCTGTCCTGGTGGCACTCTAACTCCTTTGCGCTGTTCCCACTCTCCTGCAAGCCACGCCCGCAAAGGAAAATAGCCCTCCGGTTCACCATACTGGAGGGCGTCAGGGCCAGAACCAAATACATCATGAGCCGCTTCTTCCAGCAGCTTCACTGGAAAGAGCTCTTGTGCAGGCAATTCTTCAGCCAAAGATATAAAGGAGTGTCTTCTCGCATTTTCCCGGATATGACGCACTGGAGAAGCCAACATTGCAGCGGTTCGTGAAGCAAAGGAATATTGCATGAACATCCTCCTTCTCCTGAAAAATAGGCTCACGACCTCCGGGTTGGCGCGTCAGGCATACAGCTGCTTCGCTTGACGCGCGTACAAGGCATAACGTTCAATCGCCTGCGCCCGGCTGGACACGCCCAATTTAGCATAAATTTTACGTAGATAATTATCAATGGAGCGCCGACTGACTTCGATCTCGATAGCAATTTTGTCATATGTAATTCCTTGCACAATACGTTCCATAATGAAAATTTCGGTCTGTGTCAATTCGTCGAAAGGTTCAGAAGCCATGAGCGGCATAAAAGGCCAATTTCCACAACGAATCCAATCCATCGGTAACGAAGCAAATCCTTCGCGCAAACCGTTGATCAGATGGATCAACTGGCTTGGTGACGCCTGTTTGGATAGCATTCCATTCGCTCCCAGCGAAATCAGCTGTTGGAACAGCGTAATATTATCCTCATCCGTCATAATAACAATATGGCTGTCTGGAGACAAGGCCCGTATTTGTGTTAGGAACGGTTCCGCCGTTCCCTCAGGCAACCTGTAATCCATTAAAATGATTTCCGGCCGAATGGAGCAAGCCAATTCCAGACCTTCCGTCCCGGAGGAGGACATCCCTCTGACAAGCAAATCCTGCTGGTCTTCCAAAATAAGCTTTGTTCCCAGCATACTTGTAGGATGGATGTCTATGATGACCACCTGCCATACTTTTCTCATATCTAAACCTCCTGATTTCACAAAAAATACATAAAAATACATAGTTAGCGAAAATGAATCTATAATTTGGGGTTGCATATGTAGAAATTGCGCAAATATGAACATATAAGAAGCGAAAATCGCTTAAGGAAATTGTATCCTAGGACTTCCTTCCGTTGCAATCTCTTTTTCCAAATAATTTTATGCATCTATTTCGCTTTTGCGAAATAAATAGGCCCATGATAGAATTGGAACTGCAAAATAAAGACTGGAAATTTGATTTTACACGGGAGTTGAAAAATCGCATGCAAGCTTCACCTGAACACCCTCCTGCCGAATCCCGGCGGGGCACTTCAAGAAAGGGGATGCCCGTAAAGGCTTTTCTGCTATTTTGGTTCCTGCTTATTATACTAGGTGCTCTCGCAACCTATCTGTACAGCAATCATTTGAAGCAGGAAATGTTGAACGAAATGCAAACCCATACGAACCAGCAGATTCAAGCGCTCAAAACCGACTATGAAAAACAGTTGGCTGCGCTTTCCAAGGAAGTTAACGGATTAGAGGGCAAAGTGCAGTCCTTCAATGAGCTGCTGACCTTTACCAAGGATAATGCAAACAATAAAACCGACAACAGCAATAAGCTTTACACCCAACTGAACGAAGTTAAGCAGCAGCTCAATACACTTCAGAAAAAAATGGACCTGCTGAAATGAATATGGATACAAAACAGGTAAATCGTTTCTTCATGTTGGCCCTTGCTCCTTTTATCGGTTTGTTGGGGTGTGTTTTGTTAATTCATCCCACATTTAGTTTTTCGGGGTCTACCGTCCCGAGTCTGCAAAAAGCCGAGGTCGTTCTACAAACGCAATCAGTAGGCAAGCAGCTTGATGAAGCCAAACAAACGGCAACATACACCTTGTCTACTATTCGCCGAACATCGGAACTGTACAAGCAAACAACCCAAACGATGAACCAGCTTGTCCAAACGGCCTCCACTCAATCCAAGCGTCCCGAAAAAATCTATAATCGACGCATCACCGCCAAGCTCGGGGTTCCCTATGAGCGGGTAGACAGCAACCGGATTACTATTGAATTGTTTAAGATGAACCCGGGGATTTATCATGGCTATGCCATGAAGGTCAAGCTTAAAGATCCTGCCGCTATGAAAATGTCTCTGGGGAGCGACAAACTGGGCGGCTCCGAAACGACCATGCGTGCTGTCCTGAGACACGGAGCTGTCGCTGGTATTAATGCAGGCGGCTTTGCGGATGGAGACGGCAAACGCTATCCATTAAGCACTACCGTCATGAACGGCCATTACCTGACCGGCTTTCAGTCCAGTTTTAAGGATTTGTCCTTCGTCGGATTGAGCAACACCGGCAAGCTCATCGGTGGCAAGTTTTACAGTCAGGGCGCTCTGGACAGCCTAAAGCCTGCCTTTGGAGCTACCTTCGTTCCCGTACTGCTGCAAAGCGGCCAAAAGATGCCTATTCCGGATAAATGGAAGGTATCGCCCAAACGAGCGCCACGTACAGCCATCGGCAACTATAAAGATGATCAACTGCTCATTATTGTCGTAGACGGCTACAATGAAAGCGGGGGTTCAGGTGCAACACTGGAAGAAATACAGGGAAAAATGTACAATCTCGGCGTTCAGAATGCTTATAATCTGGACGGGGGAGGCTCCTCCTCACTCATCCTGAACGATCAGATCGTGAACAAGCCGTCGGATGGCAATCTGCGTCCGGTCCCTACTCATTTTTTGTTCTATAAATAGGAGTTTATCGTTTACAAGCATGTAAACTACGCTTGCTCCCTTATACTCTATAAGAAAAAAAGCATCACGAACAAATGTCGTGATGCTTTTGCCCCATTTTAGGAGTACTGTGTCATTTCCGTCAAGCATTGAGCACAAATATAACGATCTTTAAAATTGTTCACTTGCTCAACTGATCCGCAAAATACACATTTCGGACGATAACGCTCCAAAATAATATGGTCACCCTGAACCAAAATTTCGACAGGGTCTCCCTCATTCATTTGATATCTTTTGCGCAGTGATTTGGGCAACACTATTCTTCCCAGTTGATCAACTTTACGCACCACACCGGCAGGTTTCATCGTGATCGTACACCTCTCCTATTTCATTATGAATTTCAATTTTTTCCCTGCGAAAAACTAGGTACAAAGACACTATTCTTTATGTAGTATTCGCTGTCTTTTTGTCGAATCCTGCTGATCACAGGAAATTTTATTACATTTTTTCATAAAATCATGAACCATATCAAAGTATGGCACAGAATGTCTGTAATATTTTTATCGACCGAAATGTCCATTATCATTAGCTTTCTCTGAGGATTTTACAAATTACTGATTATAACCTTATTTTCAAGCCCTACGTCGGGTTTGTCTGAACAACAGAGGCGCGAGGCTTGATTAGCAACTAAGGTCCTGGTTCTTTATTCGCACTTATACCCACTCACTTGATATTATTCACGATAAACCTGGAAATTCCATTTGCCGCAGCGCTTCATATACGATAATTGCAGCGGAATTCGACAAATTTAGCGATCTTACTTTATCTGACATAGGCATCTTGATGCATGTATCCGGGTTGGCAGCCAGAAGCTCGGGAGGCAGCCCCTTCGTTTCTTTGCCAAATACCAGAAAGTCTCCATCCTGAAATGCAATATCACTATAACGCTGATTCGCTTTCGTGGTGGCATAAAAAAAGCGACCTTCCTGATACTTCTCCTGCACCTCAGCAAAAGATTCATGGTATTCAATGTGGACCGCATACCAGTAATCAAGTCCAGCACGTTTTAACGTGGCATCGTCGGTACGGAAGCCCAGCGGCTTTACCAGATGCAGATGTGTTCCTGTAGCAGCACACGTTCTAGCAATATTCCCTGTATTAGCCGGAATTTCCGGCTCAACAAGCACAATATGTAATGGCATCACGTTTCGTTCCCTTCATTTTTGAACTGAAAAAATTTACACATTCTATTATTTTAACAAAATCGGTGAGATATGAACATCAAACCAAAAAAATAATCGCTCCACACCACTAAAAGCCTTCCCCTATACACGTTCAGGGAAGGCTTTACTTCGTTTTTTCGATTTCCAACATTCGTGTATCGAAATATATGTCCGTTACAATCAGCTATGACGCTGCTTAAAGCTATCCATAAACTCGGCCAACGCTTGACAGTTCTCCAGTGGAACAGCATTGTAGATCGAAGCGCGGAGCCCTCCTACACTACGATGTCCCTTCAGACCGATGAAACCGGCCTGCTCAGACTCCTTAATAAATTGCTTTTCCAAGTCCTCATTTGCGAGGCGGAAGGTCACATTCATAATGGATCGGTCAGCGACGTCTACACAACCACGGTAGAAGCCTTCACTGCTGTCAATACGGTCGTAGAGCAAAGCAGCTTTCTGCTGGTTGATGCGTTCAATACCTTCCAGGCCGCCTTCTTCCTGAATCCATTTCAGTACCTCATTCACCATGTATATAGCAAAGGATGGAGGTGTATTGTAGAGAGAATTATTCTTTTCATAAGTGCTGTAACGCAGCATCGTAGGAACGTTGTCCGGTGAAGATGTCAACAGTTCTTCACGGGCGATCACGACCGTTACGCCGGAAGGTCCCAGATTTTTTTGTGCTCCAGCATAGATCAGTCCGAATTGAGTAGCATCAAACGGCTTGCAAAAAATATCACTGGACATGTCCACAATCAACGGCACAGAACCGGTATCCGGGAATTGCTTGAACTGTGTACCTTCAATCGTCTCGTTGGAGGTAATATGCACATAAGCAGTATTGTCAGGCAAGTCCAAAGAATCCACATTCGGAAGACGCATATACTTTTCATCAGCAGAGGATGCAGCAATGTGGGCTTTGCCCAAAAGCTTGGCTTCCTTATAAGCCTTGTCTGACCAGCTTCCTGTCATGATATAGCTTCCTGTCTGCCCTTCGCTCAAGAAATTTAAGGGCAGCATAGCAAATTGCGTACTAGCGCCTCCTTGCAGAAATAACACCTTGTAGCCTTCTGGATTGCCTAGCAGAGATAACAGACGTTCCTGCGCTTCATTATGAACAGATTCATACACAGCTCCACGGTGAGACATTTCCATAATGGACATACCTGTTCCCTGAAAATCTACGAATTCAGCTTGTACACGTTCCAGCACTTTGAGCGGCAATGCCGCTGGTCCTGCATTAAAATTATAGGCTCTCTTACTCAACAAATTCCCATCCCTTCTCTACTCTGGTGCGGATATTATCGCTATGATAGCAGTAATCATAGGAGCGTTCAAGACTTGTTAAAAAAAGTTGCCGATTTCATTTACGATGTGACAAAGATGTGAATGTAAGTATATTTAACATCTTAATTTTGTGGTATTTAATTTAATGTTAAAAGGTCCCCGGCTTAAAAACCGGAGACCTATCTTGAATACTAACCGTTACCCATAGGCAAATGGTTAGTATTCAAGGCAGCTATGCTGCTTGTTTTATTAACTAATGATTGTTATTTAAGAGCAACCATGCAGCTCATTTATTAACTGCTATTAGCAGTCGAAATACAGGCTGTATTCGTGCGGATGAACACGGATGTTAACCGATTTAGCTTCAGAACGTTTGAGCTCTACATAGTTATCAATAAAGTCCTTCGTAAATACGTCGCCTTCTGTCAAGAACTCGTAGTCAGCTTCCAGAGCATCCAAAGCCTCATCCAGCGAAGCAGGAACACTGCGGATTTTACCAATTTCAGCGTCAGACAGCTCATAGATGTTCGTATCAAGTGGACCATATCCCAATTCGATCGGGTTCAGTTTGCGCTTGATGCCATCCAGACCCGCCATCAGCATTGCAGAGAAGGCCAGGTAAGGGTTAGCTGTGGAGTCTGGTGTACGGAACTCGATCCGACAGCCTTTAGGCGTAACAGCCGCTACTGGAATACGGACAGCCGCAGAACGGTTACCTTTGGAGAATACCAGGTTAACTGGAGCTTCATAGCCTGGAACGAGACGCTTGAACGAGTTCGTACTTGGGTTCGTCAAAGCGATCAGCGCTGGTGCATGGTACAGGATACCGCCAATGTAATGAAGGGCCAGTTCGCTCAGGTTAGCGTAAGCACCTTTTTCGTAGAACAAAGGAGTGTCTCCATCGAAAATGGATTGGTGAACGTGCATACCGCTTCCGTTGTCTCCAAAGAGTGGTTTTGGCATAAATGTTGCCACTTTACCGTATTGACGAGCTGTGTTGTGTACAATGTATTTATAAACAAGCAGATTATCAGCTGTTTTCTTGAGTGTATCAAAACGGAAGTTAATTTCCGCCTGGCCTGCCGTAGCAACCTCATGGTGATGGCGCTCAATTCTCAGACCTGCTTCTTCAAGCAAACGGCACATTTCACTACGGATGTCTTGTTGGGTGTCTACTGGCGCTACAGGCACATATCCGCCCTTCACTCCCACTTTAAAGCCCAGATTGCCGCCCTCTTCCTTGCGATTCGTATTCCAAGCTGCTTCTTCGGAATCTACAAAGAAGGAGGAGCTGTTCATACTGCTTCCATAGCGCACTTCGTCAAAAATGAAAAATTCGGATTCAGGTGCAAAGTTAACTTTTGTACCTACACCAGCAGTTTTCAGGAATTCTTCTGCTTTTCTTGCAATGCCGCGAGGATCGCGGTCGTATTTTTCGCCGTCTGGCGTAGCAATGTCACACAGAATATTCAGTGTAGGATGCTGAGTGAAAGGGTCGATAAAAACCGCTTCCGCATCGGGCAGCATAACCATGTCGGATTCCTCGATGCCACGATAGCCGGGAATGGAAGAACCGTCGAAAGCAACACCGTTAACAAATGTTTCTTCATCTACTTCGGAAGCTGGCAACGAAATATGGTGAGCACGGCCGGACAAATCTACAAAGCGAAAATCTACCCACTCAATATTATTTTCCTGAATTGTTTTTAATACATTTTCAACGGACATGTCTTCTTCCTCCCAATTTTCCGAACATTAAGTCTTATACAACCCTGAAATGTTCATGATCGAATGTTTTTTTCTGTCGTCATTATAAATCTCAAACATGACACGGGTCAATAGCTATGTAAGGTATTTTTTAAACTAATGTTAGATATGCTTACGCTCTTGATAACATTTGAATAGCACAAAAAGCCCGAAACATCGGGCTTTTGGGGCGATTTTAATCAAATGACTGCGTTGCGGCAAAACTTTTATGCATTAATGTTAAGTATTGGTTTTAAGAAATGGTACTAGGCGTATGAAATGTTTTTCCTACAGCTGGAGCCAGCAATTCCAAATCTTTCAGCAAATCTGAAAATTGATCCGGGAACAGGGATTGTACACCATCACCCGTCATCGAATTGTCGGGGTCCGTGTGCATTTCAATAATTAACCCGTCTGCTCCGGCAGCCACCGAAGCCTTCGTCATAGGAACAACCAGCTCACGGCGCCCTGTGCCATGGCTCGGGTCGGAAATAACCGGCAAATGGCTCAGTTGTTGCAGAACAGGAATAGCTGACAGGTCCAGCGTATTTCTAGTGTAGGTTTCAAATGTCCGGATTCCGCGCTCACACAGCATAACATTCGGGTTACCGCCCGCCAAAATATACTCGGCAGCATTCAGGAACTCATCGTAAGTCGAACTGAAACCACGTTTGAGCAGCACTGGTTTGCCGCAGGTTCCCAGCTTGCGCAACAGATCAAAATTTTGCATGTTACGTGTACCTACTTGCAAAATATCCGCATACTCCGCACAGATATCCACGTATTCGGGTGTCATAACCTCTGTGATGGTCAGCAGGTCATGCTTCTTGCCCGCCTCGGCCATCATGATCAAACCTTCTACACCCGTTCCTTGGAAGCTGTAAGGACCCGTACGCGGCTTAAAAGCACCTCCACGGAGAACTTGTGCGCCCGCAGCTTTAACCAATGCAGCGATTTCGTCAATCTGCGCAGCAGACTCAACGGCGCATGGTCCACCCATAATAACAAGCTCGCCTCCGCCGATATTCACACCTTTGATAGAGATGACGGTGTTTTCGGGATGAAAATCACGGCTCGCCAATTTGTAAGACTTCGATATTTTGACTACATTCTCTACGCCCTTCATTTGGCGCAGGTGTTCAGCCAACTTGGGCTCTACACTGCCGATCAGCCCGATAATCGTACGATCCGATCCATGGGAAACATGAGCCTGCAAACCTTCTTTTTCAATAACTGCAACAATAGCCTGGATATGTTCTTCAGGTGTTTGGACACCAGCGATAACGATCATATTTTTCTTCCTCTCTATTAAACATATTTAATGGACCATTTACAGATGACATTATATCACTTAAACGCTTGTTCGCTTGTTCGCTTTTAAGCTTTTATTCGTTAAAGTAAATATACCTGTTTTGCCTGTACTCGTCAAGACTTAATTATCCTGAATACTGGCCTGCAATTTCGATCCTCGTGATGCCGATTTAGTCCGGGTGGGTCTAGCGTCCAATTCAAAAAAAGCTGCTATCCGGGAGTCCCTTTCCGAATAGCAGCCATGATCTGTTACAAATTATTTAGTCGTTTTTGACTTTTCACGCACAGGGGGTAGCAGCTTCTTCATATCAATCGTCCGCTGAATCTCCCATGTATCCGGGTTAGCCGGATCATATTGCTCCAGGTACAAAATAACCTCTTTCGTAATCAACGTAGGCGTAGAAGCTCCAGAGGTCACTGCTACCTTGTGAACGCCCTCCAGCCATTCCCGCTTCAGCTCTGTTACATCGGAAATACGGTAAGCTGTTGTACCCGCAATTTCCTCAGACACCTGAGCCAATCGGTTTGAATTGTTACTGCGCGGATCGCCAACGACAATCACCAGATCCGCCTGTCCGGCTTGCTCCGCTACCGCTTCCTGACGCACTTGAGTGGCCAGACAGATTTCATTGTGTATTTCGGCACCCGGGAACTTCTCCAGCAGCTTTTTCATAATGTGCTTGATGTCCCACTGACTCATAGTCGTCTGATTCGTGATCAGGATTTTGCCCGCAGACAATGTAAGGCTGTCGATCTCCTCTTCCTTCTCGATCAGATGAACATGGTCGGGAGCAATGCCGATAGCTCCCTCCGGCTCGGGATGATTCTTTTTGCCGATATAAATAATCTGATATCCCTCGGCAGACTTCTCCCGAATCAGATCATGGGTCTTCGTGACGTCCGGGCAAGTTGCATCAACCGTAGTCAGCCCCTTATCGCGAGCCAGCTTGCGAACCTCAGGGGATACACCATGGGCGGTGAAAATAACGGTACCACTCTCCACCTGGCTTAAAATCTCCATACGGTTAGGGCCGTCCAGTGTAATAATTCCCTCATCCTCGAAGGAATTTGTGACATGACTGTTATGCACAATCATGCCTAGTATATAAATAGGCCGAGGTAAATCCAAGTTTCTGGCCGCCTGACGAGCCAATACCATGGCATCGACTACGCCGTAGCAGTAACCCCGGGGCGAAATTCTGAGCACTTCCAAAAATAGCACCCGCTTTCTTCGACACAGTATACAGCTCCAAAAACTGGGTAGCTGCGGCATCCAAGCCTTTACCGGCCAATTCTATGATGTAGTTGCCTTCCTATTATAGCCTATTCCAAAGGCGCGGAAAAGCTGACCGGAAGCCAGATGATAAATGTCGTCCCTTCCCCTTGGCGTGTAACCACTTCCACGGACCCGTGATGCTCATCTATAATCCACTTGGCAATGGACAAACCCAAGCCAATTCCCTCCGTCACCCCGCGCGACTCATCCGCCCGATAAAAGCGGTCAAAAATAAAGGGAACCTCACTCTTGTCCATCCCGATGCCTGTATCACTAATCCGCAGACCTACCTGTCCCTGATAGACGATAGCATCAAACCGGACCATACCTTCAGGTGTATATTTGAACGCATTATCTATGAAAATGAACAGCATTTGCTGCAAATAATCCTTACTGCCATCCATATAAACGCCATTCAGTATCGAAAAGTCACCCACATTCCATTCGGACGTCCGCTCCAAAAATTGAGCACGCCGGGCAACCTCACTTACGAGTGGTTCCAGCGCCACCGGGGCCTTCTCGAAGGTTTTCCCTGTATCTGCTCTGGCGAGCGACAGCATATCGCCAACCAGACGGCTCATCCGTTTTCCTTCATCCGCCATATCACTCAGGGCCTCCATAGAGAGTTCACGAATCATCGCTTCATCCATATCGGGTCGGTCTCCCGGCTCGGTAGTCCACATTTTAAGCAAAAAATCAACGTTGCCTCGGATTGTCGTAAGCGGCGTACGCAGTTCATGGGAAGCATCGGCTACAAAGCGGCGCTGGGCTCCATAAGCATCCTCCAACTCCTTATAAAAAACCTCCGTACGCCCCAGCATCTTGTTAACCGTCGCGATCAGTTGCCCAATTTCATCTGGCGGTCCATCATATTCAATGCGAACACTCAAATCATTACTGGACTGAATCTGATTAGCCCCTTCGATCACCTTGACCAGCGGCTTCATGGACTTGCGGGCTAAAAAGAGGCCTGAGGTCGCAGCGGCGAGTAAAGCAAATAACGAACCGTATACAAGCACACTTTGCAGCCTGTTCATAAGCCGATCCTGAGAGCCTGTAAATTGCCCCACCTGTAACAGTCCAACCACTAATCCCAGTTCCTCAGATTTGATCGGTTGCTGATAAATCATAAAGGAATCCCCATCCACACTTACACGTCGAATTCCCTCATTTTGAACCGCTCCTGCCGCTGTGGATGGAACCGGAAAGGTAATATCGAGATTTTTCATATTTTGCGTCGTCTTGGTGACACCGGATGTATAATTATAAATTTGTACATATAGCTGTGATTCATCAATTCCACGACCCTGCACCAAGCCCAAATCCAGATTGGGGACCTCAAACAGTCCTCCTTTGACGGTAAGCAGTAACTGCTTGTTAATACGTGGCGTCTGGTTCATAAGCTGACTTTTCACTTCATTATATGTGTAATAATATACCAGTCCGTAAATAGCCAGTCCAAACATAACAAGTACTATAGCCAAGATGCTGGAATACCAAGCTGTCAGTCGCCAACGAATAGGCATAATTACACATCACCTCTTAAAATATAACCCGCTCCCCGAATCGTACGAATGAGCCGTTTGCCGCCATCCTGCTCCGTTTTTTGTCGGAGCATGGCAATATACACTTCTAGCACGTTTGACTCTCCGCTGTAGTCATAACCCCAAATTTTGTCCATAATCAGATCACGAGACAGAACGCGCTTCGGGTTTTGCATAAACAAGTGGAGCAGTTCAAATTCCTTTGCCGTCAGCTCCAGCCGCTTGCCGCCGCGAACCACTTCACGCGATTCGTTATCCAGCTGTAAATCTTCGAAGGTCAGTCGATGTCCATTATGATCCTGCTGCTCGGTTTTACGGCGCAGAAGCGCCCGCACACGAGCCAGTAGCTCCTCCAGAGCAAACGGCTTGACGAGATAGTCGTCTGCACCCAGATCCAGTCCCTTGACCCGGTTCTCCACCTCGTCCTTGGCTGTAAGCATCAGAACGGGCACCGTACTTCCTCCCTCCCGCATGCGACGGCATACCTCAAAACCATCCAGTTGAGGCATCATCACATCCAGCACGACAACGTCTGGCTCAGCTGTAAGCATTTTATTCAATCCCTCTGCGCCGTTGGCAGCCGTCATCACTTCATAGCCCTCGAAGGCCAGCCCTCTGCGCAGCATGGACACAATTTTTTCATCGTCATCAATAATCAGAACGGTAGAACGCATACACCATCGAGCTCCTTTATTATCTTCTTTTCACTCTATTGTAGCAGGAGTAGACGCGTGTAGCATCTTGCTGCCGCATACAGCAAGAAACGGAAGGTAGCTTCCTTCCGCTTCTTTTCACATTTTTCACTTTTAAGAATGATTGAATTACTGTTGAAGAGTCGAGCTAAAGTCGTTCTTGTTACCCACTTTTAACTGGACATCCTTTTTCTGTCCTGCCCGTTCAATGTTAAGCGTCAGTGCTGTACCCACTTTTTGCTTTTGAATGAAATCGATCAGCTCCTGTGATGTGCTGTAAGGAGTACCATTAGCTCCGATAATCACATCATAAGGACGCAGATCCGCCTGATAAGCTGGTGATTTGTAGATAATATCCCGCACCACTGAGCCTTCAGTCAGGGTTGTCCCCAATTCCTTGGCTACTTCGGGACTCAGATTCAACAGACTTGCGCCAATGAAAGGAACGGGTTCTTTCGGAATAGGCTGATTGTTTTTCAGCTTGTCGACGACTTCCAAAATCGTATTGGACGGAATCGCAAACCCGATTCCCTGTGCGTCAGCACTGACAGCTACGTTCATGCCGATAACCTGTCCTTGCAGGTTCAACAGAGGGCCACCAGAGTTCCCCGGGTTAATGGACGCATCGGTCTGAATTAAATGTTTATATTGAGTAGGTTTTCCCGTAGACTCACTGTTAATGGTAATCGTACGTTCCTTCGCACTCAACACCCCGGCTGTTACCGAATGCTCGAAGCCTTCAGGGTTACCGATGGCTACCATCCACTCACCGACTTTAGCATTTTCGGAGTTGCCTAACGTTACCGTCGGGAAGTTATCCTTGCCTTCAATTTTCAGCACAGCCAGATCCAGGTCTGCATTTTTGCCCAGCACTTTGGCTTCATAAGGCTTATTGGTTCCCTCTACCGTGACCTGGACCACATTCGCGCCTTCAACAACGTGATTGTTCGTCAGGATGTAGCCCGTTTTATCGAAAATAAAGCCGGAACCAATACCAAGCGGAGTCAGTTGTCCGCTGTTGCTGCCTTCATTTTCATTGCTGCTGCCGTTGTTTCCGCTATTACCACTGTCTCCATACTGATTACCGAAAAAATATTGATATAGCGGGTCATTATAATAAGGACTGCTTTGTCTGCCACTGCTACTAGATTGCTTAGCCAGTGTTTCAATTTTGACGACTGCCGGACCCGCTTTGGCCACAACGGATTGAACGTCTGCAGTGCCGGAAGGCATCACAGCCGGAACTGCGTTAGGTAACTGACTCGTCGTTCCCGAATTAGTCGTTTCTCCGCTTTCAGCTGCCGCCGAAGTCAACGCCGTCTCAGGAGTGAACATATTCGTGCGGTCGGCCGTGTACATCAGAACCGTAATAACCAGCATCCCGGCCAAAAAGGATAGGAAAATCGTCTTTACCTGGGACTTGGGTTTATTTTGTTTAAATTGCCAGTTACCACCGTTCCGACCCGAGCCGTCTTGTTGTTGTTCAGCCCCGGCACGATGGTAAGAGGAAGGAAGAGGCCTTACCGCCTGCGGTGGCGTAATCTCAACGTCCTTCTCTACAAGCTTCCCATCCTTGCGTTGTCCATCTGATTGAACCGAAGAAAAGGGACCGTACGAATAGTAATATGAGGAACCGTTTGAATCATTTTGCCGGGTTGTTTTATCGGATTCAACCTGATCGTTGTCATCCCGGCGTCCGGAATTATTATTTTTAAATTCGTCCATTGTATATCTCCTCCCAAACCCTATGCTTCAAGGTGGTGTTGTTTAGCTGACTTTATTTTGCACTTTAAACCTTAATTCCACCTTAAAAACAATTAAAAAGGAGATAAAACCTTTTACTCCATGATAGCTTACGCCTTGTTCAAACACAAAATGCCCCGGATATGAATCCGGAGCATTGTCAATCGTATATGCTTTTTATTTCGTGTTAAAGTTTTCGTCGAATTTTTCGTTCGGTGTTTGAGCATTGTTTTGAACTTTGCTGCGGCTGGAGTTTTGTACCTTTTGTGCGACAGAGCTTGTGCCGCCTTGATCTGCTGCGAATTCTTCGCTATATTTCTCATTTGGTGTCTGGTAGTTGTCCTGAATTTTATTTTGCTCGGACTTTTTCACCTTTTGAGAAACGACACCTACCGAGTTGTCTTGGGCAAATTCCGCTTTGTACTGACTTCCTGCGTTTGCCTTGTTACCTTGATTTGTGTACGAACTTCCGCCTTGATTTGCCATAATTCTCAACCTCCCAGTATGTTTTCGGGATAAGCTTATCCCGCAACATAGTATGTGAAGTCAGGAAGGACAATATACACGAATTATATGGAATCATCCAGCGTAGCGGCCGGAATGGATTTGTGCGTCTCGATCACCCTTTGGAGCGAATTCAGCATCTTCTCCGTACATTTTCCGCTTCCTTTTCTAATAATTTGCACATCCACTTCTTTCTTGCCCCACTCGGAATACACCTGCCGGGTAGTTTTGAAATACAGGTCGATTTTATTGCCTTTGATCGCTGATCCCGTATCTGCCACAATGCCGTAGCCGTAACCTGGAATGTACAAAATGCTGCCCAAAGGAAATGTTTTGGGATCGGCCGCAATCGTGGACAGTGTGTTTTTGTCACGACGCACTTTAACACCGGAATACGTAATACCGTAACCCGGATGACTTGGCCGCTTGCCAGTGGATTCATAGCCTGCTGTATATCCTGTTGCCGTGACCGTCATGGTCGTAATCACCGGCTCCTTCCGTGGAGCCAAAACAGGCGTTGACTGCCCTTTTTTATGCTGGACCGGCTCTTTGTGACCATAAACCTCATTGCCGGGCAATACCAGACAAGTGGTGGTTAACACGGTTCCCAAAATCCGTTTCCATACCAACATGGATCTCATAAAAAACCTCCCCTTGAGGCAAAGGCTTTCCAGAAATCCGTTGGTTTATACGAGCACTTGATTATTTTTGAACATCCTGCCCGGGATAGAGCCTGCTGAGCTTCATTTTATCTTCAAAAATATGCAGGAGCGTCCGCACAATAGGGGTGTGCTCGTCGTCTGTGTGTAATATAATGGAAGCAGGCGAAATCGAAATGAGTGTACTGACGATCCTGTCCTCAACCTCCATTTCCAGTTCAACCCCTGGCATTTCCACAATAATGTCATCTCCTTCAGGTGTCGGTATCGGCACCATGGAGCTATCGAGGATGGTAAAATCATGCCCACCCTGATGAAGCACATGCACTAGTGGAACTTTACTTTCCTGGAAAAACACAAAATATTTGAGCAATCCCATAAATTCTTCATACTGCCGATCCGCCCAAAACTCTTCCATGGCATAGTCGACGATTTCCTCAAGCTCTTTTTTGTATGTGTTCAACCTGAATTGAATAAGCCCTTCCAGATTAATCACGCGCAGCTCCATAAAATCCTTTTCCAGTAAGGCCGCCAGTTTGCCGTGACGCTTCATACGCCCTCTTGAGCCATCATCCTTTAACAAAGAACGCACCATGCTGCGAATCTGCTCCGTATCCTCTTCCTCCAGTAGCGAACAGGCTTTAGCGAGGATCAGATTGAGCATCCCCCATTCCTTCACTTCGATAATATAATCCGCTATTGCGGAAGCCATGATGCTGTATACACAGGGGAGAAAACTTTCAAACGCTGGATTGCTCTCTGTACCCTTGCAGGTCCATGCCACTTTGTTTTCCAGTTGTCTGAAAGTGAATCGAAATCCGCGCCGTGACATATGTAGTCCTTTGTTTCTACTCTTGACCACCTGATAAAAACGGTCGCTTTCCTGATTCCCGTCTGTATGGGTCCACACTGTAAACAGTTCCATTGGCTCACTCCTTTCGATCACTGATTACAGTATATGGCGGGCTGCAAAGGGTTATACGAAGTGAACGACTGGAAACAGGATACAGCGTAAAATGAGAAAAATCAGGTTTCAAAGAGAAGGTTTTGGTGTTATAAAGAATGGCTGCAACTCAATACGTTTGAATATTTAGGGTTGCGTATGTTAAGGTTATAGTAATATGAATTTTTCACAAGAGGGAGGGGATTAGATGTCAACGATGCTGAACATGCTGCGTACACTCATGATTGTCATATTGAGCCTCGTTCAGATTTTGTCCCTTCCTGTGACGTTTCACGCGGAAGATACTACTCAATCCCTCCAGTTTACTGCGGGATCTTCTCTCATGCCGATTGTTGAAGCTTCTTCGTTGGAAACGGATTCCCATGGGCTGGAGCATCACTCCAAACCAGCGATCCGCAAATCCTCTCCGGTCCTTCATCTGGTGATTGCTGCGGCCAAATCACTTCCCTTTGTCATTTTGGTGGCGTTGGTGCTACTATTGAGTATTCCAAAACTACGTCTGCCTTTTATTCCAGTCATCTGCAAGCTGAAAAAGCAATTGTACTTGTTCCCCATCAAATTCACCTCCAGTTATGTGGCTTAACCCCTCTTGCATGCACACCATATTTGCATGTCTTTTTGTAAACCTTTCCTAATAGTTTAATAAGTAAGTCTGTTCTCTGTCTGTTTTTATGCCAATTAATGTAATTTTATAATGTGAGAAAAAGTTCCATGTCACACCTAATGTATGTGATTTATTTCCCATACCAATTTTAAACAAATGTACAATACAGGAGGCATTACAAATGGATATTCGAGAATCTATTTTGCCAGGAATCGGGATTAAATATCGAATAGATGCGGAAAATGGCGATCGCCTTGTCATTATTATTCATGATGACGGCAGACGTGAGTTGTATCATTTTGATTATGAGGATTTGGAACAAAGTATTTCTATGACGACCCTAAGTGATCAGGAAGCGCGATTGGTGGCCTCCATTATCGGTGGCATGACGTATAAGCCCAAGCAGCTTGAAAGCGTAGAAATGACGTTCGACGATTTTATTATTGAATGGTACAGAGTGGAACCTCACTATGCTAGTGTTGGCAAGTCCATCGGTGAGCTGGATGTACGCCAAAATTCAGGAGCTACGGTTATTGCCATTGTTGAGAAAAAAGGGAACAAGTATGTAAATCCCGGCCCGGAAGTGATTATTAGCGAGGATGCTACTGTGGTCGTGGTCGGGGAACGTGATCAGCAAAAACGCTTTAAACAAATTCTTATGAACGGAAGCGGGTGATTGGATGGATCATCTGGTATTTGAGGTTGGATTGGCTATTGCTCTGATCGCCGCAGCCGGACTTATCTCCACCAAACTCCGCTTATCGGTCATCCCTTTTTATATCCTGATTGGAATGGCCGTCGGACCGCATGCGATGGAGCTGTGGCATTTTGATTTTCGATTTATCGAAAGCGCGCCTTTTATTGATTTTATGGGAAGAATCGGGGTGCTGTTTCTTCTCTTCTACCTGGGACTGGAGTTCTCGGTAGGCCGTTTGATTAAATCAGGCCGTTCCATCGCGGTGGGCGGCACCATATATATCGGCATTAATTTTACATTAGGACTGGCGCTCGGCTTTCTAACTGGTTTTCCCATCGCAGAGACACTCGTCATTGCCGGGATCACCACGATTTCCTCCAGCGCCATTGCTGCCAAGGTGTTGGTCGATCTGAAGCGAACCGCTAATGCTGAAACTGAAATGATTTTAGGCATTATTATGTTTGAGGATGTTTTCCTCGCCGTCTACATTTCTATCCTCTCCGGATTGGTTCTCAGCGATTCATCCTCGCTCGGGGGTGTGCTGTTATCGGCGCTAATCGCGCTTGGTTTTATGCTCGCAGTTATTATTATCGGTCGGAAGGCCGTCCCTCTGTTAAATCGAATTCTTCGTATTCGCTCCAATGAGGTATTCGGACTTGTTATTTTTGGCTCCCTGTTTCTTGTGGCAGGTTTTTCGGAAACGATTCATGTGGCGGAAGCCATCGGAGCCTTATTAATCGGACTCGTGCTAGCCGAAACAGAACATGCCAAACGGATCGAGCATTTAATTGTTCCTTTCCGCGATTTCTTTGGCGCCTTGTTCTTCTTCAGCTTCGGACTATCTATTGATCCACTGTCTCTGGGCGGAAACGCGATCTGGCTTGCGCTGGCAGCAGTCATTCTTACGTTAATCGGTAACGTTTGGGCCGGAATGCTGGCTGGACGCACTGTCTCTCTGTCACCCAAGGCGTCGGCAAATATCGGTTTGACGATTGTGGCCCGCGGTGAGTTCTCGATCATTATGGCTAATTTGGGAAAAGAGGGCGGTTTGCTGGATATTGTTCAGCCCTTTGCAGCTATCTATGTACTTATATTGGCGATTATGGCTCCCTTACTGGCAAAACAGTCAAAACCTATTTTTAATATGATGAATAAGGTTTTCAAATTCAAGGACCCCCGCCTTCGAAAGGAAGAGAGGAACTCGGTGTAACTGAAATGTAAAAGCTGGATACGACAATCCAATAGGAGGGAAGGCTATGCCGCACGCTGTAAAACATGCCGAAGCTCTATGAGGCGGCTTGTGAAGCCCGCTTCGGGAGATGCGAGCAGGTTCCCTGTCTTTTATACGGTGATTGGCGGAATTACGGCATCCGTCGGTCTGGAATTGTTTTTGCATCCGCATGATATGATCGCTGGTGGCGTCACAGGCATTTCCAGACTCATGTCGCTTTATACACAAGAGCATTTTGGATTACTGCTGTTCATTTTGAACTTGCCGCTCATGCTGCTATATTCTCTGTCGACCCACAAGCCCATGCTACTTCGGGCGCTTCCAGGTCTGTTTGCCTTTTCAGGCTCAGCCATTATTCTGTCCCCTTTCCCGGCAGTAAGTGGTCACCCGGTAGTATGCGCTCTGGGCGGAGGGATCTGCATCGGACTTGGCGCAGGGCTGGCGGCCCGTCACGGAGGTTTGCTCGATTCTCTGGGGCTGAACGAATCTGACGATGGCCGTCCGTCCAGTCTGTTTCTGACACAGCGGAAGATTCCGTTGATACAAATTGTGATGCTTTGTAATGGTTTGCTGTTAATTACGGCTGGCTTCGTGCTAGGCTGGGAACCAGCTCTGTATTCAGCCCTATCCTGCCTTGCTGCCTATGAAACGACCCGACTGATGTTTACCGGTCTGACTCGGATGATTTGCGTCGTCAGCAAGGATCAGCAAACCGTCCAAGAAGCCTTATACCGCAGGCTCCGTATTTACAGTACGCCTGTGGGAAATCCTGCACAGATAGAGGGCAAAAATAGAGGTGAACGGGCAGAGGAAAAAGATGAACAGGTCATCGTCTACAGCGTTCATCTATTGGATTTGCAGCGCTTTAAGGCGGTCATCCAAATGGCAGATCCGCAGGCTGAGATTATGTATGTGAAGCGATGGGAAGTGTAGCAAGGCCAAGTATATTTACTTCTATATTAATGCGATTTGAGAAAAAAGAATAATCAATAATTATAAACACATTAAAAAACGCTTATCTACACTAATCCCTCTTCACGGATTAATGATAGATAAGCGTTTTGTCGTGATTACGATATATTAACGGTTGTATTCCTAATTTCGCATAATAAAGTCATGTTCATTTGCTTAGCAAAAATATGGATTGCTTGATTTTTATATTATGGATGTACTAACTCAATCCAATCACTGATATACTAACGAAAACAATCCAACATTATAGGAGTGGTTGAAAATGGATAAGGTTCGTTACAAGATAAGAGAAGTAACAGACAGTGGCAAAATTGATTCTTTCTTGAATAAAGCGAGGATTGGGCATCTGGGTATGGTTGATGGTAAGTTGCCATACGTTGTTCCGCTCAATTATGTTTGGTCAAACGGAAAGCTTTATTTTCATGGAGCTACTGGCGGGAGACGAAATCAGGTGATGAGTACAAATCCAGAGGTTTGTTTTACAGTTTGCGAAGAATATGGAACTATTACTGATCCAGTACCAGCTAAGACAGACACCGCGTATATGAGTGTTATGATTTTCGGCAAGGCTGAGCCTATTGTCGATCTGGACGAAGTTACACATATGTTGCAGGAAATGATTCGAAAATATGTGCCTGATTATTATAACCGCCCATTAGCCAAACAGCACGTTGACAAATATAGGTCCGCTGTATTCGGAGGTCCAGTTCAGGTATACCGAATTGACCCCTATCATATAACGGCGAAAGAAAATCCAATCGAAGAAGAAAAAATGTATAGACCAGCAAAAACAGTCTAATAGCCGTCTCTAATGAAACACTTATTTTTGCCAATTTGCATGTGTCTTTCTTTGTGATCTCCATTCCTGAACCAATATAGAGGTTACTTACATCTATAAAATAGGGTTTGGGATGAAAGTTAAACCAGCCAGGTCGAGCAATGACCAAAAGCCATGGATCCTAATCATAAGGACTGTGGCTCTTTACTGATGTTAGAACCAAAAATTTTGATAAGAAGGCATCAGAAATGCGAAAAGCTAAAATACTTGAACAAAATACATGGGTGAGAAGCAGAAAGAGGGTAAAACGAACATGGGCCATTTAGTCGAAGAAAATCTTGAATCCGTACGACAACGGATGGAATTGGCTTGCCAAGCTTCAGGGCGCAAGAAAGAAGATGTGAAATTGTTGTTAGCGACAAAAACCGTACCCCTTGAAAAATTAAAAA
This sequence comes from Paenibacillus sp. RC334, assembly GCF_030034735.1. Lineage (NCBI taxonomy): Bacteria > Bacillati > Bacillota > Bacilli > Caryophanales > Paenibacillaceae > Paenibacillus > Paenibacillus sp. RC334. Next base: position 1,614,179 of record NZ_CP125370.1, on the reverse strand, counting down.
TTGCCATTCAAGCGGGCGAAACTTTATTTGGTGAAAACAAAGCTCAAGAACTTTTGGGGAAATTACCACTTATGCAGCAGTACAACCAGGTGGAATGGCATTTTATCGGACATCTGCAAACGAATAAAGTAAAAGACGTTGTAAAATATGTCAAGCTCATTCATTCTGTGGACCGTTTGAGATTGGGGCAGGCATTGCATCATCAGCTCTTGAAAGAGAACAAGACCATGGATATTTTGGTACAAATCAATACGTCCTACGAAGAAAGCAAATTTGGCGCTCCGCCAGAAGCAGCACTGGAGTTAGTTGAACAATTGTCTCAGTTCGAAACGTTAAACATTAAAGGCTTGATGACTATTGGAAAACTGAATGCCTCAAATGACGAAACCAGACATTGCTTCCGATTGTTAAAACAAATTCAGGCACAGATTATGGTGGGAAAATTTCCACGTGTAGAAATGGACACTCTTTCGATGGGCATGTCAGGGGATTTCAAGGTTGCCATCGAAGAAGGAGCTACAATCATACGCGTAGGGACAAGCGTATTTGGCCAACGTTATTTGCCAGACACGTATTACTGGAACGAAAACGCGCGTCAGAACGATTAGGAGAGAGGCAGGAGAGAGCTTATGAACACAACATCAACTTCACTCCGCGGCCGCGATTTAATTTTACCCACTATAGCTGCTTTAATATCTGTCATTGTCAATTATGGGGGTACATTTATTCTCGTATTTCAGGCAGCAAAAGTAGCAGGTCTAAGCTCTGAAATGACCACTTCATGGATATGGTCGATTTCTATTGGTGTGGGTGTAACTGGTATATGGCTAAGTTACCGATACCGTGAACCGATTATTACCGCTTGGTCAACACCAGGCGTAGCTTTTCTTGTTTCGGCGTTAGCTGTAACCCCCTATCCAGAAGTGATTGGCGCCTATATTATCTCTGCTTTAGGATTTATTATTTTGGGGTTATCGGGGATGTTCGAACGTTTCGTCCGGCTAATCCCTCCAGGCATTGCTTCAGGGCTGCTGGCAGGTATTTTACTGCAGTTTGGCATTTCAGCCTTTGGTGGCGCGAAAGTTGACCCTCTGCTTGTAGTTGTCCTGTTTTCTGCGTATGTAGTATTAAGAAGGTTTACATCCCGTTACGCTATCGTGGGTATTTTGGCAATCGGACTTATTTATTTAATTAGTGTGGGGAAAGTAGATTTCAGTAATATCAAATTGGCAATTGCATCGCCGGTATTTGTCGTTCCAGAGTTTTCGTTTCATGCTTTATTGGGTGTTGCATTACCGCTGTTTATTATTACCTTGACAGGACAATATATGCCTGGAATGCTAGTGTTACGAAATGACGGATTTAAAACGAGCGCGAATCCGATTTTGACTGTAACGGGTTTAGGCTCGCTCTTAACAGCGCCTTTTGGTTCACACGCCTTTAATGTAGCAGCAATTACAGCCGCGATTTGTACAGGGAAAGACGCGCACGAGGATTCAACAAAACGTTACATTGCAGGTATTGCCTGTGGCATTTTTTACATTGTTGTCGGCATTTTTGGTGTGACGCTGTCTGCTCTGTTTCTGATTCTTCCTGCTACCTTTATCGCCACCTTAGCAGGATTGGCACTCCTGGGTACAATTGGCGGTAGCCTTGCCAACGCATTAACAGATCCCAAGGGACGTGAGACAGCATTAATTACTTTTTTAGCAACAGCCGCAAATGTTACATTACTTGGAGTTGGAGGTGCATTTTGGGGACTTATTACAGGTTTGGCGGCACATATTTTGATTTATGGACAATTTCGAAAAAAGCAATATAGTACGAATGTAATACAACAAGCTGAGCAGAACCAATAGAAGGCTTGAAATCAGTACAGATACAGATAAGGTCACATGAGAAGCTGCTTGGCGGTAAGCAACGAGTATTCACCTTTGCTGCAAAAGTGGTAGCTACGCCATCTCATGAAGCTTTAATGATGCATCTCGGCGTAGACGGCGCCTTATAAAAGCATCTCCGCAAGGCGATAAATACCGACTTCAATTGCCTCCTCATCTACTTTAGCAAAACCAAGTACCCATCCTTTTCGGTCGCTATTTAGACAATAATTGCTTAGGGGATAAACACGTATTCCTTCTTTGAGCGCTTGGTTAGTCACAGCTTCTTCGTCAAACGATTCCTCAGCTTCGAGAAGCATGTGCAATCCTGTTTCTACCCCACTGAGTTTAAAACGCTTGTCTAGACCAGTAGCAGCTATGGCCTTTGTCATGGCTGCATGTCTACGCCGATATACATTTCTGACTCTTCTCATATGGCGCATGAAATGCCCGTGTTCAATAAAATGAGCAAGCGTCAATTGTTCCATAATTGGAAGATGACGATAAGTGAGTGCATGGACTTGAGCAAGCTGTTGGATGGCCCCTTTTGGCCCAACAATCGCCGATATTCGTATTCCAGGAGCAACCATTTTGGAAAAGCTCATCATATATAACGTATTTTGGGGTTGATGGCTGAATAACGTAGGAAGTGGGTCCCCACGATATCGAAATTCACTATCATAATCGTCCTCAACAATCCAAAATTGATGTTGTGAAGCCTTACGTAACAATTGTTGCCTCCGTGGTTCCGACATTATGACTCCAACTGCACACTGATGCGAAGGCGTGACAAAAGTTAGCTTGGATTGTGGATGAATGTGATCTACCTGTAATCCGTATTCGTCAACAGGAACGGGCACAACATTCATACTCCTATATTTCATGGTCATCCAAGCGGCAGGAAAACCGGGATCTTCAACAGAAACCGTGTCTCCTTCAGTTAATAGCGCTTGGGCGATCAAATCAAGGCTATGCTGCGCTCCTGAGGTTAACATAATTTGATCGATATGCACATGGATTCCTCGTTCAAGTGACAAATACCGTTGTATCTGTTCGCGCAGTGATACAAAACCGTAGGCGTTACCATAAGCCCAATTCGCCAAGTCCATTTCTGTGGAGGCTTGTAAAAATGATTGTCTCCATTTTCTTTGAAAATGTTGGTCCAAATAAGGTTCGTGGGGACAGAAATCAATCTCCACATTTTGCTCTTCTTTGCCTCTAAGCCAGCCGTGTAGATGATTGACTGCAGCCTTTAATACAGGTAATTCAGGGGTGACTGGCCCTTGAGGCATAACATCTTCAAAAGAGCCTGTTATATAGCTCCACTCACTTACCCTTGTTCCACCGCGCCGAGATGTCACGGTGTATCCACGGCTGAATAATTCCTCATAAACAATCTGTATGGTTGAACGCGAGACACCGACTAATAAAGCGAGCTCACGAGATGGGAGTAGCAATTCCCCTGGTGGCCATTTTCCTGTTCTAATATTATGAATCGCTTGGTCTAGAAGTTGCTGCCATAGGGGACGTTGGTCGTTTCGGTTAACTTTGAGCATAAGATTCACCTTCATATGTATTTGAATTCAACATGTGGATTGCTTAAATCACTTATTAATGTATGATTATAACACTCCATTAATTAATATACTATCATGACGATAGCTGCCTTTCAATACGATAGTATTTAGAAAAAGAGGACAACTAGAGCGTTTCTCCAAACTTTAAGCAGCCAAATCATGATGGAAACCAACGTCAAAAAAACTTGTCTATCATTAATCCTTACATTTGGATTAATGATAGACAAGTTTTGTGTTACTATCGCAAAATAACAGGTTATATGCTCCATTATGTGTTAATTTAGTTATGGTGTGTTTGTCTTAATTTTGCATAATAAAGTCATGTTCAATACTGCTGGCACCGTCAAAGGTTCGAATAATATCATAGCGGGTATTGCGTTGTGCCGGAACATGACCCGTTTCGCGGATCAGCTGTAAAATGGATTCGATGTTGACTTTGTACGTTGCGCCTGCGGCGGAAACGACGTTTTCCTCAATCATGGTACTACCGAAGTCGTCACAACCGTAATACAGTGATTTTTTACCGATCTCTGGTCCCATCGTTACCCATGAAGACTGAATATGTTTGATGTTATCCAGTACAAGGCGGCTGATTGCGACAGTCTTCAAATATTCCTCTGGCGTCTGGCGTTCCTTTTTCAGGTTCGTATTATCCGGTTGGAAGGTCCATGGAATAAAGGCCAGGAAGCCTTCGGAATCATATTTGTTTTCAATGCATTCGTCCTGAGCATCACGAACACGCAATAAATGCAGTGCACGCTCCTCCATCAACTCGCCAAAGCCGATAACCATCGTGGCCGTCGTGTTCATACCCACCTTGTGAGCGGTCTGCATCACGTCCATCCAATCACGCCAAGAGCCTTTGAGACGGCTGATTTTGCGGCGTGTGCGGTCATCTAAAATTTCTCCGCCCCCGCCTGGCAGGGAATCCAATCCTGCTTCATGAATGGCTCGAATCGTATCTTCCATGGACAAGCCGGATTTTTCCTTCATCTTATGAATTTCAGCTGGCGAGAAGGAGTGCATCGTAATATCGGGAAAACGCTCCTTGATCGCTTTGAGCAAATCGGTATAGTAACTGAACGGCAGATTAGGATTCACACCGCCTTGCATCAGAATCTCAGTGCCGCCTACATCCTGGGTTTCCTTGATTTTCTGGAAAATCACTTCATCGGGCAGGACATAGCCTTCATCTGAACCCGGTCTGCGGTAAAAAGCGCAAAAGCGGCAATATACGTCACAGACGTTCGTATAGTTAATATTTCGTCCGATGACGAAGGTTTTGATCGGATCAGGATGCATACGGTTCATCACTTTGTTCGCCGCGTGACCGATTTTTTCTACTTCGTCTGACTCGAACAAAGCAACGGTGTCCTCTAAATTCAGGCGTTCGCCGCGTAGGGCTTTATCTAAAATATGGTCGATTACACTCATGGTGTATCCTCCTTCGCTTTCACAGGGGGACGAAATGAAAGACAGGACTTATGAACGAGAATGATTTCACAAACCTGCGTTCGAACCCTGTCGTATTATATGTGTTCATGACTGGCTTTGTATTTGTCTGTGCTATATAGCATAGTAAAACCTAATGATAATACTAACATATCTTTAGGTAAGGAACCATACTTATTCCCGTTTCTTTCTGCTTTCTACCCAGGGGATGATGCGACGAACAAGCTATAATTCTACGGTACATTATCCCATGGAAAGGGAAGATGGGGTTGTGCAACAGCGTTCATATTGCCCTCCGCCATGTCGCGCCTACACAAAGCAGCAAGCTTCCCACTACACAGAAGCTTGCTGCTTTTTTAGATTTTATGTTTATTATGCCGTGTTTTTGTTTTAGCGAAGAGCCTCATTCAGATCATTGATCAGATCGTCAATATCTTCCAGGCCTACGGAGAAACGCAGCAGACCGTCCGTGATTCCCCGCTCCAGACGTACACTATGCGGCATTGCAGCATGTGACATCATTGCCGGATACGACAAAATACTTTCTACAGCTCCCAGGCTCACCGCCACAATCGGAATTTGTACGCGATTGAGTACCTCTTTTGCACGCTCACCGGAACCTACATCAAACGAGATAACCGCACCGTATCCACTGGATTGGCTTTCATGTACGGCACGCCCCGGATGATTTTCCAGACCCGGATAGTATACCGCCTCAATGTCACTTCGCTCGTTCAGCCAATTGGGCCAGCTTCGCTGCACTCTTTTCGCTGTGAGCCATACGTGCTTCCAGTGTCTTCATCCCGCGCATAAGCAACCACGACTCCTGTGGGGCCAATACGGTTCCAAGTCCGTTTTGAAGCTGCTTGATTTGTCTGCCCAACGACTCCGTACGTGCTACCGCAAGACCTGCCAATACATCGCTGTGGCCGCCGAGAAATTTGGTTGCGCTGTGCAACACAATATCGACACCCTGCTCAATTGGACGTTGATAATATGGCGTCATAAAGGTGTTATCCAGCAGTGTCAGCAGCCCTTTATCCTGTGCCCAAGCTGTTATCCCTGCCACATCGGTGATTTTGAGCGTTGGATTGGAGGGCGTCTCCATGTACACTGCCTTCGTATTTTCCTGCAATGCTTCTTTCACAAGGTTGATGTCTGTCATATCGACGAAGGTGGTTTCGATATTCATCCGTTTTAAAATAGAAGTCAGCAGGCGGTAGGTCCCTCCATATACATCTTCCGAAACAATGACATGGTCCCCAGCGGACAACAGCATAAACGTACTGGATATAGCCGCCATGCCCGATGCAAAGGCAAAACCTCTCGCTCCACCTTCCAGTAAGGCGATGTAGTCCTCCAAAGCTTGCCGTGTCGGGTTGCCGGAACGGCTGTAGTCATGCAGCGGAGGATTGAAAATATCGTGATGGTGAAAGGTGGACGCCTGATAAATCGGTACGCTCGACGCACCCGTAACACTATCGATTTCAGAGCCAAAATGTAGCAGCTTGGTAGCAAATTTCCGTTCTTTTTCCGACTCTTGCCCGATTTTCCGCACGTCCTCAATCATTGCTGTTGTCCTCCTTCGATTTCCTGACGTGCCGCCTCCAACGCTGAACGCAAATCTTCAATTAAATCATCCGTATGTTCAATGCCGACGGAGAAGCGCAGCAACCGATCATCTACTCCCACTGCATCCCGAATCTCAGCCGGTATATCGGCATGTGTCTGCACAGCAGGATAAGTCATTAACGATTCCACACCGCCCAGACTTTCTGCAAAAGCAATAAGCTTAATGTTTCGAAGCAATGGCTCCACATAACGGGCATCTTTTACTTTAAAAGAGAAAATACCTGTGTTGCCGCTGGATTGTTTATTTTGAATTTCACGACCAGGATGACCCTCAAGCCCCGGATAAAACACCTCAGCCACCGCCGGATGCGTCAGCAGATAATTGGGCCAGCACCGTCGCATTGTGCTCATGCCGATCCATACGCAGCGCCAATGTTTTCATGCCCTTCATCAACTGGTAGCTATCGCTCGGAGAAAGTACAGCACCAATGGAATTATGAAGGAAGGAAATTTCGGCTGACAGCTCCTTACCCTTGGTTACAATCAAGCCTGCCAGCACATCGTTGTGTCCGCCCAGATACTTGGTTGCGCTATGTACCACAATATCGGCACCCAGTTCCAAAGGACGCTGGAAATACGGTGTTAACAGCGTATTATCTACAATGGTAAGCAACTGACGTTGTGATGCCCATTCGGCTACAGCGCGAATATCCGTAATCATCATTAATGGATTCGTAGGCGTTTCAATGAATACCGCTTTGGTATTCGGTCGACATGACTGCTCGATGGCTTCAAGATCGTTCGTATCCACATAGCTCGCCGTCACGCCGAATCTGGATAAAATACGTTCCAGCAAACGATACGTGCCTCCATATAGATCCAGCGATACAATCAGATGATCTCCTTGTCCAAACAGGGCAAATACCGTTTGCAGCGCCGCCATACCTGAACTGCATGCAAAGCCTGCATCACCGGATTCCAGTGTAGCGGACGCCTCTTCCAGCACCTTACGTGTCGGATTGATCGTTCGAATGTAATCAAATCCTGTGCTTTGACCCAAACGGGGATGGCGAAACGCCGTAGATTGATAAATCGGAAAATTCACTGCTCCGGTTACCGGCTCTTCGATTGAACCAATTTGTGCTAATCTGCTTTCGATTTTCCACTGTTTCTCACTCATATGAATCCTCCTGTTCATTTCCACAATAGGTACTGTAACATATGCTGCAAAATTGGATTATCACATCTATACTGCTGCGCTGCTGCAAGGTGGTACTGCGTAGATATAAACGTTAAGCCCCTTTTTTAAATCTGGGGCCCGATATCGAAAGGGGTTTCTTGGTATACATAATAGTTGAGCCAATTTGAAAATAATAAATTGGCATGCGCACGCCAGGTTGAGGGCGGTGTACGCTCAGGGTCATTGTTGGGAAAATAATTTTTCGGTACTTCAATATCCATCCCTTTGGCGACATCACGATCATATTCCCATTTCAGGGAAAGTGGATCGTATTCGGAATGCCCAGTCACAAAGATTTGTTTGCCATCACGCGTAGCTACCAGATACACTCCGGCTTCCTCAGATTCGGATAAAAGCTCCAGTTCGGCAATATGCTCAATATCTTCGCGCCGAACCTCTGTATGCCGGGAATGAGGTGCATAAAACAATTCATCAAAACCGCGTAGCAATTTCACTTTAGGTTTAATAACGCTATGTGAAAACACGCCAAAACATTTGTAATCAAGTCCGTATTTAGGAACATCGAAATGATGGTACAGACCCGCCTGTGAAGCCCAACAGATATGCATGGTCGAAGTTACATTCGTTTTCGTCCATTCAAAAATTTGCCGGATTTCCTCCCAGTAGTTCACATCTTCAAACTCAAGCTGTTCAACGGGTGCTCCCGTAATAACCATACCGTCAAAACGGCTGTTTCTGATCTCGTCAAAGGTTTTATAAAACATGTTCAAATATTCCTGCGATGTATTTTTAGATACATGCGACTTCATGTGCACCAGCGTAACGTCCACTTGAAGCGGGGTATTGCCGACCAGACGCAACAGTTGGGTTTCCGTTGTCTCTTTGGTAGGCATCAAATTCAAAATGGCGATGCGCAACGGACGAATATCCTGATGATAGGCCAGGCTTTCATCCATTACGAAAATATTTTCGCCCTCCAGCACTTCCTTGGCAGGTAGTGTATCCGGAATTTTAATCGGCATGTAAATTCACTCCTTGTTCGGTGAAGTTTTTTGCGAAAATCGTCATGTTGAGATGCCGGGCATATAATAAAAAGACCTTCCTCGGTTACGAGAAAGGTCATATTTGTATCCATATGCGCCTCTCTCATCTGTCAGGGCATCGCTCTTTGTAAAAAGCGCGCGTCCTGCAAGAATTAGCACCGTGCGATTAAAATCGCCGGTTGCCGGGTATCATCGGGCTAGTCCCTCCACCTGCTCTTGATAAGATTTCGCTATATTCATTTTGGGTTCATAAAAAGTTCTTGTTGTTCACTTTAATGCATCCGCTGGGCTTCGTCAAGATGGGACTTGTAATTTTCCACCCCTGCATTCACATTTCGTCTTACATTTCCATATGTTAAATCATACATTACCCCATCGCCGAAGCTCTTGTCACTCCTGTTGATTTAGCCCATGATTTTGCGCTTGAAAGGCTGTAGGCCGAGCGTTATACTATACAAGTGCTATAGGCGAAAATATAAAGCAGTGGTGCAGATTTAGAGTGCTTTCTGCGATACTGTGGCAACCTAAAAAGAACATTTGTGAGGTGAATCCGGAATGGAAGGCGACCCGAGTCCGAATAGGCGGCGATCCCTGAACAACAGCATAGGAATGACTTCAGCTTGCCGAAAGACGGGACGCCAGGCTCTGCATGCTCCAAAAGCCTCTGGCTTTTGATGGGATGCCGCTTACCCGATCCGGCTAACTGGCTAACTGAGTCCATTCCTTATGCTTGAGATACACGTATTTTCCGTTACGACGGAGCATAAGGAGTGACATATATGAAAATCCGTTTGGTAAACAATGGGGTTTTTACCCCTGTCGAAGAAATTGAAATGGCGCTTACTCCGCCAGCAGAAGGCTTTTATTGGATTGATGCCGATGTTGATGATCTGGCAGTGCTCCAGCCTTTGTTCTCCATGCATGATCTCGCGGTAGAGGACTGTTTGAGTGAAGAAGAGCAGCGTCCAAAGATTGAAATTTACGAGAGCCATTATTTTATCGTTGTAAACAGTATTCGTTTTGATGATGAAGAAATATTTTTACGTGCTTTGAACATTTTCCTAGGCCGCCATTTTATCATTACGGTGACGAAGCAGAAAATCAATGAGCTACGTACCCTCAAGCCTATGCTATGGGAGCAGGAGGTTAGCCAGCCTGACCGTTTTATGTATCTGTTGATCGATTTGATTGTTGACAACTATTTTCTGGTTGGTGACCGGATTGAGGTTCGCATTGAAAAGCTGGAAGAAGACATTCTGATGCATACGAAAAAATCGCATTTGAATGAAATTATCGGCTTACGCAGTGAGATCCTGTGGCTGAAAAAAGTGCTTGGTCCACAAAAAGAAGTCATCAATACGTTGAACAAACGGGATTTACGGCTGATTGACGATCAATTGCAAAAATATTTCAGCGACATTTATGAAAATGCCGTGAAAATTTCGGAGACTTTCGAAACTTACCGCGATCTAATGGGTAACCTTCGAGAGGCTTATCAATCCAGTATCGCTAACCGTGCGAATGAAATCATGCGCGTGTTTACAGCGATTACAACCGTGTTTATGCCGTTGACTGTTATTACCGGAATTTATGGTATGAACTTTGATAATATGCCTGAGCTTCATACACGTTATGGTTATTTTGTCGTCATTGGTATTATGGTGGCGCTGGGTGTAAGCATGTTTTGTATTTTCCGCAAGAAGGACTGGGTTTGAAAAGAATCAGCGGCAGCCGTATCCTCACAGGATATAGCTGCTGCTTTTTTTGTGTGGTTATTTTTATATTTGCGCTATGTTATCCCGCATGTCGTTCTGATGCTACCTGATGACGAAAACGGATACGAATCAGACGCAGCCGCTCATAAACTTGATCCAATCCCTTTTCCGCAGCCTGTTCCTCACCATATACCCGCAGCATGACGGGCTTGAGCAGCGTATCCCCCAGTTCTTCATACGCAGACCAGATCGCCATCTGCTCTTCTTCAGATACGTTCACCAATTCCTGACGGATCAGTTTTTCCATATCGATTCCATCTCTATCCAAATGCTCTACTGCTTCAATCATTTCTCTACGATGTAACCCCGCCTTCAGTCCGATATGCTCCAATGTAAGACCGTCTGAAATACCTTCAATAATGGTTTTTGTCAGACTGAATTTATTCAGTTCCTGCTTATACTGGGTCTCTTTTTGCTTGTACAGCCATGATAAGAAAACTTCCTCATCCAGCGTCTCTGTTACCCAATTTAGCGGAAATGGCGTAGTCCGGTCATTTTGTGTCGTTATAGCCAGTAGCTCTGGCCCATATTGAGATATTTTACCTTGCCCCATCCCTGGTAGCTCCAGCAACTCCTCCTCGGTATGGGGAAGATAGACGCTAATCAACCGGAGCAGACGATTGGTAGCGATAAAATAAGGTGCCTTTCGCTCGGCAGCCGCCTTTTGCCGCCTCCACATCGTCAATTGCTCATACACATCATCACGCGGAAACAAATCACTATAGCAATACAGCTTTTGTAATGTTTGTCCACGTCCTGCTGCCCCTGCCCCTTCCTGCTCATGAAAAACACCATGGATTAAGGGTCTGTAGCCCTCTGCCATCTTCAGCGCCAGCTCATGGCGGTATACATGCAGCAACTCCTGCCACAAGCTGCCCTCATACCAAAGATCATCTGTACTTTCATCCAAGCTGTGTTGTGTGCTCCATCCTGCACTCCATACCCCATCATGTTGACCAATCCATACCTGGGCAAATAGCTCATGGCCCTGTTCATTCCGTTTGGACAAGCGGTTTAAAAATACAATTTCCATGCTTTTTTCCTCCATGCTTATAATTGGGTTACAGTCCGGTACAACGCCAAACGCAAAAAAAGCACCTATCCCGCGTATTCGCAAGAAAGGTGCTTCCCTTTTTGAGCCGTACTATACTGTTGCCTATATGATAACCGTACCTCGGATCGCCGTCAACCCAAAATTATCATTTGTTCAGCTTTTCCTTTGCCAAGGCAAGAGCACCGCACAATCCGGCATTGTCTCCCAAGCCTGGGGCCACGATATATTGATCAATTTCTGTAGTCAGACTCCGATGCTGTACGTATCCGTTCAACAGTTTTTGAAGCTCGGCGCGAACGAGTGGGAACAGTTGCTCCTGCTTCATCACTCCGCCGCCCATAATAATTTTTTGCGGTGAAAGAATCAATACATAGCTCATCAAAGCCTGTGCCAAATAATAAGCTTCCATCTCCCATGCCGGGTGATCCACAGAAAGCTCATGGCCTTTGACCTTCCATCTTTTTTCAAGTGCAGGACCCGCAGCCAGCCCTTCCAGACAATCTCCGTGATAAGGACATGTCCCTTCATAGGTATCTTCCGGATGACGACGCACCAGAATATGGCCCATTTCAGGATGGGACAGTCCATGAATCAGCTTTCCACCGACCTGAGCACCCGCTCCGATACCTGTACCTATCGTAATATAGAGACAGCTATCCAGTCCCTTAGCCGCCCCCCAGATGGATTCGCCCAATGCTGCACCGTTCACATCCGTGTCAAATCCCATAGGTACGTCAAAATGCTCTTTCAGTTTGCCGATCAGGTTATAATTGCCCCAATGCGGCTTTGGCGTTGTTGTAATATAGCCATATGTATCACTGCCTTCGATAGGATCAATCGGCCCAAACGACCCTACACCCAGCGCTTCAATGCCCTTCCCTTCAAAAAATGCAACGACATTCGCCATCGTTTCTGCTGGCGTGGCTGTCGGAAAGCTCGCGCGTTCCAGCACCTCTCCCTGTTCGTTGCCAATTCCACATACAAATTTGGTACCGCCTGCCTCAATTGCTCCCAATACTGTCATAGCTGCTGTTGTCCCCTCTCAGTCATGATCCTATTCTCTCTACCCTATATTCGCCTGAAACGTATCCAAGGTCAATCCCCTTAAAAGGACACTAACGCACAAGCGCCAGCATCCTCATATGTGTAATGAGAGCTCCGGGTTGTACTTGTGAAGCCAAGCTGGCTTCGTTATGATCCAGTTGCCACACCCATTAACGTACACAAGCTTTTCATTTCAAGCTCCTCAAACTTGTCTACAATTTGTACATGATCCAGTGTCAGCAGACAGCTGTCCAGTTCGCATGCTACAGGTACACCACAGTGAATTTCAGCCAACTTACGTGACAAATGCAGCATATCCAGATCACTCTCAATCTTTTTGCGCACCGCCGGCGTCAATTGATCCAGATTCTCCAGAATACCTTCAATGGAGTCATATTCCTGTACCAGCTTGAGTGCCGTCTTCTCACCAATGCCTCGTACTCCCGGGTAATTGTCGCTTGCATCCCCCATTAGGCCCTTGAGGTCCACGACTTGGCGAGGTTTGAGTCCTTTTTCAGACAGCAGCGTTTCCGGGGTATACACCATATAATTGCCGTGGCCTTTTTTCATAATAATGACCCGTGTCCGCTCATCCACCAATTGGAGTAAATCGTGATCTCCGGAGAGAATCATTACATCCATGTCCTCAGTCTGCGTATAAAGGCGTGCCAGCGTACCGATACAATCATCCGCTTCAAAGCCTGCCGCTCCAATGTTAGGAATGCCGAGGCTGTCCGTCACTTCACGGATCAATGTAAATTGGGGAATCAAATCATCTGGCGCGTCAGCCCGATTCCCCTTGTACGCAGCAAAATGCTCCCCGCGAAACGTCGTTCCTCCCATATCCCAGCAGCATACGACATGCGTTGGATTATATGTTTGTACCGCATCCCAAAAATATCGAATAAAACCATATATGGCGTTCGTTGGCACTCCGGCCTTTGTACGCCTTATATAACCGTTTGCAGCAGTTGCATAATAAGCGCGGAATAACAGAGCCATGCCGTCAACCAGCATTATGGATTGTTCTTTACGTTGTGTCACAGATTGTATTGCTCCCATTCATGATATTATTATTTAACCCCAACAGTATAACATATCACGGAGCCGAATTGGACGTTATTGAGCGCCCCATGCTTCCTCAAATGTTTCCTCTTTGAAGCCTACCGTTACTTTGTTCCCGTCTGTTACAATCGGGCGCTTGATCAATCTTCCATTCGAGGATAAAAGCGAGATTTGTTCTTCACGGCTCATGTCTGCCAACTTGTCCTTTAGCTTTAGATCCTTATAAGCCTCACCGCTCGTATTGAAAAACTTTTTCAGCTCCAGTCCACTTTTGCTGATTAAATCAGCTAATTCCTCCGGGCTGGGAGGTTGTTCAAAAATAGGAACCAATTCCGTTTCATGTTCCTTGCTTTGCAGCCATTTCACTGCATTGCGGCAAGTGCTGCATTTAGAGTACTGGTATACTTTCAACTGGCTCATTGTTATGCTAACCCTCCATTTTGATTTCTTAACAGCTCTTGCAACTTGGCCATATCGTCCGGCCAAGGAGCGCAAAACGTCAGCTGCTCTCCGGTCACAGGATGCACCAAGGACAGCTCTGAGGCATGCAATGCCTGTCGGGGCATCTGGGCATCCAGCTGATCATAGCGCTCACGTTGTGCAGCGTCATCAGGCGTATTTCGGTACATTTTATCTCCAATCAACGGACATCCGATAGAAGTCATGTGTACCCGGATTTGGTGCGTACGCCCGGATTCCAGCTTAATCCCGATGCGGCTCCCCTCATTCCAGGCTTCCTCCAGCTTATACAGTGTAAGGGCCGGATAACCATCAGGGGTCACCATGCGCAAATGTGGATCATCCGGATTACGGTCAATCGGCCCATCCACCCTGCCTGTCTGTGGATCAGGGCAACCGTGCACCAGGGCAGTGTAACGCTTATCCACCGTTCCCATAATCATTTGCTCTGAAATATGCTGGTGTACATATGGATTTTTAGCCACCACAAGAACGCCAGTCGTCTCCTGATCCAGACGATGAACGGGGCGAAACCGGAACAGCTCACCTTTGGCCTGCCAATAATGCACAATCCCATTAGCCAGTGTTCCCGTGTAATGACCGTGAGTAGGATGGACAATCATACCCGCCGCCTTGTTGACAACCAATAAATGCTCATCCTCAAACAAAATGTCAAAAGGAATCGGTTCAGGCAAAATATCATCAGAACGCTCTCGCTCCATACGAATTTCCACCCGATCCCCGGACTGTACCTTTACACTGATATACACTCGTGTTCCGTTCAGCATAATGCCTTGTTCCGTCAGCTTGAGTTTGGATATCAGCTTGCGTGAAACATTCATACGTTTTTGCAAAATGGTCTTCAACAGCATTCCCTCCTCCTCAGGAGGGATCGTATACACGATAGGTTCATAGTACAAGCTCATCACAAATTCCCGGTTGCCTCCTTATTTGCGGAACACTTTTTTGCTGCGCACATATTCGACATCCGGCACCCCTTGACGTACATTCGCGGTGCGGGCCACGACGAAGAAATAATCGGACAGACGGTTCAAATACCGACGTACCGCAGGATTGATTTCCGTATGCTTGCCCAGTGTGACAGCACGACGTTCCGCTCGGCGGCAAACCGTACGACAAACATGAAGCGCTGAGGACAACGTGCTGCCTCCCGGAATAATAAAACGCTCGACCTTCGGATTTTCCTCCTGACATGCATCAATCCAGCCTTCCAGCCGCTCTGCCAGCTCATCCTTCACCTTGTATTTGCTTTCGTTGATTTTGACAAACGCCAAATCCGAACCGCAATCAAACAGTTCCTGCTGTACTTCCTCCAATTGGGTCCGAATATCTGCAAACTTTTCCCCTTCGGCAAAGCTGATCGCTTGACCTACAAAGCTGTTCAGTTCGTCAATCGTACCGTATGCCTCCACACGGTCATCATCCTTGGCCACCCGACCGCCGATCACCGAGGTTTGTCCCTCATCACCTGTTCTTGTATAAATCCCCATGGTATCTCATCCCCTCTATCATTCCGTCAGTGCTTTTAATACCTTAATGGCTTCTTCCTTATTACTCGTACGCGGTGGCACGGTAGCAAATAATGTTTTGGAGTTATATTTTACATCCTTGAACATCTTCATCTGCTCCACCGGAATCCCGAACAAATGAGTTTCCTTGATCATATCTGTTCCTTTTTCCCCCTGCTCCTTCTCCTTAAATACGCCGCCCTCGAACACACCCCGAGCATACGTTTTCTTGTCAAAAGCATCGTCTAAAGGCAAATTCGAACCATTCTGTCCATACAACTTCATATCCTCTTCCGGCAAAATAAACAGGTCGTTTTCCCCGGCCGCATATTCAACGACCAGTTTCTGCTGGTTATACAATGGGCTAACTGCAAGCTCGATGGTTGGAGCCTGTTCGCCCAGTTTATCCTTAAGCTTTTGCGCCAGCTCATCACGAATAATTGAAGCATCCCCTTGCTTATCCATGATAAAAATGGTGAAACTGTCCTTGTCCCGCCCCCCGCATCCCGCCAACAGCACGAGTGCCAGCATTCCGATAATCCATGGCGACAGCCTTTTCAGCCCTGCTCTCATATGTACGCCCCCTCTTCCATGCCACTAATATATCATAAGTTGTGAACGCAAAAAAAGAAGGCCCTGCGGCCTTCTCTATACGTACGGCTTGGCTTCACACGGTTACACCTTGCATTCCGTACCGTACAGCTTCATGTATTCGTTAATTTTCAAATCGAGCTTGCAACTGATCTCAATGACAAGATCAGAGGTGAAGGACTTCTCTTCCTGAAACGTCCGCATCATCTCATTGCGCAGGAACAAAATTTCATCTTCCAGGGAAATGTCGTATCCTATTGAACCCGATGAATTATATCCAACATATGACATGATCATTCCTCCTGCAATTGAAAAATTGAACTTCCTGCTTTCGATTTTACATTATAGCATATAAATTTAGAAATAAAATACTTTTTTCTATGAATTACCCATAAAAAAATAATTTTAACCTTCTTTTCTTACTTTTTCTACAAAATGACCAATACGATCCAATGCTTCTGTCAGTTGAGACACAGAGGTCGCATATGAGCAACGAAGGTATCCTTCGCCCCCCAAACCGAATACGTTCCCCGGCACCGCCGCAACCTTGGCCTCTGCCAAAAGACGCTGCGCAAACTCATCCGAGCTCAGCCCTGTGCTTTGAATACTTGGGAAAACATAAAAAGCCCCTCTCGGTTCGTGGCATTCCAGACCAATTTCCCGGAACCCCTCAACCATCAGACGGCGACGCTGATTGTAAGCTTCCACCATGCGATCCTTCTCGCCCAAACCATTGCGTAGACCCTCAAGAGCCGCAACCTGACCCATCGAAGGCGCACACATCACGGTATACTGGTGGATTTTAAGCATAGCGGCAATTAAATCAGGGTGCCCGCATGTATATCCAATACGCCAGCCCGTCATGGCGAAGGCTTTGGAAAAACCGCTGACGAGAATGGTACGATCCATCATGCCTGGCATAGCCGCGAAGCTAACATGCTTCTCACCATAGTTCAACTCTGCATAAATTTCATCAGAAATGACGATCAAATCATGCTTTTCTACAACTTTCGCAATCGGAAGCCAATCCTCATAGGTCATGGTCGCCCCGGTTGGATTGCTCGGATAGCATAATATCAGCACTTTGGATTTAGGTGTGATTTTAGCCTCCAGCGCCTCTGCTGTCAGCTTGAATTCATCCTTGGCGAAGGTTTCAATCCCTACGGGAATACCGCCGCCAATCGAAGTGATCGGAGAATACGAAATGTAGCATGGCTCAGGAACCAGAATTTCGTCGCCAGGTACAATTAACGCACGCAAAGCCAGGTCAATCGCTTCGCTGCCGCCCACCGTCACGATGATTTCACTTTTTGGATCATAGCGGACTGCAAATTGCTCATCCAGATATTCACTAATCGCCTCACGCAGTTCAGGCGTCCCCGCGTTGGAAGTATAGCTGGTAAAACCCCGCTCCAATGAGTAGACGCAGGCTTCCCGCATATGCCAAGGGGTTGTAAAATCCGGTTCGCCTACCCCCAGAGTAATAATATCCTTGTTGCCGCCCACCAGATCAAAAAACTTACGAATGCCCGAGGATGGAATCTCGCGCACCAATGGAGACAAATACGAGCTCATGGCTTTGTTACTGTCAGTCAATGCTTCAGGTTTGATATTCATCATGATCTTCCTTTACGGCGAAATCATCAGACGATTATCTTCCTGATGATCTTCGAAGATAATTCCGTCCTGTTTGTATTTTTTGAGCGTAAAATTGGTCTTGGTAGACAGGACCGAATCAATAGGCGACAGCTTTTCCGACACAAAGTTCGCTACCTCGCGAAGATTGCGTCCTTCTACTTCCACTAACAAGTCGTATGCACCAGACATGAGATATACCGATTTAACTTGTGGATACAAATAAATCCGTTCAGCGATGCCTTCAAATCCTCTTCCCCGCTCCGGTGTAATTTGCACCTCAATTAAAGCAGTAACCTTTTCGTCGTCAACTTTATCCCAATTAACCACAGCGGCGTATTTGACGATCACATGCTGGTCTTCAAGCTCTTTAATCGCGGTACATACATCCTGTTCGGCAACTCCCAGCAAGGTAGCAAGCAGAGTCGGCGTCCTTCTTGCATCTTCTTTTAACAATTCCAGCACTTTTAATTTCAAATCATTCAGTTCTGTCATTCTACATAAGGCCTCCATCAAAAGAGATTACTATACATCATACAATACGTGCTTTAAACCTGCAAAGAAAAACCGCCCGCCCCGGTGAACCCGGCAGACGGACGGCTTGTTATGAGAAAAAGCTTCAAAAGCGGAGTGCCCCGTTTACATATAGTAAGGGTTGTTTTGGTGAGAAGGCTGGCCCTGTTGATGCATAGGCTGGCTATACACTCCCGCGGAGGACGATTTTTGCTGAATGAACTGCTGGCATTCCTGTTGGGTTTTTCGGGCTTCCTGAATCTGTTTGTCCAAATCGGTGCGCAACGCTTTGGTCGTGGTGGAGTACATGTTGTTCTGACTCATCAAACGGTACAAATCACCTTGCAGACGCAGTGTATCGCTCGTAAGGTCGGTGAAAAGCTGGCGCACAGACGGACAATTGGATTCAGTTGTCGCCGTTGTATATTCTCCCACAGTGCGTTTCATATCGGCAAGAATGGTATAGAGCAAATCTTCTTCGGGCATAAATGACGTATTGTTCTGTGAAAACATCGTGATATTACCTCCTTTGTTGGTTAATCCATAGTTACTGCTGCGGTTGCATAGGGGCAATCTGCTGGTGCTGTTGAAGGGCATTTGAAAGCAGATTCAGGTGGTGCTCATGAGTTCTCGCGAATTGCAGACAAGCTTGCTGAATGGCAGGATGCTGAACGGATGCTGCCGTTGCCGCACATTGCTTGAGCAGCAGTTCTTCATTGGAAATGGAGTCCACGATGTACTCCAGTTCTTTGCCAGTCAAAGGTTGCATGTTCGTAGATTGCATGGTCTGTGCCTCCTTAAATGTTTTGTTGCACGCTGGTTAGCTTGTCCGTTTGGCGGAATTATATGTATATGTGAAGAGGAGCGGAGTTTATCGAAATTTGACGATTTAGTGAAGTACGGTTCCTGAGGAGGACGCTACGCGATCCATTTGATCTTACGATCGCTGTTGCCTCGGGATTCTTTGGATTTTATAAAATATTTAGAGGTAAGAATTCCATGGCAAAGGCGAACGCTGTCGCTTCTTCAGATTCAAATGAATCGCTTCGCTGCTTTTGGCGGAAACGCCCACCACTAAGGCGCGCCAAAGATTTCGATAAGACTCCCCTTTGGGGTGGGAAGTGAAGGGTATTAAAATATGAGAAGCCTGATGGCTTCTCGGAACTACTTTAAATAACTACACACACATTGGATATTGCTTATAGGGAGTGTTTTGTTATGGATTTGATTAGTGGGAATACGTATTGGCCTAGCACCCTGGAGCACAAACTGGATTTTCCTTCTTTAACAGAAGATTTGACTTGTGATGTGCTTATCGTCGGGGGTGGGATGGGTGGGTCAATCTGTGCCCGACTGCTGGGAGAACGACAGGTGGATACAGTGGTCATTGACAAGCGTAAGCTGGCGCACGGAAGTTCTTCGGCCAATACCGGATTGCTGCAATATAGCAATGATAAGACGCTGACTTCTTTTATCAACACTTTTGGCGAAGCTAATGGGGTGCTGTTTTATCGGATGTGCAAGGATGCTCTGGATCAGTTGGAAAAGCTGGCCAGCACAGTGGACATCGACCCGTCCTTTATCCGGCGCAGCAGCCTATATTATGCGAGTACGCCGGAGGATGTGTCGGTGCTCCAAAACGAGTTCGAACAGCTAATCCGCTTTGGATTCCCAGTGGAATATTGGGATGAGCAACAGGTGGCTGCACGTTTTCCTTTTCGAAAACCGGCTGCGCTGTATACACATGAAGATGCAGAGGTAAATCCGTTTCGTTTTGCACAGGGACTCCTGCAATCTGCCAGCCGTCTTGGTGTACACTTATATGAGCATACCGAAGCGAAGCATTTTGAATTTGGTGACAATGAGGTCGTTTGTCATACCAGCGGTGGAACCATTCGGGCGAAAAAGGTTATTTTTGCGGCAGGCTATGAAACGCAGGAAATTAAAAAGGATCGTGGAGCCATACTGGAAAGCTCTTATGCGATTGCTACCCAGCCGGTTGGAGATTCAGCCATGTGGCATGAGCAATGTCTAATCTGGGAAACCGCCCGTCCTTATCTGTATATACGCTCCACTACGGATGGACGCGTGATTATCGGGGGGCTGGATGAGCCTGTACTCGACCCGAGACAGCGTGAAGTCAGGCTGCTGCACCAACAGAAAAAGCTGCTGCAAGCATTACAGAAGCATTTTCCCGATATACCCTTCAAGATTGATTACGCGTGGGCAGCCGTCTTTGGCTCCTCCCATGATGGCTTACCGTATATTGGCCCGCACCCGCGCTTTCCGAACTGCTACTTTTTGGAGGGCTACGGGGGAAACGGCACAGTCACCAGCATGATGGCTGCACAGCTGTTGGCTGATGAACTGACGGGCACACACCGACCTGAGATAGAGTTTTTTTCACTAACACGTACCACCAAGCCTTCACCCGAAATAACGGAGCCGCTGGCTTAATAAATACGAAACACGAAAGAGCCTCCCATTCCCATTTTCGTGGGTTTGGAGGCTCTTTTTGAATATATATTTTAAGCTACTCGGTTTGCCTGTGCCAGCGTCGTGCCTTGGAATGAGACTTGTTCTGCTTCGTTGTTTGCTCCTTCTTTAGCACATTGCGCATAAATACCCATCCCGCCACGGGCATTAACGCAAGCCCAATCAACAGCCAGATCATGGCTATAGGTGCCTTGCTCATACTCAACACACCCAGAAAGATAAGCATTCCGGTCAATCGACCTACCATCAAACACAACTCGCGCAGTACGACCAGTTCCACCCTCTGATTAACATCCTCTTCGCTCACGCCCATCAGGTCAAAGCTCGCAGAAATCATCGGGATTAAATATAACGGCAAAAACAAGGCGGTCCCGATGCCCATAATCAACAGCATGCTATACTCCATACGCCACAGTAACGGCAAAAGTACAATCACCAGCAGCACGGCCCCCAACAGCATGCCAACCGAGCGATATTGTGGTTTGAGCCATTTGCCGACAGCCCAAAAGCTGAAAAATGAAACTGCGGATGTAATAAGTGAAAACTGCGCCAGCTTCCACTCCTGCTGAGTAGCGACATACACAAGCAGCGTAATCAGAAATGCAAAAACTCCTTCACGAATACCCTGTGTAACAAGCGACAACGACAATGGCCGCCACATACTTCCTTTTTGCGACAAACGTTGCTTGGACTCCTGCCAATTGTAACTTCCTGTCGTCTTACGCTTGTGAAGAAAGAAACTCAGCACTACCCCTACCACATAAAGTGCCAGAGAGATACTAAATATCACGCGATATCCCGCATCATCCTCCATACGGGCAATAATCCAGCCGGACAGCAAGGGACCGACAATACCTGAAAACGAACCCAGCAGACCGACCCAGCCATTAAAATGATCCCGGCTTCCCTGATCTGTGACTTCGAAAAAAATCACATTAAAAGCCAGCCAAAACAAACCCAACGCTGCACCCAATAGCATCCCTAAAGGCCATATGTAGTTTACAGCCTGCGATCCCGTATATAAAACCACCAGATAAAATAACCCGGACAATGCGGTCCCTACGCGCAGAGCATTCATTTTGTTATGCTCCTTGACCCATTTTCCAGCTACCCAAACCATGATTCCCAGCGCAATTTGCTGGCTGACATTAAACCAGCCAATCATCGCGTAATCCTGCCTGCTTTTCCACAGATATACGTTAAGAAAAGTACCTGACAGAGCTGCCGCAAACACAAACAATCCATTCAGGCTTAGCAGCAGAATGGATTGTCCGTTCAGGTTTGATTTCAATGTAGTTCCCCCTAACCGAAAATCACCATTCAGCTCCTTTTATCTCAGCTTGCTTCAGAGCTTCTTCGGTTTAAGATGCCCGAGTTCAACTTGGGCTTATCCGGGGGAATATAATTTAATTGTTGGAAATACCACTCAGCTTCTCTAACAAGCGCAATCGGTCATCCTCTGACAACGTCTGCTGAACATGGAAGCAGCTTGGACATACATATACATTTAAGACAAACGGCAAATCCAGAACAGGTCTGCCAAGCGCAGGAGACATCGACGGTACAAAGCCTTCTCCGGTCACGGTTTGCGAACCTGCATGCAGCATGTATTCACCGCATTGGGAACATTCGAGAACCTCATCTTGTCTGTCGAGTATTTGTTCAGCGCCTTGTTCATAAGCCATCAGATCCGCACCGCTTTCTTCGAATTTTTGCAGGGTATGCAGCACAGGCAGCTTGTGAAGCTCGTTGTCCTGTAACAGTGGAGCGTCAGCCGGCTTTTCAACTACGGCTTCATCCTCTGCTTCATATAAAATATCCTGCTCATCATCATCCCCAAGCTGAATGCTTAACGTACGATAGCCCTTTAGGTCTTCCTTCACAGGGGAAAGCGCTGCTTGACCCACAGAGGTCGCATCATCATGGCTATGGTCGTGGTCATGTGCAAGAGTATGCATGTGTTCACTTTCTCCATGTCGGTGCTCATCCGTATGCCCATCAACATGTGCAGAATCAGACTCCGTTTCATCTTCATCATCGGTGATATCCGAATACCCTTTCAGGTCATTATGGCAATAAGGGCACTCTTCTTCAGGTCCCAATTCTTCATCCCAAATAATTTCCATGTTACACCATGGACAAATAGTCATTTCCAAGCTTCATCATCCTTCCGTTCCAAGCGTATACCAAGCTCTAGTATACAGGATGTGTCAAGTTACACTGGCACCAATCACATAAGATAACGATATCGAGATAATCATGGAGAACAAGCCGACAGCGCGGTTGTCCTCCTTAATTTCCTGATCGATTGAAAATACCGGTGTCAGAAACTCAAACAGAAAGTACGCCGCAAGCAGTAGTAAAAAGCCAACGAACGACCAAACCATCGTATCGTACACGCTGGATTTGGCCTCCATCGCAAAGCGGAGCACGTTGCAAATGCCAAACATTTTCCCGCCCGTAGCCATCGCTACCGAAATATTGCCGCGTTTGATCTCTTCCCAGCATTTATACCGGGTTACCAGCTCAAAGCAAGACAAAAATACAATCAGCTCCAGCACCGCCACCGAGAAATAGCCCAGCATCATTCCTAACGGATGTGACAGCAATTCATCAATCGCCATCTTCACTTTGTCCCTCCCGTTCTACAAAGCGTTCCCGGCCGGAGCCGGTAACCCGTAGCTCATTCCAATTCAGCAACCGTCACGCCTGTGCCGCCTTCATTGTAATTTCCGATACGGTAGCTTTTCACATGCTTATGCTTGCGAAGGTACTCCTGAATACCGGTCCGAAGAACCCCTGTACCTTTGCCATGAATAATGTGTACCTGCCCCAGATTGGCCAGAAATGCTTCATCCATGAAGCGATCTACCTCCATCAGTGCTTCCTCTACGTTCGCACCACGCAGATCAAGCTCGTTTCGCACATTATCATCCCGTGTTCGCTTAATGCCGGTTACTGGTTTCTGGGCTCTAGGTGTAGTTGTTTGGGCGGGTTGCAGCAGCTCCAGATCGTCCAGACTGACCTTCATTTTCATGATGCCCAACTGCACCACGGCTTCCTTGCTGCCAGACAGTTCCACCACATGGCCTTTTTTATTCAGGCTGTGAACGGATACCTCATCACCCGCTACGATAGAGCGAGTACGTGTAGCCGCCGGGCGCTTGACTGCGCTTTTCATACGCTGTTTCGGTTCCGCTTCATCCAGCTCTTTGCGGGCTGCAATCAGCCTATGTTCCTTAACAGAAGCCCCTTCTTCCTGAGCCAACTTACGCAGATCAGCAATGATTATCTCCGCTTCACTGCGAGCTTTGTCCACGAGACTTCTCGCTTCGTCCGCAGCTTTCTCCAGCAAACGCTCCCGCTGTGCTTCCAGCTTTTCCAGTTCATTCTGGTGACGTGTGCGCAGTTCTTCCATTTCACCTCGCAATTGTTCCGCCTTTTCCCGCTCTTGCTCGGCTGTCAAACGGTTCTGTTCCAGTGACGCAATCATGTGCTCTACGCGCTGATCTTCTTCCGTCACCTCACCACGTGCATAATCCAAAATACGGCCCGGCAATCCCAAGCGCTCAGCAATGGCAAAAGCGTTACTTCGACCGGGTACACCTACAAGAAGACGGTATGTCGGGCTTAATGTAGCAACATCGAACTCCATGCTCGCATTAATGATTCCTTTGCGCTCATAGGCATAGGCCTTCAATTCACTGTAGTGAGTCGTCGCAACCATACGGCAACCCAAAGCATGCATATGCTCCAGAATGGATACAGCCAAAGCCGAGCCTTCCGCAGGATCGGTTCCTGCACCTACCTCATCAAGCAACACAAGGCTTTTCGGCGTCATATTTTTCAGAATGCTGATAATATTGGTCATATGACTGGAAAAAGTACTCAAGTTTTGCTCAATACTTTGCTCGTCACCAATATCTGCATAGATGGCATCAAATACGCACAATTGGCTTTCGTCCTCTACAGGCACAAAAAGTCCAGACATCGCCATCAGACTAAGCAAGCCGATGGTTTTCAGCGTAACGGTTTTCCCCCCAGTATTCGGTCCGGTTACGATAATGGAAGTGTACGAATTGCCCAGCTCCACATCAATCGGAACGACCTGCTCCAACGGAATAAGAGGGTGTCTGCCTTTTTTCAGCTTCAAGTAACCACGATCATTCATCAATGGCAAGGTTGCCTTCATCTCACGAGCAAGACGCGCTTTGGCAAAAATAAAATCAAGCGTCCCCAAAACATCTACATCATATAGCAGCATATCCGCTTGTTCTGCGACAAGTGCAGTCAGCTTTTGTAAAATCACTTCGATTTCGCGTTCTTCTCTCAACCGTGTTTCCCGCAGCTTGTTGTTCATGGCCACGATGGATTCAGGCTCGATAAACAGCGTTGCCCCGGACCCGGATTGATCATGCACAATTCCGCCAAAATAAGAACGATACTCGGCTTTAACCGGAATTACAAAACGGTCTCCACGGATCGTAATCAACTGATCCTGAAGCATTTTGGATACGGTGGAGGAACGAATCATGGAATCCAGCTTTTCCCGAATACGCACTTCACCCGAGCGCAGCTCTCTGCGGATCTGTGAAAGCTCTGTACTGGCAGAATCCAGCACCTCTGCATTTTCGTCGATACAGCCTTTAATCGAGTTTTCCAGACCTCTCTGTTCTGAAAGCTGTTCACTCCAATACAGCAGTGTTTCCACTGGATTTTCCTCATTCAAGCTTGCCACGTACACCTGTACACGGCGTGCTGCCTGGACTGTTGTCCGAATGCCAAGCAGCTCTTGCGGACTCAGTGTTCCGCCGATACGTGCGCGCTTGACCGCTGGAGTAATATCCACAACTCCGTTAAAAGAGGGTACTCCTTTAAGTCGATCGGCAGCATAGGCCTCATCCGTGCCTTTCAGCAATTTCTTGATATGTTCCAAATCATCGCTGGGCTGTAGCCGCTGGGCTGTCTGCTGACCAATCGCCGTTTGAGCATAGTGACTTAGTTTATTTAAAATTTTTTGATATTCTAGGGTTTTGAAAATTTTAGAGTCCAACTTCACTACTCCTTTCACTTATATCTATATTATAACGAAAGCCGCGCACTTACGCTATTTGCCAACTCCGTTTTACACATAAGAAAGCCCTTCATGCCACACAATAACCTTTGTATAACCCTGTACATTCAAAAAACAAAGGAGGTTATTCCGTGAGCATTCTCGGGCACATTGTGCGTTTCATCGTCGCCGCTTTGGTTCTGATGGTCGTAAGCTGGATCGTTCCCGGCTTTAGTGTAGGCGGCTTTTGGAGCGCGCTGATCCTTGCCATTGTCATTGCCTTGATCGGTTACATCATTGAGGCTATGTTTGGCCGACGCGTTTCACCATTCGGACGCGGTATCGTAGGCTTCCTGGTGAGCGCTCTGGTTATCTGGATCGCTCAATATATCGTAACCAGTGTCAGTGTTTCCTTTTTGGGCGCATTGCTCGCTGCATTGGTTATCGGGATTATCGACCTGTTCATTCCGGTATCTACACCGTTTGAAGCTGGCCGCAAGAGCGAGAAATAATTTGGGGTCACATTCCCGACAAGGCTGTTCCACAGCAGATTTCTTCTGCCGCTGGACAGCCTTTTGTCATCCAAGAACCGAATAGGATACAGCATACAAATAATCCCCGGCGATAAGCAGCCGGGGATTGCATTACATTGCATTTATAATCCGTATCTACTGATCCTGTTCAATTAATTCAATCCACTCATTGTACTCGGATTGAAGCTTGGTATATTCTTCTTGCAATTGACGTAATTCCGTCGATATCTTCTCCGTATTTTCCCGATCCACATCCTGTTGAACCTGTAAAAGACGAAGCTGATGAGCCGCCAGCTCATACTTCTGACCGACTTCCTCCAGCTCGGACTGTAAAGCCATCCGTTCCTGATCTACAGATTGCTGTTCAGCCTTCGCCGCCTCGGCAGCTTCAACGGCCAGACGAATTTCCTCTTGAAGCTGTTCCTTTTGTTCAACAGTTACGGCTATTTCTCGTTCCCACGAGGCGAATTCTTTCTTACGGGCAGCATCTTCGGCTTCCAAACGTTCCGCTTCGGCCTTCAACTGCTCATATTTAAGCTGCCATTCCAGTGATTCTTCTTCGGCGCGCTCCAGTTCCCTCCGCCGTTCGCTATCTTCACGCTGGAGCTGCTTGATATTCTGTCCCAGTTGCTCTGCCCGGCTCTTCATGCTTCCATACTGCTCCTGAAGCGTTTTGTAAGCCTTTGTTCCCTCTTGCTCACGCAGGATTGCCTTCTCCAGCTCATCCTGAGCGCGAATCAGCTCAGGTGAAAGTTCCTTGATTCTCGCTTCCAACTGCAACAGACGTTGCTGCTGTGCAGCAAATTTATGGTTTACAGCTTCAACCTCAGCCACGGCATGCTGTAATTGCTCCTGTACAGTATCCTTCTGTTCACGTACTTCCAATATCGAAAGCTCCAGCTCATCTACTGCGAGCTGGCGTTCCTCTGCAAGCTTCTTCCAAGATTTCTCGCTTTCGCCCAGTGTGGCCAACTCACTTTGCAGTTTGCGGGAGGACACATGCGCCTGCTCCAGCAACTTCTGCATCCGGCGCTGTTCTTCCTCCAGCTTGGCCGCTTGCTGCTGCGTTGCCTTGGCTTCCGCTGCCAATTCATCGTAACGGCTTTGCAGCTCTTCACGCGCAAGCGTATCCGCCTGCTCGCGTTCTGTCGCAGCCTGTCGCTGCGTTTCTAGCATAGACTCCAGCTCGGACTGCTGTTGCTTCAATGCTGCAACCTGCTCTTGCGCCTCTCCCAGACGGGAAGACAGCTCTGTACTACCTGCTTGTACCTGCTCCAATTGCTCTTGAAGCTCCTCGATCCGAATTTCCTGCTCCAGTGCAGCTTCCTCGGCCCGTTTCTCCGCTTCCTGATGCTGGAGCTTTTCTTCATTCAACGCCAGTTCCGCCTGTTTACGCTCCTGCTCCAACTGCTCCTTTAGCCCGGACCACTTGCCCTGCCATTCGGTGACCTTCCGGCTATGCTCCTGCTGCAAAGCAGAACGCAGCTTGTCCAGCTCTGTACGCTGACGCTCCTGATGAGCCTTTTCCGCAGCCGACAGCTTGGCTTCCGCCTGCTTGACCGCTTCGGCCAGCTCCTTCTTGGTTTGCTCCTCCATCTGGCGGATACGGGCATTTGCCGCCTCCTGCTGCTCTTTCAGCTTACGGGAAGCTTCCTGACGGGACTCCTCCAATTGACGTTCAGCCTGCTTTTGTCCATTTTCGAGTTCTGCCGCTTTTTTCTCCTGCTGTTCCAGCTTCGCCTTTAATTCGGCAATTTCCCTGGCTGATGTGGATTCGGTCTCCTTCCATTTTTTCAGAACCGTTTCCTTCTCTTCCTTCAATTGGGCAAAAGACTGCTGCATATCCGTATTTTTTTGCTGCTGTTCTCCAAGAGCCGTCTGGAGTTGAGCCAGTTCGCCCCGAAGCTCCGCCCGCTCCCCGGCCAACCGGTTCATATGGCTCTGAATTTCCTGAATTTGTACAGCTTCTTCTGCCATATGAACCGCAGCCAGTACGGCAATTCGGGGCATATCAAGACGCGAATGAGCCTGAGAAATGCTATGCATGCGCTCATCCACGTAATTGGCAACCTGCTTCATATAATCGGTATTACTGCCGACGAGTTTATAAGAAGTACCGTAGATCTCTACAGTGACGCGAGTACGATCTGGTGTAGTCACAATTAAGCCCTCCTTCAATACTACTGTATGTTGATTCTAAGTTGTGTCCGGTACTATGGTAACCCGCCCTTCGTGAAGCGTTCAACCCCATTAGTCCGGCTTCCCCGCAGCGGGTGAATATCAGAGTAGAGAGCTTCAATGATGATAGGCCAAAAAGCCGTATCGAACCTCTGTCACTAAGATTCGATACGGCTCCCCGCATTTCCTGCTACTTTCTCAATTCCGCTCCAAAAGTTTGTTCCAGAGACGTAACGACAGGAATATGTGCCGCATTAATCTCTTCATCCGTCAACGTATGCTCCCAGTGACGGTAGGTCAGGGAGATAGCTACGCTCTTCTTGTCTTCGCCAAGCTTGCTGCCTGTAAATACATCAAACACCCGTGCATCCTGCAATAGCTCTCCGCCAGCCGCATGAATCACACGCAGCAGTTCGCCTGCTTCTACGTCCTTATCCACCACGAGGGCAATGTCGCGTTCCACGGACGGGAAGCGAGCCAGCTCTCTGAACTGAATGTGACTGTTGGCGTGTTCGATCACCTGTTGCAACGCAATTTCCGCTACATACGTATCATTCAGCCCATAAGACTGTTGCAGCTCCGGATGGATCTGCCCGATGGTGCCGATTCGTTGGGAGGTTCCATTCACATCCAGCCATACGGAGGCAGAACGTCCCGGATGATAGCTTTGCGGCTGGTCAGCCACATAACGGATGCTTGCACCCAATCCGAAATAGTCAAATACCGTTTCCAGCGCGCCTTTAATATCAAAGAAATCAACCTTCTCAGCACCGATATTCCATTGTTTTTCACGGCGTACGCCAGTCAGCAGCAGACTGAGCACTTGAATTTCCTGCGGCTGGCGGGTCAACGTTTGTTCCCCGGTATAAAATACAGTTCCTATTTCGAAAATCGCCAGATTTTCCTGCTTCCGGTTCATGTTATACACTGCTGTATCCAGCATTTGCGGAATAATACTCGTACGCAGCACACTGCGGTCTTCGCTCATAGGCATCGCCAAACGTACAGGATGGCTTCCCTCTGTCAGCGCATTAAACAAACCTGCACTTTCCGGATGCACAAACGAGTAACTGATCGTCTCTTGCCAGCCGCCATGGGCCAGCAATTTACGCAGCGAACGGCGCAGTGATTGCGATGCCGTCAAAGCACCTGGCGTCGTTGGTCCTTCAATCGGCGTCGTCGGAATATTGTCATAGCCATACAGACGGGCCACCTCTTCAATCAAATCCACATCCATGGAAATATCTCCGCGCCGTGTAGGCACTTCCACTTCCAACACACCTTGCTCCACGTCACCGCATCCGAAATGAAGCTTGCCGAAAATCGTCTTCACCTCAAGCAGCGACAATTCTGTTCCCAAATACCGGTTCACTTTATCCAGCGACAACTTGATAATCCGGCTTTCGGCCTTCGCAGAAACAGCTTCCACGATGCCTTGATGCACAGTGCCTCCTGCATAACGCTGAATCAGCGCAGCCGCACGGTTCACCGCAGGTACAACAGCACCCGGATCAACCTCTTTTTCAAAACGCAGGCTTGCTTCGGAACGAAGTCCAAGCTGACGGGACGTTTTGCGAACCGTACCGCCGTCAAACTTCGCGGATTCCAGCGCAATGCTGACCGTCGTATCCGTAACTTCGGAATTCGCTCCGCCCATCACCCCTGCCAACGCAATTGGCTTTACGCCGTCTGTAATCAGCAGCATATGCGGCTCCAGCTTCCGCTCCTGATCGTCCAGCGTAACCAATGCTTCGCCTGCACGAGCGAGACGCACTTCAATGTTGCCACTTTCCAGCTTATCCGCATCAAAAGCATGCAACGGCTGACCGTATTCCAGCATGACATAGTTCGTAATATCCACGATGTTGTTGATCGGACGAACTCCCGCCGCCATCAGGCGGTTTTGAATCCACAGTGGAGAGGCCCCCACTTTCACACCCGTGATATAGCGAGCCGCATAGTGCGTACACAGTTCAGGTATATCCACCTTTACCGACAGATGATCTGCCGCCACATCGCTGATTTCCACCAAATCCTTAGCCGGGTCAGCCAGCGAAATGTCACGCCCCAGAATCGCGCTCACTTCATAAGCCGCTCCATGCATACTCAAGCAATCCGAACGGTTTGGTGTCAGATCAAAATCCAGCACCTGATCATCCAGCGCCAGCAGCTTCGTAATCGGCGTACCGATTTCAGCATCCTCAGGCAGCACCAGAATACCTTCCTGCAACTCTTTGGGCAACAGCTTGTCATTCATACCCAGTTCCTTAGCCGAGCAGATCATGCCCATGGATACGACACCGCGCAGCTTGGCCTTTTTAATCTGAAAATCTCCCGGCAGCTTCGCGCCCACGACGGCAACAGGAACCTTTTGCCCTGCATCCACATTTTTGGCGCCACACACGATTTGCAGATCTTCCTCTTGTCCCGCATCGACGATACACACATTCAGCTTATCCGCATCAGGGTGCTTTTCCTTGCTTTTGACATAGCCGACCACGACGCCAGTAATCCCTTTGTTGCGATGTTCGACCTCATCAATTTCAATGCCCGAACGGGTGATTTTCTCTGCCAGATCCTCCGCGCTCACCTGATCCAGCGATACATACTCGGATAGCCAATCGAATGATACTTTCATATGGGTTCACTTCCCTTCATATAGTTGTTTATTGACGCGTAAACTGCTTCAAGAATGACAGGTCGCTGTTATAAAAATGACGAATATCGTCAATTCCGTATTTCAAAATGGCAATCCGTTCTACACCCATACCGAATGCAAAGCCGCTATATACCTCGGGATCAAAACCGCCCATTTCCAGCACTTTCGGATGCACCATGCCACAGCCCAAAATTTCGATCCATACGCGCTCGCCATTTTTCTTTACAAAAGTCACGTCCACCTCGGCACTCGGCTCTGTAAACGGAAAGAAGCTTGGACGCAGACGGATTTCGGTCGATTCCCCGAACATTTCGCGTGCGAATTGCAGCAAGGTTCCTTTCAGATCACTCATGCGAATGTCTTTTCCAATCACAAGCCCTTCAATTTGGTGGAATTGGAAAGAATGCGTAGCATCGTCATCATCACGTCGGAAAACCGTACCCGGACAAATGACCTTAATCGGCGTTTCGCCCTTCATCGCCTCCATTGCGCGAATCTGAACGGGTGACGTATGGGTACGCATCAACAGATCCTCGGTCAGATAAAACGAATCCTGCATATCCCGCGCCGGGTGATTTTTAGGCAGGTTCAACGCTTCAAAGTTATAATAATCCGTCTCAGCCTGTGGACCTTCTGCAACCCGGTAGCCCATACCTGTAAAAATATCCTCGATCTGCTCAATTACTTTGTTGAGTGGATGCAATCCACCTTGCGGCATTGTGCGTCCAGGTAGTGTAACGTCGATCTTTTCCGCTTGCAGACGCTCATTCGTCTCCGCTTTCGTGAACTCATCCTGTTTACGGTTGACGACTTCTTCAATCGCCTCGCGCACTTCATTGGCTACTTGTCCGACAACTGGACGTTCTTCCGCGCTCAGCTTGCCCATACCGCGCAAAATTTCAGTCAGCGCACCCTTTTTACCCGAATATTTGACCCGCAGATCAGCTAGCTCTTTGGGCGTTGCCACCTTCTCCAATACTTCCAATGCTTCTTCCTTCAAGGCCAGCAAATGTTCCTTCATTTGGATGGTTTCGCTCATCGCCTGTTCAGTCCCCTTTCTTCATATCCAGTTTTTCAGACAACAAAAAAAGGTCCTTTCTCCCGGTAAGGGACGAAAAGACCGTGGTACCACCCTCGTTAGACAATCCTGCTCAGCCCACCCCGCGCTTTGCCTTTCGACAATATCTGCCTCTCGGCAACACAGGTGTTTATCCATGCTATGCAATCATGATCTCGCTCTGCACGTTGTAACGGTCGTGAACCGGTATCCCCTACTTGCCCACTTGCCATCTACAGATGGCATACGAGGTTCAAGGAACTGCTCCGGAGCGAACTTCAACAGCCCTGTTCTGCAGAAACGCTCTCAATCCTACGGCGCTTCCTCCCTGTTCAATCGGACACTGCCTACTCTTCTCCATCAAGACATTTTCAAATTTCGAACTATTGTCCATTATTATATGCAAACCCTAGCGCTTTGGCAAGCCGGGCATACGGTTTTACCCATTCTGACGCAGCCGTTTAATCCGACTGATCCAGTTTGGCACGAATACGCCTGATTTCTGACAGCAGTTCCTCATTTTCATCGTCCGGCCCCGTCGTACCCATCAGCTCCGTAAGACGCAACTGTAATCGCAGACGCTCCTCACGCTGTTCCTGATCCTCTGGTTCCTGTTGACGGTTCCGCTGTTCTTCCTGCTTTTCGTCGGCTGTCCCTTCATAGATTTCATAGGTGCCTCCAGGCTGCATATCAAGCAAACGGGTTGCCGTCCGTCGCACCAGCTCTCGGTCATGTGAGACAAGCACCAGCGCCCCATCGTAACTGCGCAAAGACTCCTCCACGATTTCACGGGTTTCAATGTCAAAATAATTGGTTGGCTCATCCAGCACCAGCAGGTTGGCTCCACTAAAGTACAAACGTAGAAAGGCCACTCTGCATTTCTCACCCATACTGAGCGTCCCGATCCTCTTGAACACATCTTCTCTGGCAAAAAGAAAGCATCCCAGCACCGTTCTCGCTTCCGTCTGCGTCATGGTGGGGAGCGCAAGCAAGCTGTCCAGCAATGTCTGATCCTTTGGAAGCTGCTCCAGCTCCTGTGAGAAATATCCGATTTTTAGCTGTGGATTCGCTGTGATCTTTCCCTTATACGGCTCCAACTGTCCTGTTAACAGCCGCAGCAGCGTTGTTTTGCCAATTCCATTCGAACCCCGAACAGCCAGACGATCGCCACGAGCAATGTTCAGGTTGAGATCCTGCACAATGGTATTATGGTCGTCGTAGCTAAAATAGACATGCTCGGCACGCAGCAAATATTTGGCCTGAAATCTGCTGTCACTTAATTTCATATGCAGAGACGCGGCTTCACGCGGCTGCTCAACCCGATTGGCCTCCAGCCGTTCCAACTCCTTCTCCTTCGCATGATAACGGGAAATATTTTTATTAGCCTTGGCCTTATAAAAGCTTTGCGTAACGGCCATTTCCACATTGGAAGCTGCCCGGTGCGCCTGATGGAACCATTCCCGATAACTTCGGATCGTCTCCTCCAACGCCTGCCGTGCCAGCTCCTGCTTCCGGTAGTTGGCTTCCTGCTCCCGCAGCTCCCTTTCCTTTTGCTCCTTATATTCCGTATAGCCGCCCTTATAGCGCCGAATGCCCGTTGACGTCAGCTCGCAAATACCTGTAGCTACTCGATCCAAAAAGGCTCTGTCATGCGATACAAACAACAACGTCCCATGATATGTGGACAGCCACTGCTCCAGCCAGAGCAAACTTTCGGCATCCAGATGGTTGGTCGGTTCATCCAGCACCAGCAGCTTCGGCTGTCTGACCATCAATCCGGCTAACCGTACTCTGGTCTTCTGCCCTCCGCTCAGGTCACCATAGGAAATAGGCCACGTCTCAGCAGGCATCCCCATCCGGGTCAGCGCCTTTTCCACTTCGGACTCCCACGCAAAACCTTGCAGCCGCTCGTACTCATCCATCAGCTCGCCGTATTGCTCCAGCCGACGCTCTGCTTCCTCTCCCCTATGGGCAATTTCAGCCTCCAGTTGCTTCAGCGTCGTCTTCACTCGCCAATGCTCAGGACTGGCCTGCTGTGCCGCCTCCAGTGCAGTTCGCGCGGATTGAATGGTATCCTGCTGCTTCATCCAGCCCCGCTCCTCCAGCGGCAATTCATGCTCTAACTTACCTGAAGTCGGCGCCTCGTCGCCCAACAGTATCCGCAATAGCGTCGTTTTGCCTGCTCCATTTCTTCCGAACAGGGCGAGCCGCTCCCCCTCCGTCACATCCATGGACACATTCTCAAACAAAGACGTCCCGTTCCAATCCTTTATGACATCTCGAATACGCAAAATGGTTCTCATATGGTAATCATCCTTTCCCTGTCCGGTTTTCATCACCGGAAGCAATAAAAAAAGCCGCAGAAGGCTGCGGCTTGCTTACAAGGAATATAGAATGACTGCTATGAATCGTTTCAGAACATACGTTTATAAGAAAGAGAACCGTAAACGGAAAAAAGCATAATCCCGTTCCGGAGCAAACGTATACGTCCCAAACCTCATTTTCAGACACACTTCTCCCGTTGCAGCATACAGCCGCCTGCCACTAACTGTGCAGTTTATGGGGAAAATCGGTGTGCTTACTTCATCGGACGTATCGTTACCTTCCTTTTCACGGAATACTTGCTTGCAGCCAGTATAGCAGATCAGAAAATATTTGCAAATCCGTTGTACATCAAAATTATTTTCCGAATACAAGAGTTGTATTGGACGAGCCTGCATATTTAGTTACAAATTCCTTGGTATATTCAGGAGTTTGAACTTGATAACTGTAGTTCTTGCTCGGATTCCAGTTGGTCACCCGCGACTTTTGGTTGATAATGGCTGGAAAGCTGCCGACGTCTTTAAATTCTCCATTTGCTTTATCGTCCAGAATGCCGCCCTTTTCGCTACCTTTTCCAAAATAGTTGTACTCCGAATAGATTCTTGCATTCGTGGCTATCCTGTAGGCCAACTGAAAATTATTGATGTAATTATTTTTAACATGGAAATATCCATATCTCATAAGCCCAGGACCGCGAACTTGCAAATTTTCAAAATAATTATTGGAGATAGTGATATAAGGTAAAGCTGAATATCATCATTATCGTTAATGTGGCGCTATGTTCAAAAGTCAAGTTTTGAAAGATCACAATACCGGAATTAGCCGTTGTTTTCAAATGAATATTAACCAGTTGTTCTGCGCGTATGAACCGATAAGCGATTTGTTGGCACCAATATTGACAACGGTTTTAGAGGAGGCAAAAATATTTTTTCAATCACCAGGATTTTGGGAGTTGAATCCCCTAACTGGTTTTTCAAATCGTTGAGATTGTTGATATAGATATTTTTGTATAATAGTGTAAAAAAACAGTTCGTAAGAACGCAAACAAGCCGGTACACCCGATTGGCATCCCGGCTAACTATATGTAATCCAACTGCCCCTTGATCTGCTCCTATTTTAAAAAGGAGTCTGTCGTACGTCGAGCTATGGGCAAAACAAAAACCCTTGTAGGACAAGGGTTTCAAGCATTTTATACAGCAAAGCGGGTGATGGGAATCGAACCCACGCTATCAGCTTGGAAGGCTGAAGTTCTACCATTGAACTACACCCGCACTTTAAAATATCTTAATTCTTATGAATGACATATTCGAACTGTTGTCAACCAGCAGAATCAGGATGTTATCTAGTATAACTTACCTGCCTGTAAATTGCAAGCAAACTACATACCATCCTGAACCAGCCAATTCATAGGTTTGCGCAAAAACAGGTTTTCAAAGGATTCTGCCGGAATGGGCCGACTGAAATAATAGCCTTGTCCCTCATGGCAATCCTGAGCCTGTAAAAATTGGAGCTGGCCCTCATTTTCCACTCCTTCAGCCGTAACCTTCAGCTTCAAATGGTGGGCCATGGAGGCAATGGTCGACACAATAGCCGCATTTTTGCTGTCCACCAGTACCTCATTGACAAAGGAACGGTCAATTTTAAGTCGGTCAATCGGAAGATTTTTCAAATAATGCAACGAACTATAGCCTGTTCCAAAATCGTCGATACTGATTGCAACGCCAATGGCCTTTATGTTTTTCAGTTGCTCAAAGGCCAGATCCTTATCAAAAGTCATACTCTCTGTAATCTCCAGCTCCAGGTAGCACGGCTCCAGTTCCGTGTAGGTCAAAATGCCCCGTATCACATCCACGAGCTTTTTTTGCTGAAATTGGCGCATGGATAAATTCACTGATATCGGGATCGGCTGGTACCCTGCCTTCTGCCAACTCTTGTTTTGCAGGCAAGCTTCCCGCAGCACCCATTCCCCCAAAGGCACGATCAGACCGCTTTCTTCGGCCACCGGAATAAAATCTCCCGGCATCACCATTCCGCGATGAGGATGATTCCAGCGCACCAGTGCCTCCAAGCTCGTCAGTTCACCGCTCTGCAAATGAACACGCGGTTGATACACCAGTGAAAATTCCTCATTTTCAAGCGCACGCCGCAAATCATTTTCCAATTGGAGCCTTTCCTGCGCACGCATTTGCATGACACTGGTATACCGCTGAAAATTCACCCCCTGCTCCTTGGCATTATGGACAGCGGTATCCGCATGCTGAATGAGCTGCTCACCCTGAGTGGCATCCAGAGGATATAAAGCTATCCCCATACTCACCATCACATGATAGTACTCACCATTAATATCAAAAGGCTGCTCAAACAACTTTACCATATCATCAATACGATTCTTCATGGCATCTATATCCTGGTAGCCTGTGAGAAGAAACGCAAACTCATCTCTGCCCATACTGAAAACATCCTCGCCTTCACGGCAAAAATGCTCCAAGCGTTCTCCCACCGCATACAGCAAATAATTCCCTGCCATATGCCCCAACGAATCGTTAATGGTTTTGAATCGGTCAATATTCAATATTAAAAGAGCTGCCGTCTCATCGGGTTTTAATGGACTACGCAGAGATTGCTCCAGACGTTGTGAAAGACGCCGACGATTCGGTAGCCCTGTGATATCATCATAATAGGCTATGTAATTAAATTCAGATTCTGCCGCCTTCTTTTCCAGGTATGGAACAAGGACCATGAGCCGAACCAAGCCGCTTAGCAGATCATAAAACGCAATAGCATTCATCAAAAGTCCCATAAGCTGATTTATATCACTCATTTGCCGGGAGGACAAATAAAACAACTGGCTCACGATACATAGCCCAATCCCGCGAAGCATAAGCAACATACCAAATTCCGATGGAAGATATTTAAAATATTTTCGTGCGCCCAAAATAAAATTGGATACAAGCAGAAACAGGATAACCCAGTTCAACATCCATCCCAGATTGTCCAGTTCATGTCTTATACGAAGATCCGGTAAGTACGGTCCGTAGATCTGAATAGTCCCAAGGATCAGCAAAGTAAAACTTATACCTGTCCATAAAGCGGTTTTCTTGTGTCCTGATTTGGCTTTTCTAAAGGGGAAGGAGCAAATGACTATAAGCATAATGGAGGTAAAGACACGGTTCACATAAAGAATCCATAGCGAAATACCCGGAGACAAAACAAAATCTGTCAGGCTAATAAAACTAAACGAGACGATATGAATAAGGTAAAGAAGACCAGTCACCAGAAATGTGGGCGCGATGAGAAGTCTCTGCCAGGATAAGTGCTCCAGCAAAACCGACCAGGATTGATAAAAAATAGAGAAACAGATCGCCGCACAGACGAATCCAGCAATGGGATATAGCAAGAAAAAAACATTATAGGAGTATAGCTTATTCAAAGTTACATGAAATAACTGAACCAGGACAAACAGAACTAGCGCAGCAATGCCGATGCCTATCGTTTTCTTTACTTCCAGCCGTGTACTCATTCAGCCTCTTCAGCCCCCTGCATATCGGAAATTCCGATCATCTAAGACGTTTGACAGCTTTGGAAGCCGTTTTTTAAGTCTTTAGTATCAAAAATAAATATGGATTATGGTACATAATAACATTTAATCTGTGAAAGGTGAATCATTTTTTTGTCTTATATTCATTATTTCATTTTCGTATTTACGCAAATAAATAAGCTTCCAGAACCAAAAAAAGCGCATCATCTCTTCAGATAATGCGCTCTATCCGGTCTTTTTCAAATGAGTGATACCTATGCCCCAGTTCTGTACAACACAAAAGAATCAGTACCTACTACATCCCTTTGTGAAAGTCCCAGAACACTAAACTACAGGAAGCGTGATTTTAAACTGTGTCCCCTTTCCATGTGTACTGTCTACATGAATAAAGCCCCCGTGATTTTTGATGATCCGATAGCTCACTGCCAGTCCCAAGCCGGTACCACTTTCTTTCGTTGTAAAAAATGGATCAAATAAACGTGATAATGTATTGTGATCCATTCCCAAACCGTTATCTTCAATGCAAATATGGACATACGAGCCTTCCAGCACTGTATGGATATCAATGCATCCCTTACGGTCCTCTCTGATACCTTCGATGGCATCCATTGCATTTTTGATCATATTGAGAATGACCTGCT
The DNA here is from genome assembly GCF_030034735.1 of Paenibacillus sp. RC334. Taxonomy (NCBI): domain Bacteria; kingdom Bacillati; phylum Bacillota; class Bacilli; order Caryophanales; family Paenibacillaceae; genus Paenibacillus; species Paenibacillus sp. RC334. The sequence goes on along the minus strand of NZ_CP125370.1, from coordinate 1,575,315 downwards.
TAATCTGCTTTACATCAATCGAAACCTTCATGATCGTACTATTTTCATCCAGTGCAATTTGACAACCCTTCATCAGCGCCTCGCTTTCGGTCAGCATCACAACCTCTTTCAGCAGACCCATCACAGGTACGGCTGTTTTTTGCGGAGCTGAAGGCTTGGACGAATTCAGAAACTCATAAATAATGTCGTTCGCACGATCTATCTCTGTCAATATTATACGAGCATACTCATCTCTTCCCAGCTCCACCAGATGCGGCCGCAGTAATTGAATAAAGCCCCGAATAGCGGTAAGCGGGTTACGGATTTCATGAGCAATCGAGGCGGAAATGCGGCCTAACATCGCGAGCTTGTCATTTTGATACGCCGTCTGCTCAATTTGCTTATAATCCGACACATCCTTGACACTGAACAAAAAATCGCCATCCATCTGATCCCCGTAGGTCACCGTAATCAACCAATGCCGACTATATTCATCAATTAGCTCATGATAGCGCTTTCTATGAAAGATGGTCTCTTTGTATATCCGCATAATTTTCTTCTTCTTAAATCGGCTTAACTCGGGATGATGCAAAATTTGCATCAAGTTGCGGCCTGCCAGCGAACTACGCGGCAGTTCCAGCAGTTTGGCCATTTGCACGTTAATAAAGGTCAGTACACCGTCACTGTCAAACAGCATGATACCACTATCCAGGTTCTCCAGAACATTTTCATACTTGTTATTGGCGATCTGAGTGGAAGGACAAGCTCCCACGGTATCAAGCAAGGCTTCTTGGAATTCACTGATCATGCCAGGCTTCCCCCTTGTTTCGGAATGATAAACTGGCCGTATCGGACGCTTAACATTTTTTGAAGAAGAGAAAGACATCATCTATCGACTACCCTTCAACGGTTAGAAAACAGATTCAGAAAATCCTGGTCATCTCTTTCCAATTGAGAGTCTAATTTTATGATAGACAAGACTTAGGATTCCAGTCAATCGGAAAAAGTGTCGAATTCACATTTTTATCCTGTTTTCTTTCGTCATAATATCTGCGCAACATTACCAAAAACGAAATAATAAGTTAGGAATAAGCATCCTACACACCAAAGAAGCTCTCTAGGTGTGAGAGCTTCTTTGGTGTGTAGGATGTCAACTGCCGCTCTTATTATGCTGAAGCCGAGAGCGTCTCTGGCTCATAACAGCCAGTCTTCTCTTGAGCTCTCCCTGCCATTTTTCATCGTTCATCTGTTTTGCTACCATCAATAAATCCAGAGACATGTCAATTTGACGCTTCACAATTTCAAACGCATCTTCACTCTCTCGATTCACACAATTCTCAAATATCGTATCATCATCTTCCATGACGTAGTCCTGAAAATCAATCTCGCTTGCCCCGTCTCCATGTGCATACTCCGCCAAAATTTCATACTCATTCTCGACTTTATAATGGACCTCAATGCGACGACATACTGGGCAAAACAGCAAAGGAACATTATGAACTTGGGTGCGGTAATGCTTCAGCGTTCCCTTGGTTCCTACCATGCTTGCTCCACAGCAATAACTCATCCGGGCTCAGCCTCCTCTGAACAAAACCTGTTCCGCCTTGTTTATCCTCTATGTTACCTTATTCGCTTTCACCAGTCGAAATTCCTCCAAAACACAGTAACATTTCCACAATTATTTCTTATTTCACCCTATACTGTTCACTTCAAACACACATAATTATAAAATCTTTTCCTGCATAACATAGGCAAGCAAGCCCCCAATGTCGGTAAAAAACCGCTTGTTGGGGGCTTGCAAGTTTAATGCTCAACTTCTTCTGAAGTTTGTATTACAGGTTCTTGTCGCCTGGTTTCCAGTTCATTGCGCACAAGCCGCCAGATTGCAAAGCTTGCAGTACACGCAATGTTTCTTCGACACTACGACCTACGTCGTTGTGGTTAACCACTTGATATTTCAATTCGCCTTCAGGATCAATGATGAACAAACCGCGCAATGCAACTCCTTCTTCTTCGATCAGAACGCCATAATCGCTTGCTGTTTTTTTCGTGATATCAGAAGCCAACGGGAAGTTCAGTTTGCCCAATCCATTGTTTTCTTTTGCTGTGTTGATCCATGCTTTGTGGCTGTGTACGGAGTCTACACTGATACCCAGAATTTCAGTATCCAGCTCTTTAAATTGGTCAGCAGCATCGCTCAATGCTGTGATTTCTGTTGGGCACACAAAAGTGAAATCCAGTGGATAGAAGAAGAACACGAGCCATTTGCCACGGTAATCGGAAAGCTTCACCGAACCAAATTCTTGACCGTCCCCAGTCACTGTTTCCAATGCAAAATCAGGTGCGGGTCTTCCTACCAATCTTTCTGCCATAATATGAAATCCTCCTTTTAAAATATGTAAGGATTTTGAAAACTCCTCATGTAAGAAAAACATCAAATGTGTTTTCCTCAATCATCTGTATTGTATTAAAACAACCTACTTGATAAATGTTATCATTCGCAGAAATCAAAGTCAATATTGTAACCATTACTTTTTTAGAATTATTTTAAACTAGGTTTTGAAAATTCACAATTTATACACATTCACCAGGTTGTACACTTCCGGATATAACAGCAGCCCCTGATGGCTCAGGAGCTGCTGTATCATCATGCACTTGCTGTATAATCAGCTACCTTGTTTTAAGGAAGCCTCTAAGCTTTTATCGAATAGCCGCTGCGATCAGATCGCCCATTCGAGTTGTCGAGATGGCCTTGGATTTATCCACCGCGATATCGGCTGTGCGATGTCCGGCATCCAGTACCTCAGCTACCGCCTTCTCAATGGCATCAGCAGCTTTCTCATATCCGAAGGTCATACGGAACATTAAAGCAACGGACAGGATGGTTGCAATCGGGTTGGCCAGTCCTTGACCCGCAATGTCCGGTGCCGAGCCGTGGACCGGCTCGTACAGACCGAAGCTGCCTTCCCCGAGAGAAGCGGAGGACAGCATACCGATGGACCCGGTCAGCATAGCCGCTTCGTCACTAAGGATATCGCCGAACATATTTTCCGTCACGATGACGTCAAAGCTGGACGGCCGACGCAGCAATTGCATTGCGCAGTTATCAACCAGCACATGCTCGAGCTCAACATCCGGATAGTCTACTGCGACCCGGTTAACCACTTCACGCCACAAACGGGAAGTTTCCAGCACGTTGGCCTTGTCCACCGATGCGAGCTTTTTGCGACGCTTTTGTGCAATCTCGAAAGATTGGCGAACAATGCGCTCCACTTCCATTACATTATATGCACATGTATCGACAGCTTCCTCACCCTGCGGGCTTTCACGTCTGAACTTCTCACCGAAGTAGATGCCGCCCGTCAGCTCGCGCACAACGATCAGATCCGTTCCTTCCAGCACTTCAGGTTTCAGTGTCGATGCGTCCTTGAGACAGTCGAAGACGACAGCCGGACGAAGATTCGAGAACAGTCCCAGCTCTTTGCGTATACCCAGCAATCCTGTTTCAGGGCGAAGCTCCTTCGGATTGTTATCCCACTTGGGACCACCTACGGCTCCCAACAGTACGGCATCTGCAGATTGGCAGACAGCCAGCGTTTCTTGCGGCAATGGTGTACCCTTCTCATCAATGGCAATTCCACCGAACAGTGCATGCTCCGTTTCAAATGAATGGCCAAACACTTCCTCCGTACGCTTCAAAATTTTCTCTGCCTCAGCGACCACTTCCGGTCCAATTCCGTCCCCAGCTATTACCGCAATCTTTTTCACGTCTGCCATCACGTACACTCCTCTTGTTTTACAGCCTTACGGGCGTATTATTCATACCTTCTTTGTAACATACATGACAGGGCTTTGACCAAGATATAGAATCTATCAATTTAATAGGATTAGCCTATAAGCTGAAAAGCTGTAGTAAGACAAAACAAAACAGGACCGGAAATACCCGATCCTGTAAACTCCAAATTGCTTGATTCGCAACCATTAGGACTTGTAATCTACACGATTGCTGTAGTTTTTACGCTTGTCGATCAAGCCATTCAATGCATCCACATAAGCGCGGGCACTTGCTTCCAGAATGTCAGTGCTTACCCCACGTCCCTGTACAGACAGATCGTTTTGGGTCAACACGACATGCACTTCACCCAGAGCATCCTTACCTTGGGTAACAGACTTGATCGAGTAATCCGAAAGAACGACTACCTCGCTGCTGGCTTGGTCAATCGCATTGTAAATCGCATCGACCGAGCCGTTCCCTTCAGCTTCCGTCTCAATAACCTGACCCTCGTCGGTAACCAAACGTACCTTGGCGGAAGGTGTAGCCTCGTTGCCATAGGTTACGAAAATCGTTTCCAGCTTGAAGACTTCCGGTGAATCGGCCAGTTTTTCTTCCAGTAGCGCCAGGATATCATCATCCGATACTTCTTTCTTCCTATCAGCCAAATCCTTGAACTGTCCGAAAGAGCGGTTCAGCTCCTCTTCGCTCAATTCGTAGCCCAGCTCGATCAAACGTTCGCGGAAAGCATGGCGACCGGAATGCTTGCCCAGTACCAGCTTGCTCTCCTTCAAACCAATACTTTCCGGCGTCATGATTTCGTAGGTCGTTTTTTCCTTCAACATGCCATCCTGGTGAATACCCGATTCATGTGCAAAAGCATTCGCTCCAACAATCGCCTTGTTGCCCGGCACAACCATGCCCGTCAGGCGGCTGACCAACCGGCTCGTACGTGCGATCTCGGACAGTTGCAGAGACGTTTTGGCCTGGAAAAATTCCTGTCTCGTCTCCAGCGCCATTGCAATTTCCTCAATAGCGGTATTTCCGGCGCGTTCACCGATACCGTTAATGGTGCCCTCAATCTGATCCGCCCCGTTCAGGATCGCAGCCAGTGTATTGGCCGTAGCCATTCCCAGGTCGTTGTGGCAATGTGCGCTCAGTTGAACCTTTTCCACATCAACCACATTTTCCTTAATATGCTTGAAAATGTTGCCGTATTCATAAGGTGTCAAGTAACCCACGGTATCCGGAATATTGACGACAGACGCGCCTTCCTGTACAGCCATGGTGACCATTTCCACCACAAAATCAAGCTCTGTACGACCTGCATCCTCCAGAGAAAACTCTACCTTTGGCAAATATTTTAACCCGTAACGAATGGCTGAACGAGCGGTTTCCAATACCTGTGCCTTCTCCATCCGCAGCTTATGCTGACGGTGAATCGGAGAGGTTGCCAAAAAGATATGGATACATGGGTCCTGAGCTCCCTTAAGTGCCTCGCGGACCGCATCAATATCTTGTTCCCTGGCACGTGAAAGACCAATAACCGTTGAATTTTTGACAGCCTTGGCGACTGCATTGACAGCAGCCAGGTCACCCGGAGAAGCAGCCGGAAAGCCAGCTTCCATACGGTCAATTCCCAGTTTCTCCAACTGGTAGGCGATCTCTACTTTCTCACGGGTATTCAAGTTCACACCAGGTGACTGTTCTCCGTCTCTCAACGTTGTGTCAAATATATATATTTTGCGCAACCTAACACACCTCCCTCAGGATAGAAGCATTAAATTACAATGCGGCTCACGCAATAAGCAGGGCCGCATTGTAAGATTACATTATGAATGAATCATATTGTCGAACTCGTTGTACAAAAAGATCTTATTTTTTGATCCAGTGCATCATTTCGCGCAATTGTCCGCCCACCACTTCAATCGGATGGTTAGCTTCATTACGGCGAGTAGCCGTCAGGAATGCACGTCCGGATTGATTTTCAAGGATAAAGTCACGAGCAAATTTACCTTGTTGAATGTCTGTCAATACGTCTTTCATTGCTTTCTTCGTATCTTCTGTTACGATACGTGGTCCAGTTACATAGTCGCCATATTCCGCTGTGTTACTGATAGAATCCCGCATTGTTGCCAATCCGCCTTCATACATCAGGTCAACGATCAGCTTAAGCTCATGCAAGCATTCGAAGTAAGCCATCTCAGGAGCATATCCTGCTTCAGTCAGCGTTTCAAAGCCCGCTTTTACGAGTGCGCTCACGCCGCCACACAATACCGCTTGCTCACCGAACAGATCCGTTTCCGTTTCTTCACGGAAGGAGGTTTCGATCACGCCTGCACGTGTACAGCCAATACCTTTGGCATATGCAAGACCGATTTCTTTCGCTTGACCCGTTGCATCCTGCTCGATTGCGATCAGACCCGGTACGCCAAAACCTTCTACATAGGTACGACGTACCATATGACCTGGGGATTTTGGAGCAACCAGCAGTACATCGCTATCTTTAGGAGCAACAATTTGTCCGAAATGAACGTTGAAACCATGGGAGAATAAAAGAGCTGCGCCTTTTTTCAGGTTAGGTTCAATTTCATTTTTGTACACAGAAGCTTGTGTTTCATCCGGCAACAAAATTTGGACCACATCTGCACGGCTTGTTGCATCAGCCACGTTCAGAACTTCAAAACCGTCGTTTCTTGCAACATCTGCCGATTTGCCTTCACGCAAACCGATAACAACATTCAGACCACTATCACGCAAGTTTTGTGCTTGAGCATGTCCTTGGCTACCGTAACCGATAACGGCAACTGTTTTTCCTTTCAATACGCTGAGCTCTGCATCTTTTTCGTAGTACGTTGTAACTGCCATGGTTAATTTCCTCCTTTTAATTGGACCCTTCATAATGAGCGGGTACTCCAAGAGACTCTGCCTCGTTACCAAAATTTGAAAATCTCTTCGAGCCCCCGCTCTTATGCGGGCGGTTCTTTATTGATGTAATGCGCTATAAGCGGTAATTCGTTAAAGCTCCGTATTAAGCATTGCCACGTATCATGGCCGTAACCCCGGTTCGGGTCAGCTCACGAATACCGTAGGGCTTCAACAACTCGATCATAGCATCAATTTTTTCGGTATCGCCAATGACCTGAACAATCAAGCTCGTCGTTCCAACATCAACTACTGCTGCTCTGAACGTTTCCACGACACCCATAATTTCTGGCCGCTGAGGTGGTTCTGCTTTCACCTTAATCATCGCCAATTCCCGCGCAACCATTGGCTTGGAGCTAAGATCAATAACCTTGATTACATCAACCAGCTTGTAAAGCTGCTTTTCAATCTGCTCCAGATTGTTCTCATCTCCTATGGTCACAATGACCATACGGGATAATCCAGCTTCCTCCGATTGACCCACGGTAATGCTCTCAATGTTAAAACCACGGCGACCGAACAGGCCGGACACACGCTGCAAAACGCCGGGATGATCATTTACCAGTACAGCAATGGTATTTTTAATCGTCATTTTACTCGTCCCCCATCAGCATTTGATCAATCGTCGAACCTTGCGTCACCATCGGATATACATTCTCTTCCTTGTTGACCACAAACTCGACAACGACCGGTCCGGGTGTATCAAGCGCCTCCTGCCAAGCCCGACGTGCCTCTTCCTTATTCGTAGCACGCAGTCCTTTTACGCCGTATGCCTCAGCCAGTTTCACAAAATCCGGGCTTCCGGCCAGATCAATATGGCTATAGCGATTGTCATAGATCAATTCCTGCCATTGTCGAACCATCCCCAGCACCTGATTGTTGATAATTACGATTTTGACCGGGATGTTATTGATTGCACAAATGGCCAGCTCCTGCGAACACATCTGCATGCCGCCGTCTCCGTTAATTGAGATAACCAGTCTGTCGGGATTCGCCATCTGAGCGCCGATCGCGGAAGGGAAACCAAATCCCATCGTGCCCAGCCCACCGGATGTTACCCATGAGCGCGGCTGATTGAATTTATAATACTGCGCCGCCCACATTTGATGCTGACCCACATCCGTCGTTACGATTGCGCCGCCTTTGGTCGTTTCATCCAGCAGCTCGACAACCCATTGCGGCTTAAGCACTGTATCCGAATCCTTATAAGAATAAGGCTTCTCATTTTTCCATTGTTGAATTTGCGCTCTCCATGCATCCGCTCGATTCGCGCGTTTCACATCCTGATTCAGCAATTCCAGTACCGCTTTCACATCGCCTACAATCGGAATGTCTGTCGGTACGTTTTTACCGATTTCAGCAGGATCGATATCAATATGGACGATTTTGGCGTGAGGAGCAAAGCCGTCCAGCTTGCCTGTCACCCGGTCATCAAAGCGGGCACCAATACAGATTAGCAAATCCGACTGTTGAATCGCCAGATTGGAGGTGTACGTTCCGTGCATCCCCGGCATTCCCGTCCACAGTTCATGACCGCTTGGGAAACCGCCCAATCCCAGCAATGTTGTCGTAATCGGAATTTCCGTTTTGCGAACAAACTCGTAAAGTGCCTCATGTCCGCCGGAGTATACAACCCCGCCACCTGCCAGAATAAATGGGCGTTCCGCTTCAGCAATAGCCTGAGTCAGCTTGTCTAGCTGAATTTTGTTTGGTAATACCTTCGGGTTATAACCTCGCATGGTCACAGGTCCCGTTTGCGGAACAAACAGCGTTTGGGCTGCCGATATATCCTTCGGAATATCAATTAGTACCGGACCCTTGCGACCCGTGTTGGCAATATGGAACGCCTCATGAATGATTCGCGGCAGATCCTCTACATCTCTTACCAGATAGCTGTGCTTCGTAATCGGCATCGTGATTCCCGTGATATCGGCTTCCTGGAAAGCGTCCGTGCCGATCAAGGAAGATACAACGTTACCCGTGATGACCACTAACGGCACCGAATCCATAAAAGCCGTCGCAATGCCGGTTACCAGGTTGGTTGCTCCAGGTCCGGAAGTCGCGATACAGACGCCGACTTTACCGCTGGCACGTGCGTAACCATCTGCCGCATGAATAGCTCCCTGCTCGTGACGGGTGAGGACATGCTTGAAATCCTCAAAGCCGTACATGGCATCATAAATGTAAAGCACTGCACCACCAGGGTATCCGAAGACACAATCTACTCCCTCCAGCAACAGGCTACGGAGCAAAATTTCCGAACCTGTAATCACTTCAGGTTTCATCCACTTTTCACGTAATTCATCGGTTGACCGAACTTCAGGAATTTGTGCACTCATTGGTCATCCTCCTTCACAAAATTTACATACATCTGACATTTGTAAAAACAAAAAAACCTTCCATCCCTAGAACAGACTTGCTGTTACTGAGGGACGAAAGGCTGTAGCTTCCGTGGTACCACCCGTGTTTGCCCGATATTTCGCAATACCGAACCTTGGCAGGTACAGAAATCACAAAGGATCTCCATATCTGGCGTCTGTAACGTAGACCATACGATTTTCCCTAATAGGTGATTCAGCGCACCGCTAAATATCATCGGGCCCAAATACTTTTCAGGAAAACAGCTCCAAGGTGAGCTCGTTAAAAAGGGATTTTGGTGAAGCTTGCAGCTAATGCCTCACTCTCTGAACAAAAGAGCCCTAATCACTTCGTCCTTTTCATCGCCGTTGAGTTCATGTCATTCTTTCAAATGTTTAGACACATTATATGTCCCCCATCTGGGATAGTCAATACCCAGATTTCATAAAAATTTATGTTTTTTCTCCGGGGTACCTCTGAATCGCACGCTTCCATGAGGTATCCGCATATTATAAAAAAGACCACACGGCGAGACTGTGCGCACCTCCAAAGCTGCGTCTTGCCTTGCTAAAAGGGTGGAAAAGGAGGCCCGCTTATGATCCGCAAACGCAGCGCTCAGGATGACCGCATGATCCTTCGACTGATCGAGCAAGAGCTTGTTCCCCTATCGCATTTAAGCGCACAAGAAATGGATCAAATTCGTAAAGAATTACCCCGGCGCTTAAACCGGGGCATCACTTTTGTCGCTTGCAGGCCGGATAATGCACAGCCTGTCGGCTTCATTCATGTCATGCTGCATGGAGAGCTGCTGTATATTGATTTGATCGCAATCTCTTCGTCTCATCAAGGCCAGCGCTACGGAATAAAACTGCTGGAGCATGCCGAGCAATATGGGCGACTACGACGCTGCAAGCGGGCAAAAGTCATGGTAGACGAAGACAATATCCGTGGAATCCGCTTTTATCTGCGCAACCAGTACCAAATGCTACGATACGTCTCCCTGAGCCGATGCCATGAACTTGAAAAGGCATTGTGAAAAAGTACCTCCTACAGCTCATCATTCCATTATCCTAGAATAAATTGGGGTAAAACGGATAACCTCCGGGGTATCCCCCATCTGTATATGGGCCGTACTGAGGGCCACCGTATCCCGGTCCCCCATAACCTGCTCCGTAACCGCCATAACCGCCACCATATCCACCAACATAAGGAGCCGTGCCGATGGCAAGCAAGTCGAACAGCACCAAGGGAATAATCGCCTTCGTCTTTACCTTTTTCTTACGATTGGGTTGAAGAATCAGTCGGTTACCCGAAATGCGAATCAGCTTGCCGCTGACCTGGGAACCATCCTTGCGAGTAGCCAGAATGACTTTGCCGACAAGCTTCTCCACCTGCTTTCTGGTCACTGCCTGTTTCATCGTATTTCCTCCTTCTTTCTCAACGGATGGACAGATTGAACGGCTCCTTGATAGCTCACCGCCACCACAAAAACAGACTGGAGCTGACAGGGGCCGAGCGTTCGTCCAATCTGCATAGCACAGTCTATTCCATCCATGCCAGAAGCGTATGTTTAAATGCCTGCACAACCTAAAAAAATCCGGTACCTGCGAATGCAGATACCGGATTTGCGAACAAATGCAATTTTCAGATTTCAAGACAAACAGCTTTTAGCTGCCCATGTAAAATTAGCGCTTGCTTGGATCATAGAGCTGACCCAAAGCAGCAGGAGCACGCGAGCGCCCTACAGCCGCTACCAGAACAATAATCGTTAGGAGATACGGCAGCATAAAAATAATTTCCTGGGGAATACTTTGCGACCATGCGAATAACTGCACATAGTTGCGAATGGCCTGAGAAAAGCCAAAAAACACAGCTGCGCCAAAAGCGCCGAGCGGATTCCATTTTCCGAAAATCATAGCGGCAATGGCAATATATCCTTGACCGGATACCGTATTATGCGAAAACATATTTGTCGTCGTCAAGGTGATCGTAGCTCCGCCAATACCAGCCAACGCACCGCTGATCATGACCCCGATATAACGCAGTCGATTTACCTTGATACCAACGGTATCCGCAGCGCCCGGATGCTCTCCGACAGAACGCAAACGCAAGCCGAACGGCGTTTTATACAATGTAAAATATCCAATAATGACTAATAATATGGCCAAATAGGTCGTTGGATAGGCTTGGAAAAAGGCTTTTCCCAAAATCGGAATATCTACTAGATAGGGAATGGATATTTCGCTAAACCCCTGAATTCGCCCAGTATCCCCATCACCCTCAAATAAAAGCTTAACCATGTATAGTGTACTGCCTGCCGCCAAAAAGTTAATAACAATCCCGCTAATGACCTGATCGGCTTTAAACGTAATCGAGGCTACAGCATGAATCAGCGAAACCAGAATGCCGAATACCGCCGCCGACAGCACACCTACCCAAGCCGCAGAGGTTCCCCCCAGCCCTGCTTGTTCCGCATAAAATCCGCCTACACCCGCCGCAAACGCCCCGAACACCATAAGACCTTCCAGCCCGAGGTTCGTTACACCGGATTTTTCCGAAAAAACTCCGCCGAGAGAGGCAAATATAATCGCCGTCGCAAAAACGAGCGTTGTATGGATTAATTCACCAAGTGTTAACCAACTCATTTTACAACACCTTCTCTTTCTTCCGCTTGGAGTAGAGCGGCTTCACAACCCAACGTACAATTCCCTGGGCTGCAATAAAGAAAATAATCGAGCCGATGACAACCCGAATAATTTCGGGCGGTACATCCGCGCTAAAGCTCATCCCCGCAGAACCATACGTTAGCGTTCCGAACAAAACAGAGCCAAGCAGCACACCGAACGGATTATTCATCCCGATGAGCGCCACGGCGATACCGTCAAAGCCGGTCCCCGGCGATCCTGCCATGACAGATTGATAATGGAATACCCCCAGCACTTCAAAGGCACCCGCCAATCCGGCAAAAACACCACTAATGAACATCGCCTTTACGATGTTGCGATTCACATTCATACCTGCATAGCGGGATGCGTCCTGATTAAATCCGACAGCACGCAGCTCATAGCCCTGCTTGGTTTTCCACATGAAAATATAGAAAAACACCGCCGCCAGCACAGCAATGACGGTCCCCCAATGAACCCGGGCATTTCCCATCATCTGTGACAGCCATTCAATCGAAATCGAAGCGGAAGGCAGAATATCCACGGAACGATTTTCACCCTCCATGAGTGCGAACTGGTTAATCACCAGGTTAGCCAAATACAGACCAATCCAGTTCATCATAATACAGGTGATAACCTCATTAACGCCACGCTTGGCCTTCAAATAGCCAGCAATTGCAGCCCATAGACCCCCGAATACCGCCCCAGCAATGATTGCCAGCGGTGCATGAATAATAGCAGGCAGTCCATGCAGCTTGATGCCCACAATCGAAGCAGCCGTCATACCCACCAGAAATTGACCTTCGCCGCCGATGTTAAACAATCCGGCACGGGCAGCAAAAGCAAATGCCAACCCCGTCAAAATCAGTGGGGTCATCTCACGGATTGCCTCACCAAAATTGTATGAGTCTCCGTACACACGGCTAAATAGTGCAGAATACGCCACAATGGGATCATAGCCGCCAATCAGCATTACGACAGCACCCAGAAGAAGACCCAAAATAATAGAGACCAGCGCCAGAACAAAGGAGTCTTTCGTAAATATTTTCAATAGGTTAGCCATTCTCTACTCCTTTCTTCACTGCACTTCCGGCCATCATCAGTCCCAATTCCTGATCATTCGTTTCTTCCGGCAGCACTTCCCCAACAATCTTGCCCTCATAGATGACAGCAATTCGGTCGGAAACATTCATAATTTCGTCCAGTTCAAAAGAAATGAGCAATACCGCTTTGCCTTGATCCCGCTGGGCAATCAGTTGCTGCTGGACAAATTCAATCGCTCCAACATCCAGCCCCCGTGTAGGTTGGGCCGCAATGAGAAGGTCTGGATTTTTATCTATTTCACGCGCAATGATTGCCTTTTGCTGATTACCGCCAGATAATGCTCTCGCCTTGGTATGAATATCCGGCGTTCTCACATCAAATTTCTCAATGAGACTTTTCGCCTGCTTATCAATAGCCTCTTTGTTCAGAAAGCCGTTTTTACTGTAAGGAGCCTGATAGTAGGACTCCAGGACCATGTTTTCGCTCATGGAAAAATCGAGTACCAACCCGTGCTTATGCCGGTCCTCCGGGATATGCGAAACGCCTGCCTCTGAAATTTTACGTGGCGACTGATTCGTCATCTCTTGTCCGAGCAATCGAATGTGTCCGCCATCGACCTTGCGTAAACCGGTCAAAGCTTCAATCAGCTCACTCTGTCCGTTACCATCCACTCCAGCGATTCCCAAAATCTCACCTGCCTTGACTTGCAGGTTCAGCTCATTCAGAACGCTAATGCCATCCTTGTTTTTAGAGACCACATTGCTCATTTCAAGAACGGTTTGTCCCGGCTTCGCAGGCTGCTTGTCCACTTTAAAGGTCACACGGCGGCCTACCATTTTCTCCGCCAGGTCATTCGGCGTCGTTTCCGATGTCTTGACCGTATCAATGACCTGACCCCGACGAATAATCGTAACTGTATCTGCAATTTGCATGATTTCTTTAAGTTTATGAGTGATCAGAATAATGGACTTGCCTTCAGCTACCAGACGCTTCATAATGTCCAGCAACTCAATGATTTCCTGTGGAGTCAGTACCGCTGTCGGCTCGTCAAAGATCAGGATATCTGCACCACGATAGAGCGTTTTGATAATTTCCACACGCTGCTGCATGCCGACGGATATATCTTCAATTTTGGCATTCGGATTCACCTGAAGGCCGTACTGCTCAGACAACCGCTGTACTTCGGCGGCAGCCTTTTTATAATTGATTTTCAGACCTTTGCGTGGCTCCGAGCCCAGGACAATATTTTCGGTGACAGTAAACGGCTGCACGAGCTTAAAATGCTGATGCACCATGCCAATACCCAGATCAATCGCCTTATTTGGGCTATCAATCTGTACTGGTTTTCCACCGATTTCTATCGATCCTTCATCCGGCTGATACAGTCCGAAAAGAATATTCATAAGCGTAGATTTACCCGCACCATTCTCACCCAAAAGGGCATGAATTTCTCCCTTATGCAGCTTGATGCTGATGGAGTCGTTGGCAACGATGCCGGGGAATCGTTTTGTAATTTGCTTTAACTCAACGACGGGGGTCGCTGCATCCATGAGATCACCCTTATATACTTTATAGTATGTGCTCCAATGAGCTGATTTACCGTTATGATCTGTATAACTCCAGACGTAAGAACAAGGCTAGTCTTGTGAACCAGCCTTGTCGCCACCTTTATTTATCTTGCAAGCCAAATCTTATTTCGAAGGAACTGTAATTTCGCCCTTAATAATTTTTTGCTTGTATTGTTCTACGAGATCAAGCACGTCTTTAGGAACGTTTTTACTGGATGTATCCGCCAAGCCAATTCCGTTATCTTTCAGAGCCAGCGTTTCGATACCACCCTTAAATTTACCGTCGATAACTTCCTGGGATACGCGTTTTACGGCTTCATCCACACGTTTGACCATTGAAGTCAACGTTACGTCATCACCAAACTCAAGCGATTGGTCTTTATCTACACCGATAACCCATACTTGCTGACCTTGTTGCTTCCGTGCGAGCGCTTCGTTAAATACGCCTGTACCTGATCCGCCAGCTGCGTGGAAAATAATGTCCGCACCGCTGTTGTAGATCGTTGCAGCCGCTGCTTTACCCAGATCCGGCTTATCAAACGCACCTGTGTAGTTTACTTCCAATTTTGCATTTGGATTAACTGCTTTAATACCCGCTTCGAAGCCTTTTTCAAAACGTTTGATCAGCGGGCTATCTTGTCCACCCACAAAACCGATTTTGTTTGTTTTGGTGAGTTTACCAGCTACAACCCCCACCAGGAAGGAACCTTCATTTTCAGCAAAAACAACCGATTTTACATTAGGCGCATCTACGACACTGTCGATGATCGCCAGATTTTTGTCAGGATTGTCTTTCGCTACTTGTCCAATCGCATTCGCCAGATTAAAACCAATACCCCAAGTCAGGTTAAAACCGCCCTTAACAAATTGGTTCAGGTTAGGAATATAATCTTGATCCGATTTACTTTGCAAGTATTTAGCCTTGGCGCCTGTTTCTTTTTCAATGGCTTGCAATGCTTCCCATGCAGATTGGTTAAACGATTTGTCATTTACTCCACCTACATCTGTAACCATGCCGATTTGGACATTCGATGTTTTGGCAGAACCACCTGCGTCTCCGCCACTTGCGTTGGACGCCCCTTGATTTTTGTTACCGCAGCCTGCGAGAATGACTGAGATCGCTAGCAGCATAACCAAAGACATACTGAACATTTTCTTCATGCTGATACTGTTCCCCCTTAGTGTTAGATCCCTGGACTGTCTCTTTTCTCTGAAAATGGACACGTCATACATTCCATTTACTGTCGAGACAGATCGTACAGAAGACTTACTTTAGAGATTATACAATTATGATCGACTAAAATCTAGATGATTAATAACCTTGGGTCAATTTTTTTTGAAAATTGATTAATGTAAGCGCTACACCTATTGTAAAATCCATACATTCTGTCATCACACGTCATGTTTATTCGTATTTTGAATAATTTGGACTTTTTTCATTTCGTTAAGTATGTACAAAAAAAGGCATCCCTACACAGCATACTGCTCGGGATACCTTTTCAACCACTTTCGCGGTTTCAACGCCTTCATTTCAATAATTAAGCGTTGATTTTGCCTTTAGCAACAGTTGCCAAAGAGTTGAACGCATTGATATCGTTGACTGCAAGATCAGCCAAGATTTTGCGGTTAATGTCCACACCAGCCAATTTCAGGCCGTGCATCAGTTTGCTGTAAGACAAACCGTTCAAACGAGCTGCTGCATTGATACGCACGATCCACAGTCTGCGGAAGTTACGTTTCGTCTGACGACGGTCACGGTATGCGTAAACAAGCGATTTCATTACCTGCTCGTTAGCTGTTTTAAAAATGCGGTGTTTGGAACCAAAATAACCTTTAGCAAGCTTCAATACTTTTTTATGACGACGACGAACGACGAATCCGCCCTTTACTCTTGCCATATCAAAAGACCTCCCAAATAATGTTTATGCTTAATTCATTGCCGTGCTGTGTGCTATTTCAGGTTAGCAAGACCTTGTTTCAGACGCTTAACGTCCCCAGGTGCCATCTCAGGGTTAGTACCCAGTACGCGTTTTGCACGTTTGGATTTGTGGGAAAGCAAGTGGTTTTTGTAAGCTTTGTAACGCATTACTTTACCAGTACCAGTAATCTTGAAGCGGCCTTTAAGGCTGCTATGTGTTTTCATTTTGGGCATTGAACTTCCTCCTTAATTTGTCATTGACTCTTTGGAGCCAATATCATAATCATGCTGCGTCCTTCGAGCTTGGGTTGGCGCTCCACGGTACAAAGATCAGCAACTTCCACTTTCACACGCTCGAGAATTTTTTGACCCACATTAGCATGGGTAATTTCCCGACCACGGAAACGAACGGAGCATTTCACCTTGTCCCCTTCATTCAGGAACTTAACCACATTGCGAAACTTGGTCTGGTAGTCATGCTCCTCGATGTTGGAACGGAACCATACCTCTTTGATGTCAACGATCTTCTGGTTTTTACGGGCTTCCTTTTCTTTCTTCTGTTGCTCATAGCGGAATTTTCCGTAATCCATAATCCGACACACGGGCGGCTTCGCTTGAGGCGCCACGTTCACGAGATCCAAGTTTGCGTCAATCGCCATTTGCAGAGCTTCACGAGTCGGTGTAATCCCGATTTGTTCCCCGTTAGCACCAACCAGACGTACTTCTCTCACCCGAATCTCATCATTGATCATATGTTCCTTACTAATAACCCTCCACCTCCAGAACCTGTTATTGTTGTATTGTGTTAAAACACAAAAAAGGGATGACGACTATGCAGCCGACATCCCTGTCTGATACTCAATTCATCATGAAAGTTCAATTCACAAATCATTGGATCAAGACCAGCCGGCAATACCGGACAGGTGAGAAGTCGGACCTTCTACTTATAATCCATACTTTTCAATTAACATGCTTGAACATCTTATCACGCAACTCACCAGAGTGTCAACACATTTATTCAAAACAGTTGGCACTTAGGATCTGCGATACACTCATGTCTTCTGCATTTAGCCCTGCTTACTTTGAACTTCTTCCAGCCGAACGACACGGGTATGCTGGGTGTGGCTCCATTGCTTGTTGTTTTGCGTAAAGAACGCATAGAACGTAATCGGATACCACGAAACCAGATAGACAGGGAACAGCAACAAATAAAGATACACTTTTTTGAACGTGACCTTTTCCAGGATCATCGCGATCAAAAAGGTGGTAATATTCAGACCAACAGCTATAGCACCGGTCCAGGCCGGGAATTGTACATAGATATTTTCGATATTAGGTCCACCAAATAACGTAATGTCTACCCACATCGCTACTGTCATCAAGAAGGTAAGCAGTACGATATACACGTTCAGACCATAGAGAGCCATATCGAATTTGACCAGGCTTCTATGCTTGATGCTCTGCCACAGCAGTGGGAAGAAATAACGGCGAGCGACTGTAAAGTGACCCTGCATCCAGCGCAAACGTTGTCTGGAGGAAGCTTTAAAAGTCAACGGCTTCTCGTCATATACCTTGGCATCATAATTAAATCTTGGATATACATTACGTTGCGTACAGCGCATGGTAAACTCCAAATCCTCTACCAGACTCGTCGCACCCCAGCCCATTTCCTTGAGCAGGTTCGTTTCAAAACACATGCCTGTACCACCAAGGAAGTTAGCCATGTTCAGGTTGTGACGTGACAACTGCCACAGACGGTTGATGTACCAGTAAGATACTCCGTATGCCGCAGTAATCCATGAATCCTCAGGATTCTTCGTATCAATGTACCCCTGGATAACACGGGCACCTGTGCACAAGTCGTTGTTCATTTCACTCAAGAAATTCGTATGTGCCAAATTGTCAGCATCGAACATGACAATCGCATCATATTGACGTGGCATAGCCCACAATTCCTTGAGCATCCACTCAATGGCGTAGCCTTTACCACGCAAATTCGGATTCGTACGTTCACAAGCATTCATGCCGTGTGCGCGAACGATATCCGCCGTCTTGTCCGTACAGTTATCACAAATAACGAATACATCGTACAGTTCCTTTGGATAATCAAGTTGCTTCAAGTTCTCCATCAATGCTCCAACAACCTGTTCCTCGTTGTGGGCAGCGACCAAAATGGCAAATGATTTTTCCGGAGCCGCATGCTCTTTCCTTTTTTTGCGAACCAGACCGAACAAGGAGAATCCAAACTGATAGACCGCGATCAGCGCCAGAATAATCTGGAGCGTCACAAAAATGGCGTCTAACATAATCTCTTGTTACCCCCTTTTTTTATACCCCTTAAAAATCTTGCGTTTGTTTGTTTTCTATCTCTGTAGCGCAAGTTGCGGCGCTTTGCGCGCCTTTTTTTGTAGTTTTTGACCCGACCCTTGCTTTTTTCATTGACTGTGCGCAGCCCCCTATTGGCTGACACAGGAACGCCATTACGATTTTCGTTGGTTTTCAATCTTTTGTCAAAGCCTCTAAACCGTTCTCAGCAGCAAAAAAACACGACAAACTCCCGTTTGAACCAGGAATGCGACGCTGATCCTTTCATACATGACGGTAGGTCTTATTTTCATCCATTTGCTAACTTTTTATTTCTTTAGTCCCTCCTTTTTTGTGGTCCATTTAACAGCCACTTCTAAATACTCTATCGTATTAGACGAATGAACGCAAAGAAAGTTATACAATTCAACTTATATTCCATTAACATTTTTGTGTAGAATTGAACCAGATAAGTTGTGATTCTTGAAATGAGCAGCGTTTAAAAATATGATGAGAGCAAGAGAATAATGACTTATCACCTGATTCTGTCCAAGTGATTCAAAATATTTGCCGACCAACCCGGCACGGCAACCGGAGGAAACCAAATGCAACGTCTAGTCGTAAAACTTGTAAATCTGGAGCAGCAGTTGTTCAAATGGATCAACGGACGCTTACACAATCGTTTTTTGAACTTCTGGCTTTATTATCTTACACATCTGGGGGGAGCGACCTTTACAATCACCTCTACACTGCTTGTATGGCTGCTCGCTCCGCTTCCATGGAAGGAATCCGGTATGAAGGGGGCCATCGCGCTTGGAGTCAGCCACATCCCTGTAGCCATCGCCAAAAAGCTGTACCCGCGGATTCGTCCGTACCTGGCACTGCCAGATACGAATACGTTCCGTAATCCCCTGTCGGATCATTCTTTTCCTTCGGGGCATACAACCGCTATTTTTTCAGTAACCGTTCCTTTTATGCTACAGTCCCCCATGCTAATACTGCTTTTGCTGCCCGTCGCGCTGATTGTGGGTTTTTCCCGAATTTACCTGGGGCTCCACTATCCTACGGACGTACTCGCAGGGGCGGTCATCGGCACATCAGCAGCAATAGGAACGGTTGCATTCTGGCCTTAAAGCCGATATGGTATGATTGAGAACATCCCAGCAGGAACAGGTGAAATGAGAGTGGCTAAAAAACGAGTGTTATTATTATCGGAAGGTTTCGGTGCCGGACATACTCAAGCTGCGTACGCACTCTCAAGCAGTTTGCGCAAGCTTTCTCCGAATGTGCAGACCAGAGTGCTGGAATTAGGGAGCTTTTTGAATCCGAGAATGGCTCCGCTCATTATTACAGCGTATAAGAAGACTGTCATATCGCAGCCTCGCCTGATCGGAATGGTTTACCGTCATCAGTATAAAAAATCATTAAACCGTCTTACAACGCTCGCTTTGCACCGTCTGTTCTACACGCAGACCCGAAACATTCTTCGGCAGCTTCGTCCTGATTTGGTGGTATGCACTCATCCCATCCCAAGTGCAGTGATTTCACGTTTGAAGCGCTTGGGCGTACATGTTCCGCTCTGTACCGTCATTACAGATTACGATGCGCATGGAACGTGGATCAGTCCCGAGGTGGACCGTTACTTTGTATCTACGCCTGAAGTCATGCGTAAGCTGCGCACACGCGGAGTGCCTATGTCGAAAATTCAAGTAACGGGTATTCCGGTTCATCCGAATTTCTGGGAACATCCGGGGCACGACGAAATCCGGGACCAATTCGGTCTTAAGCCGATTCCCACCGTACTCGTTATGGGCGGCGGCTGGGGTCTGATGAACGACGAAGTCATTCATCGCTCGCTTACCCACTGGAGAGAAAACATTCAATTTATTTTTTGTCTGGGTCATAATGATAAAATTCGTCGTAAAATGCAGCTGGATCCCCGCTTCATTCATCCGAATATTCATATTTTCGGATTTACGCGGGAAATCGACAAATTAATGGAGGTATCGAATCTGCTCATTACCAAGCCCGGCGGAATGACATGCACCGAGGGGCTGGCAAAAGGGATTCCGATGTTGTTTCACAAACCTCTTCCCGGACAGGAAGAAGAAAATTGTCAATACTTTACGGCTCAAGGCTTCGGAGAACCGATTACTTCGCTGGATGTTGTCGTTAAATGGATGAACCGGCTGTTACACGAATTTCCGGAAATCGTTCGCAAGCGACAGGATCACGTTCATAATGTAGCGCGATATTATCCTCTTCAGAGTGCACAGAGTATTTTGGATATACTGGAACCAAACAGGGTGCTTTCCTAAAAGGAAGCACCCTGTTTTTTTATTTATTTCCCATACTTCTCAAGACGCATTTTCTCATACTCTTCCAATGCATCTTTGCCAATCAACACCTCGACACGATGGATGTTCATGCCTTTGCCCATAAATTTATGCTCATACTCAGTCATGACATGCTCTTCGTTGATACCATCACGATGAAGATTCAACGATATATTCGTCATTTGCAGACCACTATCAGCAAACGAATTCAGCGAGAACTCGAACAGCGTCTCCGAATCGGTTTTAAAATGAATTTGCCCCTTGCTATTTAAAAGTTGCCGGTACTTGTCCAAAAAGCGCGGATGTGTCAAACGACGACGCGCGTGCTTGGCTTTAGGCCACGGATCGCTAAAATTCAAATAAATGCGTTCAATTTCCCCAGGTTCAAAAACATTCTCAATCTGTTCAATGTTCGCAAGCGCCAATTTGATATTAGGCGGCGTATCAACCTCTGTATCACTCCAGGCCAGACGCGACTTTTCCGCTGCGCGACGCACCAGTTCATCATACATATCAAAGCCAATATAGTTGATTTCCGGATTCCGATAGCTCATTTGACTGATGAACCGACCTTTGCCCATACCGAATTCCACATGAATCGGACGATCATTGCCAAAAAGCTGCTGCCACTTTCCTTTATACTGTCCCGGCTCCAAGATCACCAGGTCCTGCTGCTCTTCCAGACTTTCCCGTATTCCTTTTCTTCCGCGTAAACGCATGTTACTCCTCCATATACTCTGTTATCAAGGAAAAAGGAATCTCACCCCCGCTTGAAGATACGGAAATGAAATTCCTTTTTCAATATATTTGGATTGGGGTCCAACTAATTTAATTGTTCATAGTCTACCCCATCAGCAGGTGAAAAATCAATCGTCTTTTGGCAAGCGGCTCTGATTTTTTGACGTGCGGCCGTTCCAATCTGGCGGTCTTGCCCAAAACGGACACCAGTCAGCGCCAATGCCTCGTCAAAGGTTAACTCAACAGTAACTTTATCCATACGCGTTTTATCCTGCGTATTCATAAAAGATCACCTCACGGGTTATTAGTGATGGAACCGACGTGCATTTACCCTAAAGCAGGCGATAGAAGCAGCATAGCTGCCCTGAAAAATAATCATTAGCCGATGGTTAACTTTTATTTTCAGGATCGAAAACAGTCCTTAGATCTTATGTCTGGTACCGCTTACAATATAACACATGGTGTAACCTTTTTCAATCCTGAATCCAATAAAATCCGCACTTTCTCTTGCCTTTCGCTCTCAAGTGATTCCCAATTCCGACTGATTTTTGTTACAATAGGGTGATCGCAAAAAAAAGGAGTACACCCATGAAAACAGATTTGTTGCCTGCTTCTCTCCTGTGGGGAGATAAACGGTTCCATACGTGGAATTACGAAATGCGCGAGCAATTTCAAAATAAAGTGTTTAAAGTCATGCTGGATGCAGGTTTTACCTGTCCGAACCGGGATGGTTCCATTGCCAAAGGAGGCTGCACCTTTTGCAGCGCACGGGGATCTGGTGATTTTGCCGGACGCCGCCGGGACGATCTCGTCACCCAATTCAATACGATTCGGGACCGACAGCATCTAAAATGGCCAAACGCCCAATATATCGGCTATTTTCAAGCCTATACGAATACGTATGCCCCGGTTGAGGAGCTACGCGAATACTTCGAGGTCATTCTGGAGCAGCCCGGCGTTGTCGGTCTGTCCATCGCTACACGTCCCGATTGCCTGCCTGACGATGTAGTGGATTACCTTGCCGAGCTGAACGAGCGCACATACCTGTGGATCGAAATGGGCCTGCAAACCGTCCATGAATCCACCTCGGAGCTGATTAACCGCGCCCATGACACTCAATGCTATCTGGAAGCGGTGGAAAAGCTGCGCAAGCGCAATATCCGCGTATGCGCGCACATCATTTACGGACTGCCGCAGGAAACGCATGAAATGATGCTGGACACAGGTCGTGCAGTGGCGGCTATGGATGTGCAGGGCATCAAAATCCACCTGTTGCATCTCATGCGCAAAACGCCGATGGTCAAGCAGTATGAAGCCGGATTACTTCGCTTTCTGGAAAAAGATGAATACGTCAAGCTGATCGTCGATACGCTTGAATTTTTGCCGCCCGAAATGATCGTTCATCGGTTGACCGGGGATGCACCACGGGATTTGCTGATGGGTCCGATGTGGTCGCTCAAAAAATGGGAAGTACTTAACGCCATTGACGATGAACTAAAATCACGGGAAACGTGGCAAGGTAAGTATTGGAGGCAGCCTTAAATGGGCTTCCTGTCTGTACTGAGCTACGCTCATCAATTGGTAGCTGCGCGAGTCCAGCCGGGCGATACGGCTATAGATGCCACAGTTGGCACCGGAGCGGATACGCTGTTCCTGGCTAAGGCTGCCGGAAGACGGGGACGTGTCTATGGCTTCGATATCCAGCAGGAGGCGTTGCAGCTCGCTCGTCGTCGGCTGGACAAAGACGAATCCCTCTCACTGGCGGAGGTATCGCTATTGCTGCAAGGTCATGAGCAGATGCGGGAAGCCGTTCCCGACAAACTGCATGGCAAAGTCGCTGCGGTCATGTTTAATCTCGGCTACTTGCCCTCCGAAGGCGCTGATCCATCTGTTATCACGCATACCGACAGTACACTCGCCGCTCTTGATGCGGCACTGTATCTGCTGCGTCCGCGCGGTATTCTGACCGCCATACTGTATCCGGGACACGCTGGAGGCGGCGAGGAAGCCGAAGCTGTCCTTCAATGGGCCTCCACCCTCCCGGTATCCAGTGGTCAAAGCATTATTTACCGCCAATTACAACGAGCTGCTTCGCCTTACGTAGTGGCGGTTGAAAAGAAATAATGTCGCATTTTTAAATTTGCATATTCAGGTTATGAGCGGCTTTTTTAGCCGCCTTACATATATCTTTTTTTGAGCGTCGTACGGGCTATTCACCCCAGTTTTATTGCCCCAGCGGCATGTTTCTGGTCGCACTCATTACTCATTATGGAGGAGAGAAATTATGCTAAAGCCATACCCGCTGCAATTTCAACCTGAGTTCAAAGAGAGAGTTTGGGGAGGACGAGCCTTGGAGCAATTCGGTTTAACCCCGCCGGAAGGGCATATTGGGGAAGGATGGATGATTGCCGATCATCCAAATGGAACCACAACGGTCATCAATGGCCAGCTGGCTGGCAAGGGGCTGGATGAAATTCGCGAAACCTACGGGCAGGACTGGCTCGGGGCCAAGGGTGTATCGGAAAAAGGCGGACGTTTTCCGCTTCTGATCAAGCTGCTGGATTGCAATGACGATCTGTCCGTGCAAGTGCATCCGACAGACGATTATGCAGGACTTCCAGCCGGAGAGCTGGGAAAAACCGAAATGTGGTACGTGCTTGATGCCAAGCCGGATGCCAAAATTATTTACGGTTTGACCGAGGGCGTGACCCGGGACAGCCTGCGTACCGCCCTTGAAAGCGGAGACATCCTGGGTAGCTTGCGTCAGGTTCCTGTTGAGGCAGGCGACACATTCTTCATCCCTGCTGGAACCGTACATGCGTTGTGTGCAGGCGTTGTTGTTGCTGAAATTCAGCAAAATTCAGATACCACCTATCGGTTATATGACTACAACCGTCCTGGTCTGGATGGCAAGCCCCGTGAGCTGCATATCGAGGATTCCCTCAATGTGACCTCTTACGAGGGGGCTGGTGCAACAACAATGAAGACAGGTGGTTTACAGCCGGGTGAATGGCTTCAACTCGCAGCCTGTGAGTATTTTGTCGTGGAAAAGGGTATCGTAGAGGGAAGCTGGGCGCTTTCCACAACCGATGACAGCTTTACCATTCTCGTGATTTGCGAAGGCAGTGGTACATTAACGTGGGACAATCATTCGTCGTCTCTCTCCTGCAAAGCTGGAGATTGCTTCCTGCTCCCCGCTAATCTGGGTGGTTACACGCTGAATGACGGAATGACTGTCCTTAGATCTTATCTTCCTTAAAGCTTAAAGGGTGTGTTGTCTAACTTATGCGGGAATATACCTTCACCATCGCTGAAAATGACGGAACGGAGCTTTTTGCCTACCGCTGGCTACCGGATCAGCATACGCCCGTGCGGGGAATCGTTCAGATTTCGCACGGGATGTGCGAGACATCCTACCGCTATATTCGCTTGGCTGAGAAGCTTACAGCTTCCGGCTATGGTGTATATGCCAACGATCATATCGGCCACGGACGTACCGCCGGTGATTCTGATAAGCTTGGCATGCCAGGGGCGAATGCATTCCAACGAATGGCAAGCGGTATGCTGGATCTGGGCGAAATTGCGGCCAAGGAGTTTCCAGATCAGCCTCGTTTTTTGCTCGGTCACAGTATGGGATCCTTTTTAACCCAGAAAATCATGTATGATGATAAGCAACAGTATCACGGATTTATTTTATCGGGAACGAACGGACGGCGTGGCCTGCTGAAACTTGGAGAACAAGTTGCCCTGCTGCAAGCCAAACTGCAAGGAATGGATCACCGCAGCATACTGCTCAACGCTATGGTCTTCGGCGGATTTAATCGAGCCTTTCGTCCGGTGCGTACAGCGTTCGACTGGTTATCCCGCGATCCCGATGAAGTAGACCAATTCGTACATGATCCGTTATGCGGTGCCATCTGCACGACAGGCTTTTTTCTAGATTTTTTCCGGCTTTTGCAGGAAATTCATTGGCCCTCCTCACTCGAAAAAATCAATCCCAAGCTGCCAATCTATATTTTTGCCGGGGATCGTGATCCGGTGGGGTTGTTCGGTAAAGGTGTTCTAACGCTGGTGGATATGTACCGGAGTCTGAAGCTTCAGGATGTAGAATATCGTCTCTATCCTGACGGCCGACATGAGATGCTGCATGAAACGAATCGCCATGAGGTCATGACCGATATCGTTGATTGGCTGGATCGCCATATTAACACAGCAGCGACCTCCGTTTCTGTTATGTCTGGAGGCTCTGAGGCATCTTCATAAATAGCTCTTAATAAAAAGAAACCTTCAAAACCACGGTTAAAGTGAGTTTAAAGGTTTCTTTTTATTTCTTTGTCTGCGTCGTGACACCACAAGTAACTTTTCAGTTCAGCTTATTAGGAGATTACCATGTATTCCGTTCTCTTAGGGAAGTAATATGAGCTATATGATGTTTGCCGTGCCAGGCATAGATGCCAATGTTTCGTTCCAGGCGGATCGTCTGACCCGATTCCGGATGGATAAACGTTCGGTGTAATTGATCATCCCCCAGCGAACGCAACACAACCACCCACCGTTCATGCAGCCCTTCCAGCAATTGCAGAGAAGGCTCCAGCGGAAGCTCCCTTGCATCCGGTATTTCGGCCCAACGCCCCTCATCATATGGCTTAATCGTGGGTGTATCCTCTGTTAGCGCTAGCTTGAAGCGAATATAACCGTTCATATGGCTGTCTGCCAAATGATGGACAACCTGCCGAACCGTCCAGCCTCCTTCGCGATAAGGCGTGTTCAACTGTTGTTCGTCCAGCCCTTCGACCGCCTGACGAAGCTGAGAAGGCAGTTCAGCAATATCGTGAGTCCATGCCAGAAGCTGTTCTTCTGTAATGGTATCCGGAACGACGAATGGCCCAATCGGGTAGCGCAAATCATGATCCAAAACAGTTCCCCACCCTTCTCTGCATCTGAGTATCCTACTACCTGTAATCTTATGTTATAACTATGCATGAAAAAAAGCAGACCCGCAAGAGCCTGCTTTTTCATATACGTAAAGATTGGATACAACTGTTGATCTATTTATCCTTCCAGCAACAGCGATTCCGGATCTTCCAGCAATTCTTTGACCGTTACCAGGAAGCGAACCGCTTCGCTGCCATCAATAATCCGGTGATCGTAGGACAACGCGATATACATCATCGGACGATTTTCCATACGTTCCTCGTCAATGGCAATCGGGCGAAGCTGGATTTTATGCATTCCCAAAATACCCACTTGCGGTGAATTCAGGATCGGCGTAGACAGCAAGGAACCGAAAATACCTCCGTTGGTAATGGTAAAGGTTCCACCTTGCAGATCCGCCAGAGAAAGCGAATTGGAACGTGCTTTGCCAGCCAAATCTGCAATGCTTTTCTCGATTTCGGCAAAGCCGAGACGATCAGCATCCCGTACAACGGGTACAACCAGCCCTTCCTTCGCAGATACAGCAATCCCGATATCATAGTATTTTTTCAGTACGATATCATCGCCGTTAATTTCCGCATTTACAGTAGGGAAACGCTTGAGCGCACCGACCACTGCCTTCGTAAAGAAGGACATAAAGCCCAGCCCAACATCGTGCTTCTCCTTGAACTTATCTTTGCGGCGTTTGCGAACATCAAGGATGGCGGTCATATCCACTTCATTAAAGGTCGTAAGCATAGCGGCCGTTTGCTGTGCCTCAACGAGACGTTTGGCAATGGTCGCTCTGCGGCGGGACATGCGCTGACGTTCTACCGGCTTGCTGTACTCTGTCTGAGACGGAGACGCAGCAGGTTTATTCGCAGCGGGAGAAGCAGGTGCAGGTGATGCAGCACGCGAAACATCGGCGCTGTTCCCATGCGTTTTAACGTCCTCCTGGAACACGCGTCCAAGCGGGTCCTTCCCCTGTACCTGCTCCAGATCAATTCCGCGCTCACGCGCCAGCTTCCGGGCAGAGGGAGATGCCGTCTGACCGTTCCCGTCACCGTGGGACGGAATAGGCTGTGCGGCCTGTTCCGCTGCTGATTTGCCATCGCCTGCTGTGGAAGCAGGCGAAGTGGCTACAGGCGGTGCCTCCGGCGCTTTGGTCGCTGCTGCTTCTCCGGCACCGGATGATCCTGCGCTAACGCTCCCACTGCCGCTTCCGATCAAGCCTACAGCTTCACCGATAACCACCGTTTCCCCTTCCTGTCGAAGGATTTTCTGGACTACGCCCGCTTCTTCTGCGCTAATTTCCAGATTGACCTTATCAGTTTCCAGCTCCAGTAGAACATCCCCCTGTCCTATGGAATCCCCTTCCTTCACAAGCCATTTGGAGATTGTTCCTTCCGTGATGGATTCTCCCATTGCTGGCACTAAAATATCGCTCACAGCCGCTACCTCCCCAGTGTAATATTGTTTTTGGAATCCTGCTTCAACGCTGATTGAATAATTCGCTGCTGCTCTAGGCTGTGTACTTGCTGATAACCGCTCGCTGGGCTGGAACGATCCGGTCTGCCTGCATAGCGGATTTCCGCTCCTTGCGGCACAACATTCCGCAAACGAGGCTCAATGTAACTCCAGGCACCCATGTTTTTCGGTTCTTCCTGTGCCCATACGAATTCCTTAACATGCTGGAAACGGCTGAAAATATTCCGAATTTCCTCTTCTGGGAAAGGATACAACTGCTCGACACGAATAATGTGCAGACGGTCCTCCGCTTCAGCCTTGTCCTTCTCCAACGCTTCTTCCAGATCAATGGCAAT
Organism: Paenibacillus sp. RC334; assembly: GCF_030034735.1. Lineage (NCBI taxonomy): Bacteria > Bacillati > Bacillota > Bacilli > Caryophanales > Paenibacillaceae > Paenibacillus > Paenibacillus sp. RC334. Next base: position 1,546,973 of record NZ_CP125370.1, on the reverse strand, counting down.
CTTGCCACTGCATAGTACAATCCGTTCTACACGATCCGGGCGCGCACCCAATCCGGGCTGCTCCAGCACGGGACGGAATGTTCCTTCGCTGAATTCGGAAGCAGGCGAAGCCACACGGTTATTACGAATGAGACTCTTCGGCGACATCATCACAAGCGGACGAGCTTCCTCACTCTCGCTTAATGCAGCCTGACGGCGCAGCAGATGGAAATACTGCGAGGCACTGCTCAAGTTAGCTACAGTCCAGTTATTTTGTGCAGACAGTTGGAGGAATCGTTCCAGACGTGCACTTGTATGCTCCGGTCCTTGCCCTTCACTACCATGCGGCAACAGCATTACCAGACTGGATTTCTGTCTCCATTTGGCACGGCCAGCGGAAATGAACTGATCGAAAATAACCTGCGCACAGTTGGCAAAATCACCGAATTGCGCTTCCCAAATCACTAACGTTTCAGGAGAGTACACGTTATAGCCATACTCAAAGCCAAGGACAGACGCCTCAGACAACGGGCTATTATGAATACTGAACGAAGCACGTGCTTCCGGCAATGTGTGCAAAGGACAATGCGTATTGCCCGTTTCAGGCTCGTGCAACACGAGGTTACGGTGAGCAAACGTTGCCCGCTCCGCATCTTGACCCGTCATACGGATCGGTTTGCCATCTGCCAGAATCGTAGCCAGAGCGAGCGTTTCCGCCAAGCTCCAATCCACCTTTTCACCTTCGTTCAGAGCCGTTTTTCTACGCTGTAAAATACGATCCAGCTTCGGATATACCTGGAAGGCTTTTGGCCATTTCAGCAGGTTTTCATTGATCTGACGCAGCTTTTTCAACTCTACAGCCGTACGAACCACAGAATCCTGACCCCGTTTTGCCTTGGAAGGAGCAATTGCAGGCTCCTCTTCCGGGTTATTCTTCACATGCTCATGCGCTTCCTTGAGTCGATTTTGTACCTTTTCGATAAGTCCAGCATTAAACGCTTCATCCACGATTCCTTGCTTAATCAGTTTTTGAGCGTACAATTTGCTAACCGTTGGATGGTTTTTCACCTTGCTGTATACCAGCGGTTGCGTTGTTTCCGGATCATCGGATTCATTATGACCGTAACGGCGGTAGCCAATCAGATCAATCAGGAAATCCTTCTTGAAACGGTTGCGATATTCGCCAGCCATTCGAGCTGCTGCAATGCACGCCTCGGGATTGTCCGCGTTCACGTGTACGATCGGAATTTCGTAGCCTTTGGCCAGATCGCTTGCATAGCGGGTCGAACGTGAATCCACGCTTTCTGTTGTAAAGCCCAGACGATTGTTAACAATAATATGAACCGAGCCGCCATTACGGAAGCCGCGTAAATTCGTGAAATTAAGTGATTCCGCCACGATGCCTTCACCTGGAAAAGCCGCATCGCCATGCATGATAATGGTTGCCGCCTTGCTGACATCCAGCTTCGGATAGCCTGCCTCACTGCGATCTTCCTGTGCTGCGCGGGAAAAGCCCTGCACGACCGGGTTCACGTATTCCAGATGACTCGGGTTATTCGCCAATGTCAGACGGGCCTGTACCGCTTCCCCATCCTTTACAAAACGATTGGCACCCAGATGATATTTTACATCTCCGGTCCAGCCATAATTAATCCCTGTCGAGCCTTCCGACGGAATCAGATCCTTATTCGGAGAATGATGAAATTCAGAGAAAATTTTGCTGTAAGGCTTGCCCAGTACGTGGGCCAGTACATTCAGACGACCACGATGCGCCATCCCCATCAACACGTGGCTTGCACCTGCATTCGTCGTAAGACGGATAATCTCGTCGAGTACTGGTACGAGGACATCATTACCTTCGATGGAAAAACGTTTCTGTCCGACAAACGTTTTATGCAAAAACTCTTCGAACTGCTCCACCTCTACCAGTCTGCCTAGCAACGCCTTGCGTTCCTGTGTGGTGAGTGGTTTGGAGGACCAGCCGGATTCAGCGTAGCTGTTCAGCCAGCGGCGTTCCTCCTCGTTATGAATGTGACTAAATTCATAGGCAATCGGGCCTGTGTATGCCACACGCAAGCGTTGGATGGCTTCCCAGCCGTTAAGTGTTCCAGCGGGAGCGTTATCCCATATTAAAGAGGCCGGAAAAGCCTTTAGGTCCTGTTCAGTTAAACCGTAGGATGCCGGATCAAGCAAGCGTGTATCCTGCTCGGCATCCAGTCCCAGCGGGTCTATTTGTGCAGCCAAATGTCCGTATTCACGGATGTTCCACACCATTTTCCCAGCTGTAACCGCTTTCTGTAATGTGTTCGAATCAAGATGTCCCTGAGCGCTTGCCGGGGGGCCTTGCAATTTGTAGTCTATCATGGAAGCAGCCGAGTATTCGGATTGCGGCGGCTCACCCCATTGATCAAACAGCTCGCGGTAAGCCGGATCAACTGTTCCGGGGTCCGCTACATACTTTTCATACTGGTCCTGCACATAACCTAAATTAGGTCCATAATAACTCTGCCAAGGTACCTGTCTGCTGCTCTCTTCCATTGTCATCTCGTTCCCTCCGTCAAATTTTGAAATTCATAGCTGGACGGAAATCATTTTCATTTCAGTTTTCGCAAAATTCTCAATTTAAGTTGTTCACAATATGCTCACATTATATGAAATCCTTCATCAAAAGTCGAATTTCACAATTCCTATCCTTCTTCCATTGTATAAACTTTTCCGTCGATGAGCATTTCCTTTTTCTCAACATACCAATGCATAAATTAGATCAATCAGGTTATTTCGTATGAAAACAAGCGCCAGAGACTGGTTTGTCCCCCAGCCTTGGCGCTTTTATCGTACAAATCATAGTATCAGGAACCAAATTGGGCAGTATGCAGACGACTGTACACTCCACCCGCCGCCATTTGAATTAGAATCGGAGTAGTTGTCGTATCTGCTTCACATCCATTTTTCTAAAAATCACGTAGTTGATCAAAAATCTCAAACAACGGATCTCTGTCAACGAAAGCCTTCCTTTGCTCACCAAGCTGCTGCTCCACTTGATCCAATAGACCTGCCAGCACCATATAAATTTCTTCGCGTTCTACCGTTTCGATAAACCCGGTACGTCGATCCATTTCGTTAAAAGCTTCTGTGTATTCCGTCACCAGCGATTTCAATGTTGCATTCACTGTATTTATGCCCATTTGTTCATCCAGTGTTCGTACAGTTGCCAGCATTTTTTTATATAGTTGGGCGGATTTTTTGGCATTGGCTGCTGTGATCTGCTCGCGTCCATCCCAATCCCGAAACGGATTGTCCAGATTTTCAGTCAGCCATTCCGGTTTACGCGCTTTGGTAATGGAGAGGTCTAGTCCACGTGGGACTTCTTTTTTGTAAGCAGCCTTAATCAACTTGCCTGCGTCTGCTGGTAAGCTGGTCATCCACAACATGGACAAATGCGGCAATCGGTCTGGAGCAGGAAATTCTTCACCCTTGAATCCGAACAGGTCGTATGTAGTGAATTGGCGCAGCTCCTTGAGTCGCTCTAAGCTATGCAGATTAGAGATGATTCCCGGCTTGCCCCAGATCCGTAATTCATACAGATGAGGAAAACGAACGACAATTTGCTGCATATTGATTTCTTTAACATTGGTCAAAGAAAGCGCATTTAAACGATCAAGTCCGTGAAATGTCGGAACATCGGCAGAATATTGAACACCCATCCATCGTCCATCCTCATGAGCATGAATCGTCAGGCCGGGTGAAAGGGTGCCGCTTAACATGAGTTGTTCCAGATCCTCGTTCAGATAAAGTTCTTCGATACCTTCTGCATTCAAAATAAGCCGACTCACATGACTATTTCTGAGATCCAGTTGGCTTGAGCTACATGATATGAGCTGAAGTTCATTGATAAATGGATTGCTTTTTACATAATGAATCAGTGCTTGATCTGCGTTATCGGTGTGTATCGTCATCAGGCAAGGAAGCTTGTCCAATTCAGACATATCGTCTATCACTTGCAGGATCGTAACGTTAATTTTACTGGTATCCCGGCGTATGCTCTGACCCCCGATCTCAATAAAGGTGTCATCGTTTGCAGCAGCTTTAAATTGTTCCCGTTTACCCGGATCAATCTTTTCCCAATTACGCTGACGATGCAGGCTTCCTCACATGCCACCCGCCACTGTAACTGTTCGTTTCCTCCTGAACTAAGGGTGGAATATTGCCAACCAAAGTATAGTTAGGCGGGACATTGGCTCCGACAAAACTATGATCTAAGCGATTGTTCCAGAAGTGAAAATCGCAAACGAGAGGTTTCATCGTATGTAGTTCTGCCTCATCTGGTAGACGATCTCCTGTCCAATCCAGTTCAAGTACAGCGGCAAGCTGTGGGTTTCTTTTAGAATCAGTCTCTCTAAGCATGGTGATCTGACAGGCTACATATTGCTGCAATTTGTCCGAGTACACACAATAAATATCTCCAACGGATGGTATCATCGTAATCTCCTTTATGTAACATGATTCTGTAAAATTTTTTTTTTTAGTATAGCAAAAGATTCTACTGGTGGTTCACTTCTAATCTCAAAAAAAGTTGACAACGTTTTCAGATCATGATAACTTATCCGTGAGGCTTGTTACCGGTAATGCGGGCAAAACCACAACAGAAATGATGATGTTTATTTCTGTTGTAGTTTTGCTCTTTTTTATTCCTCAAAATGGGTGGTTCAATGTGATAATTAAACAAATCTTCAACAATAATATTGTCAGTACGGTGGACGATAAAAATCAGGAGCTGCTTATCCTCGGCCGGGGTATCGGCTTTAACTTCCGTGCGGGTGACCCGATTGATGAAAATCGGATTGAGAAAATTTTCCGTCTTCAGGATGCAAATATTTATGAGAAGTTTAAAGCGATCGTCATGGAAGTTCCGATTGATATTTTACAAGTCACCGATGACATTGTTAGTCTGGCGCGCACACAGTTGAACAAAAAAATAAGTGACGGTATCTATGTATCCCTATCCGATCATATTCATTTTGCCATACAGCGTATGGAGCATGACATGATCGTACGCAACCCACTATCATGGGAAATTCAGCATTTTTATAAGGCTGAATATGACGCTGCCAAAGAATCGTTGACGCTTTTGCGCGAACGTCTGGGTATTGAATTCCCTAAGGAAGAGATTTGTAATATTGCCCTTCATTTCGTGAATGCTGAAATTAATGATTCGATGAATGATGTCACTCATATGATGCAGTTGCTTCAGGAGATCATGAACATTATTAAATATCATTTTAATGTGGAATTTGATGAGGACAGCGTGAATTACTTCCGTTTTATTACACACCTCAAATATTTCTGCCAACGCGTTATTACGCATTCGAGCCATGATGATGCAGAAGAATATTTGTATGAAGTCGTGAAGAAAAATTATGCAGACACTTTTAAATGCATTGGTAAAATCGAAAGATTTATTCAAAAAAATTACGAGTATACCATGACGCATTCTGAGCAGTTGTATCTGACACTGCATTTGGAGCGTCTCATCAAAAGAAAATAAATATTTTCAAGGCTTGTAACTGTTAAATCAGGCAAAACCTGAATGAAAAAGGCTCACGATACGTGGGTCTGCTCATTCGGGTATTTTTTTACCTAAAAATGGGGGGATTCAAGATGGATCAACAGGAAACAGCCCAAAAAATTGTGGCCTCCGTTGGTGGAACAGACAATATTAATTCTGTATATCATTGCGTTACACGCTTGCGCTTTGATCTCAAGGATAACGACAAGGTAAATCTGGATGAATTAAAGAAGCTGGACAAGGTTATGGGCACAAATGTATCTGGTGATCAATTTCAGGTCATTATCGGCAACGAAGTGGCCAGCGTATTCAATGCCATGACGCAGCTATATCCTGTTTTAAAGAGTGACTCCAGCGAAAAAAAACCTTCTGAAAAAAAGAAACAAAATGCTATCTCCAGATTATTTGAGTTCATTGCAGGTGTATTTGCTCCTATTTTGCCTGCCATTGCGGGTGCGGGTTTGCTCAAAGGTTTGATTGCTTTGCTCGTATCCGTGGGCTGGCTTACAGCGGGCACTGATACGTATCGAATTATCTCAGCGATCGGAGACGGAGTCTTTTATTTTCTGCCGCTATTGATTGCTGTGAGTGCCGCCCGAAAATTCGGTTGTAACCCTTATGTCGCCGTTGCCGTCAGTGCAGCACTCATGTACCCGGACATGGGAACGTTATTATCGAGTGGTCAAGCTGTTTCTTTTATCGGTATTCCGGTTACTGCCGTTACCTATGCGTCCTCCGTTATCCCTATACTTCTGGCCATTTGGCTGATGTCTTATATCGAAAAAGGCGTAGACCGTATCATTCCTTCTTCTTTTAAGCTATTACTTGTCCCATTGATTACGATGCTCATTGTCGTTCCGGTTACATTGATCGCTATTGGACCGCTGGGTACTCTGATCGGTAATGGATTGTCAGGCGGTATTAATTGGCTGATTTCCGAAGGCGGCTTGTTCGCAGGTATTATTTTGGGCGGAGCTATGGCGTTGATCGTGATGACAGGCATGCACTATGCGCTCGTTCCAGTCATGATCAGTAATTTGGCGAAACTGGGTTTTGACAAGTTTCTGCCGCTGACCTACATCTCCAATATGGGGCAGGCAGGAGCAACCATGGGAGTATTCTTCCGTGCAAAGAATAAGAAGCTGAAATCTGTAGCATTTTCTACAAGTCTGACAGCACTTATGGGTGTCACCGAGCCTGCTATGTATGGAGTTAATATGAGATATAAACGGCCTTTTGTAGCGGGTATGATCGGTAGTGCCGCAGGTGGCGGCTTCTCCCTTGCCTTTGGTGCGAATGCCTATGTACTGGCGGGCAACGGTGGGATTCCGGGGCTACCTGCACTGATTGGACCGACGTTCTGGTATGCATTTGGCGGTATGGTAATCGCATTCGTTGTAGCCACAATCGCAGCTATACTGATGGGGATTAACGAAGAACTGAGCGACGAAGCTTTGCAAACCACGAGCGAAACGGCCGTCTCTCCAGCAAACCGTGACAGCTCAACGGATTCCTCTAATGAGGTACAGGAAGATGTAAATATTCCCGCTTCGAATGAGACAATTTATGCTCCCATGACAGGTCGGTCGATTCTACTAAAGGAAGTGAATGATCCGACATTTGGTGACGAATTGATGGGTAAAGGCGTGGCCTTTGTTCCTGCCATTGGCGAATTGTCCTCACCTGTAAGCGGCACCGTGCTGAATGTGTTCAAAACGAAGCACGCCATGGTTATTCGCAGCAACGACGGTGCAGAGCTGCTCATCCATGTGGGAATCAATACTGTTAAGCTTCGCGGGCAGTTTTTTGAGGCTCATGTTCAGGCTGGTGATGTAGTTCAAGCAGGCGATAAGCTGCTCACGTTTGATCTGGAGCATATCGCAAAAGAATATGATATCACAACAGCCATGGTTGTCACCAATACAAGCGATTATCAATCTGTTTTTCCAATCAAGCTGGGGGATATCATCATGAAGGAACCCGTACTGAAGGTAGAAATCTAAAAAACGATAAAGGAGCACACACTTATGAGTAAAGCACAAGTATTTCCCGAGAACTTTCTATGGGGAGGCGCTATCGCCGCCAATCAAGCTGAGGGCGCATTTGACGCAGACGGCAAAGGCTTGTCTACCGCAGATATGGTTCCTTATTATAAGAAAAAAGATTATGCCAATCTTAGTGCCCTCATGCACGTATCCAGTGAAACGATTGCAGAGGCCATGGAAACAAAAACAGCCGAGGGTTATCCGAAGCGTTATGGAATTGATTTTTATCATCATTTTAGAGAAGATATTGCGTTATTTGCTGAGATGGGCTTCAAAACATTCCGTCTTTCCATTAACTGGAGCCGCATTTTCCCTAATGGAGACGATCAGGAGCCAAATGAGGCTGGCCTACAATTTTATGACAATGTTTTTGAAGAGCTACGTAAATACGATATTGAACCTCTGGTTACTCTATCGCATTATGAAATGCCGATGACGCTGGTATTGAATTATGGCGGATGGAAAAACAGAAAGGTCATTTCGTTCTTTGTGAAGTATGCCGAGACCGTTATGAACCGATATCAGGATAAAGTAAAATACTGGCTGACGTTCAATGAAATCAATACAACCCTTATTGAACCGTTCACAGGCGGCGGAATTGTCGGGGACAAGGAAGAAAACCTGTTGCAAGCGTCCTATCAAGCATTACATCATCAGTTTGTTGCCAGCAGCCTGGTAACCAAAAGAGCACGTGAAATCAATCCGGCCTTCCAAATCGGCTGTATGTTGGCCAGAATGATCCATTATCCTGCTACAAGCAGCCCGGAAGATGTACAGCAAGCTCAGATCGACAACCAGATGAACCTGCTTCACACCGATGTCCAGGTACGCGGTAGCTACCCGCCAATCATCAAGCGTTATTTTGAGGATCATCAAATTCATATCGTAAAAGAAGCAGAAGACGATCAGATTTTGAAAGAAAATACTGTCGACTTTATTTCCTTCAGCTATTATACATCCCTCGTCTCCACTACAAAGCCGGAGAAGTATGGAGTTACTGGAGGTAACCTGTACAGTACCGTCAAAAATCCAAATCTGAAGGTGACGGAATGGGGCTGGCAGTTGGACCCGATTGGCTTGAGAACGGTTTTGAAAGAATTGTATGATCGCTATCAATTGCCTTTGTTTGTGGTAGAAAACGGGCTGGGAGCCAAGGATACTGTCGAAGAAGACGGCTCCATTATAGATGATTACCGGATTGACTATTTTAGACAGCATATTGAACAACTAAAAGAAGCTATTCTGGATGGCGTTGAAGTGATTGGCTATACCAGTTGGGGAGCAATTGATATCATCAGTGCATCCACTTCAGAAATGTCCAAACGCTACGGATTTATTTATGTGGATCAGGACGACGAAGGCCACGGAACCCTTAACCGCAAAAAAAGAAAAGCTTCGACTGGTATAAAAAAGTGATTGCTACGAATGGCGAGGATTTGGGTTAATTTAGATTAGAGACTGCCCCCCATTTGTGAGTCAGGAATCAAACACCTGGCAAGTTAACCAGCCAGTCGTCGGATATCAACCGACGGCTGGTTATTTAGTTTATGTTGCACCTCATACTACGCCAAACGAGTTTAAAAACAACTCCCCAGTCCACCCTACTATGTTTATCGTTAATAGCAGAATTTAAAAGACAGATGGTCCGATACGATGCAAACTCAAATTTTAATATGACATTAAAGTCACTTTTCTGTACAAAATTCCTACTTTTCACTATTATTTTAATTAGGCATCTAAAAACCGCTTTGAAAGCGAAAGGGATGGAACTGTGACTGGATTAAAACAAGTACTCAGAAACAAGAATTATGTCAGGCTTTTTCTGGCAACGTTCGCCTCACAAATGGGAGGAATTATTGGGGTTACTGCATTCATGTTTTATTTGTTGAAACGGTTTACGAATCAGCCATACTATGCAACGCTTGCCGAGTTAATGTATTCGCTCCCGATGCTGGCAGTATTTCTCGTAGTTGGAGTACTTGCAGATCGGATGGACCGACAAAAAATTGCTGTTAATTGTGATTGGATCAGCGCTTTTTTATCCTTATGTTTGCTTATTTTTGTTTGGGTTGATTCGATTCCTTTGATATTTGTCTGCCTCTTCATCCGTAGTGCTGCTTCCAAATTTTTTTTCCCAGCCGAAAGTGCCATTATACAGGGAATCTTAAACAAAGATGATTACACCATTGCCGCAGGCCTCAATCAAATGATGGGGAGTCTTTTCATGTTGTTTGGAGGAACTCTGGGGGCCGTCGTTTACTGGCATTTTGGAATTACTGGAGCCATCCTAATTGATGCTGTTTCTTTTATTGTGTCTGCACTGCTTATCCGTTCCTGCAAAATTCAAAAGGAAGTACTCCTTCCAAACGGGGCACATCAATTTAAGCAATTAAAATTTAAACTGGTCATGCATGACTTTAAACAAGGGTTTCTTTACATATTACGCAACAGACTATTGATTTGGTTGGTTTCAGGCTTTTTTATGTTCGGTATTTTAAATGGTGGATTTAGCGTTTTACCGATGTTTATTCTTAAATATAAGCTAGCTCCAGGCAACTATGAGCAGTATATGGTATGGGCAGGTATTATTTTTGGGTCAGGTGTGTTGCTTGGCACCTTAATCGCTTCTCTTATCTCCACCAAGCTAAAGTTACACCAAATGATTGCAGCGGGAGTTCTGGTAGCCGGAATTGGTATATGCACACTTGGATTTGTTAATCACCTCTATGTATTTTTGATTATCAACTTCGCCATTGCACTGGTACTTCCGTTCATCAATATTGGCATAGGAGGATGGCTGCCTTGTATTGTAGATCCTCAAATGATGGGACGTGTGCAAGGTTTAATTAATCCGTTAATGATGCTGTCCCAGTCTCTTACATTAGGTTTCATTGCTGTAAGCTTTCCTTCATTTATTTCAATTGAAGTCTTATTTTTATTAGTCGGGATCTGTACCGTTATTGTAGGAATATATTACACTATTGTGCTCCCCCGTTATGCTGATTACGGCACTTCTTCTAACGTCCTTCAGGAATCTTTATAGGCAGATTAAAAGAGTCCTAAGTTGAATTGCCACTTCTGTCTCCATATCCAGTGCAGAGGTGGCTTCACCATAGCTCCCCTCAAATGCTCCACAAGCACGTACATTATGGTAGATACAAAAGTTAAGAGGTCAAAAACGGAGATCATAGGAGTTAACCATGCAAAGCAAAAAAGTGTTAATACCCGCAGCATTACTTCTTTTAATACAGTTAAGCGTTCCTGTCAGCTGTACCTTTGCACAGAATAACCTTGTCATAGATCATGAAACTAAAGAGAGACTCAAAGAACAATATGGCTTGGAAGAACCTCAGTCACCTATATTAGAGCAGCAGCAAAACATTTTATTCGGAGGTGATTGGGGCTTTAGTCCTTCTGCCGATGCCGCGATGCTGGAATTGACCATATGGATTCGGAATCCGCTCATTTTCATCAGTCAACAACTGGTACATTCACTGAAATCATAAGCTGTTTTCTATTCGGTAAGTTCCATGATATAGAGCATAAGGGTCATTTATTTTGTAGTAAGTTGTCTGCCACTTGGGGTCACTTCATCCTTCTTATTGAAAAGGTTTAATTCAATGGGTCCCCTACCATGTAGCCACAGCAGTTCATCGAATAAAAATGTCAGTCCATCCTTGGCGCATAAGCGTTCGATGATCTCCGTGACAACTTGCATAACCTCCCCTTGTACACCCGCTGCCAGTTGCAGACCTCCGCTCTCTCCATCCAGGTAAAGATGCGTATGATATGATTGCTCCACCTTCTTCACATGGCGCAAACACAGTATGCCATTTTCGAGGTAAAAGAAGTATTGATGGTCATAAAGAACCCCTTCGCATATCTCATACATATGAGGGAAATCATACGGCCCCTGCACCATTGAGACCCGCTCCAATCCCATTACTGATTCTGTCATACATCCTCGCTCCATTCCTTTGTTCAAAGTTTCTTATTTGCCAATATACTTTCTTCTACAGGTAGTTTTTCAAACTAGGTGGTTGAACGATAATTAATTGCTAATTGTAAAACGTTTTGGTACGATAAGCATATTACTACGACGTTCACAAATAACATTTCAATAAACCTAATGCACATTACAGTGTTATTTTTGTTGTTTTCAGAATACATCCAATAGTGTTTATTGTCAATACTTTGATGTTTCTTTTTAACACTATAGAATGCATTTAGCTGGAGGAAAATATGATAAAGATTCATCTTTCCCGTATTATGGGCGAAAAACGAATAAATATTGCCGAGCTTTCCCGCATGACTGGATTACATAGAAACGGAATCACCAAACTTTACAACGAAGAAACAGACGGTGTGAAATTTGATACGCTAGATAAAATTTGTAAGGCTCTACACTGCCATGTTCAAGATGTTATCGAGTATGTAGAGGATGATACAGACTAGATCCCTTCCGTTTATTTCCCCCTCCTCACGCATTTATTTGTTTAGGATTATCAAAATAGTAACTGTTGCTAATTTTAAAGCATTTTGATACTATGAAGGGATCAACTTAGTTTACTTATAATCTTGTTAACTAGATTACTTATTTACAAATATACACTTCTATTCTATACATGTCAACTAGTTTACTTGATTACTTTTGGAGGAATTGTTGTGATTAGATTTTCTCTTGATAAAATTATGAAGGACCGTGGACTCGAACAGAAAGATATTGTTTCTATTACGGGAATTAATAGGAATACAGTTAAAGCTTTGGCCTCCAACGCAAACGCCCGAATTGACTTTCCAACCTTGAACACACTTTGTAGAACCCTTGGCGTACTCCCTGGTGAACTGATCGAATACTTGCCAGAAGACGACGAAGAGAGCCGTTAACATGCTTAACGGCTCTCTGTTCTTTATATAATATTCAAATTTTTAACGATCTTCCCACTCAAATTAGGTTCGAAGATCATAATCCCTTCCTATCAGCGATTTCAAATAAACTCTTCCCACGTATGATAAATATCAAATAATGCATTAGGGTTACGTTGCCCTTTTAAAATTGCGTACATTTTATTCGATACAATCCTGATCACATCCATATCTTTTTTCCTGAATCCAACAATAACAGGGCGATTAACGCTAATATAAGACTTTGGTTTAAAAACAATGCCCCAATCCAACCCACTATGATTACTTTTTACAACCTCTCCTAGATAAATGGAAATATCCAGTGTAAAAGCTTGAGATTTTGTGTCGAGTTTATTCTCATATATAGCTCTTCAACCATTCTTCGGTTTCTGAATGCTCCTCTTCTAATTCCGAAGCACTTTTACTTTGAATCTGTACACTCCCTAGATACCATTCTCAAATATCTATGAGCGAACGATCACTATAAATCCAGATGTATCTGTGAAAATGCGCCAAGGTGCTCTAAACGCGAAGGTACTTGTTGTTTAAACCAATTAAAATGTTCTTTCGCTTCATTTTTGTTCATTTCTGAGTATTCTTTCATGTCGAAAGGTGATTGCATAAATCCATAGTTCATTTATATATTTTTCTCATTTAAACCTTTTTTATCCTATATAAATTTATATAATCGATACAGTTTCCCAACTCCTCTTAAACCCTTAGAAAAGAAAAACCACACAGAATTTATCCATGTGGTTGGAGTGCAAACTCACTATTAAAGAATCATCTTGGACCGAATAAAAAATCGGAACATGTATTTGCTCTCAATTTAATTTGATTATTTCCTATTACCTTGAAGATTCTTTACAGTTCCAGCAATGGCCTGATAGTGATTAATAATTGAATTATTTTGAGGATTAGAAGCAAAACTGTTAGAGATTTGATATGGCTCTCTATTAAAATTACTAATTCCACCTATATTTTTAATAGAAGGACCATAATTTTGATCGTAGTACCACTCACCATCTAACGTATGGATAAAAAATTCTCCTAAGAAATAGCTTGATAACAGAACGTTTTCCTCCGTCGGTTCTGAACTTAGCAAAGCTTCGATGGTTTTTAATGAATTTTCATCTTTAAAGTTTAGATTATTTACCTCGACAAATTTCTGTAGCTTCTCAAACCATCCTTTATCTAAAAAGTTAGCAGGAGGAAGCGTATCTTTAGGCACATTCTCTTCAAACCATTTTAAAGCAAACTGATCAATAATCTTTTCTAGGGTGATAAATATATCTCGTAATGACTCTTCATCCTCATAGTAATGAAATTTCTCCATCTTTGATCCATCAATGAAAAAAAAACTATTAACTGATTCGGATTCAGTCATAAAAGTAATGCGTATTGCATTCTCCGTCCAATAACTTTTATCGATTTGGATTGTTTCCTTAAATCCATTGACTACTCTTGTAAAAAACCAAGTATTGTTTAAATGCTCATAAACAAAATTTAAAGTAGCCAATTTCTTACCTATAGTTTGTTTAATAATCATGGATATTTTCATGCAACATTCTCCTTACAGAATAATTGGCACACGCATCCGTGGAACAGGGAGAAATCCTCCTCCTCCTCCATGTGACGAGCTACCACTCGGACCTGGCATACCATTAGGCAATGGAACACCTTCAGGGTAATAATCAGCAGAAAAGAAGTCTTTGATTTTATCCCAAACCGTTCTTGTAACTGGAACTCGTTCATCCAAATTTTTGTCCCTACGATTTCTCTCACCATAATATATCATCCCCTGATCATTTGGATAAGTATAGTAGGTGATTTCCTTTTTTGAATTATATGGACTTGGGATAGAAAGCCCATTCGGATTCCATTTATTACCTATATAAGCAAAGCTTCTTTTTCCTTTGAAACCATTCACATTAATACCATCAATATAATTTTGCAATTGTTTTCTACCCGATGCGTGCAATGCTAGACTCTTTTCCTTACTCCAAGATACTGGCTTTAATTCATAAACTTCATAAGCATTCTCTCCTGTTTTCAAGATAAAATCAGCATACCCGATCTTCCCATTAGTTAATCTAATAGTCTGTTCTGTATACGCTACTTGTTTTCCTGTTACATAGTTAACAAATTTAAATATGAACTGTAAGGATCTATGTGCATAAATACCATAGGCTGTATCTCCAAATTGTGGAAGATGGCCTGTTGGATCGCCATATTTAAGTGGGTTATTTAACACATACGTATACAAATTCAAACTCAGAGAACTATCGATATCTCCTTCATACGTATCCTCATTGATAAATCTTCCACTATCAGGATCATACCATCTGGCGCGCAGGTATTGTAATTCCGTTGTATCATCCCACAATTCACCAGAGTAACGGAATGGATTGTGGACTTTTTCCTCCTTGACCTCTTCATTACCCCAAATATCATATTGATATTGATTCAGCAAGGCTCCGGAGGAATCCCTGATTTCGATAATATCTCCATGACCATTGTAGACGGGATAGGCTTCCGTTAGATCTGCATATGCTATGGCCTCTAATTTTAGACCTCGAATATAATTGGCTTTTAAAACAGGTTTCCCATTTTCAATCGTAGCTTCTGCTATGATTTGGGCACTGTTTCCATCGTAGTAGTATCGGGTTTGAACGCCATCCTGTATACGGTCTGTCAGTAATCCATCCCCGTTGTATCGGTACTCTACGCTCTTTCCGTCGATCTTGACTTGAGTCAATCGGTTCTGATCGTCGAAGCTATTCTCCCTCGGCTTCGTATGAGGCTCTCTCTCTGTTTCCATCGTAAGACGGTTACCTCTGGCATCATACGAATATGCATCCTGATTTTCGCTCGAAGTCGTAATCCGATTCAGCTTATCGTACGTAAAGGCATCCTCTACACCATTTTGAGTACGTTTGGTGATATTTTTACCAGGATCGTAGCTATATTGAAAGCTATTGGTCTCCGAATCGGATCGGGTGTGCTTCAATTCAACTAACTGAATCCCGTTATATTGGTTTTGCTGGCGATAACCATTTGCAGATACCGTTGAGTCCAGCAATCCATTTTTGGTGTAGGCATATTCTGAAACGGGCTTATCTTTTGTGCTGCCTACGGTCTTCAATCTGTTCAATTGATCATACGTGTAGTTTACTTGCTCGCCAAATGGCCCAGTCATTTCGGTTCGATTCCCATTGGAATCATACTGATTGGAAAGCTTTAGGCCGTCCGGGTAAGACAAGGTGTCTAATTGCTCCGTATACGGATCATACGCATAGGAGGTTGTGCCCGTTCGATCTGTCATGCTCAGCCGCTTGCCCGTAGCATCGTATACGTAGCTGACCGTTTCATCCTTACCTACACGCGACTTCAACCGATTACGGCTATCGTATTCAAAAGAAGTGACATTCCCGTTACGGTCTATTTTCTTGGATAAATTCCCGTTGGTATCAAAATAGCTCTTTTCTATCTGGCCCTTCTCATCTTTGGTTTGAATCACTCTACCCAATTCATCATACGACTTCACCTTGGCCTGACCATCCGGATACGTGATCCGAGTGAGATTACCCAGCATATCGTAAGTGTACTTCGTCGTTTCGCCGTTTGGCTCCGTCACAGCTGTCTGATCGCCCAAGGCATTATATGAAAATTGGGTCTCGTTTCCATTCGCATCGGTTTGACTCAAAATCTGATCGTTTACAGCATCATACTCCACTTTGGAAGTTAATTTTTGATTACCATCCATTGCTGATTTTTCTTCGTTTTGTACTAATCGGTTCCATTTGTCGTAGGTTTGAATTTGTTCATTCAACTCACCGTCTCGTTGCGTTACTTGACGAAGAGCATCATTATATCCTACTACAGCTTCTGAACCGTCCGCATAGGCTGTTGATGTAGTACGGCCCCAAGCGTCATAACTATAGCGCGTAAGATGTCCAAGCGCATCTTCACTGGATACTAATCTGCCGTTGGGATCATAAGCTGATTTGGACTTAATCACATAATCGTTACCTTCATACAGCCCTGACTCGATATTCCAGCCTAAAGCATTGTAACGTGTTTTTGCTCGTATCCCCAGCTCATTCGTCACCGTTACGATGTTCTCAAGATCATCATAGGCTACACGGATACTTTTACCGTCCGGATAGGTTACAGCCTTTACGCGATCAATAGCATCATATTGGTACTCTGTTTTTTGACCTTTTCCATCCAGCGAGGAAGTGATTAAACCAGTTAACTTATCATAATCCGACTGAATGGTAACTGTAGATTTTTCTCCATCTATATTCGTAACCTCTACACTTTGTTTCGTTGGAAAAGCATGATCGTCATCACTGCTATACTCCGTCGTTGTCGTCACGGATTTGTTACCATTTGCAATAGTTTGAACGGTTGTATTTCCGTAAGCATCTATACCTGAATAATTTACTTTTTGTAGTAATTCACCCCCGGGATGATCCTTGGAAACCATAACCTGCGTTACTTTCCCTTGCGGGTTTCGAGTGTACTCTGTAACTCCAGTGCTTTTGGAGTCAATCGGTTCAGTAACCGTTTTAATCCGATGCTTGTCGTCATACGTATACGCCGTTTGTGAACCCTTCTCATCCACTGAGCTTGTCACATTACCGTAATCATCATATTCAGCAGTCGTTGTCAAAACGTCTCCATTTTGATTATTGCTGGACGAGGTACGGGTAGGAACAGGTACGGTATAAGCTTTGCCTGTCACCTGCTTGCCGTACTGATACGCTGTGTTCTTTTCAGAATCTCCTGCTTTAACTACTGACTGATCCAGGTAATACTGCGGTGGCGTGTCTGCACTAATAAACTTTTTATTATAATTGAAGGTTGAACGAGTTAATCCATTGTCTGTGATGGTAGAGAACGAAGTATCTTTCACATAGCTCTCACCCATATCAGAATTGTAATGAATGGTTTCCTGATTATAGTTTTCGGTTTTATTGTTTTGATAAGTGATTTGATCTACACGTGAAACCGCTCTATATGCCTCGTTTACTGAGTTGGAGCCAATATAGCGTTTTACTGGCTGGTCCTCGTAAGTATACAGAGTAGAGGCTCCTGTAGGATGAAATACTTTGGTTAATAAAGCGTACGGGTTAGATATTTGTCTTTCCGGATGCGAAGCACTCAAATTAAACTTGGCCGGTGCTAATGTATATGAATATGTGGTTTTTCTACCTTCGGCATCTGTCACGGAATCCAGTAATTCAACGCCTTGTTCTGTATGTTTACGATAGACAACAGTGCGGTTTCCTTTAGACAGAGTGACGTCTGTAGCCGTATATTGAATATCAATCGAGTTACCGATTGCATCTTCTACTTTGCTAAGCAGCTTGCGTTTATACGTAGCATTGAGTTCATAATTAAACTTAATGGCATTATGATAGGCATCTTCAATTTGCAGCAACTGACCGTCTTTGGAGAAATATTGTTTTTTCGCTCCATCAACAGAAGTTAATACAGAAGCTG
This sequence comes from Paenibacillus sp. RC334, assembly GCF_030034735.1. NCBI lineage: Bacteria > Bacillati > Bacillota > Bacilli > Caryophanales > Paenibacillaceae > Paenibacillus > Paenibacillus sp. RC334. The sequence continues at coordinate 1,528,967 of NZ_CP125370.1, read as the reverse complement.
AGTTCTCCCCACTAACCGTTACTGAAGTATCGGGTGTGAAAGTCAGGCCTTTCCAGTCGTAACCTTTAAGCTGATCTCCCTCAATTTCATAGCTGCCGCCATCCCCCAAGTGCATGTACTGCTTGCCCTCTTTGGTTTCTACATAAGGTAGATTCCAGGACCACCCCTTGCCAAGAGGATTCAGTTGATCTTCAAGCGCAGGATAAGTTCGGTTTTGAAAAATAAATGAAGGTTGATAGGCTACAATTTCAGCAAAAATGGTAGCATCCGCATCTGCTGCAATATAGTATTTATTCCCATCGTCACCCTGAAATACAGTCGGAGGACTACTGTTAATTAAGTCTCTATAGTGTTCTGCCTCAGAAATGGTTTCAAACGGGATTGTCTGTCGGCGAACAGCCGTTTCGAGCCCCTCTGAAACAATCGTTTCAATTTGCGGTGATCCTTCCATAGTAAAGGCTGTTCTTGTCCTTCCACCTTTGCCATTACTTGTCCACTCGCTATAACCAATATCGCTTGTATAACCGGGCTTCGTAACGGTTCCGCTATAATCTTGTCTCCATTCTCGGGTATCGGCAGTTCCCTGATTGAAAACTGTTCCTGAATAAAACGCTGATCCTGACTCGGTACACATTACTCTACCAGGAGAGTACATGGGACATCTTGGATAAACCAGCATAGATGATAAAGATAAATCCCCTACATATGAATCCCTGTCGTAATGCATTTTAGAGTCCCCACATACCGGGCTACCTGGAAAATATCGCGAAGCGTTACCCGCACTATCATAATAGTACGAATTCATGACACTACATTGTTCCCAGAATATATTTTTAGAACTTGGACCCGTATATGATCCCTTGATGACTCTGGCTTGTCCATCTTTGCTTAAAGTTCCTGTAAATCCATCTTTACTATACTTTATTGAGTCTGGGAAGGCCTTCTCCCACTTTCCAGTTTCAGAGTCCTTTTCTACTCTTGATTCCGAGGGTATAGTATAGGTTATTTTTTGTCTCGCTGCTTGGCTAGCAGCTTCATAAGTCGTGTATGTGCCTATAACTTTGGTTTCAGGCTGGAGATTATAGGTATTAACATCAACATTCCCATCACCGTCTGTATCCTCTTGTACCCATCTTTTTTGCTGATAGGCTACCTTGTACGACTTGGTAACAGGTATCATCATCGCCTTAAAGTAGACATAATAGTTCTGCACAGCAGCACTGTTGTCAATGATTTCAGCGCCTTTGTCGAAAAATTGAGCCCGATTCGTATCATATTGACGCGTCAAAGAAAAGCCCAGTCCGTTTCGTCCAGGCAGTGTTAAATCTGTATTTTGCAGCGATAGGCTGCCTGATAAAGTGGATATAGATTCTTTATCGTCGCCAACAGAATAAGGAGCTTCATTAAAAGAAGCTTTATTGTATACTGGTGCTTCTTCTCTAATGGGTGGAAGCTGCGGTACATTCGCCACGAGACTCTGTTTCAGGAAATCTGTCTTATATACATCTTCAGTGACTTTGTTCGTAGAAGCAAGGTCATCTGTTGGATAAACATCATCTGTAACATTATGAGAGATCAAGTTATCTAGTGGAGCATCCGATAGCTTATTGTATACGTCACTTGTGACGGTTTGTGATTGGTTCTCTTCTATAGGAAATAACGAAGCTGCTGCTTGTTCATAGCTAATATGATCTTGTTCAGCCGAATATAACGCCGTATAAATCTGGTTTAAAGAATAACCTTTTCTTAATTGTTCTGACAAAAAAGATGACGTGACTCCAAATCTGGCAGCCATTTGATCCGCCGAGTATTGCGAATTGTCATTCCCCGCACCGAATACATTTGGAGGAACAAGTCCGCTAATTGTACCGAAAATAAATGTGATAATCATGATTATTGCTATATGACGTCTTGTTGTTCTAAATCGCAAGTTCTTCTCTCCATTCCCGACTTTAAATTTGGTTACATATCATTTATTTAGAAATTGCTCACTTTATAATCTGTATCAGGTTACCATTGGAGTCATATTGATATTGGAAAACAACTTGGCCATCCTGTTCAATATGTTCAAGCCTTCCATTAACGTCATAAATGTATTTATACTTTCTGGATAAGCCGCTTTTAACACTATTGCTAAATTCCGAATAGTTACCAGCCGCATCCTTGGCTTTTACTGCGAACATATATATTTTCTGAGGTTCTAATTGGTCTACTTGAAAGGTTAATTCCTTGGTATTGCCTATCATCTGACCATTACGATAAACATCATAGCTAACGACTCCAACATCATCGGTAGATGCTTCCCACGTTAAAATAATACGGTCCGGTGTAGGTCTGGAACCTGCCAGCTTCTTCGGTTTGGAAGGGCTTGTTATATCCTTAGGTAAATCATCAATAGCCGGTATACGATCCAATCGATCGTTAAGCTGTTGCTTGTCCGCATCATTGAGATGCACAAGCAAAGCACGGGCTATATTAATCTCAGTTTGTAAATTTGAAGTTTCTGCTTTTACAACTGCTTGTGTAGCTGTGGTCAATTGCTCAGTATAGGCAGCTTTTGCATCAATATTTTTCTGTATGGCTACTACCCTTTCAACAAGCTTGCCCTTGTCTGGATCACGCAGCTTGTTTATTAGTTCTACAGCTGCTGTTACATCGACTTGTAATTTAGAAGTCTCAGCTTGTACTACCGCTGCTGTAGTTTTGGCCAGTTGTTGTACATATTTGGTATCTAGAACTTTTACAACGAAGCTCTGGGATACAGACTTGCCTAACGGATCTGTAGCAGTTATCGTTATCGTCGATTCTCCCGAGCTTTGCGGTTGCAAATTTAGTATCGAGGTATTCCCTTTTGAATACTTAACCAATTGATGTGTGACAACAGATGAATTTGAATTCGCACCGGAATACCGAAGCTGCTGCTGGTCAGGATCTGTAAAGTATTCGGATAAATCTTTAACTGAAATTCCCTCATCCATTTCAATCGTGGTTGCTGGAATGGTTTTAATAGCTACGGGGCCTCTGTTTATCAAATTTATGACAGAATCTGCAATCTGAGAAACATTTCCAGCGCTATCTTTTGCCCGTGCTTGTATGCGCATCCCGTACTCATTGACATCGATTGGTGAATTGTACACCTTCCATTCGCCTTGATTGATACGATATTCCCTTGATACTGCATCAGAAGGGTAGTTCATTGTAACTCTGATATTGTTGGCTATTTCACCCGCAGGGCTATGACTGAATGATGGCGGCGCAGGCGGTGCTTTATCAATGTTATTGACTACTAATGAATTCACAGCGCTTATATTCCCATATTTATCTGTACAACGAGCAAAAATAGTAGTGTTTTCAGACACTTGAAATGGGTTACTGTATGGAGTCCACGTACCGTTCACACCGATTTTATACTCGCTTTTAGAATTAGCAGGTACACCATCCAATTGGATAGGGACATTTTGATTCGTTATCCCTGTCATATTGGTACTCATACGTGGGCTGGCTGGAGTGGTTAAAACAATTCCTGAGTATGTAAAATTCCCCGAGGATTTAGCTCCATTATTCTCATTAATGTAAAAGTAATTGACAGTAATAGCGTTATTAGAAGATGCAGAAGCACTGTAAAATTTAACCGATAATGCAGCCCCAAGATCTTTGGAATAAACGACTACATTGTTGCGAATAAAATTGATATAAGGAGAACTCGCCTGCACATGTACAATCGAACCGTCTGACAAGGTTACTGCTTCATGTGTAGATGATGGCTCTGTCGTCGGTGTTTGACTGTCTTCTGGTATCCCTATTGATCCGCCCCTGTCTGGTCGTGGATAAATATTTATGGGTATTCCACCTGTAAACGCTGCTGACACTACTGCCTGAGGAAGCACAGTTGTGCTCCATGGAGATAAAAAAACAAATAAGCCAAGTATAGTTAAAACGAGTGACTTAGCTTTCTTTCCCTTTTCCTTCATCCCCAATTCGGAAAAATTATATTTCATTTTTAAAATCCATCTCCTCAAAATTAGTAACAATACGTTGTTAAAAGAATATTAAAATTAATATTCTTTCCTATACCCTCTCATATTCCTCCCTCTTCAAAAGGATATATTTGTATTTCATATGATAACAATGTCGCATTTAATTTGTATATAGCGAATAATGTCGAAATAAAGAAAATTAGAGAAATATTTTTAAATTACCATTAAAAATACTTAAAATAATAAATATCTTTTTTAAACATAATTCCATTTGAATGACCAGTATAATTAACCCCTTCACTTCATCCATTGATTTTATATAAACAAAATGTTATATTGTCTATAAAATAATCAACATTTAATCGAGGTGTTTGTAAAAATGGATCATTCCGAGCTATTCTGGAATGCTGGAATCGAGGAACTGAAGCGTGGATATATCCGTCAAGGGGAGCAGGTGATTTGTCTGCTGGACGGACAGCACTACGAGCAAGGAATCATATATCAGGATCAAGGGGTATTTTATGACGCAGAGCGGTATATGCGTCTTCATATTGAGCGGACGTACAGTTCGGTCTTTGACTATTTGATCGGCCTGGACAAAAAGCTGACCGGACTGACGGATCATCAGAATCGATTACTCCAGTTGTTTTATCAAGGCATGGGCGATGCGGATATTCAAAAGGAAACCGGAATCGGCAGCGCATCCACCATCCGCAATCATCGCTTTGGCCTCAAAGAAAAGGAACGGCAGGCCAAGGTATTTCTGACCTTGATGGAGCTGCTAAAAGAAAAAGACCGCCACGCTCCCGCTATCGTCGAAGTGCCTGTACGGGCACGGATGGTGGATGAACGCTACAACATTACCGAAGACGAAAGGCAAAAGGTACTGGCAAAGTATTTTCCAGATGGTACACAGGGTCGCCTGAAAACCTTCAAAATGCAGGAAAAGCATAAGTTGATTGTGCTGCGTGAAATTGCGGGACGTTTTGAGGAAGGACGGACGTATCATGAGAAGGATATTAATGCCATTTTACAGGAAGTGTATGACGATTATGTCACGGTGCGAAGATATATGATTGAATATAGTCTGTTGGATCGCAAGCCGGATGGCAGTGAATATTGGTTGAAGGAATCTTGAAGCACGATATTTGTAAAATAAGGAGGACTCAAAATGAATCGAAGAAAAGAACTGGTGCAGCAGTATATGGAGATCAAGACAGAAGCCGGAATCTACTGCATTCGCAATACACACAACGGGAAAATTTTTGTTGCTGGCACACCTAATTTAAAATCATTGAACGGTCGTCGGTTTGAGTTACAAATGGGCACTTGTCAGAACCAACAATTGCAACAGGAATGGAATGAGTATGGCGAAGATGCGTTTGAGTTTGAGGTGCTGGAACTTTTGAAGAAAAAAGATTCGGAATTCTTCGATGTCAAAGATGCGCTGTCCAAGCTGGAGCAGACCTGGCTTGATCGGCTCCAGCCTTACGGAGAAAAAGGATATTTGTAAAATTACTAATCCGCACGATATTCTTCTCGAAGGATAGCAAAAATAACAGCATCGACAAACTGACCTTTTTCATAAAAATAGTCTCTCAAGTGACCCTCTTGGGTAAAACCACTTTTGAGCAATAACCGTCTGGAGCCTTCGTTATCTGGATCAATGAAGGCTTCAATACGGTGAACCTGCGGCAAATGAAATCCATAATGAATCACTGCCTTCATCGCTTCTGCCATCAGGCCCTGTCGCCAGTATTCGGGTGCCAGCTCATAGCCGATTTCAATACGAGAGTGCTTCTTGTGCCAGTTATGAAATCCAATAGTACCAACTACACGTTCAGGAGCTTCTCTTAACGTAATCCCCCAACGAAAGCCCTCTTGCTTTTCATATTTGGATCGCATGGAACGAATAAAATGTTCTGCTTGCTTTACCTCTGTAAAGCTTTCCAGATCATAATATTTCGTAACCTCATCTTTGGAGAAATAGGCGAACACATCCTCCGCGTCTCCCAACGTAAGCTGTCTTAAATGCAAGCGGCTGGTTTCCAGCACCGGAAACATTTCCTTTGTCATCATCTATCTCCTTCCTCATATATGAAGATACTATTTCATCAGCCACCAGCCGATTCCGACCATCACCCCATTGATTAAAAATAATAAAATACATGCCTTCCACTTATTTATTCCACTTGTTTGAAAAAATCCAGTCACTGTACTACGGCACATAAACACCGTAAACAGCAAATTCCAAACAATACGCATACCATACTTTACGTAGTATAGGGCAGGACTTAGATGTACGCCCCCCAACATTGGAGGTACATCCGGAATAAACAGGATCGCACACGCATAACGCATCGTTTCATATGTAAAATAAAATACAGCAAGCCACCAGGCCCACTTCTTACCAAATAACATGCCGACACCGGCAGTTGCCCCTGACAAACCGAGCAAAGCGATGAATCCTTGAAACATCCCCCTGCAAATTCCCACCAACGTAGAAGCCTCATTCAACGCATTAAGCGTCAACAGCTGTGTCACCAGCAGAAGAGCTCCATTAAAAATCAGTAAAATGGCTGCAATACTTACACCTAAAGGCCGCTCAAAAACTACATTCGTTACATAGTCTTTTACTTCTTTTTTCGTATACAAATCCGACACTTCTTCTACTCTCCTAACCCAATCATATACATCCATTTTCGGACGGGTACAATAACAGTGTGTGTTTTCGCCTCATTCAGATATATCGGCTTTTAGGAAAATATGGTTTAGATCGTTAACAGAATCCCAAATAGAGTAATATCTATCCTTATACTACCATTCCAAGATGAACTCTGACAAATAAAAGGACTAAAGTCCGGCCTTTCTCCGTGATAAATCTTCAATCATACATACCTGGGTTGCCAATCATTTGGGTGTGCCCAAATTTAAAATAATGTCATTCATGTATATTTCCGATTAAGCCCTTATATAGATGAAGCAACAGATGGCCTCGCCCAATCTGCGCCGCTTCTGCAATTTGCCGAATGGTGGTGGTGCTGTAGCCTTGGGAAATGAATAATTCAGTTACTTTTCTTTAAAATGGGTTCAATCCAAAAGCTCTTGCAGCGCCTGCTTATACTTTTCTATTCGTGCTGCATCCTTCTCCGTGGGATGAGGGATGCGATCCAGATTCATATTTTCCTGAATATCCGCTATTTTCACTGCTCTGGACAATGGATTGTTTTTGGCTCGGCGTATAAAATCGCTGTACTCCTCTCCCTTGTTCCGAGTGAGTCCTTCCACCGCTTCAATGATGTGTTTGCCAAAGCCCGCTTCTTTCAGTTGATCCGCTATGACCCCTGTATCCTCCAGCACATCATGCAGCACGGCAACTATTTTTTCATCCATATGCTCTACTCGGTTCATGACCTGAAGGGGGTGGAAAATATAAGGCTGACCGCCCTTGTCCGTCTGTCCCTGGTGAGCCTGTGCCGCAATTGCAATCGCTGTTTCTATGTTCATTGTGCGCCCCTCCATGCTCTGCTTTTTACCTTTGAACACCCTTAGCCATTATGAACGTAATCGTGTTATTTTCGTGGCTTCATAACCTTTAGATGACTGGATATGCTCTACTCGATAACCAGCTTGGATATCCAAAAGATCTTCCATAAAAGGAAGGCACGGACTGTAAATAAAGCTTCCTCCCGGCCGGATTGCCCTAAGCAATTCCATATATTTGTGGGCGTATTCGTGAATATTGCCGTCCGATTTCAAATGATGATGTATAAAATGGTTGGAGAACGCCATATGAGAGATAATCGTTCCCCATGTGCCTTCCTTGAAGGTTGTCTCCAGCCAATCTCCCTGAGTAACACCTGTTCCCTTTTCAGCCAACCGATCTGTTCCATAAGCCTCAATCCCAAGGGAACGCAAATAGCCGACTAGCCGTGCCTCTGATCCGCAGCCTACATCGAGAACAGGCTCCTGCAAACGAGCAATGTCCAATCCTAGCAGCTTTGCCTGCAATTCAGGCGTATATTCCTCACAAGGTATCCAAAAGGTGTACTCACTCTCTGCATACTTGGCAAACATCGTCCGTCCGTTGGTACGAATTAGAAAATCTCTTAAATGCCCGTAATGCTGTTGCAGCAGTAAATTTAGTATGCTCTCATTCATAGCCTGGTTTTGGAACAGCTTTTGAATCCGGGTGAAAAGTCGATCATACAATTGTGTAAGCTCATTAAGATGATCTGATTGAAAATGAATATACTGATTGACGCTCACAAACTGGTGCAGTGTTTTTGCCGCGACGCCCGTGACAAAAGCGGTATACTCATGCTGACGCTTCAAGCTTTGGAGCATGAGGAGCAGTTCCGGGCTTCTCTGTGTCAGCCAATACGTCATTTCCGGTGAAGGACCCATCAGGGCGTTCCCCTCATGCATATAAAACAAACTCCGATGCTGATTATAGAGTATTTGACCGTCAATGAGTCTGTTCAACTGGGCAACCGACATTAGCGTTTCCTCCCGTGGCTCAAGTTAAATGAAGCTTTTATTTTGCCAATGAATGCTCAAACTGCTCGCACCACTTGATGATATCCTCTACTCTCGCCAAGGACGTAAGCCAATGCTGCGGAATCTCCCCAAGCCCATAATAAATTCCCGCCAAGCGCGTCCCCGATGCACAGACCCAACATACCGTCCTTTATTTTACTCACGCCTGGTCTCTCCTTCTTTTGCCCGGAACGTTAAGGCCCTACCCAAGCCGGAACAGAGCCATCTTCGGGTAGGGCCAGCTTGTTTTCTAAGTATACCATGCGTATGGAAATAGCGTTTTATGGTGAATTATTCGTCCGTACATAAGAGGATAAAGGGATATTCAGCTCGCGGATCCCCTGGGCTACCAGACGGGCTATTTGCTCCGCACCATACTCCTGAAAATGCGTATCGTCCTGCACTCCATCAGGGAACGCAGGATACACTCCCGGCTCCAAATGTAAAAATAACGGAAGCGTTCCTTCCAGACCAAGCGTATTATAGTACGCCACACTTAACCGACTTAGATCGACCAGCGCAACGCCTGTCTCCGATGCCGTTTCCTTCATGGCCTGCACGTATTCCGGAAAACTGATCCGATAGGAAGCACTTGCGGCGTCATAATCCCTGCGGCCAACAGGGGTTATCAGCACAGGTGTGGCCCCGCGCTGTGTCGCTCCCTGAATGTAGGTTTTCAAATAGACTTTATAATCCGCTGGGGAAACATAACGCTCTTGGTTGTTGATTGCCGCATCATTATGACCAAACTGGATGAGCAAATAATCACCCGGTCGGATGGTCCGCAAAATATCGTCCAGTCTTCCTTGTACAAGGAATGTCTTCGTGCTTCGTCCACCAATAGAACGGTTCACAAAAGTCGTCTCGTCTGTAAAGAACGGCGCAATCATCTGTCCCCAACCAGCCTGAGGCTTCATAGAGGCTTTATAGGTTTGGACCGTGGAATCCCCTGCAAGATATACGGAAGGATGGTCACTCTGCGTTCGAGTCTCTTTTGGCGTAATAACCAGCGCGTTAATCTTCGGATCATTTCCCGAGAAATACAATTCCAGCTGACCATCGATGAGCGCAAGCTCAAATGTGGCCTCGACAAATTGTCCCGCTGTTTTGGTGGTAGGCTCCACCTTGACGATGGACTCGGCCTTTACCGTAATATCTGTGCTTCCGTCTGTATCCCCGGCGATCAGGGAAAGCGTATAATCCGCAGGCGGCAAGTTGACGACAAAGGATGATCCCTGAACACGAACGAAATCCGAACGAATAGCGTCATTTCCACCACGATCCTCTTCTTTCACCTTGGAAAGATCGGTAAATCCATAGCCTCGTTCAGGCGTGTATGCATCCTTGGCGGTGACCTGAGTGTAGCCTGTAGCAACGCTACCTGGGCCAAAGTCAAAACGAAGAGGCCCCGCAAGCTGTTTATCGGCCAATGCCTGCCCCGGAACAAGTATGGTCGCAAACAACAAGCTGAACCCTGCGCATAATCCGATCATTTTACCCAACAACCTGTAACGCTTTCCCTTTTGTCTCAAGCGCAACCCTCGCTTTGCAGATTATTTGAATGACTCGTCATTGTCTATACGTGTAGTGATGCCTGCCAGCCTTCTATAACCTTGGTCCAATGCCCAGGATACCGCAATACCCACCGTGTACCGAACCAGATCGGCGGTCAGGAATCCTTTTCCCAACACCAGCCCGCCCAGTGTCGTCGCCCGGATACTATTAATCCAGGGAACCTGGTACATCTGACTGAACTCAATGGCGAAACAAAACAGCAAACTGCCCCACAGCGCTACAGACAACCGACGATCCACCCACAACATCCTCAGCCCAAAGTAAATCATGCACGCCCACAAGGCATCCCCAAAATGATTGGCAATGAATTCAGGCAACCGGGAGGAAAAGGTCCGGCTTCCCAAGCCCAACAGGATAGCGACCAGCACCGAAGCCAGATACACAGCTCGGGCCTTCCAGCGGGATTTCACACCTGTGTTCCGATTCGTCTTCCTGTCGATGTCGACGCTTTTACGAGTTCTTCCCATGCTAAATCACCTGACCTAACGTTGGAAAAGCTTCGCCAAGCTGCTGGAATCTCGTCGAGTATCCCCTTAGGTTAGCGCTTGCAAGAGTGCTGATATTCCTGCTGATGTCATATTGTATGCACACTAGCTTGTCTGTATTTTTCATGATCCAATTCATCATAACGAGCCTCCGCAATATCGTACAAACGCAGCTTGTAAATATGGTTATCTTCCTGTAGTAACAATGTATCCCCTCTGAAATCCCTGTCCACCGCCTTGATCGCTTTGCCCGCTTCATTTACAAACCGGACCGTATGCTGTTCCTTGAATCCGCGCTCACCTCCAAATGCTGTATGGCAAAATCCGTGATACCGTGTACTGCCTCTGTTATCATGCCTTTTCCTGTGCAAGACGTTCTGAGCCAGTACCCGATTTCAAACTTGCGTGCAGCCCAGTCGATCCGGTGCAAGCCACTGCTGGCTACAAAAGCTCCCGATACCGTCTCAAATACGTACAACATCATGTCAGACCGGTCCAGAAATTGAAGTCTGGCTTGGCGTGAACGGATTTCAGATTCCTCTGGCGTAGGAAGATTTCTTGCAAAAGGCAACCAGGGACGCAATTCTTCCACACTCTCCCGTATGGCTTCATTGACCATCGCCCCATCACCCCACTGTGGAGCGCGAAGCGTCAACCGTTCTGTCTGGAATTGCTCCGGAAACGATAATAAAATGGGGCTGGTCTGATCCGTCTGCACCTTACTCATGATGCTCCCTCCTCCATTTTCCCCGAATAGCTGGCATGATCCAGCCAACCAATAATTTCGCGCAAACTGCCAATCCTGTAATTCGGCACAATGCCCGTTTCCTGCCACGGCATAAATCCCTCCAGCCAGATCGTATGCAAGCCTGCACTTTGGGCACCACGAATATCATTCGTCGGATGATCGCCTACATACCAGACGTTGCCTGGGTCTGTAATCTCCAGCTCATTTAACGCCAACTCGAATATGCGAGGATTAGGCTTCTCCACGCGGACGCCTCCCGAGACGATAATGGAATCAAAATAATCCTTCAGCATCACACGGTTGATCTTTGCTTGTTGTGTGCGGAGTGAGCCATTGGTGATGATACCAAGCTTCAAACCCCGCGACCGCAGCTCGGACAGCACTTCCTTGGCTCCATCCATCAGTACCGTAAACTTATGAAATTCACCATACCAAAAGCCCAGCATTTCCTGTACCGTCGTATCCGGATTTTTCAGTTCCAACTCTGCATGCAGCTCCGTATACAGCTCCCTTTTGTCACGGTATCCATCCTGATCCGCCAGGCGTATGTGCTCGACTATTGCTGCCCTGCTCGCCGGATCTTCCGCCACAATGAAGCGTTCCACAAAACGCTCCGTATATGCCGCAAACGCCTGTTTACGATGAATCAGCGTATTATCCAGATCAAAAATGATCGCTTCTATGGACATCACGAACTCCCTTCTTCCGGTTCGTTATACCGATGAGTTGGAAACAAATTGAACAACTCCGATCACCAAAAGCAAGAAAAATACAGACAAGAAAATGATAAGCATCGTTTTCAGTATTCTTCCGGAAGTCGACCTTCGTTCCAGATTTTCCTCGATCTGGGCCAGTCTGTCCTTGATGTCTTCCAAATCCTGTTCCACCTTCACTTCATTCTCCCCTTTCTTCGTTTTAACTTACTGCTTTCGACCTCAGCAATCTCCTGTATGGATAGACTCGAGGTCATGTTAACTCACCTCCATTTACTGGCAGGAACTGTTTGTATCATCGTGTTCCATCTAAAACTACCAACATGACTCAATTCTTTTCAAAAATGAGCATTTTGCAACAATCCCAAGAGCGATTTCAAATCAGCAATATAGATCGAAACGGTTTAATTCGTCTATCTATTGTACTTTCGAGCGTTGGGAATCGAATGATGCAAAATGCTGAAATATGTACTTCGTACTAGTGTAATCTAACAGGAAAAGAAATCCAAGACCCATCCGCAATGAGTTGCCGAATAAGCTTGGATTACATAAGTCCCTCTTGTGTCAGAAAATATCACTTCTATACCTGCTGTCCGTTCACCTGAATATCCACGGCTACCTGCTGCCCCAGCCATTCCCGCATACGATTCCACGAAAAACACTGCTCCATGTGAAATACACCATGAGGAAGCTCAGAACGGTATAGCGCCAGCGCTGCAAAGACTGCTGCCTTGGCGGTTAAATCGGATTGATGATGTCCCCTTAGTTGGCATTCGACTTTCGTTTCCTTGCCATGGAGGGTTCCTCGCGCGTCTACCTTGACTGCCACGGCGTTCCCTCCCAGATGCAGCTTGCTAAAGCTGCGAACCATTGCGTTACGCACGGATTGCTGTCGGAGTAAACCAGATATCCCTGTTGTCCGAAGCCCTGCCAGAAGCCGGGTAGTTAACCGGGAATCGAAGCAAAGACGTGTGCTGACCGTAGGAATTCCGAGCGTACGTGGAAGTGTATGCTGATCGGAAAATGGGAAACGATACGCGCGGTGACGCCCCACTCCTGCGCCGAAGTCTGCCACTCGCCCGTCGCTAAAGCTTTTTCGAATCACCGGGCGACCCTGTTCCATAACATCCAAATCGGTATGAATCTGGTCCACTGTCCATTCAATGGCAGCCTGACCATGTTCGTCTCCTAAGCCCAGCATCAGAGATATGTTCAACTCATCTGTCTGATCCATAAGCTGCGTCGCTTGCAATGCCAACAGATTCGTCAATCCCGGGGCCAATCCCACACTTAGCAGGGCAGTGGCCTGATAAGCTCGTGCCTCCTGATGACACCGCTCCACCTGACTCAAGAAAGCTGCATTCGCGGTAATATCCATATAATGCACCCCATGCTGAAGGCAGGCACGTACCAAGTCTGTTTTTTCCTGATCCAGACACATGATAACGATCTTGGCCTGCTTTAAAATCGACGGGTCTATCGGCTCATGAATATTAAGCTGTAAAGGCAGCACCTTACCACCCGATTGCTTGCTAAATTCAGTGGCACGTTCCATACTGCGTCCTGCGGCAAACACCTTGCCGGGAAACATTTCACTTAGTTCCGTGCATAAAATTTTTCCGACATGACCGTATCCGCCAATGATGATAATGCTATCCTTTGTCATGAGTTGCTTCTCCCCCTTTAACTGCAAACCACGCATTCACTAAAAAAGCGCCAAAATACCGGGTGATATGGGTAAAGCCTGCATCTACCAGCATTCCCTGTATTGCTGTATTGGACACCGGGTCTGACTCACGGCCAATGGAGGCAGCGAATCGCTCCCAATCCTCCAGAGGAATGCCCTGATCCAGCATATGGCTTTTCCACGCCTGCATTTGAATGGAAAAGGCAGACTCCTGTGGATTTCCATTGATGGAGGCCAGGCAAAAAGGCGCGCCCGGTTTGAGACGAGCAGATATCTGTTGTAGCAATGCCCGTTTGCTCTCCAAGCTGTGAAGAAAATGAAGCACCAGCAGGCAGGTGGCAGCATCATAAATCGGCTCCGCGTGTAATTCTTCGGTCTGTTTTCCAGACTGCTCCTTAGGCTGTTCTTGGAGTAGTTCTCCGGGCAGCTCTTCCAACGTGCCTGTGACAAATGATATTTTTGACCTTATGCCCGCTTGCGCCACACGCTGACGTGCCAAATCCAGCATGCGTTCAGATGGATCAACTGCCGCAAAAGACCATGCCGCATGTTGTCCTCCGAGTGTAATCAGCTCCTGACCGCCGCCAGCCCCGATAATCAGTACATTCGGATCCGTCGCCTCCGTGCGGATCTGAGCCTCAAGCTGTGCGGTTATCAAGCGGCACGTCATCTCATACAGATGAGCATATCCCGGTATTTTTAAAGCAATCGTGTCCGGGTACTTGCTTACATTCGGATCGTTCCAGCTCATAGGCTGGTTAGGAATTTTATGTTCAGCGCTTGTATGACGGCTGTTGCCTGTGTGATGAGCGTCCTTAGGATCGTTTGACTTACTACTGCTATATTCCATATATAGTTCCCTCCAAAATCGAACAGCTGGAAAAAGATGCGACAGGCCTTACATCTAGCCTTGATCTTCCCCTAGCATTCGTATATTGTTGATTTAATTGAGGATTTTGCAAAATCCCGAATTAAGAATCATTCTCAATTATAACGACTGTACGTATATTCACCATCCCATAGATGTGGGATTTACTTCGATACAATGTTGCGAAACTCCAGCTTTTCACGATGGGAGCAATGTATGAGCGCACAATATACACAATTTTCACAGCTAAAAGATGCTCGACAGCAAATCATTCGACTGGGAGAAAAAGCCCCTTCATCGCAAGCTTACAAACATACGCTAATCGACCGCTTACGTACTCAGGTTCCGTTCGATGCGGCGTGTTGTACATCAATAGATCCGCATTCGCTGCTTTCCACAGGGGCATTCACCGAATCAGGCGTGGATGGCATTCATTACAAGCTGTTAGAGTACGAATATCTGCGCAATGATGTGATGAAATACGACCAGTTGGTGCGGGAGGGGCAATCCATAGCGACTCTAAACGGAGCTACAGGAGGTCATCCGAATCGGAGCGCACGTTACAGGGATGTTTTGCAGCCTGCCGGATTCGGGGATGAATTACGTGTTCCGTTAATGTACAAAGGAACCTGCTGGGGATTTCTCACGTTGTTTCGCGTTCATACGGAGCCGGTATTTAGTGAGGAAGAGCAGCAGCTTCTTGAAGCCTTAGCACCGTCTATAGCCTACCATTTGCGTCAGGCCAGTGTGGGCTTATCTCCAGACTCCGCTATAATTATGGAAAATGATATGGAGCCAGGGGTTCTGGTGCTTTCTGGCAAGCTGGAGCCGATTTCCTCCAATCCAACGGCAGACCAGTGGCTTAAGTTGCTTCGGCAGCAGGAAGGCATCGACGAAAATAGCCTTCCCGCGCCCGTTCGGGCGGTATGCTTTCGCGCACTATCCACAGCCCTTCCGGGAGCTTTCACTACTTCCGCTTCACCAGCCAAACTATGTATACCCGCCGCAGACGCAGAAACCCCGTGGGTAACACTCAGGGCCACCCTTCTTCAAAGCGGGCAAAGTAAAGATGAAAAACAGCTTGCCGTATGGTTTGAGCCTGCTAAAGCATCTGAAATGCTGCCGCTCATGGCCGAGATGTTTGCATGGTCCGAGCGGGAAAGACAGCTTGTCCGGCTCATTGTTCAAGGCTTTTCGACCCGAGAGCTGGCAAGCGCACTTCATATTTCAGCCTACACGGTGCAAGATCATCTGAAAGCGATTTTCTTGAAAACAGGTGTAAGCAGCCGCCGTGAGCTGGTATGGAAGGTATACTCCAGATTCAACTAATTTCAATCGCCTATTCCACAATAATACATGCCAAAGAGACAGATGACCCGATTAAGGATCATCTGTCTCTGCATGTTTGCTCTATTTGGACGCAAGAGTCTTATTGCTTCGAAGAGGTTTTCGTATCATCGTAGGACACAGGTGAAGGCTTCGCAATCCATTCGTCAGCCTCTGGCTCGATATCCACGCCATTTTCCAGCTTGTTTTTCTCCATCAAGGAATCTCCGTCCTCGTTCTTCTTGTTGCGGATTTTCGCTTCGTCTTGAGTGTGGTCGCTCATGTTGATTCCTCCTTTTTGACTTCATCTGATTGATGTACCTTACTCAACATTCCCCATTGCCGTCCTGTGCAAACCTCTACACGACCAGATGCCCTTTTTTCTCCGCCGGACCAATGGTCGCCTCTATCCCGGCATTAAACTCCAGAAAGTCGCTTTCTACTCCATCGCTGAAAATGACTCCATGTTCCGGCATCTGCGAAGCAATCCGCAGCGGTTTTTCAGCTTCCACCTGACCAAATACAAGATCCGCAGCAGTCGTCCGACTGGGAAATGGTTCTCTCACCGTAAAATATAGCGATGGCGAACTCCATGTTGCGCGGTTGTCATGACTATAGTCATCGTCACTGCCATGGTCGCGCCCGTTGCTTCTCCGGCCTCGTTGCTGTCCTTCTGCTGCTGCTTCTTGATGGAAGACGGCGCCCGTCACCAGATGATCTGGAGTCAGCGAAATCGGGCGCTGCGTAGCGCTGCCGACAATCCCTGCCGCCCCGGCAAGCACGCTGGTCAACCAGCCTGTCGCGCCCAGCCCCGTTGAAACGATAATGCCGCTGGAGGATTGCTGCTCTACCTGATCCTCCAGCCTCAGCTCATATCTCGCAGAAACATGGGTTTTGCGCCCGATGAACAAATCGTTCACAGCGTACAACGACTGACCGTCATTTAGCTGTGCCTTAGCCAGCGTAACCTCCTTGATCGGACGTCTGTGTACGAACACATCTGGCACAACCCAGCGCAAATCCGATACTGTAAATGGCAGCAATACTCCGTCCCAGCGCAATGGATCTGGATTCACACCGATCAACGGCTGCTCGGTCAAGTATTTTAACGTGTTGGCCACCAGCCCATCCTGACCCAGCACCACCACCGTATCCTGCTCACCAAAAATAAAGTTGGGCACATGCTCCCGCTCCACAATCTGAACCCTCCCCAAGGTCGTCAGTTCCGATGCTGCCGTTGCCACCGCTCTGCGGTAATTTTCATCCTCCAGCACATAATCACTGAAATCCGCACCTAGCCGTTCTATAAAAAACTGGGCCTGCTGCACCGTGTTATACCGGACAATCAGTTCCTCCAGACGTGTTTTTCGCTTCACCAAAATGATCCTGTGCTCTGTCATCCGGGTACTCATCGTGCTCTTCCTCCGGATCCTCTCGTTCCTTCCGATCCGCCTGTTCCCTTAGCGGACATCAGACCTTGCAACAAATCCGGTGTAATGTTTAGCTGACCGATTTTCCCTGCATTTTCTGCAAGCTCCTGGAATGCAATGGCGATCAGCTTATCCGGGCTCATATCCATGTTCGCCATAGCCTGAAGCACGTTCGGCTCGACATCCTGCAACGATTTCATGACTGCCGTCAGTTCATAAGCCTTGGCATCGGCTTCCGCCTTTTTATTCATTACGGTCAACTCAATCAGCTCACGCTTTTTCTCCTCCAAAGCCGTGTCAAAAAGCATTTGCTCCTCCTTCATCTCGCTTTGCTTCTGCTTCACTGAACGTTCGGCATCGAGCTGGGTTTCGCGGATTTGCTTCTTTTTCGTCTCCACTGCAATTTCGGTGTTCAGCTCATTCTCCTTCACACGCCGCTCCTGCTCAATGGAAGCATTCCGACGCTCATACAGGGCGTGATCCGCATTGCGAAGAATTTCCTCCCTTGCCTGCGCCTCCAGCGCTCTCATCGTTTCTTTATTCGGTAAAATCGCCAAAATCGACAGTCCCATCACCTCAATACCGAGCTTTTCGATTTCCGCGTGTTGAGCGATATCCTTCGCCATGCTTTGGGCCAAACGTTCACTGGATTGAACAGCCTCTTTGAGCGGAACACGCTCCAGATATTTTTTGGTCAGCACCTTTGCAATGTTAATCACCCGTTGGGCCAGCTTGCCCGGGTCATCCGAAATGTAGCGATTTGCTTTCAAGTCATACGTATAATTCAAAATCTGCGTCGATCTCCGATAATCCACAATCCGATAAGTCAGTTGCCCCTGCACCGTCACCGCCTGAAAATCGTGGGTCATTTCCTCAAATATGAACGGCACATCAATAGAGGAAACAGGAGCGACGACGACCGAGGTTGTTGGAGCGTAATAATAAAAGGATAATCCCACACCTTCCCGAACTACTTTCCCGTTCTTCACCTTCATCACATACTCACTGGGCTGAAATTTCACAAAATTAAATCCGAACATAGCCGCTTCCTCGCCTTCCTTATAGTTTTTATTATTTTGTTATTATCAATTTGTTATTAACAATAAAATAGCATACATTTTCAATAATATCAATATGACATTTATATATAAAAAAAGCTGCTTCCCCTCCGATACACTCGGTTAGAGGTAACAGCCTTATTGAAATCCTTATTTATCATCCACATTCCACTCTCTATAAAACTGCTCCAAAAACATCTCCATCCATTGATGCCGGACAGCCGCCAGTTCTTTAGCGTAAGCTGTATTCATTAAATCCTTGAGCTTTAACAACTTTTCGTAAAAATGGTATATGGCACTTTTTCCCGCAGCACGATAATCATACTGTGAAAAATCCTTTTCGGGGTGATGCATCATGCTGCCTTTGGAGCCTGCATACATAAAAGTCCTCGCGATGCCAATCGCTCCAAGTGCATCCAACCGATCTGCATCCTGCACAACCTGACCTTCCAGCGTATCCATAGGTGGATTTTGTCCACCATTATAGGACATCGTACCGATAATGGTCATCACATGCGTAATCACGCCCGGATCGCTTACATGCAGACGCAGCCAGTGCTCCACTTTGTCGAGTCCCGCTTGTTTGGAGTCGTTTAATTTTTCATCCGCTACATCATGCAGCAGCGCTGCCAGTTCACAAATAAACGTATCTGCGCCTTCTTTGGCAGCAATTTCGAGGGAGAGCTTTCTCACCCGGTCAATGTGCCACCAATCGTGACCGCTGTGGTCATGCTCCAACTGCTGCTGTACAAAAGGTTCTGCCTGTTGAATAATATCTGCCAAAATAGCTTCCTGTTGCTCCGTTCGTTTCTCCATAAGTCACCTTCTGCTCCACCCTTGTATTCCAAGGCGAGTTATTTTAATTTCTAACGCTTGTTCATTTACCTAATCATTTGCTTACTGCGGATCATAGAAAGCGCCTTACGGGCTGCCAGCTTTAATCGCCCGGTTGCTAGCTCATACCCATATGTCCCAAAAGGGTACACCGCTCCTTATCTTTCTACTCAAAATCTGCTATATAAGGCCGAAAAGGACAGGCTATCTCTATTTTATTCTATATGGTGTATGGCATCCAACCTTTGTGATGGAGTTAGTGACCGTACAAAAAAGAACTACCAATTCCACATCAACAGTGGTCTCGGAAGTTCTTTTGCGTTTTGCCTATCCTATCTCTATCCTATCAGACTTATTTACGTATCTTACTCCACGACACCAAGCTCGCGGTTTTTTTCCTTGAAACGGCTGTTGTGGGAAGATACATAGGCCACTTTATCTGCTGCGGGATCAATGTACAGCTTGGCGCTATTCAGCGCAAGGGCAGCATCCGTAAACGTACCCGCAATCAGATACAGCTTGCTTCCGTACTCGACAAAATCGCCTGCGCCGAAAACCCCTGGCAGATTCGTTTCCAGCTTCTCACTCACTCTGGCATGCCACTCACCCATATCCAGTCCCCAATCCCGAAGCGGGCCAAAATCCGATTTCAGACCATGGTTCACAATGATTGCATCGACGTTCAATACTTGTGTTTCACCCGTCTCTACATGACTGATCGTCACCTGTTCAATCGTCTCGCCATTATTACTATGCAATTGGCTCACCGCGTAAGGTGTGAGGACATGAACAGAAGACGCCTTCATGCGAACTATATTTTTCTCGTGACCGCCAAAATGCTCTCGACGATGGACTACTGTCACACTTGCGGCAATAGATTCCAGCTCATTCGCCCAATCCACAGCCGAGTCGCCTCCTCCGGAAATCAGGACATGCTTGCCTCGGAACGGCTCCAATTCTTGCACAGTATAATGCAAGTTTGTAACCTCATAGCGGTCAGCTCCTTCAATCTCCAGCTTGGCCATTTTGAGAATGCCATAGCCTACTGCCAGCACCACCGTACGTGTCCAATGCTGTTCCCCTGTCGCAGAGGTCAATAGGAAGGTTCCATCCTCTTGCCGATCCAAACCTGTGATCTGCTGTCCCAGCACAATCGTAGGCTCGAACGTCCGCGCCTGCTGCTCTAGCTGATCAATCAGCTTTTCACATAATATCGGCGTGACACCTCCAACATCCCAAATCATCTTCTCCGGGTAAATGCGCATCCGTCCGCCCAGCTCATGCTTGGCTTCGATCAGCTTGGTCTTCATATCTCTCATTCCGCTGTAAAATGCGGTATACATACCGGCAGGACCACCGCCGATTATCGTTACATCATATAATTCCAAGGACTCTTTCACTCTGCAACTCTCCCTACCTTAGCGTGATATGTCTGCTCCTATTATAATTGATAATAATTATCAATATCAATTAAGAATTAAAAACATATCCGCTTCGGGAGTTTTTGTGACCTTGGAACTACATTTTTATACGGTATATATGGCTGTTGTTTCTCTCATTTTTCTGAGGTATTCAGGAATTGCTGCACTATAGCACGTAACGCCTTCTCATTAAGTCCTGTCTGTACAAATTGAAAACGGTAATTTGCCAGTCTCTGTGCGCGGTCTATGATCTGCCCCAGATGATAAGCCGTATGCTCCACCACATGGTAAACATTGTACATATCTATCGCGCCTGTGTTGTCCAATGCTGCGCAGAAGGATGAAAAAGCCTCTTCCACCTCAACCATAAGCTGCACCTTGTCTTGTAGCGAAGGTGTGAAGCTATCCTCCATCCCTTGCTTATATGTAATCGTCGGATCTATGAGCTTAGCTGCGTTTCTACGCACATGCACCATGATATGATTGATAATACCACCTATACTGTTCGTTTCCCCTTCACCAACCTGCCACAGCACCTGTTCGTCCAAAACCTCGACGCAGGCCCGCAGCTTTACCAAGTATTGATCGTTCATTCTGTGCTTGGAGATGATTTTAAACTCATGTATGGAAGAATCCATATTATTCCTGCTCCTCTCATATGAATTTTTCAAAAAATGACTTCCCATCTATAATCCAATACCGCTCAGACGGAGACACCTCGTTCAAAAAGTTTTGATATTCCCCATTCCATCCCGCTGGAACATAATGCTCAAACGATGCTGGCTCTGGAAACAGCGAATAGAGAATTTTCTGGTCAAAATCAACATACAGCGCAGGGCAGAACTCTAACACCTCATCCTTATGCTCAATGGCATCAGCCAGCATACTGAGCAGTAAGGTTAGTTCATCAGCAGCTACTCTATATTCACAGATATGCCCCAAAAATGCTCCTGCCGTTGTTTCATCCAAAATGGGAATACCAAACCGTTCCTCCATTTCTGTATTCAGAAACCAATACTCTCTTTCGGTCACATACCAGTTCCATTGTCCTTCAAAAATGACACCCACAATGATGTTTTGCGCATATTCAGGCTGTAATTTCATAAGCTTTTCGCGCTACCCTCCTTCTTACTTTCTTGTTGTATACCACGACTTCGCAAAATCTTTATTTGGGATACTCGGTTCCGTTTAATGCCAATATAACAGATTCCAACGGCAGAATCGGACGTTATAGCAAGGTGTCTCCGAATAACCGTGGAGAATTCAGACCCATGTATGAGCAAGCGTATATGCGAAAATCCACTTACAGTTCTATCCAAAATCGATTCATACGATTTCCATCTTCATCAACGTAATCCTGATCCGGTGTTCCTCCGTTGCCAAGGATTGTTTTTTTGGAGGCGATATTATCGGAGTCGCATACGACCAAAGCTCTGGAAATCCCCAGCTCTTTTGCTTTTTCCAGTGCCAACGCAAGCATAGTAACAGCGTAGCTATTCCCCCGTGCGGAAGGACGGATACCGTAGCCGATATGCCCTCCGGTATTTAACAGCTTTTCGTTAAGCTCATGCCTGATGTTTACCACTCCGACGACCTGCTCAATTGCAGTCACAAGCCAATACGTTGAGGTTTTGACCCAGCCTTCCGACAGACCAATTCCATTTTCCTGATTGCTCAAAAACGTCAGCATACCTTCAAAATCATACGGTTCTGTAGAAATTACCCACGGTACCATAAGCTCCTGACTCTGTTTCCATTCCTCATAAAAAGAAAGATAAGCTTCCTTCCATACACTTTCCGGCTTTACCAAGCTCACTGTTTGCACGCCTATCACTTCCTCCTATTAAACTCGCAATTCTTCTTGCCTAGTGTTCATATATCTCAATATCCGTGAATTTACGGGCCCAATCTGTAAAAGATTGCTTGTCATCCCAAGTGACCTGCTTCATCGCTTTGGCACAGCCCCAATTTAAAATCTGCTGATGCAGCATATGCACCTGGAAGCGTTCTACAAATCCTTTTTTATCTTCCATCCCTTTCAAGTAAGCTGTAAGAAAACGTCTGGCCAGCTCTTCCTCTCCATTCTCCAGATACATTATGGTTATTTTCGGAAGGTCTGCAACCCCGTCACCAAAATAGGCTGTCGTAAAATCAAAAAGCCCACTGACTCTCCAACCACCATCGCCGTTTTTAACAAGGAAATTTTGCGGTTTAAAATCTCCCATTACAAATGTGTTGGTATCCAGTTGATCGAATGCTTGGCGTGAGCCTTCCAAAATACACTCTACCCATGCTATGTCCTGTGCAGAAATGTCTGAGTATTTTCGGGCATCCTCTAGCCAGTAACGGATACGTCCATATAACCACGCCCGATAAGAGACATCAAAAGGACGAATAGCCAGACTGATTGTATCCAGCTCTCCACTGTTCTCAACCTTCCAGCTATGAAGCTCCAGTAGTACAGTAGCCAGCATTTCAGCCATCTGTTGTTGACCAGGCGGTGTCAGTCTCGCTTGCAGCTCGGGCGTATGTATATGCTGACCGTCTAAACAAGGCATAACAGCATAGCTCCAGCCAAAAATATCCTCGGTTTCATCCACAAGATACGGTGCAGGCACAGGAATTTGGGTCCTTGTATGTAGCTGCTCCACTATAAACTGCTCTTCCACCCATTGCCCTTGAAAAAGCGGGTTGCCCTTCAATACAAATTGTCCAGCCGTCGAAGAAATATAGAGGGTTTGTCCCATGACGCCTTCTGCCGTTTTCCCCGAAGATCGCAGGCGACCCAGATTGAAACGATCCAGCATCCTCTGTAATTGATCATCTGCTACCTCCCCCAACCGGTTAGAGGAAAAATAAATGGTCGTCGTCATCTCTACACCCCATAGTTTTTGACCGTTGCTTCCAAAGTTTCATTCGTGTCCTGTATCCACACCTGGCTCACCTCAAAGGTTCCGGGAGCGAAAAACAATGGGAATCTCTGTTTAAACCAATCCTGCATCGGCAGATCGAGCGCTTCCTCCATATCCACCCATAGCAGTTCTCCTTCTGGAGGATTTTTTAGCAGCTCCCCTTCACTCGCAGTAGCCAAATAGTTAAATACCATGTATCTTAACCCTTTGCTAGGGTCACAAAATTCGTCAATTCCTTTAAATACAATTTCCGTTACGGTTAATCCTGTTTCTTCCTTCACTTCACGAATGGCCCCATTCACAATGCTCTCTGGAAATTCTACTTTCCCTCCTGGCGCGATGTAACCTGGAAAGCCCTTTTTATCCGGTCTGTTGAGGAGCAGTACCTTGGTTCCATCCTGAATCATGCACATGGTATATATTTTGTGTGTTACTTCCGTCGTCAATCCGATCATACCTTTCTTTATCCCTATTCTTTATAGTATAACTCCCTTTAGCCGCATATATTAGAGTCCTCGCTAGATGTTTTTCTTATAATAATAGTGCTTAAAGCCTCGGGGGGCATCATCAATGACGCCGATCACTTCGTACCCATACTTTTCATAAAAATCGGGTGCTTGAAAAGTAAATGTGTTGAGTTGTATAAAGGTACACCCTTTATCTTTGGCGATTTGTTCGATCTCACCAAGCAATTGTGAACCATAGCCCTTCCCTCTGTAGCTCTGATCTATCCACAAAATATCTACCTCCACCCAGTTCCAGCACAGCACACTTAAAAGACCACCGATCACCTGACCATCGTCGTTTTTGAGGGTAAGATTGATCTCCTCATATCGGGTTTGGATATCTTCAGGTATGTGTTTTGCGTTAAATTCAATCAGTTTGTTCCTGACAAATCGCGCTTCATCCTTACTGCTTCGACTCATTTGAGGTTCCAGCGTCATGGCATAAATCCTCCAATTTAAAATTAAAATTTATAATCGCTTGAAATAAGATTTTCACGTTAAGCTTCATCGTAGTTACTGTTTTATATTGTATAAATATTTCCATGTAAAGTCACCTTCTCATTTTTCTTATTACACCAAAAAGATCACAGTAATGATTCGAGAAAAATCTCGTCAATTACTGTGATCTCTTATCAACCTTGTAAGATCGCTTTATTTTTTCCAAAGAAGGCAGAATGATGAGACGAAACACCAGCCATATCTAAAGCGGTTGGTTCCAGATAGAGCTTAGCACTATTTACGGCTAATACGGCATCATTAAATGCTCCTGCAATTAAACGAACCTTACTGCCATAGGTGATAAAGTCTCCAGCCCCAAAGATTCCCGGAATGCTTGTACGCATTCGAGCATCAACAGAGACACCATAATCTTCCCTGTCTAGTCCCCATTTCAATACATCACCAAAATCACGATCAAATCCATGACTGACTACAACTTCATCTACTTCAACCTGCTCTATAGCACCGGTCTTGATATGCTTGAGAGACACGCTTTGAATAGAATCCCCCGTACCATATAAGCAATCTATCATGTACGGTGTCATGACCTTAGCGGATGCTTTCATTTGGGCTACAGGCAGTTCATGTGCAGTAAATTCATCTCGTCTATGAGCCACAATAACTTCTTTGGCCAGCTTTACCATTTCATTCGCCCAATCAACCGCAGAATCTCCGCCCCCTGAAATCAGAACTCGCTTATCTTTAAATCTGGACAAATCTGTAATCACGTAATGAAGGTTCGTCAATTCATACCGATTGGCCCCTTCAACATCCAGCTTTTGAACTTGTGTCATTCCTCTTCCAGCACATAATAATATAGTACGTGTGTAGTGGCATTCACCCGTTTTTGATGTCAGTACAAAGACATCATCATGACGTTCAAAATGTGCGATTTCCTGACCTAACACAATGGTGGGATCAAATGTTTTCGCTTGTCTCTCCAAAGCATCAATTAATCTTTCACATCGTATCGGACCTACTCCGCCCACATCCCAGACTAATTTCTCAGGATATGTACGCATAAATCCGCCTAGCTCCTGTTTAGCGTCAATTAATTTGGTACGCATCGCTCTCATTCCACTATAAAAAGCAGCATACATACCAGCAGGGCCGCCGCCAATAATGGTGATATCGTAAATATCCCGTTGCACTGTATTCATTTAAGGCACCAACTTTTCTACGATATAGTCAATAAGCAGACTTGATCCAATTGGACCTTCACCTTCAACGAAATCACTTGTTTTTAGTGGAAATACATGGTTATTTTTAACTGCGTCCATGTTCTTCCATAACGGACTTTCTTCCAAACTTTTCAGTGAATCTGCACTATTATAATTTTGTATCATTCTCTTCTCAAGGAAAACAAAATCCGGTTTGATTTCAGGTAAAATCTCTAGTGAAAATGGTGTAAACCAGTCTTTTGAGTCTTTAAATATTTCAGGGATTTTTAGCCCAAGTGTTTTATAAAAGAATTCACTGCTCTCGCCAGCTTGTGATCCTAAATAACGGTATTGTTTTGGGTCTACTCGAAGAATAAGCACCGTTTTATTCCCAATAGCTTGATGAATTTTTTCTCTCGCCCTTGTCGCCTTCTCACTAAATTCAGCTAATACCTTTTCGGATTCTATCTTCTTATCGAAGAGGTCTGCTAATTTGGGCATTGCGTCATACATGCCACTACCTGCCTGTAAAGCAATAGTTGGAGCAATCCTGGATACCTTTTCATATACTTGTGCATCCATCCCCTCTCCTTGTGTGATAATCAAATCCGGCGATAAATTAAGCAATTTTTCATAATTCATTTGATACTGTTGCTCTTGAATCATTTTAACTCCATGCTTTTCAAAATATGGCAGACGATAAGCCGGTTCTATTTCGGGAACAAATGAAACCATTTGTGGCGTAATTCCCATTTCAATTAAATACTCTGCATATTTGGAACTCATAACAAGCATATTTTTCGGATGAGATGGGATCGTCACATCTCCAAAAGCATCCTTCACGACTCTTGTTCCACTGCTCTCCTGATTCTCTACGGAAGAAGCCGCTTCCTTCTGATTTGATGCATTGGAACACGCTGCTAATACGAAGGTAAAAGCTAACAGTACGGTTCCCAATCGTATCATCGCCCGTTTTGACATGATGGCCCTCTCTTCTATTGATAATAATTATCATTATCAAAGATTATCAAATAAGAAGATATCCTTCCATAGCTAACAGTGCGTATTGAAGTGGATTATTGTGCTCTATTATTTGGTGAATCCATTAAACTGCTCACGATTTGATCCATAATCATCGTATACCCGACAACTCCACTACCATCCACCCACAGACTCGTATCTATATAGAACACCCGATGATCTTTAACTGCTCTTACATTTTCCCACTGACTGCTCTCCATGAGTTTCTTCATATTTTCCTCTGCGCTGAAATTCTCCATCACACGTTTCTCCACAAATAGATAGTCAGGATTAGCCATAAGTAGTTGCTCAAGGGAACATGGATTAAACCATGCTTCTCCCGCCTTTAGCGGTTCTGGGAGTGATAGTCCTAACTTCTGATACAGCAATTGAGATACCTCGCTTGAATATCCCCCAAGATATCGATATCCAAAGGGTTCTACTCTTAGAACCATGACTGTAGCAGAGGATTCTACTATTCTTTTTAATTGTTTTCTTGCTGCTCTCACTACTTCTTCCATTTGAGCCTGGAGCTTTTCTGCTGCTGCCTTTTTATTAAATAAGGCTGCAAATTGATCAAGCAAAACATCCAAATTGATGGTAAGACCTGTGATAATGGGTGCGATTGTGCGCAATTTCTTCTTTATATCTTCCGTTAACAGATGTCCAATAATCAGCTCCGGCTTCTTTTGTTGAATTAAAGTTATATTCATATCGTATTGTGGTACTTCCAGCAATTCTACTTGATGTTTCTCAAATAATTGCCGTTGATGCTGTGGTAATAGCAGGGGGGTGACCATAACCGCATATGGTATGATGCCTAATTCAATTAAAACGTCAGCACAAAGCGGTGATATCGATAAAATTTTGCGTTGCTCCAAGGTTCGAACATAATTTCTTGGCGACACACCTGTAAAATGTTTGAAGCGGCGGCTAAAATAATGAGCATCCTCAAAACCTACTTTTTTAGCAATCTCTTGAGATTTCGCTGAAGTTAATAACAGCTCTTCTTGTGCGCGATAAATCCTGTATTTCGCTAGATACTCTAGAGGAGGTTGGCCACATAATTCACTAAATTTCCGAGAATAATGCCACTGACTTATGCCTGCCATCTGTGCTAATTGCTCACGTGTAATCACTTCATCGTAATGTTCTTGCATATAGGTGATTGAACGTATAATTCCATTTTCAGTGGTCTGCTGCTCAGTTGGCTGTTTATGATATAAATTCTTCAATAATCCATACAAAAGATGTTGATTCTCAACCATCATCTCACTAATTCCATCACAAACTTGTTCTTCACTCAAACGGTCACGTATACTCGCTAAAAAACCGCGGGTTAACTGCACTTTTTGATAGGCTTCCCCGGTAGGTACATGCCATTCAAATTTCATGATTTCTCGTTCTTGGTGGAAAGAATACGTATCAAACTGAATTTTCCAGCCAGCCAGATCAAGATTCCCACCCTCTAGAACCTCAATCAACGATCCCTTTTCGATTGCAATCAAATACCCAAATGCAACATGGACATGCTGCCCATTAATATTCCAAACCGCTTGCCCGTCTGTAATGAGAATCAGTGCATGGCTAAGAAAATAATGTATTTCTCCTACGGTAAGCCATTTATCAGTTAACGGCTGAGTTGACTCCCATTTCGCAATCCATGCGTTCTCATTTGGTTGTGCTTGTACTCGAGTCAATATTGTTAATCTCCTGTTCCTGCAAATATAAATGATTATGTCAACGATTTTAAGATGAATGCTCTTATTATTTAAAACAAATACGCCCATGCACGGAAGAATCCAACATGGGCTTTAGCTATTTTAACACAATCTTTTTTATAGATTCAACTAACAGCTCTATCAAACGAGCTACTTATGAGGCACTGACTGGAGTCAGCTTGCCGCCGCCAGACAAAGTAATGGTCTCCCCATTCAACCAGCTATTTGCACTCGCACTTGCATCATAATAGATGGTGTGTCCGTTATCCACGATGTTTGAGAGCTTAATGTCGCTGTCTGTCAAAGAGGTTAGATAGGAATCCGCTGTAACGACCCATTTGCTCGTTTTGTCCAAGGTTAAAGTAACCGATTTAGCTGTGTTTTCCGAATTTATAGAACCTTTCAGGGTTGTCTTGTTTTTCAGATTAGCTGTAATGGAACTGATTTTATCCGCAGTGATGCTGCCTGGCAATGTTTGGTTATCTGCGTTCAGTGTCACATTCGCCCCGTTTGAACCTGTGGTTCCCCACTTGTCAGCAGCAGCGTTCAGCAATACTTCTGTATTTCCTTTTAATTTGGCCCCTTTCAGGTTAACCACAGCTTCTGTATTGGTAGAATAGAAGATCGGACCCGCCTTAGCCGTCAATGTACCATCATTCATCGTAAAGACGCTGGTTCCGACCTCGGCATCGCCCGAAAAGCTTTGATACAGCATGACGCCACGATCTACATCTCCAGACAGGCTGGTGTTATTGACCGTAATGCTGTTTCTACCCTCAATGACAGCCGCTTCCGATCCGGTTGCTTTCAAATCCGAATTGGATACAGTAATCGTACCTGTCGAATAGATGCCTGGGGAACCTTTTCCTGTTGTTTTGCCCGTTGCTTTGGTCACATTAATCGTACCGTTACCCCGGTCTGTCGCAATAGCGGCGGAATGCTCACCAGCCGTTTGGATTTTGATATTCGTTGCATGAACCGTTCCCTTCAAGGTAGCATCCAGTCCACGCGAGGAGTCGGCGCTGGTTTGAATGGTAACATCTTTTACATTAATGGTAGAGCCTTCTCCTGTTGCAAACACCGCATTGGCTCCGTTGGCATCCGTTTTAATAGTGGAATCCGACAACTGAATGGTGCTGGCAGAAGCAGCTAAAACCCCGGCGTTCAGGCCGTAAAAGTTACTGTAATCGTCCGATGAGGTAGCGCCTTTTTTAGTCAGAGTGGATTTGGAAAGTGTTAATTTTCCACTGTCCGTTACTTTGACAATCGACTGATCTGCCTGATCCGCAGCAATCGTCTGCTTGGACAGGGTTACACTTTTACTGCTTTGTGTGTATTTTGCTGTTCCGTTATCTGTATAGCTGTCCGAGCCTTCACCTGGTTGTCCGCTGGGTGGCTCGCCATCCGGAGGCGTTCCTTCCGGTGGGGCTTCTACGGTTGCGCTAGTACCTGTGGTACTGGTGTCTGTGGAAGTTACTGTAGCGGGATCCTCTTGAGTGGCTGTTACAGATGATGAAGTAGAAGTAGCGGTCGTCCCGTCCGTCGATGAGCTGGCATAAGCATACGATGCAGTAATGGAAGCCAGCAGTACAGCCGTAGCGATTACATTCAATTTCTTTTTCATAAAATCCATCCCTTTTCATAGAGTATTTTTTGGTGAAGCCTGTATGCATAGACTTGATGGTTCTACAAGGTGTCAGGGAGCTTATAAGGAGTGAATTGCTTGTCCTTATCGGCTACAAACTCATTTTAGAACACTAGATTGAAAATAAAATGAGTGCTTACTGAAGGTTTGCTGAATGCTAAAAAAACAGGCCCCCCGGTGAGGCGGAGAGCCTGCTAACTGCTGTCTTCTGTTGTCTATTGTCTGCCGTAAAATGAGAAGAGAAAGTTTGATTAGATTGAAATATCCAATGACTTCCCAACACCGGTAATGTCGCTACTGTTAGCAGTGTTGACACGAGTGGTTTCCGTGTTGCTTGGTAGAGCTGGCTGTTGCGCTTTTGGAGTTGACGTGCCGGTGGATTGAGAGCTCTGCTGGGCAATTTGCGCTTCAATTTGTTTAATTTGCTGCTGAAGCTGCTTCATTTTTGTTTCTATTGTGTCTTTATTATCCTTACTTTGCTGTACCTTGTTGTACTCCGCTTCAAGTTGAGCTTTTTGCTTTTCCAGACTAGCTGTATCATTGGTACTCGATGAAGATGAGGTGCTTGCAATAGATATAGAACTGCTGGATGTCGATGAAATGTTCATAAAAGATTCCGCCTTTATAATAGTATGTGTTTACAGTTGTGGGCTAACTATACTCTAAGTAATGGTATTGCAAAGTATGACTATGAAGATGATGAAACAGATTGTTCAAAAACTTTAGCGATTTTATCAAATAAAGCCGATATTTCCTCATCTGTCGCATTCGATTCGTCCGTACTGCCCCATGCGTTTTTTAATGCAGACAACAGATCCGTTGCTTGATCATCCTCTGAAGACGTCGAGCCGGACACCAGACTGGAACTCAAAATACTTTGCAAGTCACTCAGGAGAGATCTTTTTTCATCTACGGTAAGTTCCTTGTCAGATGTAGTGCTGTTGTCCTCTTGGTTGGAGGTCTCTTGGATATTCCATGCGAACGGAGGCATAATTCCACCCATCGCTTGCATCATAGGAGGTAGACCGCTGCTATTGACTTCCGACTGGAATGAGTCATCTTTGGGCGGCGGTGCAGGCCGATTATTCTGGATCGTTTCTGCTACTTTATCGAATAGATCCGATACTTCCTCATCCGTTATCGTCGAAATATCCCGATTGGATAATAACTCGGTAACCGAAGCCAGCGGGTTCTTGGTGTTGCTTCTAGTAGGTTCATCTGTTTCAGATAAGGCGCTTGAGGAGGTCAGGTAGCTTTGCAGCTCGGATAATAATGTTTTCTGTTGATCCGTAGTCAACGTAAGCTTATCCTGGTCGTATTTGTAATCATAACTGTAATTTTCCGTAGGAAGCGAGGTTTGCATTCCACCCGCATATTCCATAAATTCCGTGCTCAATTCGAGTGAATCACTCGATTTCTTGTGTGTGGTGTTACCTGTGTTATTTAATCCAGTCTCGTTGGACTTCACCGTATTCGAGGTATCATAGGAAGTCGTGATCAGATGCCTGTTAATGGATAGTGACAAAGTAGATCCCCTCTCAGTGTACATCATTTTTTTAGTTGCCCACCCCTCTTTCATCGGTAGCGAAACTGAATGCAACCTGAAGATACGCTGAATGATAACTGAATAATTTCCCCACTGCTTCCTAGACTATAGTCAAGGAAAATCCCCGTCTCAGGACGGGGATATGAACCCTACTCCAGACAGGAGCAAGCAAAGGTATAATTTGTTACTCTTAGCAGAGAATAAACGAACGTATTCAGAAAATCGAAAGTAGGGGAACGGTTCATGATCCGTATTAGTCATTTGGTTCAAGAGAGATTTCTGTTTTTATTTAAATTTTTGCATTCGCCAGCCTATGTGGGTAGTGTAACACCAAGCTCCAGATTTCTAGCTAAAAAAATGATCGAATCCATTCCATGGAGTGAAATTCATAGTGTTGCCGAGCTTGGTGCTGGTACCGGGGCAATCACTCAATACATTCCATCTGCTGCAAGGGAACAAACCAAGGTACTGCTTTTTGAGAAGGATCAGACAATGCGACGAGATTTAAAAAAGAGATTTCCAAATTATCTTTGTTACTCCGACTCCCTTGAGCTTCAACGTGCTATGCAAAATGCCGAAATTGAACAGCTTGACTGCATTATAAGCGGGCTGCCATTTTTTAATTTCCCCCAAGCGATGCGAGATCAAATTGTAGAACAGATTCACCTATCGCTCAAGGATCAGGGAATGTTTGTCGCCTTTCAATATTCCAAGCAAATGAAACAGCAATTAGAGGAATGGTTTGATATTGAGGAAATCAAGTTTGTGCCTATGAACATTCCACCTGCGTTCGTCTATGTATGCCGGAAGAAAGCATGATTAGGGGGAGTGATTATGGACGTTGAACATTTAATTTCCATCATCGAACAGTATGGCTATGCGGCATTATTTTTTTCCCTATGGCTCGGGATCGTTGGGCTACCCATTCCAGACGAAGTGATTGTGATGACTGGCGGGGCTGTAACCAGCATGGGAATACTTCAACCGTTACTCGCCTTTTTCATCGTATATCTAGGGGTTATATCGGGCTTGTCCTTAGGCTACGTATTGGGAAGATTCTTGGGCACAACCGTTCTGGATCGTTTACGACGAAAAAAGAAAATGGACAAGTACATTACATTTTCGGAAAATTTGGTACATAAGTATGGCAATTTCACCATTTGCATTAGTTATTTCCTGCCGATTGTCCGTCACATCATCCCTTATATTGTCGGAATCAATAAAATGAGCTTCAAGCGTTATGCTCTGTTCTCTTACTCAACAGGCTTGATCTGGACGCTAATCTTCTTTTTACTCGGACATTTCTTCGGCGATCATGTACAAACAGCAGGAGAACTCATACATCGTTATGGCTTACAGATCGCATTGCTTCTCATGGTACTGGCCATACTATTTTTTATAATGAAATATGTTTGGGGGAAGAGAACAACTGAGGAGTAAAGGTTGCTCATGTTCGGCATTCTGGCTTTACTTACCTACATGAAAAAGAAATAGACCGCCCTGACTAAGGAAAACGGTCTATTTCCGACCTTATCTTACGCGGCCGACTGCTCTTTATGCAGTTGTTGTATGCTGAAGCCGTGTTAGCGCACGGCTCCTTACTTATTCTTACCTCATTATAACCGATTTTATAACGTAATTACAGCTATAAAGTCAAATCATAATAATAAAATTCCGGCCAAACTTCTCCTCAAGGATCACTTGGAGAGTTGCGTTGTGGACGCTGTACACCACGGAAATCAAGAAAAGGTACTGTCCGATCTAAATAAAGCGATAATTACATTCGATAGGAAGTGGTTGCTTTGGCAAATGATCTAACGATAAATGACACCACTAACCGGGTGGTGTCATCTACGCTGGTACTACCCCAAGTAGATGACTGCAATTTTTCCTGGCGTCAGCTCGCATGGTTGCCTTGACAAACGGATCAGTGATCCATTATAATCGGATCACTGATCCGAATACAGTAATCGGTGACTGGATCAGTGAAATCCATAAGATACAGCAATCTGTGCAAATGGGCCAGAGATGCTGTCCAACACAACGAAAGGGTGAAAATTCATGGGAAAGCTTGAAGGTAAGGTTGCAGTCATCACGGGGGGCGCTACCGGCATCGGTCGCGCCGCAGCAAAGCGATTCATCGAGGAGGGCGCCTTCGTCTTCATCTTCGGCCGCAGGCAGGAAGCGCTCGACGCCGCTGTGGCCGACCTTGGGCCCAATGCCCGCGCGGTGAAGGGCTCGGTCTCCGATCTGGCCGACCTCGACCGACTCTACGCGGCGGTGAAGTCCGAGCGCGGAACTCTCGACATCGTCTTCGCCAATGCCGGGGCGGGAAGCCAGCTTCCGCTCGGCGAGATCACCGCTGAGCACATTGACGAAATCTTCGACACCAATGTGAAGGGTTCGATCTTCACGGTCCAGAAGGCGCTACCGCTGATGGGCCAGGGCGGTTCGATCATCCTAACGGGATCGAGCGCTGGCACCACGGGCGCCCCGGCAATGAGCGCCTACAGCGCGAGTAAGGCGGCAGTGCGCAACCTCGCGCGGACCTGGGCGGAGGACCTGAAGGGCACCGGCATCCGGGTAAACGTGCTGTCGCCCGGAGCGACGGCAACCGAGCTCGCGAAGGAATCGCTAGGCGAGGAGGGCCAAAAAGTCTTCGCTTCGATGACTCCGCTCCAGCGCATGGCTGATCCGGCGGAGATTGGGGCGGTGGCCGCCTTTCTCGCATCATCGGACAGCAGCTTCATGACCGCCAGCGAGGTCGCCGTCGACGGCGGTCTAGCGCAAATCTGACACGCTACGCCCGGCCGGTCACTCCATTCGATATTCGGAGCCCGTAGGGCGTGGTAAACCAAAGGAGAAGAATATATGAGCTACGCAATTATTGGCTTCGGCAAGATCGGCCAGGCTCTTGCTAAGGCGTTTGCCCGAAGCGGCATCGAAGTATCCGTTGCAACCACTCGCGACCCGGAAAGCTTTGCATCCGCTGCGGCCGCGATCGGACCAGAGATCATTCCCAAAAAATTGGCGGACGCCGTCAAGGCGGACATCATCTTTTTGGCTGTCCGTTTCGAGTCGCACCCGGATGTCGCGAAGGCGCTCCCCACCTGGCAGGGGAAGACCATCGTCGATGTGACCAATGCCTACGGTGTGCCCCCTGAGGAACTGGGAGGACAGCCTTCTTCCAAGTTCGTCGCGCAGGCCTTCACTGGTGGACGATTGGTCAAGGGCTTCAACCATTTGGTGGCTGCCGTCCTTGACCAAGATCCGGCCGTTCATGGTGGCAGGAGAGTCGTGTTCCTGGCGAGCGACGATGACGGCGCAGCAGCGGAGATTGGTGCGCTTGCGGAAAATCTCGGTTTCGCGCCGATCAAACTTGGCGGGCTTTCGGAAGGCGGACTGCTTGTGCAGGCGCGAGGAAATAGCTGGGGTCAACTGATCTTTAAGGATTTGGTCAAGCTCGACTGATGAATCGTGATCGCAAATTCCGATGCAATCCTGCCTCGTGGACAAAGGGCAGCCACAGTTTGATTGAAGCGAGGGCGACGCCGGTAGACAGACGCTTGCCGATCATCTGGCGTGTGCGCGCTTGTGGGTCTGTCTGACGTCCTACTCGGGGAGCTGACGGGCCATGGCACTCCTGCTTGCGCACCTGATCGGGCGTGAGGGTCGGGCTAAGGCGCTGCGCAGCTCACGCCTGGACGGTTTGAACGCCGAGACGATGAAGCTTCGGTCGTGGCCTGCACCCGTCGCGCTTGCAGCTGGCTCGATGGTATGAAATCAAAAAATTCAAGTAGATCGTAGAATCGACGAAAAACCGCAACATACCTAGACCACCTATTACCAACGCATCTACTCCCAATACTGTTGGTGCATCTTTCGGGGTTTTTAAAACAAATTTACCTGCATCCGACTGGAACACCATCCGTGAACAAGTGCGAAATGATGTAATTGGACAAAAGTTGAAAGGCTATGACGACCAAGGAAGAAATGATGGAGATACTGACGAGGAAGATTGAATTTGATATAATGATAATGCAGCACATTGGAGTTGATATTGGATCATGGCTGGCTCCTTAGGGATTCGGCCTGCCCTCGATTCATAATAAAAGCCTGGCTTCTGGTTTACCACATGCTAGCCTTCGGTATTCTTAAGGGATAATGTTACGTAAGCAATACTAACGTTTCAATTTCGCTTGGCTGGGAAGAAATGAGAGATCACTGATCAATACCGATTAGAAGAACAGTTAAGATCCATTCTCTTTGATACTGAAAGACATATTAGCTTTCGATGGAATGTCCCAAAAACAAATCTTTTTGTGGTTTTTACAGATCAAGTTATAACTAGGCGTATGCCGAGAAAAGTCGCGTACCGGGAACGCAGGGAAAATCAACGCCTGATCGTGACAGTAAGCTTTCGCTATTTGAGTGGGGTGAAAACATGATGCGAGCCGACGCCAGAAAAAATTACAGTCATCTACTTGCAGTCGCGCGTGACGTCGTCGCCGAGCATGGTGTCGATGCGTCCATGCGAGATATCGCCCGCCGGGCCGACGTCGGGTTGGCCACATTGCTTCGTCATTTCCCGACGCGGGAAGCCTTGTTCGAAGCGTTGCTGCGTACGAATCTGGAGGCACTGACGCAGAAGGCAGGCGAACTCGAAACGTCGAATCCACCTGACGAAGCGCTCGTGTCCTGGGTTCGCGAACAGGTGGCTTTCGTCCAAAGCTATAGCGGCGTTGTCGCCTTGATGGCGAGCGCCCACGCGGACCCGGACTCCGCGCTTTACGCTACATGCGCAGCGGTGCACTCAGCGGGCGAGCGACTATTGCTCCGAGCTCAGACCGAGGGAACGGCGCGCGCCGATATGAATGGGGACGACTTGTTCGCCCTGATATCGGCGCTCGGCTGGCTTGTCGGCCAACCTTCATTCGCGCCACGGACCGATCATCTCTTCAATGTTATCACGAGCGCCATCTATGCTACCGGAAAATAGCACCCTCCCTGGAGGCCTTAGAGTCTTTCATTGTCGAAATGAAAAGCAAATTTAAACCTGAATAATGTCCTGCAGTTGGGGGCATGCCTCCTTCAGATCGATGCATAAATAAAATCCCGCCAGTACTGGCGGGATTTTATTTTGCTAGGACGAAGCGCCATATTATTATAGCTGAATTGAATCTTTACTTGCGTAATTTTCGGTTGCGTCTGCGATACTTTGTGTTTCGCTTTAAACTTCTTCTTGATTGCATGTTTAAATCGGGTGGACACAGAGGCAGCTGCAGGCGAATTCAACCGTTTCTTTCGCACCCTGGAAACCCTTGGACCAAGGAATCCCCTTTCCCCATTCGACTACGTGATTCACCATCTCCATCCATTGTTGTTGCATTTGTATTCCTCCTCATTATGATTTTGTTACAATATTCTTTTGTCAAAATCTTTAAAGACTCCTAACAGAGATGCGAGAATTTTAAATTTTTTGATGAATCATATCGTATCCTTCCTTATAAGCACCTCCGATTCTGTATATTCCAGGATTCCATCGCTACTGTGTCTAACCATTCAGGAGCCTGTTTTTCCCGTTATCTAAATAAAGTGAAAAGTTCAAAGTTTACTCCAAAAATCTCAAAAAATATGAGTACCGCAAAAAATTAGGCAGAACTGGCCAACGTGTTACGCGGGGAGCTCGCAGGCTTGGAGGCTTGATCGAGTCATTTTATGCCTATCGAGCGAACCGGTTGGATTATTTAGCTGCCTCTCGATTCGTCCAAGGCAGGTACGTGCACCTTCCCGGGTTAACCATTGCCCCACCAGGGACAATAGTTGCTACAGGGTCTAAATTTTTTCTGGGAGGGATAAGTCCGGCAATCGTTTCGTTGTCTTTTCAAAAAGAAAAGGCCCTCTTCAATTCGAAGAGGGCCTCTTACCAGTATCAAAACGTTTCGTTTATTATCCATTCCTTGCTTACATTAATCTATCAGCATTGGAGTACCTTCTATTGGTTTAATTAGTATTATCGATCAGCTGCTTGGCTGCATCTACCGTGGGAAGCTCAATAGAGCGTTTCGTACCAAAGTCTACCCTATAGCCATCCTCCATTCCATACTGCAAAATAGAGTAGCCCTTATGCTCCTCGATCTTCGTATAGGGATCCGGAGTAGCCAGGGAAAAGGAACGTAGCATCAGCAATTTTATCACCGCTGGCCAATTCCACGTCGGCCGTCCCGAGTTGAGACACTTCTTAAATGTTCCCCAGAAATTCAGACTCATCGGTAATTTCGCCTACTTCAGATAAAACGACTTTATCCTTTGGGGGATACTGCTGCAGTAGTTAATACGCGTTGTAGGGGTTTACGTGATATGCATTTATCTAGGGATGGGAATCGCTGGCGTATGGCTTTCGGTTGCTATTGACTTACTCATGCGTGCCGTTTTCTTGCTGTTGCGTTTCAAACGAATATTTCGGCCCCTCCCTTGGATCAAACAATCACGGTTCGTGATTCATGATTTAACTTGGGATTCCTCAAATTTAACATTTTTATCCAAATGCTTGCGGGTGGTGTCAGCTACGCTGGTACTACCCCTAATCTTCATTTACAAATAAATCATTCAATATCCATGATCTTTCCATCGAGATAGAAGAAAACGAAGGATATAATTGTGTGAATCCAATCAATTTATCTTCTTCTGCATCCTTTATGATAAAGATGACAGATTCCATTGCGACAAAACGCTCGCGCTCCCTCGATATCCGATTCAGTTTATAAAATATTCGGTATTAATCAAACAATTCTGCGATTTTATCCAGCTTTTCAATGGTAGCTTGTCTGACAAAAAATCTGTTTATATGGAATAATTTTCCTTTTTTAAGTCTGTCTAAGAATGTTCACAAAATGTTCGATATTTTCCTATTGATTTGATGTCACTATGATGTCACCTTTCGGTATACCAGATCACTCTGTAATGATACAATATTTACATGATATTTTTTAATAGCGTGTTAAAAATATTTTTCATCCCGAAGGTTTGCAAGTCATGTCTAATTCTTTAGAGATATTAATTGAACCCATCATCAGAAACCGATTAGAAAAATTGTATAGCATGCTTTCCAAAAAACACACCAGAATACAATCAATTTTCTATGGAATGTAACCAATACTTCCAGCAAATTCGTGAATCCGTTCCTGAACATCTCGAACACACACTATTCTTATATGAAGATGCTCAAATCTCTCTTCAATCTATTTTAGAGAACCAAATATATTTACAAGGATTTAAAGACGCCATACAATTTTTAGATGAATTACGCGTATCTTATACCAACTAATAATTATAATCTAAACCTATTTATCTCAAATAGAAAACAAACACCTAGAAACAGACGTTTTCATTTTTGTCCTTTTTAGCAAGACTATCCATATGATATACTATGAACTAACAACAGAATGGCTTAGATGGGCGGTCGGCTAGTCTCCTGCAAAGGAGGTGATGCCTGTGGAGGTTAAAGATACGCTGATGTTGATGATTCAATTTGCAACGTTGGTGATCTTGATTATTTCCTTCAACAAAAAGAAATAGACCGCCCTCTGGAAAAGGAATGCGGTCATATTTCGATGACTAAAACTTTTTGAACAGCCACCGCCCTTATAAGCGGCTGTTGTCAAAGAGTGAGGATGTTGGTAGCATCCTTACTCTTTTTTAGTATATACCTTTTGGCTATAGTTTATCACAGGAAAAACCATATTGCCAATATGGAAAATCCTTTATTCAGGCACCCAACGGTAGGATTTCCCACCTAATATTCTCTATTCAAATATCAGATGACAGCATTTCATCCCAAGTTATTTTTTCAATTTAAGCAGCTTAACCAGCTTGTCATGAATTGCAGTATTCGGGTAATTTCCGCTAAATTGGGAGGCGCCGGGTCCCATCGCAGTCAGTGCCACATCTACTGCGGTATGCCCTTTTGTCGTCCAATCGATATAAAACGTTTCGTTCGTGCCTTGTATGGTGAATGGACCATCTTCATTCGTGGTGCCGTCGTCGGCTTCGTCTTTCGCATCCTTGCCTTCAATGGCCAAACCACCCGTTTCGTGGTCAGCTGTAACCAGAACCAATGTATCTGGATGCGCTTTGGCATAATCTTTGGCTACTTTAACGGCCTTGTCGAGCTGCTGCCCAGCCTTGATCGTTAATGCGCCTTCATTGTCATGCGCCATCTCATCCGTTCCTTCTTCCTCTATCATCAGGAAAAAGCCTTTTTGGTTTTTGGAAAGAACATCAATCGCTTTCGTCGTCATATCAGGCAAAGAAACGGTTGGGTTATAAGAGTTCCCCAGCTTATTATGAGCTTGGAACATCTCTTCATTGGCGAACAAGCCGAGCAGTTTAGAGCCTTTGGCTGCTTTCATTTCCGCCTGATCTGTCACATAGCTATAGCCCAATTTCTTGGCCTGTTCCACTAAATTTCCTTGAGTTCCCTTACTAGCTTCCTCAGGATCTTCTGCCAGCGCATCTGGATGTTTACCTGCTGTACCCGCAGGATACCAAAAATCCTCACCACCACCCAGAATAACATCCAGCTCGCTATTTTCCAGATACTGCTTAGCAATTTCGCTTTGCGCAGAGCGCTTTTCGACATGCGCACCAAAGGCTGCCCCCGTTGCGTCCGTCACCTGACTTGTCGTTACGACACCTGTGGACATACCTGCCTTTTTCGCCAGCTCCATGATCGTTGTGACGGGCTTTTTATTCAGATCCATCCCGATAGCACCGTTATATGTTTTTACACCTGTTGCAATGGCAGTTGCGGCGGCGGCGGAATCTGTAACCAGGTTGTCCCCTGAGCTTGTGCTAACCAGCCCCGTTACAGGCATGTTATCCATTTCAAGCAATCCCGACTTCCCGACTGTTGCAAGACGAACCGCATTGCGGCTTGCTTCTCCCATGCCATCGCCGATAAAGAGAATGACATTTTTAGGAGCATCGACTTTTACTGAGGTAGACTTCTGTGCTTTGGATACTTGTGCTGTAGTGGACTTTGTATTAGATGAGGCTGCAAAAGTGGTAGGGATGTCAGATGATAACAATGGTGCACCCAAAACCGTAATAGCGCCTAAAGCAAGAATACTCTTTTTCATTGAACGCTTCTTCACAAGGTCACACTCCAGTAGATTTAATATAAATATATGATGAAATAATCATATATTTGAATTGTAAAGCGTCATCAAGCAAAAGATCACATAGATGTAAAAAAACAAAACCCGGCCTCAGATAGCTTCGCTTCTATCCAGGTCCGGGTTAAAATCTTATAGGATCATCTCATAATAATTTCAATATGCTTGTAAAAAGCGTTGAATAACCGGGATATCCGGAGGACTAATTTCATCAGGAAGTTGGTCGAGATCAAAAAATCTTAATTCCTTGACTTCATTTGGATCTTCCTTTAGCTCTCCGGTGTATTCGGTACAAATATAGGCTGTAACGACATTGTATACTTCGTCCCCATGTGGATATTTGTAATATAATTGCGGCCCGGAAAACACATCCAATAAGGTAAGGCTACCCGCCTTCAGTCCTGTTTCCTCGGCTAATTCTCTTACCGCGACCTCTTCCATAGATTCTCCCGGTTCCAATGACCCGCCTGGCAATCCCCATAATCCATTATCTGTTCTAAGTCCCAGCAATAATTGGTTATTATTAAGTAATAGCACACAAGCGCCTGCCATGATTAAGGGTCTGGTACCTACCACTTTTCTTAAGTCCATAATATAGCCCAATCTGATCACTCTTTTCATTCGTCAAAAGAAGGCACCGACTCTTGTGTTGTCAAGAACGATGCCTTCTGATGTTTAGATGTCATTTGTACCTTTTTCCTCTTAAATCGCTGCAATTTCCTTGCCAATTGGCATGGTGTAGTACAGTGGCTTTTGCTGTTCGTTTTGCTGGTAGACTACGAGTAGCAACGTTCGGCCTTCAGCGGTCAAAGGGCTGCCACCACTCAGGATATGATCCAGCCGGAACGGCAGAACATCCAGCACAGCGTGCTTTTGCAGTTCCTTTTCACCCAGCTTCAAGGAAGCGAAAGACGGAATCACCTCGCGGTATGGCTGCGGCTGCGAACTGTCCGAAACAGAATGGCCATCTGTAGCATGAGAAGCAGGTGCAGCAGTTTGCGTCGCATCTGCCACAAAGTCTGCAACCACAGGTGACAACAGCGCATCCGGGTGCTGGAGAGCCATTTTCATATAGCTGGACCAATCGTCCTTCTCCAAGGCGTGTTCCCACCAGATTTTACGCGGCTTGTATTTATGGTTCAGGAAATAGTCGAGCTTCATCAGCCCAAGCACCATATCCATTCGCTTCGTTCCGCGTGATTCAAGAAAGGACTGGAGACGCGTGAACAGGTCTTCGAGCTGGTGACCGATTTTTTGCCAGCCCTGTCCCTCCCAATAGTCTCCGAACTCCTGAAAGAAATCAAAGGCCGACGCAAATTCGCGCTCGATCAGATAGTTCACCGTATGATCCATACGATGGGAGTTCCAGTATTTCTCCAGCACATCTTCCAAACGTTTAAGCCGAACGATATCGGCAAAGGAAAGGACGTCATTGCTCAGCATTTCATAAGGCGCAACATCCATGTACGTATAGTTGTACTTGTCTGCGTCGATACGCAGTCCAGTGCCGCGCAGCATTTTGAGGAAGCCGAGCTGAAGCTCTTCCGGGCCGAGCGCAAAAACGTCATTAAACGTTTTACGGAACGTGTTGTAATCCTCCAAAGGCAGACCGGCGATTAAATCGAGATGCTGGTCGATCTTGCCGCTTTGCTTGACCTTCGTAACGGTACGGGAAAGCTTGGCAAAGTTCTGGCGACGCTTGACCAGCTCATTGGTCGGATCATTCGTCGACTGGACGCCGATTTCAAAGCGGAATACGCCCGGCGGCGCGTTTTCCGCCAAATAATCCAACACCTCGGGACGCATAATGTCTGCCGTAATCTCAAACTGGAAGACACATCCGCGATGGTTTTCAATGAGAAACTTGAACATTTCCAGCGCATAATCGCGTTTAATGTTAAAGGTCCGATCGACGAACTTGATCAGGTTGGCTCCGTTGTCGATCAGATACAGAATATCCGACTTCGTACGCTCAATATCGTAATAACGCACCCCTACCTCAATACTGGACAGACAGAACTGGCAACTGAACGGGCAACCCCGACTGGTTTCAAAATAAACAACCCGTTTGCCTAATTCCGGTATATCCTCTGCAAAGCGGTACGGTGACGGCAGCTCGTTCAAGTCCGCCTTTGGACGGCCCGGCATCTGAATGACCTCTTCTCCCTTGCGGTAGGCCAGTCCATATACAAAATGGTACTTTTGCGTACCCTCAATCTCCTGAAGCAGTTGATGAAAGGTTTCCTCCCCCTCACCGACAACGATAAAATCCACATTCGGCAGGCGTTTCATCCAATGGTCGGTATCGTAAGAGACTTCCGGGCCACCGAGAATGATTTTGACCTCCGGCATAATCTTTTTCAACACATCAATGACTTTAATCGTCTCTTCAATGTTCCAGATATAGCAGGAAAAGCCGATGACATCCGCTCCCCGCTGAAACAGGTCGGATACGATGTTCATCACAGGGTCCTTGATCGTATACTCCGCCAGCTCAATGTCAAAGTCCTTTTCACTGTAGGCTTTGAGACACCGGA
Source organism: Paenibacillus sp. RC334 (assembly GCF_030034735.1). Classification (NCBI taxonomy): domain Bacteria; kingdom Bacillati; phylum Bacillota; class Bacilli; order Caryophanales; family Paenibacillaceae; genus Paenibacillus; species Paenibacillus sp. RC334. Next base: position 1,485,585 of record NZ_CP125370.1, on the reverse strand, counting down.
TCGCCAGCGAGGTATGAATATATTTTGCGTTTAACGTTGATAAAATGACTTTCATAGGTCACAACCTTTTATAGTTTGCATGACGCCTCATATCTTTTAGTATGGCTATTCAAAATCCTCGTACACATCGTCCGCATAAATCTCATCTTCACTCACCGTTCCTCCGGCATTCCCCTGATTTTGAAAAAAATCAAGGAACAGCTTGCCGTACTTGCGGAACTTCACTTCGCCGACACCCTTGATCCGCAGCATGTCCGCCTCAGATTGCGGGTTCGCTACACTCATCTCACGCAGCGTAGCATCGTTAAAAATGATATAGGACGGCACATGCTCCTGCGCGGCCCAAATCGCGGCGAATCAGGCGCAATTGCTCGAACACCGTTTCGTTGACTGCCGCCGGGTACGCATCGCGTCCCTGTCGTCCACGTGAGCCTGTCCCACCTGCAAAAGCTGTGGCATGGCGCACCACACGCTGCATGACTTCGCGCTGACCTTTCAGCACTTCAGCCGCAGGCTGCTGCAAACGGACAACCGGATATTGTCCCTCAGACAGCAGCAGAAAACCTTCCGATACAAGGACGTTAATAATTTCAGAAATTTCTTTTTCCGTCCGATTGCCCATTACACCATAGGTTGGCAGGCTGTCAAAGCCATACTGTAGCACTTTTTTGTTACGCGAGCCTTTCAATACCGAGGCTACCATCGAAACACCAAAACGTTCCCGCATGCGATGAATACACGAAAAAATCTTTTGCGCATCAATGGTCATGTCTACCAGTTCCCGTTCATCCGTACATGAGCTGCATGTGCCGCAAGCTTCATGCTCCTCTGCCTCACCAAAATACTCAAGCTGTGCCGTACGCAAGCAGCGAGTCGTGTAGCAATAATCAACCATCTGCTGGAGCTTGCGGTAGTCGTTGCGCTTGCGGTCCTCATCCTGCGGATTTTGCTCGATCAGGAATTTCTGAGTCACAATATCCTGCGGTCCGAACAGCAAAATACATTGGCTCGGATCGCCATCACGTCCTGCGCGTCCCGCCTCTTGTACGTAAGCCTCCATATTTTTAGGCATATTGTAGTGAATGACGTAGCGCACGTTCGATTTGTCGATCCCCATGCCGAAGGCGTTGGTCGCTACAATGACACGAATATCGTCGTACAGGAAGCCCTCCTGGCTGTCTGCCCGTTCCTGATCGGTCATCCCGGCATGATAACGCCCGGCCGCCATTCCCGCATCCCGCAGCCGTTGGTACAGATCGTCCACGTCCTTGCGTGTCGCCGCATAAATAATGCCCGATTCGCCGTCATGCTCACGCGCATAATTCAGCAGAAAGCTGCGCTTGTCCTCCCCACGCAGCACGCTGAACGCCAAATTCGGCCGTCCCAGGCCCGTGACGAATGTCTCCGGCTCACGCAGGCGAAGCAGCCGCACGATGTCGTCCATGACCTGCGGTGTCGCTGTTGCCGTGAATGCCGCTACAATCGGGCGCTCGTATAGCCCGTCCACAAAAGGAGCCACCGCCAAATAGCTGGTGCGAAAGTCATGTCCCCACTGGGATACACAGTGCGCCTCGTCGACCGCAACGCAAGAAATCGGTAGCTGCGCCATCTCATCGCGGAACCAGTCCAGCTCCAGCCGCTCCGGTGCAACATATAGCAGCTTCAAATCTCCATTCCGTGCGGCACGTATGCGATCGTTCACTTCTCGACCACTCAGCGTGCTATTGATATAGGCTGCCGCAATTCCCATCGTGGTCAGCGCATCCACCTGATCCTTCATCAGCGAGATTAGCGGTGACACAACAATCGTCAGCCCATCATGCAGGAGCGCAGGAATCTGGTAGCATATGGATTTCCCGCCGCCTGTCGGCATAATGCCTAACGTATCGTTGCCCTCCAGCATACTGGCGACAATTTTCTTTTGACCCTCCCGGAAATCGGGATAGCCATAAAATTTTTGCAGCAAATCCTGCGCCCGTTCCAATATTGGTGCTTGTACACTCATAGTTTCAAAACTCCTCATATTTCTGGCGCCCCTCGACGCATATCGGCTTATCTTTCGTTACCTTTAGTTTACCGGGGTTCAGGGTAATGTTCAACCGCTGGAAGTCCATAAGCATAATGTATAATGAAATTCTTATCGCCCCCTTCTACCATGGCGTTCGCTGTTTTCTCATGATATAGTGAACACGGTGCCGCAAGTTTGTCCATTACTATGATGAGACACGGTACCAAGAAGGAGAAAGAACTCATGAACAATCGTAAACCCAATCGAAAAAATCATACAAAATCCACGCCAAACACAGGCAACTCCAAACGCAGCCATAAACCCGCCGGAAAATCCGGCTCACATAGACCCGAAGCACGGGGCAAAACGGGGGTTTTTGATAAAACTGCTGCCCGAGAGTACGGTAAACCGGAAAAAAACGTTGCTAAAACATACATCGTGCAGGAGCCTGCCGAGCTGTTGAATTTTTTGGTAGAACATGTGTCTGGCATGGGCCGCAATTCCATTAAATCAGCGCTGGCCCGTGGACAGGTGTCCGTGAACGGCATTCCCCGTACCGTGTTCAATTTTCCGCTGGAGCAAGGTCAGACAGTGGCGCTCTCCAAGGAAAAGATCACTCCCGTGGTGCCGCTGACCGGGCTGCGTATTTTGCATGAGGATGAGGCCATTATTGTCATCCACAAGGATGCCGGGCTGCTGTCCGTCGCCTCTGCGCAGGAACAGGAAGTAACGGCATACCGTCAGCTTACGGCACATGTGCGACGTGAACATCCATACAATCGTATTTTTGTGCTGCATCGTCTGGATCGTGATACATCTGGAGTCATGATGTTTGCGAAAAGCGAAGCCATACAGCAGGAAATGCAACAAGCGTGGAAGGAAGTCGTGTATGAACGAACATACATCGCTCTCGTAGAAGGACAGGTTAAAAAGGCTGCGGGCACTATCACCTCATGGCTGAAGGAAAGCAAGACGCTGAAAATGTATTCCAGCCCATATCCGAATGACGGACAGCACGCGATTACTCATTACAAGCTGCTTCAGGCCAATCGGCATTTTTCTTTGCTGGAAGTACGTTTGGAAACCGGACGCAAGAATCAGATTCGCGTTCATATGGAGGATATCGGCCATCCGATTGTGGGAGATAAAAAATACGGCTCCAAAGCCAAATCTATCGGTCGACTCGGTCTCCATGCGCGAGTACTGTCGTTTATTCATCCCGTCACTGGAGTATTGCTGCGGTTTGAATCCGACATTCCTAAAACCTTTTTAAATCCGTTTCGAGAGTAGCCTTACGTAAGACAAGCAGGAATAATTGGAACGGAAAAAATATACGTGGAAATTAGGGGGCTGTATGATACAGCTCCCTTTTTTATTCATTAAGCGGTATGCTTTCGGACACCATTAGCTGTTTTCATCAGCTCGTCCCAAATGGAGATCGATGTATTGCAAATGGGGCAATTCAGCCGACCGTTTAAATAGGGTAAATGGGCCAAAAGGTTGTTCTCTTCAATTTTTTGGGCATATTGATATAGCCATTGTAGATTAGAGCCTTTATGGTCCAATGAGCCGGGTTGGATCGAATGGGGAACCAGGTTTTTTGAGTTTACCGGATCTTTATCGTAAACCACCAGGACATCACTTTGTTCAAGAGGCCAAATATAGAGCGGAGTTCCGCAATGCGGACAATCCAGCGTATATTCATCACCAGTATCAAAGCTTTGCAGCATAAAAGCTACACATCGATAACCCTGAAAGGCAGCCCCCGCAGCCAAAACATAACGCTTGCCAACATCTCCTTCGTGGTCCTTAGCATACAACACCATTTCCTCGGTCAATCCTGTAAGCCGGACAATAGCTTGCTGGTATTGTTCATATATATATTCAGCCAGATCTGCATCCAATTCTACCTGATCCCTTGCAAATTCCAACGGAACTTTTGTATGTAAGGGATTAACATTTTTGGCTTCGAATATTCCGCAAATATTATAAATATCCGCACGAATACTTGTATCAGAGCTGCTTAACGCAATATCGACGAGGTACGGTACAGCTGCGAAGGTACAAGTATATAACGTATTTTGGTGATACAGTTCCTCCCAATACAAGGTGTCAGCTATTTCGCCGTCATATCCGGCTTGGAGCTGCTTCAACATCTCCGGGACGTATTGAGAGGAACCATAGGGGCCTTGGAGCAGAGCCCAGGCCGGATCGGACAAAGCCAGCATCTTGAAACTCCTTTCGCCATTTTACTTTCAGTGTAGCATGGGATGGGATTGTGAAATTCTTTTTGCTATCAAATTCATTTTAACTTCATAATTCTTAGCTTCTTACGTTTATTTTATTATACGCTTGCTTTTAGCTGAAGTTTCTTTTCTCATTTTACGCAATGCCCAAAGTCACTTTCCTTGCAAGTCTATAATCATATTCGGTTAAGCTTGCGGTATTGTGAAGGTGACATGTGCTTTCTGGCTGAAAAAACCCGACTAAAATAAAATCCGTTCAGATATCCGCATTTTCCCGCAATATCATCAAGCGTATATTCTGTCTCCAGCAATAAAGTCTGGGCCTTCTCAAGACGCAGTGTGGTCACATACCGGATGGGTGTCAAGTCCACCGCCGTCTGAAAACTCCTCGGGAATTGCACCGGACTTAACCCCAAACGAGATGCACCTGGTATTTGCCTCCCCTAGTGTTCCTTAATAGTATAGGCAAACTTTCCTTCTTCAATTACATAGGCAATCCAGTGCACATCCGTATCGAGCACCAACTGAAAAGATTGTTTCTGCTTCCAATATACATGCTGATGAATGTGGACTCCGAACATGGGCGTTTACCGCCTTCATTTTCCATGTCCTACTGACTGTGCGCCAAATATCCACAAAGCGTTCTATCCATCTGCTTTCACATTATAAATCCTGTTACTAAAAATTAGCTAAACATGAAATAAAGTATATACGCATGATGTTTCCGTGCATGTCAAAACAAAGCTCGCTCAGGTAACAGCGTCCAGCAGTCTTACTGCCTTGCGTGTGGACTCGCGCAGGCTGTCTGCTCCAGCTCAGAACTTCACGGATATGTGAAAGCCAGTGCGGTGCTGGAATGGACAATGCGATCCGGTGGACTGCGGCTGCCGAAAAAAACGGTTCGGGAGATTCATTGTACCTTTAATGATGACGTTAACGAGGATTTAATCAATCTCCATCATCATCGCACCCCTTTTGAAGTTATGCCCGAATTGGTACGTCATTATCGAATCGAGGTGTTTACAGATGGAACTATGAACAGAACATGGCGTACGTGGACGTTGATTCCAAGTTATGGGTACATTAATCCTAGCTACAGGATGGAGTATATGAATGGGTATATGAAAAGAAGTGATGGGAACATTATGTATGAATACTGCAACTATTAAGGGGAAATAGCCCATGACCATGACACCGGAACAGCGGATTACCTTGCACGGGTTTAACAATCTGACCAAATCGCTGAGCTTCAACATGTACGATATTTGTTACACCAAAACAAGGGAAGAACGCGAAGCCTATATCGAATATATTGACGAACAATACAATGCGGATCGGCTGACTGCCATTTTAAAAAATGTGTCCGATATCATCGAGGCTCATGTGCTCAACGTAGCCCAGCAGGACTATGTTCCTCAAGGAGCCAGTGTGACCATGCTTATATCGGAAGGTCCTATCGTGGAGGTGCCTACAGAATCCTACGCCGAATCACCCGGCCCTCTGCCCGATTCTGTCGTTATACAGTTGGATAAAAGCCATATCACTGTCCACACCTACCCGGAATATCACCCCGACGAGGGAATCAGCACGTTCCGAGCCGATATTGACGTCTCTACCTGTGGGGAAATCTCCCCGCTCAAGGCACTCCATTATTTGATTCATTCCTTCGACACAGATATTATGACGATTGATTATCGGGTACGCGGCTTTACACGTGATACGAATGGGCATAAGCTGTTCATCGACCATGACATCGCCTCCATTCAAAATTATATTCCCGACGAAGTGCGCAACCAGTATGACATGATAGACGTGAACGTGTATCAGGAATACATTTTCCACACTAAATGCAAGCTGAAACAATTCGATCTGGACAATTATCTATTCGGCTATACGAAGAAAAGTCTGAGCGGGAACGAGCAGCAAAACATAGCCGCCCGTCTTAAAACAGAAATGGATGAAATTTATTATGGCAAAAATATGACGTAGCGGGATGGGAGCAGCAGGATGGACTATATGTTATCCATTAGAAAAGGACAATAGCTATGGAGCTAAAACAGAGCCGGGCTTTTGTCCTTTTTTGATGCAAAATGAGAGATTTGATTCAGCTTTATCTGTACAAGTGGGAGATTGTTCACTATGATAGGGAAAGAATCCACTAATTTGAAATATAAATTCACCTCTTAGGCACGCTTTCGATTGTAAGCGCAATCAATTGATCCTACTAATTTTGTTATGGAACACAAAGGAGGAATTTGTATGCAAGGCGGTATTGGCGGTAAAAATATCATTTTACGACTGGAAATTTCCACCGAGCACATCCAATTTGGTCAATTGATTACGCTGGTCAACGAACATGGCGGGGATGTTATTGCGATTGACGTCATTCGCACCTCTGAAAAGGTCACCGTGCGGGATATTACGGTTACCATTGCCGACCCGGCCGAAATTGACCGAATGATTACCCGGATTAAAAAAGCGCAAGGCGTGAAGGTACTGTCCATCTCTGACCGGACCTTTCTGCTGCACCTTGGAGGTAAAATTGAAATGCAGCCCAAGGTTCCGATTCAGAATCGCGACGACTTGTCCCGGGTGTACACTCCAGATGTAGCACGCGTGTGCATGGCGATTCATGAGGAGCCGGACAAAGCCTTCCGTTTGACGATCAAACGTAACACCGTTGCTGTCGTCTCGGACGGAAGTGCTGTCCTGGGCTTGGGCAATATCGGCCCCTACGCGGCTATGCCGGTCATGGAAGGCAAAGCCATGCTGTTCAAGCAGCTCGGGTCCGTCGATGCTTTCCCGATTTGTCTGGACACACAGGACACTGAGGAAATCATCAAGGCGATCAAGCAAATCGCTCCAGCTTTCGGCGGTATTAATCTGGAGGATATTTCATCACCTCGCTGCTTTGAAATTGAGCAGCGGCTGCGTCAGGAGCTGGACATTCCTGTTTTTCATGATGATCAGCACGGCACTGCTGTTGTCTTGTACGCAGGGCTGATCAATGCACTCAAGGTCGTCGGCAAAGCGCTGTCTGATGTGAAAATCGTCGTCTGCGGTATCGGAGCTGCGGGTGTAGCCTGCACTAAAATTTTGCTATCTGCGGGTGCCGTTAACATCATTGGTGTAGATCGCCACGGAGCCATTACAGCTGATGAAACGTACGATCATCCGGTGTGGAACTGGTACGCACAGCATACTAACCCCGAACGGTTATCAGGCACGCTGTCCGAGGTTCTGAAAGGTGCTGACGTGTTTATCGGTCTATCGGCAGGCGGGCTACTCCAACGGGAAGACGTAAAACGCATGAACGAGGCTCCAGTGCTGTTCACCATGGCTAACCCGGTTCCCGAAATTGCCCCCGAGGATGTCGAAGACATCGCAGGTGTCATTGCCACCGGACGTTCAGACTACCCTAACCAGATCAACAACGTGCTTTGCTTTCCCGGCATATTCCGCGCGGCGCTCGACTGTCGCGCCCGTGAAATTAACGAAGAAATGAAGCTTGCGGCAGCAGAAGCCATTGCGAGTACGATCCGCCCCGAAGAATTAAATAAGCTGTATATCATCCCCGGCGTATTTAACGAGAATGCCGTTCAGCGGGTGCGTGAGAAGGTCATTCGGGCTGCGATTGAGAGCGGAACCGCCAGAAGAGTACCTCGGGATTTCAGGTAAAAGAGAATCTGCCTATTCCGTAAGACATGTCTGGTAACGTGCCAAAAAGGATTGCTCCCTAATACGGGTGCAATCCTTTTTTTATAAGAAGATCAAGACTTCCTTCCATTATGACTTCCATTTGGAAAACAGTTGGCTGGCGCGTTGAGCGAACTCCTCCAGATTAAAGCTGGAGTTGTCCAGCTTGTAGTACCATTTTTTAATCGTATCCAGAATCCATGACGGAACTTTAACCTCCGAGATACCTGAGTAAAACGTATGATACGCCCACACCAGATGCTCCCAGCGCTTGTCATCGCCCTCCTTCACGTATTCGGATACGTCCAATACCTTGGCGCGTCCATCTTGCATCAGTACATTTTTGAGATGAATATCACGGGGATTCAGCCCCTTGGATCGGACAAACTCCCTCGCCTCTTCCACGTCCAGAATGACTTGCTCCGGCACCGAAATGCCTTGCAGCAGACAATCCAGAAGCGTAATACCTGATTCATAGCTTATGACAATATACTTGTCACCTTTCCCGTAATAATGTGGAAAAAAATCGGATCCCCGCAAACGCTCGTATACGTCGGCCTCCGCATCCTTCTTCTCGATCGCCATGTCTGAGTACACCTTGAACGCGTAGCCGGGCAACATATCGAGCGTAAATACGGCCGCATCCGTCCCGATGCCAATACAACGGACGTCTTGGGAGACTGTTTTAATCGTAACCGGATCATTATCCTCGGTACTGTAAACAGTCACTTGACTTATGATTTCGTCTGCCTGCCTCCATTGTTCAACCATGCGCGATCCCTTCCTTCTCTGTTCTAAACCATTTGAATGAAGTTAGACATATGTCGGATACAGCAGTAATTTTTTCAACTCTGAATAGCTTGCCGCTGTTTCATAGACTCCCACTACCTCAGACTCCGGGGCAACCTTTCTGTGATTGAACCAGATGACCCGCCAATTCGCCGCTACAGCTCCCGCCACGTCATTACGCCAGGAATCCCCAATATAGCAGCAATGCTCCGCCAGAGTCCCTGTCCGTTCGTTCACTACTTCGAAGATACGTGGATCAGGCTTGGCATAGCCAACCGTTCCGGATACAAAAATATGCTCTGCCGCAATATGATTTTCCAGCGCCATGGCCCTGATTTTGCTCATCTGGTGATCTTCGAGACCATTCGTAATCAAGCCAACCAGATATCCAGCCGAGCTCAACTCGTCCATTAACGATGTAGCTCCCTCGAAAGGCTCAATCCGATACTGGCGATCCAAGTACTCTTTTTGGATATCCACTGCCTGCTCACGGGTAATATTCACCCCAAATTCCTGTAAAGCCAGAACAAAACGGCCTTCCCTCATATCCTCCAGCTCATCCTGCCCCGCTTTCCCCTCCAATAGTCCTCCTTTGGCTGATAACACATCACTGTAATAGCGAATACGATTATAGGCCTCTTCATAAGGAAAACGCTCACTCAATCCTAATACTGTACGCAACGCATCGCGAGTAGGGTGCAAATGATCGTACATTGTATCATCCACATCAAAAAATACGGCCTTCTTGTGCAAGTTCATATACCCACTTCTTTCTGTAAAAATCATTGGATGACGTCCATCCTCACCTTGTCCTGATATTATACCCGCTGACCCGATACGTTGCACCTTACTCCTTCGCCATCCATAGCTCTGATCTGTAGTTTGATCTGTAATTTGTAGCAATTATTTGTATCCATTCCCGCATTCACACTTCACCGTGACGGTCATAAACTGAAAAGACATCTTTTTCACAAACTCCCTTTACTTCTGTACTTATCTAAATAGGTATCTCGTCCTGTTTTACCCCGAAAGCGGTTTATTCCATAACACACGGGTAAAAGGTCACATTTTTGAAAAGATTCAGCATACAGGTTTACATTTCGTGTAAAATCACGTACCTTTTAGGGACGAACGCTTTATGGATGTACTTGGATAAGGAGGCATACACGATGATTTCCGGTTCTAACCCTGCCTACGGATCAGCTACACCTTTGATTGAGGCAATTATAGAATTTGAACAGGAGCTTGAAGCGAACCGGCATTCTCTGAGTTTTGATTTGGGATTGATTATGGAGCATGGCCGCGCGCCACGATATATGGCTACACCACCGGATGTGATTCCCTTTGCCCACGCAGGCGTGGACGGAATACATTACGGCTTTTTAACGGATTTTGGACTTGTAAAGGATCTTTCGCAGGCCCCCATTGTGTGCATATCCCCTGTTGACTGGACAGGTGTATGGGTGGTTGCCCGCCACTTGCAGGATTTTTTAAGTGTTGTTTATACAGAGAACAGTTCATTAAAGCGCTACTACGCTAGTGGACAGGATTATACAGGACATACAGGACATCGGCCGCCTCAGGCCGTAGATGAACGCACTGCGTTTGTGCGGGAATCCTTTCGGGAGCGCTTCGGTGTTCAACCGATTCAGGATATGGCTGCCTACATCGACAGTTTGCGAACCGAGCGCAAGCAAAACGAAGCTGCCCCTACACTGAACGGCTTGGGCATTCCGGCATTTCCTTCTTCCGCAAAACAGCGTTCCTCTATGAAGAGTGCTCTTTTAAGCGTCGCAGAGCCCTTTCATTGGGATAAACAAGGTGAAACAGTACGTGATTTGTTTCGCAACGCTTCGCGTGAAGCGAGATTGGCCTTTATCCGGGATGCTCAAACACGCCATCTGTTCACCCATTCTGCCCTTCGTGTTTTTGTAGCAGGACAGCTTAGATCCATGGGTTTGTCTGAGGCTGCAACACATTTGGAAGAGTCCTACTATACAGTTATTCCCGATACGATGGAATCTTGACGGATTCCTTCTTATTTCCCACACAACCGCCTCTGAAAGGGCGGTTATTTGTGCTACAATATATACAAATAATACGGCCAAACGGCCCGGTACGAATGAAAGAGAGCGAGCATGAATAATCATTCCCATCCTACCCCTGAGATCATCGAGGTTTGTCTGCTGGCTGGCAAGCTCATGATGCAAAATGGAGCCGAAACCTATCGTGTCGAAGATACGATGTCCCGCATTGCCTTAGCCTACGGCATATCCCAGTCCCATAGCTATGTGACACCGACCGGGATTTTTTTGCCATTAACGACTCGGAGCCTGCCAAGCTGATCCGGATTGTGGAGCGGACCACCGACTTGCACAAGGTAGTAGAGGTTAACGCGATTTCACGTAAAATAAGTCGGGATGACCTGTCACCCCGCGCAGCAGTTATGGAGCTGTCCAAGATTGAACGTGGTCCGCTCCGCTATTCCAATCGCGTGCAGCTGATGGCTGCGGCATTGGCGAGCGGCTGCTTTATGATTATGTTTGGCGGGGTCTGGCGAGACTTCCCTGCAGCCGTTCTCTGTGGCGGGGCTGGCTTCGCGGCTGTGCAATATTTTCACAGACTCGTTAAAGTTAAGTTTTTCTCAGAGTTTTCTGCCTCTTTTTTAATCGGCTTGTTGGCGGCCTTACTGACAGTTACAGGCTGGGGCCAGATGATGGACAAAATCATTATTGGCTCCGTTATGCCGTTGGTGCCAGGCTTATTAATTACTAATGCCATTCGGGATTTGATGGCCGGACACCTCGTTTCGGGCATATCCAAGGGTGCTGATGCTTGCTTGACGTCCTTTGGCATTGGGGCTGGCGTTGCGGTTATCATTTCGTATATGTGATTCGGAGGAGATCCAAGTTTATGCTTGCACAATTATTCACAAGCTTTATTGCTACCGCTGCTTTCGGCATTCTTTTCCATGCTCCCCGACATTCACTGCTACAATGCGGCTTCGTCGGCATGTTGGGCTGGCTCGTCTATTATTGGACTACAGACAGCATGGGACCCGTGAGCGCCAGCCTGTTGGCAACGGTTCTAATCGGAATCATCAGCCAGAGCTTTGCCAGACTGTACAAAATGCCCGTTATTATTTTCAGCGTGGCAGGCATGATTCCGCTCGTCCCGGGGGGAATGGCCTACAATGCGATGCGACAGTTTGTACAACATAATTATCCTCAGGCACTGGAGCTAGCTATGAGTACGCTGATGATCGCAGGTGCCATTGCTGTCGGTTTGGTGCTGTCCGAGGTGCTCAATCAAATTTTTCGCAACATCCGTTTTAAACCGCAGCGTTAAACGAAGGGGATAGGCAACATCTTTTTTTCACAACATAAAAAGGCTGCTTCCAAAACCACGCACGATTGTAGTGCGCAGAACATTTTGGATGCAGCTTTTTTTCATGTTCCACTTTATAAACAATGTTTGTTCGTCTATTTATCCTCAACATCCACTCGTTTACCCAGAATAGCCAGATCCCGCTCTATGCTGTCCAGCAGCGCAACACGCGGATAATAACCCCATTGCTCAAAACCGAATTTCCGCAGCAAGGCGATACTCGGCTCGTTGTGACCGAATACAAACCCCAACAGCGTCGTAATTCCAAGCCCAGGGCATGCATTCAGTACGTGTTGCACCATACGACTTCCTGCTCCAGTTCCACGAGAATCTTCATGGACATAAATACTGATTTCCGCCGTACCGTTATAAGCTGGACGTCCGTAAAAAGACTGAAGGCTGGCCCACCCTGCAATCGTCTCTTTATGTCTCAGAACCCACAAAGGTCGATGGTCTTCTTGATGAGCCTCAAACCATGGGATACGGCTCTCCACTGTCACGGGCTCCAAATCTGCCGTTACCATTCGTCCTGCAATGGTGGAATTATAAATGCCCACAATAGCCGGAAGATCCTCCCTGCGCGCAAATTCAATGGAAAAAGATTGGTCCCTATTCATCGTTTGTACCCGCCTCCTGCTATGTTGATTTATTTCATTGTACAAGACAAGCACCTGAACAGCCATATTAAGTTGTTATTTTTGCGGTTCGGATACAAAGGGTTTTATAATAAAGCTTGAAGAAAAACAAAAGCTTCAAAGCTTGGTCGGCCCATTTAACAATAGGAGATAGGAGGTGTGCTTCGGAGTTCACGGGATTCAGTTGGAACCATTGCGCAAGGCTATTGCAGATGTGGGAGAGGATATCAGCCACCTGAAGCGAATTATTTTAACGCATCAGGACATTGATCATATCGGTAATGTTCATGCACTACTGGACTTGCTACCGAATACCGCTCTATTGGCTCATAAGGATGATATTCCTTATATGACAGGGGATCGGCCGTTTGTGAAGCTGACACCGGAACGAATCAATCAGTTGGATAATACACTCAAACAGCAAGCAGAGGATATGATCCGCCGCTTGCCGGACTTGCGCTTTGCCCATGCCCTTGAGGACGGTGAGCATCTTCCTTATAAACAAGGATTTTTCATAATTCGATTCTCAACGCTTAAATGTACACTATATAGACGAACTAAACCGTTTCGATCTATTATAGCGCTGATTTAAAATCGCTCTTGGGATTTATGTAAAATGCTCATGCAATAAGCGTTATAATGAATCCATGAATAGAAAGGGATGATTCTGTATGAATGATAAAATAACCCGGCTGTATGATAAATTGAAGTCACAGTCATGGGACGGATTGCTCGTTACCGATCCCAAGCACATTTACTACCTGACTGGCTTTGCCAGTGAGCCGCATGAGCGATTTCTTGGCTTGGTACTGCTTCGGGACGAGGAGCCTGAACTGATCGTGCCTGCACTGGATGCAGAGGCGGCCCACGCTGCTTCTTCCGTGACTCGCATCTCCACCCACACAGATACGGATAATCCATATGATCTGCTGCGCCAGCGCACAGATACCGGGGTGAAGGTGTTCGCCTTGGAAAAGGAACACGTCTCTGTACTCCGCTACGAGCAGCTACATACTGCCATTGGTGCGGCTCAATATGTGGATCTCGGTCCCGTGCTTCAGGATATGCGCGTAAGAAAAACACCTGAGGAAGTACGGCGTCTGAAACATGCCGCACAATTGGTAGAGGACGCGCTTCGCCACGGCCTGACCCATGTGCGTGAAGGCGTGACAGAAGTCGAGCTGGTAGCCGAAATTGAATACCAGATGAAGAAAATCGGCGCAGATGGCCCGTCCTTTGACACTACGGTACTATCTGGACCCAAAACAGCGCTGCCTCATGGTGTTCCTGGTACCCGCAAGCTGGAACACGGCGATCTGCTCATGTTTGATATGGGCGTATATTCAGACGGTTACGCCTCAGACATTACGCGTACTTTTGCTTTTGGCAAGCTGTCAGCTGAGCTGGAGACGATTTATCAGACGGTACTCCGCTCAAACGAGGCTGGTATTGCCGCCATTCGTCCGGGTGTATCCTGCGCGTCGGTAGACCAGGCAGCACGTGCAGTTGTAGAAGCTGCCGGGTATGGTCCCGCCTTTAACCATCGGGTTGGACACGGCCTTGGCATGAGCGTTCACGAATATCCGTCTGTGCATGGCGGCAATGAAGACCTGCTTCATGAGGGCTTCGTGTTCACCATAGAACCCGGCATCTACGTGCCAGGCCTCGGCGGTGTGCGGATTGAAGATGACGTTCTGGTCACCTCTGACGGCGTAGAAGTACTGACCTCTTTTCCGAAAGAGCTAACGGTACTGGGATAGGTTTGATATCTTTTTTCGCTTTAAAGCTCATGCTGAAAACTGCATGGGCTTTTTTTACCCTCTTGATTCTAATATCGATCGAGAGCAGTTGTGATTTGCGTTTAACTTTGCTATACTTTATATAGCTAATTTTGCTTTTTTGCGGATATAGTAAAGAACACGTTTTGAATACTTTGAAATATCATAGCCGGATATTTTAAGTACATCTGTAATGTCTGTAACATTCAAGACTTGTTTATGTTCTTTACTCATCTCTACAATTAAGTTAATTTCTTCTCTGTATTTTGATTGAGCTTCAATTTGGATATTCTCAGTATCCTGTTTGTGTTTATCTATTTTTTTCCTGATGCGTGCTAACGTCCTGGTGATTGTCATGGGGTATACGTGGAGTATTTCAGATATCTGGGAGTTATTAGCTCCTTTCATAATTAAGTGCATCACCGTTTTTTCATGTTCTGTAAACAGAGAACTACATAACAGTTGTTGAACATAAACCTTATTAATCACATGTTCATCCATGTTATTTTGTGAGTTGTCTGTAGCTTCGAAGTTATCTATTGAATCAAAATGTTCCATTGCATCACTGAATTGGGCAACTTCTCTGTAACGTTCTATAGGAACTTGAAGTAGCTTCGCCATTTTTTGCTCACTCGGCCTGTAGCCTAGTGCATCTTCTATCTCTACCATCCTTCGGATCATATCAATAGCTCCCCGACTAAGTCTTACCTCTTGAGAGTTGCTATATAATAACTGATTAACCTCCCATAAAATTGGTCTTACTACATACGTAGTAAATTTAATTCCTCGATGAATATCAAAATCCTTGAGTGCCGTTAGTAATCCTATACATGCATGTTGGTATAAGTCATCTTCAGTAACCTTGAATTTCATTTTTAGCTCTTCTATACTTCCCCTATATCGCATAATAATCGAAAACATAAATTTCCGATTCTCTTGAAGAAATTCCCCAAGAAGGTCTTTGTCCTCTTTACACGCACAGATCAGCTTTATATTATGCATATCCTTCACAGCAGGTTTTCTTAATTGTATATACGTATCACTGAGCAATCCGTTCACCCCGTATTTTCTGGAAATACCAGCATAATGAATTTCCTTCTACATTGATCACGCTCACACTCCAGTAGTCGGTCTACCTTTTTAGAATTTATTTATCTGAATAGTTAATGAGATACGTATGACCGGAATCATCCAAGAATAAAAAATTCTTTGAACGCGTTTGGTTAGTTTGCATTGAATCCAACACATACTCGTGCTGGGTAAGGAACTGCTGCTCCATTTCCTGAACCAAAGACGTATATTCATTCATTTGCAATTCGAGCAATTGATTACGGGCCGCAAGTTGTCTATTTTGGGAAATCAGATGATGATTTTTCCTTTTAAGCTCCTTATTCTCTTTGACAACTCTCTGAATTTTGCTAATAATTTGTATAAATTCTACTGAATCAGAATCTTCCCCATCTTGCTGATACATGTTGTTGTTCATATGATTCATATCATTTCCTCCAGAGTTTATTTATAGCGATAGTCTGTAAAATCCTTGAGATGGATTTCGACCCGATTCAGGTTACAGTCTGGTTCATCTGCTAGCGTTTGTTCCAGCCTTTCAAACATAAGCAGTATCCCTTTACTCACAGGCGGCTTAAATGTGTCTTCGCCTGCATCGTATCTCGCCCACCACTTCCTCAGGGATTCCATTGTTATGGTCTGATTGATATAATCCCCACAGTGCTTACACCAAAGAACAAGAGATTGATCGCATTCCATCTCTTCAGGAACAAAAGAAGATTCCGCCCCACAATGGGGGCATTTATTCATATAACCGATCATGTTCTATAACCTCCCTCCCTAGGTGCTGTTCCTTAAACCCGGTCAGGTAGAGAAATAGGATCATAACTTTGGTTCGTTATACCGTTTAGACGAAGGGTAACCTTCGGGTCTGTCAAAAAATAATAGGATACTTCTATTCTTTTGCGGTCAGCACTCTCCGTGTAAAATTCAAAACGAAATTCCCGCCCGCCCATTACAGGATGAGCTACCTGAAAATAGAGACCTTCACTATAATCTTTGCAATATACATGGTTAACAATTACATTTTCATCAACCACTAAGGACCAATAATCGGCAGGGGTAATAACATCCGCCTTTATTGAAATAGCGAAAAACTCCAGATCATTAGATATCTTAAAGATGTCTGTTACCTTCCTTTTACCTTCTAAAGCTCTAAAACCATCTATATCAACCCTGCGGCTTGCTATGCAGGGCCTTGTTTTGGTAGGATAGAAAGGTGGATCTAATCTTCCACCAACTATATAGCGACTCAACATGTAAACTACCTTCCTTTTTAACAATTTTCATTAAATTTTCAGAATCATTCACTTGCAATGCCTCAGTCAGATATGTATACTAATTAATGTATAGTAAGGGGCAGTGCGTAGTGCCTTTCTATTTCCTTTTGGATTTGATTTTGTTCTGATAGTGGTATATCAGAGTGTTTATTTGTCAATCTCAGTTTTATAGAGTTCTCTTAGTTTTTTCACGGCTCGACAAGCATGGGATTTATGAATATCAAGATAATGGGCGATTTCTGCAGGTTTCATATCCATGCCTTCTTCAGTAAATAGCATGAAATTTATGATTCGTTGCTCCTGTTTTGTGAATCTATTACGGTTGCTTAAGTAGTCTACTTTCACGTCTGCTAATTTAAACCCGTAATCATTCACTTGAACCGAGTAATAATTGGCCATTGAGCCTTCTTCATCTGTGCCATCGCAAAAGTTAACGGTTGTACTGAACTGTGTAATTTTACGTTTTTTTTTACGATAATAGTCAACCACAGAACGTTTAATGACCGTATGTGAAAAAGTAGATATATCCTTTTTTATATTCCCTTTGTGGATCGCTGTCAGAATTTGAACGATTGAATCCTGTTTCACATCTTCTCGATCCTCCTCGTTAACACCACGAAGTATAAAGTTAAAAATATGATTTAAGGTATCTGGGTTAAATGAGCTAACATTTGTCGTTATCATTGCGGTTCTCCTATTTTAATAGTTTATTTTAATTCAATAGGTTCCAGTTCACTCTGTTCCCTCCTTAAAACTTGTATCACAACTCCTTTCCGACATTCGACAATTAGTTTCCACTTTTTTCTTTATCTTACCCTACTCTTTTTTTAATACGTAATACATTTGAATCAGTTCCATTTACCTAATTGAATATATAATTTTTAGGATTCTACTCTAATAGTCGTCATATCTATCAGAAGAGTTGCAATTTATCTATTACTTTTTCAAAACACGAACTTATGTTCTCATTTTAATAGGTATATATAACCTTGTCAATTCCTAGCATTGATTGATGTTATTTTCATCTGGTTATATTGTTCCATTTTTTTGTGTATACATCTTTAAAAACAAGCCTTTTGACTCAATTCGAACATGTTCCATAAGACCTATTTCAACATTCTTTTGAAAACTGTCGAAGTTCCTCGATAGCCTCCAATTAGTACTTCATTTCAAACGTCAGTTTGCTTCCCCTATAAATCTATTTCCTATCCACCTTCAAGTCTGGCTACCAATGCCTCTACCTTCGCATTCAAGGATCTGTTTTCTGCGAGCAAACTTAAATTTTCAGCTTGAAGTACAGCTACCGCTTCACTTAAGCGATGGATTTCCTCCTTATGACTTGACAATGCATCCATTAGGGTGACCCGGAAAGCCTGCTCATCTTTTGACAATAGCTCTCGATCCGAGACCTTATTATTGCTACGACCGCTGGCGTAGCCGATGACTCCTGAAATGGCTGTACCGATGACTCCAATAACCGCGGTTATTACATTTATATCCAGCCCATATCACCTGCCTTTTGTCTATTTTCTTCCCCGACAGGTTCAATATAAGTAAAAATCAGTAAAACTTAACCCCTGCTACGAATAGCAGGGGTTAAGTTTACATGATAAAGCAGTATCCGTATTCTGTAGCCACATCTATACTGGAAGCCATATCATCATACACCTGAACCTGTATAGCCCCAGGTAGTAATGCTTTCTGCCACACGGAAATATGGCCTTTTAATATAGATCTTTTCCAAATGTCCATGGAACCATGAAGATCATTTTGTCGATACTGTCTGACCACCACTGAGCCAGTGACAATGGATTTCTCCCACACACTCATATCACTTTGTAAGCTTATTTGTGCTGTCCTTCTCACTGTTAGATAGCCTGTGATGTGACTATGTTCCCGAATCTCCAAATCTGATGGAAGCTCTGTTTGCTCTGAATGTCGAACGGTAACGCGACCATATTTATCATACGCTGCGTCCCGCCTAATCCCCACTTCAGCATTCAGATCATGGTGTTCCATAACACGAACCGATAGTTCGGTATCCCAATCCTGCTGATCGGAAAGACGCACCGAGATTCGAGACCATCTATCAGATTCACGGCTTTTCCGTGTACTGATCCTGCCTTTAAGTTCAGATTTCTCCCAAGTTTTTACGTAAAGCTCACTCGAGATAGAGTCCAAATGACTACGTCTGATTCGCAGATGAGAAGACTGATCCGTATGGCTGTCCACTCGAACCTTTATGTTAGAGCCTAGATTACCGGATCTTACTCCTACTGCAATTTCCAGATCAGAAATGAGCTTAACTCGCACTGTAATTCGTGACTGCATATCCATTCTTATATGGTACGGAATGGATATGGAGGCCCATAAATTTCCTGAAAGTACAGTGAGACTTGAAGGCACATCTTTTTTCGGCCAGATCGCTATACTTGATCTCAAAGAAGTATAATGCGGTATTGTGACCGTTGAAGATAGCCCGGATTGCGCTCTTGTTCTTACAGACAAATCGGATATGAGCAGGTTACCAAACACAATTTGGAGACTGCCGTAAAAATCAGGATTGTGGATATTCATATCCGCAGGCATATCTTGCCTATAAAGTATATGCCCCTCCACCATCAGATCCGCTTCACGAGATCTACGGACTGAAATAGAGCTTTTCTTTACCGCTCCCTGAAAGACGGTTATGCTCCCTAATATATTAGGGATACTCAGTTCCATATTAGAAGAGATATCCTGATGCTCTGTCCTTCTTACACGGATCGACCCAAGCGTTTCCTTTCGATTGACAAGAATCGTTGCCGGAAGTTCGGGAAACGGAGCTGCCCAGCGGGCAACGCTCAGTTCGGAAGCAAGGTTCTCCCTGTAAAAGACATACATACTCGAAGGTACTATTTTCCTATTCACCCACAGGGTGCTGTCCATTGAATTCTCACGTGCAACAGCAATAACAAGCTGAGCTTTCAAAGAATGATTATCCTTGCGCCGTACGGACACCTTACCGTTTAAGTTAGGTACCGTCACTGTGATATCGGCCAGGACCTCCCTTTGGTTATGGACAAACAAGCTTCCCTTCAAAACCGTTGCTCCATGGGACTGTTTGATGCGAAACGAAGCTGGAAGATGAGACACCTTACTTACACGAGAGGTAAGGCCACCTTCTATACTGTTCCTGCCCAAACTATAGATACGAGTATCATAGTAGGTAATATCCAATATAGGACGGTACGATTTTTGCTCCTTGGTAAAAAAACGGATACTTCCATTTTCAAATTCATCCAGAGCTTTAAAGATATATCCAAAATTCGGCCTTTTTCCTTCATACCATGCACGAATGGAATCAGTCACATCAAAAGAAATGTACCCTGAATCTCCACCTACATCTTGAACGATGTTTATACCGTCATAGGTTGAATTAGGACTGCTAAAGCCAAACGGAAACGGTTGGTTTTGCCAGGTAACTCCATATTCTGTCCATTCCCTGGATGCTTCAATGAGCTGTATCCCCTTCAGGGGTACGTTGCGACCATCGAAATACACTTTGAGCTCGGCAGATTTAATCGTTGTATTTTTCTTGGGAATAGAAGCTGTATCCAAATCAAAGCCAACATAAGATCTGTATCTTTCCTGAGCCGAGGCAGAATATCCGACATACATTTGTTCCTCAACACCATAGTTTAATCTGGGCTGAGACTCACGAACAAAAGCATCTTTATTAGAATACATAATCGTCGTGTACGTTGGGGGCTCGATAACATCATATCTGCCTTTCATCCATGTATAGGGTGCAACTCCTATGGATGAAGCCATATTCGAAACTTCCCGAACCGTCATTGCAGACGGAAGATCATCATAACTCCGAGAAGTTATCCCGTATCTGCCGGTAGACTGGGTAAAGGATGCAATAGACAAGAATGAAGATAGATTCTCCGTCTTCTTAATTTCCAGACTAGCATATATATCTATAACATGACTTTTACGAATATGGTAATGCCCCATTAATCGGGTATGGGTACCTACCAGAATGCTACTGTGTAGTTCAGATATACTTGGTACCGTCAGGAAGGAGGTTAAGTCTTCGGCTCCAAGAGACTCTATACCATATTTCACGCCCAGGTGAGTATGGGCTCGTACAGACAATAATGAATATATTTGATGAATAGACTTAATTTGCAGGCTGGAGCTGAGATTAGCAGGCTCAATTCCCCGTACCTGATATCTTCCGTTGCTGTTTACCTGAGTGTTTACCTTTAAGCTACTGACGATATCATTAGGCTCTTTGACCTCTATTACAGCTTTGAGGTTTTGCTCCTGAACAGCATGAATATCGTATTTGGCGGCTAAGGTAGTACTTGCTTGAACCGATATACGGGAAGGTAATCCCTGTTGCACAACATTCAGGCTGGAAAGCAAATCATTTGGCATGAGCCGCTTCACATCGTATGTGCCTACTGCTATAGCTGATGAGCTAACACTCAGCACAGCAGTGAGATGATCGGATACCTTAACTGCCAACCTACCTTGGACATCACTATTATCCGCAGGCAGGATACTATATCGAGCCTTTACAGCCGTTTTCCCTGACGCACTAACACCCAGTACGGCTGCAAGATTATCCGCTACTTTAACTTCAATAGTACTCTGTACATCATCATGATCCGCAGGGCGGGTCGCATAGTGCGCTTTTACAGAAACATGAGTATTAATATGCATATTGCTCACTATATGACTAGGCTTTTTAACGGTTATATGTGAAGACATGTCAGCCATGTCGGTAGGAATAATGGTCTGCTTTCCTTGAACTCCTCCGCTAATTCCCACTTGCAAAGATGCTGTGAGATTCTGCCTTTCTGGTACTCTCGTATAAATCTGCATGTCAGAATGACCTATCCCCAAAAGGTAACCAGCCATATAGTTTGCAACGATTACATCCATCGTTAACGCAACATTGTACATCCGTACAACAGGAATATATCCACGAAACCATTGGCTATCCTCTGTACTGTGCCTGCCAATAAAAAGTCCATCTGGCTGCTTGATATGTTCAGTGACTTCAGCTTGCACATTTCCTTGAGGAGCCCCATTCAGAAAGGTAGATAGATTGCCTGTAATTTCGTCATATGCGCCAACAATATGATACCATTTGTTTCTGGGTAATTCCCCTAAGTTGGCATATGCTTTTCTTGTACGGGTCGCAACCTGAAGCTCCAATTCCCCCACAGGGTTAAACATGACCAAAATGCCCTGGGTATCGTTCAACCGTCCCCCGGAAGACAAAACAACGTTGCCCCCGATATAATATATCCACACTTCAAAGGTAACACTGGCGACAGGCTTAGAGGTATCCGCGCCTGTACATTGGACATAATGGCTCGTCCCGTTAAAAAACAGGGCATAGGGATCGACGGGGGTGTTTCTGCCTCCCCAACCATCATCTTTCGTAAAATGGAAGCCATTCAGTATGCCGTGATTTCCTTTACCACTCAAATCATGCCATTGCGAAGTGGGTTTTGAGTTGGAGCCAACCTCCAAACCTTGATCGGCAAGGGAAGCGTGAAGGGAAAGGATTAATCCTCTCTTACTAAACATCAACATCACGCCCTATTCCATTGTATTGGAACATCATTACATGGGGCTTGCTTTCGCCCTTAGATCAAACGTTCCGCCCGTCTTCACTGCAATATCCGACTTGATTCGGACATAGAACTTTTCCGCGCCGCCCTTGGCCAAGGTGCCATTAAAGGCTAATTCCTGAGCAGGTAAAAACGGAGTATCCGACATGCTTAAATCAATTTCCATCCCTTTGGCTACCGTCGTGCTGTCCACCCATGCTTTGAGCTGATTTACCGGGAAATCAGCATTATTCTGCAACCATACTGGTTTTGGAGAAGAGGTTTGGCTTGCGACTAATGTACCAAACTCCAGGTAACGCAGCCGCTCTCCTGCATTATCCGTATAGTATTTACCAAATTCATTACGGAAGCCGAGCAACGGTAGATCAAGAGGTAGGAGCTTTCTTAATGCAGGATAACCGTCATTATATTTAGGATCCATAATCCATATATCATCAAAATTCCAGGCCGTATTGGAGTAGGTTCCCCTGTACTTCATTTCACGGGTGGTCAAGCCTGATCCTCCTGTGCCGGAAGCATTCTTATACAATTCCTTATCAAAGTAATTATCTGAAAAGACTCCACTACCTGTATAAATAAATCCATTCAAAGCGGAAGCAAATGCTTTGCCTAACGCAAGACATCGTCTTATCGTGAGGGTAGCAGTATTCCCACCAAATCCGCCTACCGTTATTCCATTTAACTCCGCATCTGTCCAGCAATCCTCCACTATGGGAGAACCATTACCGTAACCTAAAAATCCTCCTAGGTAATCCCCTGAACTTTCGCCTTTACCAGAAGCATAGCATCTGCGTATAATCCCATTACCTGTTAAATAGCCTGCAAACATTCCGGTGTAGCCTGCTCCTGCAACAGTTGCATTTACACTACAGTCCTCTACGATTCCATCCGTAGTTACCTGTCCTACCAATCCGGCTCCATAACTTCCTCTACTCGTAATTTTGCAATAAGAAAATGTATCGACATGGCAATTGCTAATGGTAGCTTTGGAAAGCTGGCCTGCTAATGCTGACGTATAACTGCTGCCTGTAATATTACAATCAATGATATCCAGATTCTTGATCCATCCACCCATCATATAGCCAAACAGACTTACAAATGAATCATTGGGACGATAGATGAATAAGTTAGCAACACAGCGCCCTCCACCATCAACATATCCTTTGAAATACGATTCTTTACCCACAAGATTAAAACCTATAGGGTAAAACCCGGCTCCCGACTGGAATTGTGTCATTTTGATATCATCTTCAAATTTGAAATAAGATTCATTGCGGAACCAGCGCATTTGAGCAAGATCAAACTCGGTCAGAATCATGTAAGGATCCTCCTTTGTGCCCGTCCCACTTTGGTATCGAATGAACTGTCTATGTTCTGGATATCCTCCATTGTAATCCTGACTCATGTACCAATAATTTGCAAAATCCCAATTTTCAAATGTGGATGCAACCTTTAATTCCGACGAAGATTTACCAACACCTGCTGCACTGGTTGGAACTTCAGAGGTTTCTATATCCCAATAACAATTTGTAATTGCAGAAGTATTATTACTGCCTATAAAGCCCCCAATATTGCTTCTTTCCCGAGCTAATGTGATATCCTCAACCTTACCGGTAGAGTAACAATATGCAATTGAGAAACTGCCGCTGTAATAATTTACATTTCCAATGAACCCTCCTGCAATATTGCCTGCTGATCGAACGTTACACTTAAAATTATATAAATAATTAAGGATTGAGCTGCCTACGTAATTCTGATTGGTTTGACTTAGATAACCTATTAATCCACCAACAATTCCACTCTGACCTTCTACTACACCTGAAATAACATTACAATTATATACTGAAGTATTGAATGCATAACCTATTAAAGCACCTGTATATAACTTTTTATTCGTTATGTTAGGATTGATTAACCGTAAATTACGAATTGTTGCCGATCGAGTATATCCAAATAAACCAACAAAATCCCTATCCTGATTCATGTACAAGCTTTTTATAGAGTAACCATTACCATCATACACACCTGTAAATAAAGAAGTACCAGAACTTATCGGTGTAAACCCCTCTCCGGTCTGAAAGCTCCCCATGACAATATCCCTATCCTGCATATACCAGGCCCCAGGCTTCTTCCGTACATCATCCAAATCCTGTTCGGTAGAAACAATATAAGGATCTGCCTGCGTTCCACCACCACCAGAGAAGTGATCCACATAAATATAGGTCTGACCCTCTATCTTTTCATAATAGGGTCTTACGCCGTCCGTCTCTTCCTTCGTCTTCACATAGGTCAGCTCGGCAACACCGTCTTCATCCGCATCACTGACTACGTATACATCCGAATAATCATCATAGGGTAAAATAATCGTTCCGCTAAGGTTGGAGGCTCCATGCACATAAGCGAATTCACGGCCAAACGGAATCTGTCCACGGGTTTCCGCATCCAATACATGCTGCACCCGATCTCTGCCTACGATGTCAATTCCCGTCGGATCGACGGTATCCAAAATAATCGTGGAAGCTATTTTATTCTCGTAAAAGGAATCAGCCAATTGCTTATATTCCTGATAAATCTGCTCTTCATCAGGTGTTAATGTATCATTGACATCCAGCTTTTTTTCCTGCAACTCTTCAAATTCTTCTTTAATACTTTCCCAACCATTTGGAGTGAGAACTTCTACAGGATATGGGTATATACTGAATACTGACTTTTTATT
The DNA here is from genome assembly GCF_030034735.1 of Paenibacillus sp. RC334. Lineage (NCBI taxonomy): Bacteria > Bacillati > Bacillota > Bacilli > Caryophanales > Paenibacillaceae > Paenibacillus > Paenibacillus sp. RC334. Next base: position 1,460,346 of record NZ_CP125370.1, on the reverse strand, counting down.
GATGTTATCCACTTCAATCGTATAATTACGAATTACTGAACCAGCCAATTCAATTCACCTCCGATATCGGGTTTTAATGGAGCACTGAATTCCTGAGTAACCAAGCCGTTTACCTTGACCTGTAATTTACCATTCAGTTCCGTATTGGATACTAGTCTCAATGCCATATGAACGGGTGCGTTGAATGGAATCTTACAGATCGCTTTGACATGAAATTCAACATGGTCAAACAGAAGTGCCGCCTTATATCCAAAATTAAATTGGGTAATCGTACTACTCATTACACCTTTTTCTCCAGCCGCAGCAGGGCTATAATTGGGTAATCCAGATGCCTCCGCATCCTTATATGAAATAATGTCTCTGTAGGATTGAAACACGTTACCCGTCAGGTTATAGTCTTTGTCCGGCGTTGAATATACCAGCTCCACCATCCTGCCAGCCAATTTGAAAATACCGTCACTTTCAAAGAAAAAAGTTTGACCGTGCCCAACCATACCAAAGCGAATCAATTTATCTCTTTGAATGGCGTAAAAGCTGTTTTCTGCCTGAGTGACAAAATCATACTCAGAAAGGTGAGTACCGTCTGTGTACTCACCCAGCCAAATAAAATCCTGTGACACAGGAGAATATCCGTTACATTGTGCAAACATAGATATTCTTCCTCCCATTGTATTGGATATCAGTTGTTAGACGTATTGATAGGCCACACGTGTCAAAAAGTTAACGTTTCCTGCCGTAGCTGTAGCTGGAACGCTTGCTTGTAGTGTCACTTGTGTGTAATTGCCTTTGGAGTTCCCTACGGAGCCATCGTTGATAACGCCCAGAATTTCCTTGTTTCCCGGCGAAAAGGTTCCCTTGGAATTGACCGTATTCCCGCCCGCCTGAATGACCTTCGTCGCTGTCCCGCCAATAGAAGTAAAGCTGGATTCTGCCATACTATCCACACGTACCTGAATCCATGTATTCAGTACCAGCTCCCCACTATCCCCACCTGAGCTATCCTTGGTCGTAATGGTACAATTGGTCATCGTAGAGAAGTCAGTGTTTACATTTCCCCGGTTGTTCCAAATAAGTACACCCAGGGATGGAGAAGAAGATCCTGCGTCTATCGTCCCGATCTCCCATTTTGACAATGTTGTTACGTTGTCTGTTTTAAGCCATGATACTGCTGGTGCTGGCATGTTTTTTCCTCCTTCATTTTAGAAAAGATAAAATAAAATAAAACCTTTCGCCACGTTCCTCATGGCATACTCAATATAAGTAACTTGAATCGAAAACTAACATTCTGCGGAGATAAAGCATACAAAATTCTTTAGAGGTAGTAGACATAAATACACCCCTTAGCTGCTACGAATGAGCATACACTCGTTCAACGCTTCTAAGGGGTGCTGCTATAGCTCAAGCTGATGGATATAGAGTTAAAATAGGATTAAGCCTGCTTATTGCTTATTCAGCCTTTTTATACTGAATGAACAAAACATCTGGTACATCTTCGACAACCTTCAACGTATCCGGCGTAAAGTTAAAGCCTGTAATCAATCCGCTGACATCCTTGATATAGGTAAAGTTAATACCTGGTGTTTGGAGCTGCCCGTTGATGGCCAGATGTACCGTTTTGTCTTTGGCTTTTCCCTTTTTTAGAGTGTATTCCGTCTCGCCCCCAACTGCTTCAAATACCTCTTCTTCATCCGCAGCTTCGATAGTGCCCACTTTCACACTTAATGCTTTGAACGCGGCATCTGCCGCCTTCTCCAAATCAAGAATACGACCTTCCGCATTACCAAAAGCACCTGCTTTGAAGTAACCATTTGAAGAATCTGCATCCCGGTCATTAATTCCATTCATCAAATCCTCAGAAGATTTCAAGCGCTGCGCCAAATGGCTGAGAGCCAACTGTAAAGTCACTCCGCTATAGTTCGGATCTGTCGCAACCCCGATCAGTTGTGCGCCTGTAGCAGACGCCAACTGATCCCGAATCGCCTGATCCGCATCTTGGCGATCTTGTGCCTCCTGGCGAATCTGATCTTGAATAGAAACTACCAGATTCGAATTACCGTCATTGTCCAGCGTACCGGTCGAACCATACACATCCTTCATCAGCTGAATCAGGTTCATATAGGCTTTGGCATCGGTGGCCCCTTCCACGAATCCGCTACCGCCTTGAATGATCGCATCCGAAGGAATGACAGACAAATTCGTGCGAATCACGAAACGATAATCAATCTTGTTCGCTTTTGCATCAAATGTATAAGGCTGCTCTTTGCCCCCTTCTACACTATAAAATTTCAGAAGGTAGCTGCCTTTACTTTCTTCAAGACGACCGTATACCACGTCAGAATCGCTGTCTCCAATCGGGCTATCTGTACCAGCGGCGCGAAGCTGCACCTTCTCGGTCAGTACGACACCCTCCACCTTGGCTCCGGTCGAGACAGCTCTTGTACCGATATCGCCCGATACATCCAGTTGTGTGCTGCCAGCAACCGCTTTTTCATTAACCTGTACAAATACATCAATCTTGGTGTCTTCCAAAATTTCACGGTGATTATGAAACTGGAGGTCAATGTACTTCTCTGCAATCTTGTTCGCTTCGTCAAAATGTTGATTCCGCAACAGTTTGTTGTTCAATTGCTCACCACGAAATCTCGCAATACCTCTTGTTTCTGCCATAACATACCTCTCCTTGTCGGGATTTTGCAAAATCCTCTTTTATGTTTTGTTACGAATGCAATATAAGTTTGCTTGATGCCTTCTTATCCGATACTGTAGTAATATTTTGTTGTAAATCATTAATTTTTACTTTATTTTCCATCTTATATAGTAACGACAATTTCTAGTGTCAAGCCTCTTAAGCCTTCGCCTGCCACATGAGTGTAAATACGAAAATGATCATTTTTATGAATCAGAGGATCGGACAGAACATAGGGTAAGTTGCTCGTATTACTGGATTTCTCACCTGCATGAATGGTCAGGTTGCGGGTGAAAATATTAGTCCAGTTCGGCAACGTTTCATAGTCGAACTGTGAGCATTTTTCAATGGAAAACTCACTCTTACTTGTCCCGTACGCTCCGCAAGAAGCATATATTTCTCTGATCTTACCTTCGAAGGGGAATCTCATTTCATATTTACAGGGACCCAGCGGAATCCGTTCCAGCACAAATACCATCGTTTTGACCTCTGCCCGCTCCTGAATATAATCCAGCCTGTCATCCAGACGATGAAACAGGACATCACGCTCCGTATATTTACGGGCCGATACAATTTCTTCCTCCAGCCTTTTGAACCTGAGATCATCAATACCGCTTCCGCCCCCTTGACGATACTCAGCCTTCCAGGTGCGGATGTATATTTCATCATTAATCACGAGAGGAATGTGCTGCCCTGCCAATGGATGCTCCAGCGGGTATGTGCCCAAATCGAGACGAATCGTGTTTTCGTCCACTTCTTCATATCCACCCTGAACCAGCAAATGCTGCCCATTCAGATATACGTCCAGCATCTTTGTACCCAATATATAAGGATGTGTCAGACGGATGTACAAGTCTTTATGCTTGTCCAGGTAGGCCTGATCCACAATAATCTCCTGCTCGTTCCAATAGATTAGTTCATTTCCATATCTGCGCAACGTCATCTTCGTACCAGCCAAAATCCAACACCTCCTTATATATGAGTAATATCCAAAATAAAATGAAGCGGCTTGATGCCAAAGTGCTCATTTTTGCGCTCTATCTTCATCCAGAATTTCATCTTGCCGTCGGGGGGGGGAGAGTCCCCATAGGGAGTCGCTGCATATAATCCCCTTGCGGATGATCTGACCCATCATCATGGCTCAAGTCCGCCCATTCATAACCAAATTCCTCCAGATATTTCAGGATACCCATGGAGATCTGCTCGGACTTCTTATTTTTCGAGGGATTATATAGCTCCATCTGAACCTGAATGGTATTGTCATACATCGTGCCCAGGTAGGTTTCCCCGCTTAAACTAAGCTCTTTATCCTTCCACAGCACACGAAGATCGGTACCATACAGATACAGATCACCACCGTACATATCCATTTCGCCAAGGCTCGATAAAAGAACTCCATTTTCATCATAAACCCTCAGCATTCCGCTAAAGGGCATCGTCGGAAGCTCCAAATGTACCCCTGTCCACGTAGGCTCTACTTTAGAGGAGGCAATAGCATATCCGTCGGGATCGCATAAAAACACGGAATAGCCTTCTGGCAAATTTCCCATCGTTATTTTGTTGCTTTTACATAACACAAGCCTCTCTAAACCAAGTTTTTCATATTCATCACGTTGTGGATTTTTTAAGAGGACACCTATTTTTTCAGCCGACAGATCAGCCGAGTCAAATAGCTCCCACCCCAATCCGCGATCAGCATAAAAAATCCATCGATTGCCCTTCTTCTCTGCCCGCCATCGGCTATACTCCCGGGTTGTCGTATCCTTACTCTCCAGGAATTCCAGCCGATGGTAGCCATCCTGCCAGATGACAATCCCCCCTTCGTCACCATATGCAATAGGAACATAGTCAGCAGTAACTTCTAACAGCAGGGTAGGCTCATCCTTTGGTGCATCAAACAAAAGCATGGTTTCCGGTTCTGTGTGGGACATGATAAACTGCTGCAAGCCTGTATCCAGGGTACAAGCCGTTGTCGGAGATAATTGGTAGCGGGAATGGATTTCTCCACTTTGGAACGCATCATCAAAAATCAATCCACTCCATTTCTTGTAAATCCCCATGAGATTTCTATCACCTACCTTGTCTTCTTCCAGTTCCAAATGTTCCAAGAAGCGATCTTGCCCATAATCATCCATATTTTTCGTTTAGGCATGCCTGGTACCGATTGATTCGTAGCTTCGGATGGAGTCCCAATCACCGTCTTCAGGGTTTTATGCCGCTTGGCTGACTCTGGAGCTTCGATACGAACAGTAGCTGTTTTTTTCAAACGTGTACCCTCTTCTGCATCTGTAATCTGTGTTTTTATTACCTTTTTCTTTCTGCTAGCTTGTTGGTGTTCATCCTCAATATTTGTAGACATGACCTTCTTCTTACGAGTACCTTCAGATATAGCATGCAGGTCGGTTTCTTCTATTTTTAAAATAGGCTCTGCATCGGTATGAGCAGGCACCACTGCTTCCAACGTTTGTTCGTTGGCTTGGCCTTGTTCCAGCTCCTGAATATCCACCATTTTGCTGATATCTCCTAGCGTGGCTGTTTCAAGATCGTCTCTGACACTGGTGTAGGTCTGCTTCTCACCACTGGAGCCTTCCCCGTGTACCCATATGGCTTCACGTACATTTTCAACATTGTTACCTTGTCCATGCACCTGCTCGATCACAGCCTCATTCGTTCTCATGATGCTGTTCGCCTGATCGATCTCATCTGTAATCGTCTCGCGAACCGATTCCATAGAGGCTGCTTGCTCTCCGTCAACGAGAACAGCATCGGAGACCTGATTATTCTCTTGGCTGTCTGCACAAGTGCCGCTAGTGATAACACCGGCTTGAATATCCGGATAGACAAAAGCGTGCTCCAATGAAGTCACATCAGCTTCCTTCATCTGTTCTAAGAGCTCGCCAGCTTTGACCTCATGCCGATCGGCTTCCACGCTCACAATGCTTACACGTTCCGACGGAATCAGCGCGACTTTCTCTGCTCCCAGACTCTCTATACTTATCCGATCCGACGGAACCAGCACGACTTTTTCCGCTTCCAAGCTCTCAATGCTTGTTCGCTCTGCTGGAACCAACGCCACTTTCTCCGCATCCAATTCCCCAATATACTGTGCACTTTCCAGTGGCCCTGACTCCGTTGCATCAAAGTTTCCAGCGCTCATGGCTGCCCTCTCCAAATGACTGTATTCACCATCCGTAAACGATTGGAGAACGCCCTGTTCCATGGAATCCGTGACACCTGTAGTGCTAGAGAAGGTTCTGCCTGTTTCCGTGTCCTGTATCATGACATTCGCACAATCCGAGCTAATAAGTGCCTTGCCCAATGCCTGGTATTCAGCTTCGGCAGACATGCGTCTTTCTGCATGTTCCATCGCATGATACGCACCTTCCTTAGAAGAGAAGGAGTTACCGGATTCGGAATTTGTAAGCTGTCCCTTTTCAGCAGAAGACTTGCTTCCTTGTTCAGCGTTCGTTTGTAACGTTCCTTCGGTATGCTCAATATTGGCTTGATCCGAACGAATCTGGATAGCTTCCAGCGAACCATCACCCAATGATGTTTCCAACTGATGAATGACGCTATCTGTAATTAGATCTACCGAAGCCTGAGTTGTCCCTTCCTTCACAGCCTCTGCCACAATATTTTCAATGCCTGCTTCAATCAGCTCTATCGCTTGCTCACCATACATAATCCGGAGCATTCGAGCCATCTTGCTGATTTCAGGAGACTCTGCAATCATTTCTCTCAGAACATGAGCTGCAAGCAACTCTCCATGCTGCCCATCCAACTCCAAGCCATTAAAACGGGCAGAACCAAGATCGTCCAACTCTCCTTCTTCACTGACATATATCCGCTCTCCACGCTGAGAGTCGTCTAACGTCGCGTGATGCTCAAGGATACCCGAACTCAAATGTTCATTGTCGGCATCTGTGGAGGCATGAATATAAGCTGTACTGCTCCGCTCCACTGGCTGAGCTTTGGAGTCGTCGTATGGAGAAGCTGCTCTATACTGATTTAGACTGATAGGATAGACTTGTTCATTATTGTAGCTAGCCACGCTCGCAGGCTCGTTCAAACTGTCCCGGCCTGAGGAAGTGAAACCGCTTGTAACCATTTCTGTCTGCACACCTATCGTGCCATCAGATGATTCCATGCTTCCTGTCATCGAATGACCTTGAACCCCCTCCAGTGAACCGCCGTTCAAAGTCTCCTGCATTCGATGAATTACACTTTCAATCGAGCTTGGTGTGGCTGGTACGTCAACTTGCTGCAAGCCCTCTGGCAGACTACTTTCCATTCCCGCTTCAACCCATTCCATCGCTTGTTCGCCATATACAGAGCGGATCTCTTTAGCCAGCATGCCTTGAGACTCCGTAGCAACTTGAGGATAAATACGATTACCTGTGGCAGACTCTTGAATCATCATTGGCTTGTCATGACTCAACTCTGTTACGCCCATTCGTTCATGTTCAGCACCAGTGCCGGAACGCATCAATGCAGCAGTGCTATGTTCGTCGGTGGAATCCTTAAATTGGCGCTGATTGACAGACACCTGCCAATCTATGATGACATCCTCGCTTTTGTCGGACTTCGCCATACGAGCTTCCATGGGAGCATTATCATCCTTGGCTCTAGCCTCTGTCTCTCGCAAATCATCGGGAATAGTCCCGACTACCTGTTCAAGCTTCCCGGCTTTTGTTAAATCGTTGATTTCGTCCGAATCCAAAATCTGTTCCTTCACACTGGACTCTGATGTCTCAATCAGGGCATCCCGAATATCGGTTCGATAGCGCAACGCCTCACTTGCTGGCTGGAAGAGAGTTTCCATCGCAAGGCTTTCAGCCGCGTTTTGCTGTTCTACCACTACTTCTCGATCCTGAAATATCTGATGAATAACCGTCTGTTGTTCAACGTTGTCTCCCTGCTTCACCGTTTCTCCATGAATTGCAGATTCAGAAGAGGGAGATCCGTCACCCTGTCGATGCTCAGATCCAGAGCTTGCATCAAAAACTCCCTCATAAATAGAGAAAGCCTTCCCGGATTCATAAGCATCACTTGAAGCCTCTACCTGCTGCCTTATTTCAGAAACTGCGTCTTCTTCCTGCACCGCATTAAAAATAAAATCAGCCTGAATGGACTCCTGCCTATATCCCTGCTGTATAGAATCTGCATGTTCCATGGAATGGATCTTGCTACCCATTTTCCAACGCGCATCTGACGCTGTAGAACGTGATGGTTGCTGCACTTTCTGTCTGAGTTCTCCTCTAAAATGCCTGTGAATATCTGATAGGTAAGATACAATGGTCGAGTGAACGGCTTCCACGGTTTGACCCTCGAATTCACCAGCAATCGCTGCCTCTCTCCAATCTCTCCCGAATAAACTTGTAGCGGAATATGGAGCTTTGGATGCATTCTTTAACGTATCCTGCCTCAGCGTTCGGTACGTACTATTCACAGGAGCAGACAGATGGTAACGCGTATCCCGCTGTGTATCCAAGATCATGTCTGTACCAAATGCCAGTTCATAGCCCTTTTTAGAAAAAAGGGCGGTGATACTGATCAGGTAAGATTTTTTACCGTCCAGCATGTCACCGCCGACCTCCTTTAACCCTGTAGGTTAACTGTTCTTAACAAGCGTTTCCTTCAGAATACCCAAGCCGATCGGAGCGAATGGACTAATGGTAGCCAGCGTGAACGGGCTCACAGGTGTATCCGCCAAGGTATAACGGTAAATCTGTTTATACTCATAGGTGGCCAGAACCTCTTCATCCGCTTTCGGTCCTTTACCGTCCAGGAACGTGATTTGCTTGGTTTCCAGATCCAATGTGTAATCCGTGCCGAATTTGGCCTCGACACAATTAACTTTGATCACCAGATTGAATGGTGTACCATCATCTTTTAATGAAGGCTGATGAGATAAATGGAATACCTTATTTTTCCCATCACCTGTGCCCAGAATTTCATGATCTGTCGTTTCTACGACCTCCAGCTCGTCGAGCTGAGAGATATTTTTCGGATGAACAGCGTAGCACTCATCCAGCTTACCGACAAAACCGTCATTTGGATGAACCACATACATAGGAGAAATGTGGTATTTTCCGCTGTATACCGAAGGATTGAATCGGGACTCACCCGCATCCACCTGTTTATCATGTGTAATGAAGGCGAGATAATGCTGCTGATAATACGTTCCGCCAATAGACTGTTGAAGCTGTACGGAGCTGTTACCATTCGAGGTATTCAGTCCATAGTCTACGTATGTGGCACCCAGCTTCATATCCTTTTTCCATTTCACTTCGTCCTTTTCCCGGCATCCAGAGATCAGAACGTGATTTTTTCTTGGCGATTTGCCAAGTGTGGTCATTTTGCCAATGTAAAGTGGTGCAAAGTATGTGTTTTCAGGACCCGAGGTAGGATCGGGACGCAGAAACATAACAATACGGTCTTTGTTGAAGTTCCCCCAATAATAGATGCTGGAATCACGCTGCCAGCCGCGAGTATAATTATCCAGTGAAGTAAAAGACAACGCTGTAGGCAACGAAGGATAAATATAGTATATGCAGGAGTACACAGCGTCCATTAAGCTTGCTCCGGAATCCGGGTCAAAGTTCCGGGTAGTCACATCCCCGAAATTAATCATGTCTGTTCCCGTACCCGCCAGCACTCTGATATAAGAAGCGTGAAGCTCACTACCGGCGTCCGGCGCCTTAACCGTGGTTGGGATTTTAATCGTATTGGTATCGTAGTCAACCGTAAAATCGGCAGGAGAAACCTCTACCTGATTAATATACAACCGGACGCTTCCTGCCTTGATGGTCGTGTCAGCAGGTATTTTAAATTCTCGACGAGTTCCATCTCCGTCAGGAAGAAGGGATTCAGGGTCACCTACCCTTACTCCGTTATTTACAGCTTCTACGATCTTTTCCGAGCGTACATCATCGAAGGTAAAGAAAAATAAACGTTTGGGTAGACTTGGAGCATTAGCAGCAGGTGCATAGGATACGGTAAATTGATCGCTTGCTAGTGCAGCTTTATTCAGCTTAAACACGCCACTGTAAGGTTCAAAGGTATATTCTGTCTTCTGAACGTATACGCCGTTCTTATATAGCATCTCCGAGTCCGCCTCTACAGGACGTACGACGACCTGCAATTGCGTGTCACTACCTTGTACCCGCTGTGCTTCTCCAAGCATGGAGTTTTGTGAGATGAAGTCCATCTCCCCGGGCTGTTTGACCGTCCCACCGTAACCAAAAGCCATGCCGAAGTTACGTATCTGACCGTCACTGCCCGTGGACCTGAACAATCGGACGTCAGCAAATTTGGTCGCCGTATTTCTAGGGTTCCCGGTTACTGCCCGGTATTTAATAAACGTGTTCCAGCCATGAGCATTGAATTGTTTCTCTAATTCCTGCGGAAACAGTTGAAAAGTAGCATCTCCATCAAACCACGACACAATCAATCACCTCTAATATTAGATTAGCCAAGCTACACTACAGAGTAGTTGGTTTTATTTCATTTCCTTCATCATCTACGGTGTTCACATACAAGCCAATGCCCGCGGATCTGAATTGAGTACCTGGTTTTTTGGTCAATGGGGAAATTCCCTCTATCAAGAAGTAACGGTATACATCAAATTCATCTGGACAGTTGGCTCGCTTAACTCTTAATTTGTTGGCATTAAACGAAAAGGCAGCCAAAGAGATCGTATCTTTTAATGTACCGCGCACACCCTCCTCGGGGTGAATAACGTATACTTTGGAAGTATGCACCTTCCCACTGTAACGAGAAGGATTGAAAGTGTATTTGTACAAAGGATTTTCAGCATTATTCCAGGCTCTCGGGTAATCCTTCTTGCCGTCAACAGAAGTTCTGGCTGGCGGCATGAGATTGGGTGGCGAATTCCAGGAAAGATAATGGGCTTGATATCTCGCACCCAGCTTGGCGCGATTAACCATGATATTATCCAGACCATTAGCCGGAAAGTTAGGATATGATTTTAATAAAGGCATAATATGAGGTTGTCGGGTAGTGGTATCGTCAAAATCATACGTAGCGACTCCATTCACCGTATCCCTGATCGGAACCGTTCCTGCAAATAAAGCATAAACGTTATCGCCTTCCTCGACTGGGTCCAGCTTGCCAAAGTAGAGCGGAATGATCGGAACCAGATTGTTTTCTGGAGCCGGTACATTATCACACTGAATGGTAAAAAAGAAATTAGTATCTGAAAGAGTCCCCTTTACGGAAATTTCAGAATCACTCCACCAGTTTGTATTTTGGACAGGATAATTAAAAGAGTTGTTGTAATAAGACTCCATCAGCTTGTAGCGCAGACCTGCTTGCATAATCGGAGACTGCATACGCGCGCCTTCTGCTTTAGTCACCGTAAACATAGGACCGCTAACCGTTGTTTTCCAGGCAGATTCCTCTACTTCGATATCTAGCGCTGCTCGAAGCTGTCCGGCTTCAGAATTATCATTCCAGGCCAGTACAACATCTGCACCGTCTGGTTTCAATCCTTTTAAATCCTCCAGCATGTACACATATAAAGTATGGGAAAGCCGGTATTTGCGGAATTCATTCGTTGCCCATTCCCCAAATTGCTTGTAGGAATCTTTATCTGGACGCTTCACATAATCAACCAATCGAGGGTACCATGTTCCGGCGATGGCGATACCAAAGCTTTGATTATCCTTATTGGAATATATAAAATGTTCGGCAACCGTAATCCGGAAATTTGTATAATTCCTCACTGCATCTGAAGGATGGGTAATATTGGCGTCGAAAATGACCCTTTTATAATTGGCTGCGACTTTCCAGCCTGCCGTAGCCAGCAACTCTCCCAAACGGGGTTGTAAGTCCGCTTCCGTTACTTTTGGAGTAAATGCTGCTGCTGTCGTATCAATGAATGACATTTGTTTCTCCCCTTTCTTTGAACTACGATTGTGTTCTTTGCTACTTCACTACGGTAATGTCCGCTGTCGCCGTTCCTGTCTGTCCCAGCTCATTCGTTAAGGTAAAGGTTACGGTATACTTCCCCTCTTTCTGAAAAGTAAAGCGGGCGTTATTCACCGTAATGCCTTCTGGATTCGCACCACCTGAAGCAAACCAGTTGGAGATCAATACCGGAGAATTCTTGTTATAGGAAGACATCAATTCCACTCCCTCCCCAGCATGGACCGAAATATGGGATGGAGTCAGGGATACAACGAGCGCAGGCGGCGAAATAGGTAACCGTTTTTCTGGCCTTCGAAGATTTCCAGCCTTCAGAATACCGATACCCGCTGGTCGATAAGGTGTCGCTGCCCGCTTGGTCAATGGTGATATGCCCTCTGTCAAATAATAAGAATACGTCTGATGCTTAGCACCCTCTCCATCGGTGCAGTGTTCATCAACAGCCTCCAGCTCATCCCCATTCATTATAGTTAGGGGCGACAGTAAAATAACATTTCGTAGTGTTCCGTGCGTACCATCTTCCGGATGTATTAATATAGCTCTCGAAGAATGTACCTGCTCCGTGTAGCGGGATGGATTAAACTGATACTGATAGGCACTGCTCATATCGCTGTTGTTCCAGGCTCGAACGTGCTTGGCTCCAGTCGTGTCCTCCCGCAAGGGAGGCATCCTGTTCGACGGAACAGTCCAGGCAAAATAGTACGATTGATAACGTGCACCATACTTTGTTCTCTTGACCATGACAGAATCAATACCGTTACTCGGGTGAACAGGATATCCTTTTAGCATCGGCATAAGCGTATCCTGATGACGTTTTGGATCTGCATCATCATAGTCAAACCGGGCCGATTGGCTGAGCGCACTCTCTAAACTTAAGCCGTCTTTTGCAAATGCAGTCCCTGCGAATAGAGCAGCTGTAGCACCCGCGTTTTCTGTATAGATTTGAAGCTCCACCCAGACTCTTGCGGAAACAGGACTAAAGCCATCAACTCCAGAAGAAGAGAACACTTCCAAGTTAAATGAATTTTTACCATCAACCCCGTAAACAGAGAACTCTCCAAGGTACTCTGCCTGATCTCTGGAATGGGCGGGGGTGTGGGCTTCCGTGGTTCGTAGCTTTACAAGCTCCTGACCTGCAACACGTAGAGAAATATAGTTTGATTCCGCAGCCACATCTCCCGATAACCACACTTTCATCGTCGATCCGGTATTAACCATAGGACTATCCGAGAAAAAGGTTGCTTTGCGAGATTCCTCACCGCCATTCAGTTCAAAAACGCAACTCTCGTTCATTATCGAATGGGTATTGCCCTTGACATCAAAATCGCCCATATAGATCGGGATCGAAGGTACTGCATTACGCTCCCAGGCAGGTGCTGTATCTGCCAGCAAAACCAGCATGACAGTCTTTGCATCCACGTAGCCTCTAAGCTGGACCTTGCTGTCCTGCCACCAGTTCGTGAATTTCACATTCATGGTGGCTACCTGTTCATAGCGATCCAATTGCGGAATCCGCGTCCGCGAAGCAACGTAAGGAGATTGGTAAAATTGAGGGAATTGATGCGTAATCATCAACTGAAGCGCTTGGGTCTCATCGTGCAGCCCCCACATAGAGGATTGAATCTCTACATCCAAAGCGAGCCTTTTAAAATCAGCGGATTTATCCCAGCCTACAATCATTCTGCTCGTATTCACGAACTTTTCCAATTGATAAAAATACATCGTATGACGCTCAAACAGATTGTCCTGTTCGACCTTCTGAACAGCCCAAGAGAATATCCCATCAGATTGTGGCTCCAGCTGCGTTCCCCAACCGGCATGGTTTCTGTGAACAGCAAACGGGATTTTTGAGCCTGTATTGTGCAGCTTTTCCTTCACACTGCCCAGCATAGCCATGCCAAAAAGATGCCCTGATACATTTCGCAAAATGTAGTGCTTGGCTACGACAAATTCAAATTCCTCCGAGCCGTTCAGATCACTGTAATAAACAGCCGCCTCTCCTGAAACCCCTGACGCGAAGCTAATACGTTGTCCGCCATCCTTCTTCTCTTCTGCTGAATAATAGGAAGAAGGCATAAGCTCGCCATCCAAATACACAAAGTAGTCACCCTTATGCGCAAGCTTGGGAATATCTACATAGGAGTTGACGAGTGGAAGAGAGAAGCGCTGAATCGTGGGTTTGGCCCAGTCGGCTCGAATACACGACCTTATGAAATTCATCCACAATATCCCATCCGTTTTGAGAGCAAAGGGTAACGATTTGACTCAACAACTGATCTTCGTTAACGAGCATTTCCAGCCAAGGACTATCCTCTGGCATTATGTTTCACCTCCTTTCTATTGGAGCATTTGATAATTCACCCATATATCCTTGTTCCTGCCGCCTTCATTAAAAAACTCAAAACGAAATTCAGTCCCTGTCGGACAAGGAATAACGGCTGTAAAATACATCCCTTCAGGTAGATCCTTCGTGAAAATACGTTGGCATACCAACTTATCCCCCACATACAGATTCCAATAATCGCTGGACTCATAAAAGGATGCTCCCACAGCTACCGCAAGCAGCTCGCAATCATGGCTGACTTGCATTGTGCTTTCTACCTTGCCAATTCCTCGGGATTCAATCCGATTGCCCACAATGTACGGTTGGGTCTTCGTTGGCATAAAAGGCGGGTCCAAACGTCCTCCTACCATATAGCTTGCAAAATTAGCACCACTGGACAAAGACTACACCGCCCTTACATAATCAAGAGTCAGATTTTTGAACAAACCATTTTCACGAATAATGCTTCCACGTATAGCGTTTAACGATGGAATATCAGCCTCTTCTTCCATTTCTGCATTCAGGGTTGTGGAGGCTTCAAATTCAATGAAAAATCCGGTCACCTGCAACAGATCGTCCCGATACAGCGTTAGCCGTTCCAGCAAGCCGTTATCATAGGTGTATAGCACTGACGTTACCAATGCAGGATATTGAAGCATTTCACGGGCCACGTCAATGGTCATGACATTGGGCTCCTCCGGAGCCTTTTTTTCCAACAAGTCGTCCGTCTGACCCGCATGTACTCTTTCCTTACGAACTTCACGTCGAATCAGATCAATAATCGGGAATACCTCGTTGGAGTTCGTAAAATTCTGGTTCTCCAAAGTTCACACCTCACCTTCTCCTTCAATATAAGAAAAAGGAAATGACAATTAACGCAGGTTGCGTAATGCCATTTCCTTTTATTATGTTATGGATCATACCGTCAAAATCAGGATGTTGCAGGAAGAGCGGACCAGGTTAGCTCCAGATAGTTAATCATGCCGCATTCATTACCGACCAGCCTGTTGCCCTTAATCAGATAATATCCTGCATTACAGGTATGGTTGTCATACACATAACACCCATCCAAAAGCTCTATGAGGGGGTTACCGCGAATAACAATGTTTTTGGTACGGGCTTGTCTTTTCATATCAAAAAATACTTTATTCGCTATCTGCTGCTTGAGATCACGCATGGATGCCCCATCCTGCTCTTCAATCCATGGTAGCTGTAATCCGGTAGTTCTCATATTCCCTTTGGTGGCGACAATCAGGCTTTTATCCAGAAAATGCTCCGTTAACCCCTCAGAACCAGAAATCATCAGATGGTTGCGAACACGCGAGTAGTCGGTAGAAGACGTCATTTCAAGCAAATGATCATCTGTAAATTCCCACTTGGAACGTGCTATCTGATCCCAATCCGGAGTATCCAGAAAATTCATTCGTTTCAGTGTAAACGTTCCGTAACGATCACATCTGACATCATAGGGCAAATCCTGTATGAGCGATTGTATAGCATCTGATGCCCTTGTTCCCGTCTTGAAGGATACCGTTGCTACGAAAGGATTTTCCCAGCCTTCGGCTGTTTTCACACATTCTTGATCTTGGGGAATCGTCTGAAGCTCTCCTGACTTGGAATCAAATCTCATGTAGGAGTGCTTGCCCTTCTTCACATCAACATATACCGTTTCGTCTATATCCAAATCGGGATATTGGCATTCTTCCCCGTGCACACGCCATGAATTAAGCCCGGCTGCGACCACAATATCCTTTACAATACTGGATTTCATCCAGGCAAAGGCGCCGCCGTCCCCAGCATACGCTTCCTCTGGAGGGTAGATCATATCCTTATAAAATATAAATTCCTCCAGCATGTCATAACGGTCTACACAGTGGAACGTAAGCGTTCTTCTCTCGGCATCCTCCTCAATTTCACCCTTGATCATGCCTGTAAATACACGTACCAGCTCATCACCGTAGCCTGCATAAATACGGATGGGAGTCCCTTCACTAATCAGATGTCTTCGCTCACCCTCCTCCCAATAGGTAAATTCGTTAGGTGGCTGCTTCCTCCCATCAGGAAATGCAGCGTAACGTTCCAGGGATAGGGAGTAGATCCCTTTGGCATTATTTAAAGTTACGGTGGCTGACGTCGAGGACATATCCATGTGAGAATGAACCTCCCAGTTCATCACATCCCGTTCCAGTGAAGCGGTATCCTCATACTGAAACCCGCCGACGTCATACCATTTCTCCTTATACGTATCTGCGATATGGGTGGCAAACTGCTCAATAGAGTAATCATGAAAGGAATATTTTACCTCTGCAATATACAGACCACCGCTGGATACGGAAAACCGCAGTCTGTTCGCCGTATCTTCCTCGGATACGCCGCGTACCCGGGTATTTTCCCATTGTTCGACACCACCCGGAAGTATGCTTTTAATATATACATCCATATCTGTTTCGTTATGGCAGGTTACTACATAATCGGTGTACTCGCTCATATGGTTATGGCTATAGGAGCTGACATTCGTAGAAATCCCCTGATCTGTAACCTTGACCACAAATGCTTTGGAGCCATTGGACATTATTATTTTCCCTTGTGTTCCCTGATCGGCCTTAATTCGGAACTGCATCGTAAATGGAAATTTGTTTATCTTCCCTGTCCGTTCAATACCAGCCTCTTCCCGTGCTGTGGATATCTTCTGCTGATCCCCCAGATCCGTCACCACTACCTGCTGATCGGGAGTCCAATCATTTATTGTGCTCATCGGGTCTTCGAACGTCCAGACTGTTTTGGCTGAGACGGATTCCACATCAAATTCTCTGGCTTTCAGGAAAGTGATCCCGAAATTACCTCTTGACGCCTTGGAAGGATTCGACATTGAAAATTCGATCTTGTGGTGTCCACCAGGCACCGGAATAGAGGGAGGATAAGCCAGTCCGTTTTTGGCATTTACCCCTTCAATGGTCGCAACTACATGGTCGTCCACCTTCACCTCTACTCTGTCCTGGATATCCATATCCGACACATAGGCCCAGCTTAAACAACCGGCCTTGAACCAGTCATGCACAAACGTGAATTTCTTCACCTGACCCGCCCCGTCTGTTCGTTGAAAACCTAAAACATTACGAACCTGATTAGGCGTTTCATTGGTGAAAAATTGTGTGGCACCCACGATATCCACAAATTTCAAAGGGTCCAGACTCGTTTTTTGAGCCGTAAAATCCTTGTTGTACGACACCTTCTCCGTGGTACGGTTGATCTGGTAGGATACAATGGATTGATCGACTTCTGAGTTTGCGCTGCGAGTTCTTCCGTCCCCCCATTGCTTGATTTTCACAATGACAGGTTTTCGCCCAAACTGGAGGCATTGCTCCGCATTTTCCATTAAAATTTCAATACGTTTGCCCTTCGTGGAGCCAGCCGTATCATCAGCCACATATTCGCCCCAATTTTTCCCGTCTACCAACAGCTCAACCTTACTTCCCAACGGAATGACAGAGGGATCGACAGCAATAATTTTGTAATCCTTCCACTGCCGTACATCTGTTCCTCCTCTTGTAATGCCTTCAGAGTTTGCAGCATTTACATAATAAGCCCACGCTTCCATACTATATTCCGTGTAGGATTCGACAGTGCTAGCTGCCAACGATGGAGTGACTGTGCTTTTATTCTGAACAGCCGCATCCAGCAATCGAATGGGCAATTGTATGGATTTTTCCCCGCGCAGGAAAGCTTCGGGGTTCAAATCCTCGCCATCCTTGCGAACCTCAAAATGAAGATGTGCTCCATCCCCACCTCCACTACTACTCTTGTGACCCGAGTTCCATCCTATAGCAATCGGATCTCCAGCCTTCACATGATCTCCAACCTTGACCATCATCGCATTGGGTTTCAAATGAGCATACCGGGTCGTCCAGCCGTTGCCGTGATGAATATATACAGCGTGACCGTAGCCCTTTACAGCACCAGCCGCAGTAATTCTTCCATCCCATACGGCATGAATGGTATCCTCCTTGTCACAATCCAGGTCCACTCCCTTGTGAAGAGGGCGCTTGGAATTCACTGAACGGTGACGGCTGGTAACCAGCATGCCCTGTATATGATTCGAATCGGTAACATGCCCACGCATTTTCGAACTAGAAAGTATAGGCATGGACATAGGCAAATTGGCGAGACGGGCTATTTCGCTAACCTTTGTGGCTTCCTTTTCACTTGATAGCTGGGTCACACCATCAATGGACAAAAAGTCTTTAACGACCGTATCTTTTACATATTGAACAACGTCTTGGTTTGGCCGCAAGCTGCGGACATAGGACATTTTGTCCAGCTCTACAATTACGCGTGGCTGATGACCCCGAGCCTGTCCGTGCTTATTCATGGATTCAAAAGTCATTTTTCATCACCTATCTGAATTTTTCTAGGGCCCATTCTATGAATCGGTTTAAAAATACGACAGCTTCCGCACGTGTAATACATTTTTCTGGCTCCAGCATATTGTTTTCATAGAGTGGAAATACATAGCTTCCGTCTAGAAACTGCTCACTTATCAAGTCCATAACATCCTGCTCATACCATTGGCCTGAGAAAGAGCTTCGGTCCTGCAAGGTTCTCGGCGGATACGTATTGCTCTCCAATCCACGGTCGGTATATCTGTTATAGATATCCACCCGCATCTGTTGAAGAAGAACAAGAAACTGTGCTCTTTTCATACGAACATTCGGAAAGAAACGGTCATGATAACGAGCATGTACAGTGCTGACAACGACCGTCTCCTGTTTAAATTGCACACTCCCGGCTTCACGATAGTTATATCCGACAGTCGCGGGAAATCCGTTATAGTTGAAGGGGAGATACACAATTCCTTGATGAATCACAAATGCATCCTGCCTGAAGCCGAATGCTTTCTTAATCACTTCCTTTGGATCTTCTTCCGATTGGATTTTCACAGGTAACCGCTTGAGCTTGGTTCCCAGAACCGTGACCGTCTCCGGCTGATATTTCGTTTGGCTCTGATAATCAGCCGCCATGGACAAGATCGCAGAAGGCAGGATAATCAGACTTTCGTCCGTATCCATATAAGGTTTTTGAACACAGCCATCCCCCTGATAAGCGGGTCTGCCATAAGCGATACATACCACCTCAAGTCCGCCGGATAAAGGATGGGGCATCGTTATTTTTTCGTTTTCCACTCTTTCAGGCTGTACCTGAACTCCAGCGACGAAAACAAAAACTGGATTTTCAATATGCATCTGATAGCCGGGAATGGCAAATTCCTGCTGACCATCGAACGTTACAAAGCGCTTGACAATGCGTTCATGTTCTTGGTCAAAAGTGTCGTAGGGCATCCCCTCGATAAAGCTGTGCTCGTTGCGGGCATCCAGACCTAAACGTGCCATATCTAACATATCTCTATAAAACCAATCCAGTGGATCTACATCAATCCAACGTTTCATCTCAATACCCCCTTAGAATCCGGTCCACATACCTATAGGACCTCATCAAAAAGGTGATTCCCTCTGCCCGGGTACAGCCCTCGTCCGGTCTGAAATAAGGGCTGACTTCGCCTTCATCCGCAGGGATGGTAACCATACCACGCTGCTCCATTTCCTCGATATAGCTGGATGCCCAATGGCCATTGAGGTCCATGAATTGGCTTTTGCAGCGGTATTCATCACCTTGCTTGCGAATAAGTGACATTTGGACTTGGATGATATATTTAGTCTCCATCTCCGCCGTTTGAATATCTGGTTTACCTGTCACAACCCCCAGATAGATCGTGCCTTTTTCATCATAATATTTGTGTTCTGAGCCTATAAAAGATAGCCAGTCTGCGTATTCCTTTTTACTGTAAAATAAAAGTGTTAGGGCAGCTGTATAATGTGAAGTTCCACGATTGACCAAGCCTACTGAGTAGGAAAACGTTTCATTAACATGGGATTTCAGAGTCGGAGCCGGTGGCTTATATTCGCTGATAAACTTGGCCTTAACCTCGACAAAGCGAATTCCGTTATCATAAAATAATCGCTTTTTGTAGATCACATCTTCTGATTTATTGGGGCTTTGCTGAGTCAAATGTATACCTCCTGTCATTAAAAATGATGTTTACTCCGGTTCGACAGAGTATGGATTAATATGACGTACTGCTACGATAAGCAGTGGTCGGATTCATAAGAAGCTGATCCCGTAAGCTTCCGGCTCTACCGTTTTTAAGACCTCTTCCCAGTCCGTTACCGATCGCTTCCAGTTGGGTCGGACTTACGTCATTCGTGACATTAGGCAATGTCATATGGACGATGACGTCACCGGAGTTGATCGTGTACGATGGGTGCATGTTTGCACGTGTCAGATATTCTTTGCTGGTCAGCTCTGTGACGCCCCCTGGCATATGAAACGTTCCAGCTAATGGCTCCACCCCACTCCAAATCCCCAATTGGGCTTGCAGGGACTGCCCTCTCCATTCGCTGTGCTGCTCTCGGAATTCCCATGAAGCTTCCGACTTCATATGAAATGCACGCTGATGACGGAGTACACTTTGCAAGTCCTGAGTTTGGTGCTTGCGCATACAGATATACTCCATAGAGCCTGTTCGTATATCTGCTATTTCAGCGTTTAGCGTCTTCCTGCTTGGATCCCTCTGCACCTTGCCCACGTATTCATTCATGGGGAAGGTCAGCGGCTTCGTTTTACCATTCATATCATGTTGCAGACTTTGACTCTCATCTGCGGGTAGCTGATCTGGTTTTTGCTGGTTTACTTCGGACCTTGTCCTACAATCTAATAAGGTGCTTAATGTGTGCTTGTGTTCACTCAAACGCCCTAAGCGTGAAGCCAGCTCCCGAATATCAGCACGAGAAGAATGCCTTAGTGTCTGAATAAATGCCTGTAGCTCCACAAGCACATCAACCTCTATATTGCCCATACATTCACCGCCTTTTATAAAATGAAACTCCCGCCCCTCCATACGGAGCAGAGCAGGAGTGCCTTTCATCCAAGCATATTAGCCAGAAATGCCATATCTTCTTCGTCCGCTATCTTATAGCTGCCCATATATGAGCCGTCTTCCCTGACTTCTTCACGGGCTGTATGGCGGGTATCCGAACGATCCATTTGATCAGTCCCGCTCCATAGCCCACCGGCAGACATGGAGGATACTTTAATTGTAAATTCGATATGGTCATGACACTGCTCCAGATAGTAGCCCAACTGAGGGAGCGTAAGGTCCCAAACCTGATGCTTATCCAGGTGACAATAATGGGCCAGCTTAAAAAAAAGATTCGCCCAGTCAACGGGAGCTTGCCGGTCATACTCCAGCTCCTCATCCTCAGTGGCTACATGGACTTTTTTATTCCATTCAGTCCGATCATGGCATCAATAATTTGCTTGGCCGTTTCGAGGTCAACATACTCCTCCAGATGCTCAGGAGTCATCCAGCTATAATAAGGCTTGAAGCCCATCATCAGCACATCTATCAGCTCATGATAACGATCCGCACCTTCCGGGTCATCTGGAATCAGATTTGCAATAATAATGCCGGAATCAATAGCGTTCAGCTTTTTAATCAGCTTACGCGCATCCTTTAACCCAAGCGGAGGCAAATAATACGTTTTACCGTCACGGAGACGCACCTTTTCATCTTCTTCAAAGAAAGCTTTTTCTTTGATCTGTGCTTCCTCTTCTGTCAAAACCTTCTTTGTACTTTCTACCACCGCATCTGACTTGGAAGGCTCATTTTTAGATGGAACGGTGAACTCTCTTTCATTCATTTCGAAAACACATCCTTACGTATCAGTTGTTAGCAGATGTTGTTGCGATCTCATAACGCTTGATCGTGCCGAGCTTGTTATCAAAGCGTTCCGGGTCAATGACCGTCAAGGTTACACTATGCGTAGACGCCTGCTGGCGCTGAGCATCAATCGTGAAATTGGATTTCACACGACATTGATACAATTCCGTTTGGTATCCTTGCACAGAACCGTCCTTTTGCTCAAAACGGCCATCATGAACCAGGTGAACCGTCAACGGTAAATCCCTGCTCGAAATATCCAGAACATCCACCACTTCATTGCGTTTATAGTTTACATAAATGGCTACATCCTTCAACGCTGCATTGAAAATCAGCTTTCCCCCTTCAACAAGGTATTGCTCCTCGGTAGGGGTTCCGGTGAGCGAACGTTTGAGAAGCTTGTTTCCATTTAGCGTACGCACTGAAATTTCAGGCGTGGTATGCAGCGAGGTACCAAAGACAAGCTCTGCCTCACACTTCCCGTTTACTTCCTGAATAACGTGCTTCTCTTCCAGCTCCCATACAAATCCATCATCATCCTGCTGGATTCCACTCAAAGCGACAGGATAGACAATCACTACTTTTTTCCCGGCCAACGCTGCATCGAACACTGCCTTATTACCTGTCACGGTAACTTCTGTGGTTACATCTGTGCCTGTAATTACATCCTCGTAAGCCTTCATTGCAGGACTTGTCGCTGCGGCTTCTGTGAGCAGCACCTGGTATGGGGATTCCCCTGGAACCGTCACGGTTTCCGTTGTCAGTCGGTAAGACGCTCCGCTAACACCTTCACGAAGCTTGGAACAGAGGACGAGACGGACCAGATTTAAGTCAAATTTGGCATCTTGAGCTGTAATATCAATCGTTTTTTTACGAAGCAATGCATCCAAGGGCACACTGGAATCTCCACCCTCGATATCGTGCATATCCAGTTGGATGTCCAAAAGCATGTTGTTCAGTGTTCCAATCGTGATGAGTTCATCACTATTCGGAATTTTAGCCATAAACTTGCCCGCACCTTTAATCAACATTTTTTTGTTTTTCGTCATTCCCATCTTCAAAAACCTCCAGTTTATTATTCCATTCTAATGGTATCCCGATTGGAATGGAGTATTTATATGTGTTCTCAAGGCCCGCGTCATGATCTGAACCCGTGACAACTTGACCTTTGAGCAAACCACCTTCCTGACGATATCAATATAAGTGAAGTATTGGATGTTTTAACTGTAGCGATGTACTTGATCTCTTCATCGTCCTCGTTTCTTCATACAGGGTCTACACCCCTCAATAGACGACCTCGGAATATGCTGCTGCCAATTAGACTGTTCAACCTCATGAGGATAAACAAGTTTACCGAACTGATCCATTACTTTACCCGTAAGTTCGCCGATACAATGCAGGCATAGCAAGGGTTCTCCTGCCATTTTCTCTGCCATAAAGTTTTCTCTAGCCCTTTGTGTCACATAACGAAATTCACACCGGATACATGGGGTAAACTGCATCATTCCTGTAGCCTCCTTCATAGTACAAGGTTTGATTTTCTCCTTACGTAGTCTCCAATATTACAATTCATCTGACGATCTATATACTTCAATATAAGTAACTGTAAGCTTCATTGAACGATTTATATATAAGAATAAGAACGATTTCATTGGTTATACAAAAAAAAGGAGGAGCAACCCCAAGCCAAATTACGGCTTGAGCGTCTGCCCCTCCTCTTCTGCAAAGCGGAAGTTGCGTGCGATGTACAATATCGGTGTACCCGCCGCGGTTAGTACAAATTTTAAGATATAGGTGGTGAACAGTAGCTCCAGCCATATTCCCCATTCATAGCCGTAAAAGGCGATGCTGCAAAAAATGAGCGTATCAATAAACGAGCTAATCATCGTACTGCCATTGCCGCGAATCCAGAGCTGGTGACGTTGCGGGAAAAACTTGCGAATCCACGAGTATAGACGAACGTCCAGCAATTGGCTAACCGCATAGGCCGTCAGGCTGGCAAGCGCAAGTCTGGGTAATAGTCCGAATAATTGCTGCATCGGCGCCTGGGCAAAATCGGTTGTATTAGGCTGAAACACCAGCGCCATCTGCATCGTTAGCGTCGTCATAATCAGCGTGAAAAAGCCGAACCACACCGCTTTGCGTGCCTCTTTAGGCCCGTATTTTTCATTCAGCAAATCGCTGGCCATGTACATAGAGACATACATTGTATTTCCCAATGTCGTCGTAATACCGAGCAAATCAATGGTTTTGGTTACCTGAATGTTGGCAAGTACGGTAGCCACACCAATCCAGGCGTATAACCCTTTTTTACCGAACAAACGATAACATAACAAAAAGAACATAAAATTGACGAGGACAAAGGCTGCCCCCCATAGCAAATTAAACATGAAATCCTCCTAGTTTTGATAGCGCGGGATGGTTGCGAACCGCGGTTCATCCGGAGTAAGCCGGAAAAACATTATTTTAATGTATCACAGATTACGATTCGTGAACAGTAAACCTGCTCCCTAAACTGCGAAGAGAGTCCCTATCGTTCCAATTAGGAGCTTACCGTCGTATCTAGATCCATACCCTGATCGTTGAACACATCCTGATCATTCTCCTTAAGCACCTTGCCTGAAATGAGTCCTGCCGTAATAGAATCATTGACATTCAGCGCTGTGCGTCCCATATCGATCAGTGGCTCAACCGAAATAAGCAATCCCGCCAAGGCTACGGGCAAGTTCATGGTCGAAAGCACGATCAGAGAAGCGAAGGTGGCACCACCGCCTACACCCGCCACGCCGAAGGAACTAACCGTAACGACCAGAATGAGCGTGAGGATAAAATCCCAGCTCGTCGGATTTATGCCCACGGTTGGCGCAATCATGACCGCCAGCATGGCCGGATAAATACCTGCACAGCCGTTTTGTCCAATGGTCGCTCCCAAGGAGGCAGACAGATTCGCGATGCCGTCTGACACACCGAGCTTTTTCGTTTGCGTTTCAACATTTAGCGGAATCGTTGCCGCACTGGAACGGGATGTAAAGGCAAAAACCAGCGTAGGCAATACCTTTTTCACATACGTTACCGGGTTATAGCCGAACAGAGCCAGCAAAATAAGATGAATGACGAACATGACCAACAGAGCCACATAAGAAGCGAGTACAAACTTGATCAGCTTCAAGATTTCATCCGGATTCGTCGTGGCTACAACTTTAGTAATCAGCGCCAAAATACCGTAAGGCGTCAATCTCAGCACCAGCGTCACAATCCGCATCACCACCGCGTACACGGCGTCGATTACTTTACGGAAGGTTTGCGCCTGCTCTGGCTTTTTACGATCCAGTCCAAGCACGGCTACCCCGATAAAAGCCGAGAAAATCACTACTGCCAGCGTCGAAGTACGACGTGCTCCCGTCATATCCTCAAAAGGATTGGATGGAATAAATTCCAGCACCTGCTGTGGAATCGTCATATCCTGAACTGTTCCAAGACGCTCCTCCATCTTCAAACCCTGTGCTTGTTCCTTTTCCCCACTTTGAATCTCAATCGCTTTAAGATCGAACGACAAGCTGGTCACAATACTGACCGAAGCGGCAATAGCCGTTGTAATCAGCAGTACTGCAATAATAGACACGCTTATTTTGCCAAGATTCTGTCTTCCCTTCAAATTCATAATAGCCGAAATGATCGACACCATGATGAGCGGAATAACTACCATTTGCAGCAAACGGACATAACCATTGCCTGCGAGGTTGAACCAATCGACCGATTTTGTAATGACCTCTGAGCCCGCCCCATAGGCGTATTGAAGAATAACCCCGTAGATCAGCCCGAAGCCCAGCCCGGCAAATACCCTTTTTGTAAAGGAAATGTGTTTTTTCTGCATCCAGACCAACACGCCGAGCAGTGCAAGCAGCACAAGCACATTCAAAATAATAAAGAAGGTATCCATATATTTTTCCTCCAGACAGATGATATTTTATTAAGTGACCCTTCAATCCGTTAATTACTATATCACAATACCAACTATCTTTGTAGGTTTTGTTTTAATAAATGGGTTGAAGCCAGTATAGCTTTGGGGGATTACATTGAAAACGCAAAAAGGCAAGTCTTCCTGTTTCGAAGACTTGCCTTTCGTTAATCCAACGATTGATGTTAGATTATACGTAAAATCTTTTGTTGTCGTTAG
Organism: Paenibacillus sp. RC334; assembly: GCF_030034735.1. Taxonomy (NCBI): domain Bacteria; kingdom Bacillati; phylum Bacillota; class Bacilli; order Caryophanales; family Paenibacillaceae; genus Paenibacillus; species Paenibacillus sp. RC334. The sequence continues at coordinate 1,434,437 of NZ_CP125370.1, read as the reverse complement.
ACGATTACTGTATAAAAAAGCTCCTGTTCCTTAACCACTTTATGCTCATTTCCAGCAGGCTCCAGTTCACTAAACTGAGCTACGTTCGTAACAATAACAGGTGTAATCGTTTCGTAACCAGCCTTGCGAATTTCCGCCAGATCAAACTCCAGCATGAGATCGCCTACTTTCACTCGATCCCCTGCTTTCACATGAGGAGTAAAATGAAGGCCTTTCAGCTTTACCGTATCCATCCCAACGTGTATGAGCATTTCAAGCCCGGAATCACTCACCAAACCTACGGCATGTCCACTTTTGGCAATGGAGAATACGGTACCTTCAACTGGAGAAACAACGCGACCTTCAGATGGCTCAATAGCCCATCCTCTACCCATGATTTCCTGAGAAAAAGCAGGGTCATTGACTTCACTGAGCGGCTTAACCTCACCCATAATCGGGCTGTATACCGGGATTTTCTCGCCTTTTGGCAGTGAGGCCACAGGAGATGGTGCTACTTCCTCAGTAGAGATGTCTCCAGCAGCACCTGTTGATGAAGCTTCTTCTTCCTTCACATCTTCAAAACCGATCAAATAGGTTGCCACTGTAGCAGCCGCAAATGCGATAATGATACCAAGAATTGCGTACAAGAAAGTTGGTCCGATAAACATTGCCAAGCCAGGCAAGCCAGCCAGTCCACCCATAACATAAGCTTTTGTGCCAAACAAGCCCATGAATCCTCCGCCAACGGCACCTCCGATCAACGCTGCGATAAACGGTTTTTTAAACCGCATGTTTACCCCATACATTGCAGGCTCGGTTACACCCATAATAGCTGTCAAGCTTGTGGAGAAAGCCAACGTTTTGATTTTGGCATTTTTGGATTTCAAGAATACACCCATTGTAGCGCCAGCCTGAGCCAAGTTAGCTGCTGCCATAATCGGAATCATGTAGTCATAGCCCAGCGTGGCGATAGAACCAATCATGATAGGAATCAACGCATAGTGCATACCTGTCATGATGATCAGGGAGAAGGTACCACCGAGTACCAGACCTGCAAGCGGACCTGTATTTTCAAACAACCAAGAAATACCACCCGACAGGCCATTACCAATAATGGCGCCCAGCGGACCTACTGCAATCAACGTTGCAGGCACAACAATCAACAAAGTCAGTGTCGGAACGACAATCAGCTTCAATGATGCATGTGTATACTTATCAATGAATTTTTCAACATGGGCCGCCAGCCAGATCGCAATAACGATGGGAATAACAGTCGATGCATAGGTTGCCGCCGTCACCGGAAGACCGATAAAGCTAACCTTCACATTGGATGCCAGCAATGCCGTAATCGTCGGATGCAAAATAGAGGCACCTATCGCAGCCGCGATAAACATGTTACTTCCCAGTTTTCTAGCAGCACTCACAGCCAGAATAATCGGCAGGAAATAGAATGCTCCGTCTCCTATTGCCGCTAAAATCGTATAGGTTTGACTCTTATCGGACATCCAGTTCATTGCCACCAATAGAGCAATGATCCCTTTGATCATACCTGCACCGGTGATCGCCGGCAAAATAGGTGTAAACATACCAGCTATAAAGTCAAACAGACTGCTGATCGGGTTTTGTTTTTTCTTGGATGCATTGCTTGCGACTGTCTCACTTTGCGGCACCTTGGACATGTTGCTCACCAACGATTTGTACACGTTAGCTACATCATCACCGATAATAACCTGAAACTGGCCGCCACTCTCCATCACTCCCATGACGCCATCCGTTTTTTTCAACTGATCTTTCTGAGCTTTCTTATTATCATAAAGATTGAAGCGCAAGCGGGTCATGCAGTGAACTACCTGCTCAACGTTTTCTTCACCACCAACCAGTTTAAGTATCTCTTTGGATAATTGATTTCGATCCATGAGGGTTTCCTCTTTTCTTTTAAGGTATAAAATGCGTAAATTGGCAATAAAAAAACCTGAATACAGAAAGCAGACAGCTTTATAAAAAGCCAATCTTCTTTCAGCATTCAGGTTTTGCCTTCTGGTTTAGAAGTAGCAATCCTAAATCCCTGATCATCCATGAAATCATTGATTTTTAATGATACGCTCGATATGAATGGTGAGATATAGCATCTCATCCTGGGATAAGCTCCGACCATAGATTTTAGTCGTATAATCTCTTATTTTTTCAGCACAGGCGTAGGCATTCTTGTACTGCACCTTAACCATATCATGAAGGGAATTATCTGCATTTTGTACAGGGGTCCCGTTCATTACCCGTTGAGCAAAAAATTTGAGATGTGTAATAAAGCGGTAGTAGCTTAACGACTCTTCATCCAGCTCCATTACAAAAAAGCGGCTTACAATGTTAATGATATCCTTGACGATGTTAGTCAGGGCTATCGTTTCGCGCATTTCACTGTTGAGCTGAGCATTCACCAGATGCAGAGCAATGAAGGCTCCTTCATCATCCGGAAGCGTAACTCCCAGCTTGTCCTGAATCATATGCAGTGCTTTGGTCCCAATCGAAAATTCCTTGCGGTACATTCGTTTGATTTCCCAGAAAAGGGCGTTCTTTATATCCATCCCCAAACGATAACGCTCTATGGCAAAATGGATATGATCCGTCAGCGAAATGTAGATGCTGTCATGTAATTCCACACCGAGTATCGTTTTGGCATATTGAATGATCTCATCAGAAATTTCAACATATTCAATAGGGATATCAGACATCAGGGTCATCAGTTTGCGGGAAACCTCGGTGCTTTCAAGCTTAAAGATTTTCTCGATATGCCCTTCATCAATCTCATCGCCTGAGCTTTTCTTAAAAGCAATGCCTCTTCCCATAATGACTAATTCTTTCTGCTGCTCATCAATGACCGTTACAACATTGTTATTCAGCACCTTTGCTATCTTCATTCCATCACCTTAGGCCGCTTGGAGTAGTAAAAAAAGGCAATACCAAAACTGACACTTAGTGCCTGCTTATGGTTTTGCCTGATACAATCAGTAACAATCCACGAATGTGCAGTTTTGAATAACTGCCATCATAATATCATATAAGAACTGAGCTGACAAGTTTTTTTTGTAAACACTTTCATAAGGCCCCTAGGCGATGGGAGCACCAAATTACTGCCTTTAATCTGCACGATAGTGCTGCAGCGTGTCCGCTTTTGGAGTTAGAAAACACGATCCCTCCACTGGGGGAAATGACAAGTCCTTCGATGGTTTATTCGAAGCAGCCTAGTTGTTGGCGCTCTTTTCCACTGCCAAATCCGAAGCAGTGCTGGTGCCAGATGTGGATGGTCCTTTTGAATGTTCCTCTTTTTCCTCCACAAAGCCCATGAAATACGTAATTACACCAGCCGTCACAAACGAAATGACCATCCCCAAAACGGCATACACAAGCGTGGAGTCACTAAACAGCGGTAAAGTCATTAGTCCGAATAAGCTTACCAGAGCAGTGATCGCCGTTTCAAACAGGCACACAAATGCCCCACCAATGGCCCCGCCGATCAACGCAGCAAGAAACGGTTTTTTGAAACGTACATTAACACCATACATGGCCGGTTCAATGATTCCTAGCACGGCTAACAAGCCTGTGGTTGCGGCCAGCGCCTTGACTTTGGAATTTTTGGATTTAATACATACGCCGAACGCCGCCCCCGCTTGAGCCATAACCGCCGCCACCATGACAGGAGCAATGTAATCATAGCCCGTCGCAGCAACGGATTCCAGCATATCGTTCACCAGCATATATTGCATGCCCGAAAAATGAAGCAAAGGTATAGTGCCTCCATACAGCAGACCCGCCAATACTTCCGAATTGAAGAAGAACAATGAAGAAAATTCTTCTGACAATGTATGAGCCAAGGTAGTCCACAGCGGACCGAAAACAAACAGCAATAAAGGCATGATAATCATGAGCGTCAACGTTGGGACAACCATCAGCTTTATGGCATAGCGATTAAATTTGCCTAATCCTTGCTCAATTTTCGCTGCAAGCCAAACGGTAATAAGGATCAGTATAAAGGAAGAAATATACTGGGGCTCCGCCACTGGTAAACTGGTCGAGCTGATCTCTTTAGCGGACTTCAGCACTTCCGTAAGGCTGGGAAGAAACGAGCATCCCCCGATGACTGCTGCAATGAATATGTTGCTGCCAAGCTTTTTGGCTGCACTTACTGCTACCATTAGGGGTAAAAGATAAAATACTAATCCGCCAATGTACATTACAATTGTAAAAATTTTAAATTTAGAATCAATATCCAGATACAACAAGACAGAAGCAATCACCTGAATGATTCCCGCCCCGATCAGTGCCGGCAGGATTGAGGTAAACACACCCGAAATAAAATCAAACAGGCGACTTATCGGATTCCTTGCTGTGCCAGTTTTTCCATTGCCGGAAGCGGAAGCAGGCTCCTGTTTGTCTTCTCCTCCTGCCTGCGAAATCATTTCTTTGGAAAGTAAATCCTGATTCATAAAAGCCTTTTCCCCTTTTTTATGTATATTGAAGGCCACATTCGTACTTAATATATAACTGCTTACAGGAAGTACATGGAAAGCGACATTCCTTATACTACTTTCATTCCTTCTTTTTTACAATAGTCTTAAAAGAAGGAATGAGATATTCATTTTCATCCTCTGATGATTTTACATCAAGCTTACATCTAATAGCCCACGACCATAGTTACATTTTTTTGTTTGTTTTTGGGCAAATATGACTATTCAACCGCCTGTTAATTATGTAAAATAGGTCTAACCTACTTTTTAGTAATTCATGGATTGCTTCCCTTTCTTGTTCTTGCCCCTTGAATACAACTGAAATATACATAGAATCCGAACATTTTCAGTTTTTTCTTCAAGCAGAAAAGGAAAATAAGTAGATCATGACGTGTCTAATGTAAATTGGACAAGCGACCTACTTCAAGCAGGGAAATCTGTATATTTTCTTTTTAATACCAACTTATCATTATCATGTGAGAGGAGATTTTCCATGCAACGTTTTAATCGTTCCATTGGCGCAAGATTGCGGATTATGATTATATTGATTCTGCTCTTCGCGTCCCTTCTGTTCAGTGTCAGTTTTTATGCAGTATCCATGAGTATCATTAATAACAGTGTCATTCCTCAGGTGGATCAAATGCTGGAAACCGGGGCCAAGAGTGTGTATCAGGATCTTAATATTTCTTTGGCAGTTCAGGCACAGCAAGGAAATGGTTCAGATTCCGGGTCTGGTATGCAGATGGAATCTTATCTTCAAGATAAGGTCAACACGCTTAAACTTGAATCGGCATATATCGCAGTGGTGAAAGATGGTAATGCCGAAGTTGTCGCACGAAATGAAAAATCGGTATATAAGGTTAAAGATGTACTTGTTCCTGTGGAGGATATCAAAAAAGCAAAACAAGGCGAGATGAATGTCAGTGACATTTACAGCGATTCATACGGATTACACAAAACCGCCTTCTTTGCCATAGCGGGCAGTAACCTGGTCCTGGGTGTGAACGAGGACGTTGGATTTGTGCAGGACAAATCCCAACAAATTTTATGGATCTGCATAGGTATTACAATTGTAACGCTTCTGCTGGGTGGAATTATTTCTACCATTGTCGTACGCAAGGTTGTAGAGCCTATTGCCGAATTGGTTCGTCATAGTGAAAAAATTGCTCAAGGTGACCTGTCGCAAGAACCGAAGGTTATCGGTAACAACGAAATTGCGCAGCTTGCCCGCAGCTTCCAATCCATGTCCCACAATCTGAAAGAAATGATCGGTCATGTGCTTTCCACATCCGGTGCGGTTGTACAAGGCTCGGACGAGCTGCTTCGCCGGACTGAAGCCATGGGTGTAAAAGTACAGGACTCTACAGTTGCCGCAGAGGAAGTGGCAAAGGGTAGTACCAGCATAGCTTCTGCTGCTGCTGAAAATGCACAGGCTATGGAGGAAATCGCTCAAGGTGTTCAACATATCGCCTCCTCTGCCAATGATGTATCCGATCAGATCAGTGAAGCAACCGAAGAAACAGTGAACGGTAATACACTCGCTCAAAATGCTGTTGCCCAAATGTCGCAGGTAGGACAGGCTGCCGATGAGTCGCTTCGATACATCCATAGTATGAATGAGCGCTCCGAGGCCATTGGTAGCATTGTTTCAGCTATTTTTGATATTACGAAGCAGATTCAAATGTTGTCCCTGAATGCCTCCATTGAGGCTGCCCGTGCGGGTGAGCATGGACGCGGCTTCGCCGTTGTAGCCGGAGAAGTTCGCAAGCTGGCCGAGCAGTCGAAAGAAGCGACACAGCAAATTTCCGATTACCTGGTAACCATCCAGGAAGTATCGCAGCAGTCCGTTGACTCTGTGACCCGGGTCAGCCGTGAAATCCATTCGGGAACGGAAATGGTGCAGCAAGCGAGTACAGCCTTTAATCAGCTAAGTCAGCTCATGCAGACGATCAACGCGACGATCCAGACGGTATCCGCAGCAACAGAGCAGGTATCCGCCAGCTCGGAGGAAGTATCGGCTTCCGTGGAAGAGACAGCTCTCATCGCTGCCAATGCCCAGCTTATGATTCAGGAAATCGGTTTAAATTCCGATGAGCAACTGAATGAAATGGAAGGCTACAGCGAGGTCGTACGCCAATTAAGCAAGCAAGCGACCGAACTGCAAACAGCCGTACAAAAATTCAAAATCAAGTAAGCTGAACTACAAGGAAAGAGGTATCTCGCGGCCACGAACACGGCTGTGGAGATACCTCTTTATTTTTTAAAGCGTGATGTTATACGATCATCTATAAAGGTTAAGAGTCCATCCCCATAATGCGGTAGATTCGGTCCATGTCCAAATGAGCCCGCACCACCTCTGCAACACGGTCAAACTCACGTTCCTTGGCTTCACGTACGGTAAAGGTGCTATCCAGCCCTGCCAAGCCCTTGGCTTGTCTCAATCCATCCAGCCAGGAACGGCGAAAACGATCATTATCAAACACACCATGCAAATAGGTACCCCATACTTTACCATCCGCTGTTCCCCAACCTTCCTCAAAGGCTGTTCCCTCGCCGCGACGGATATGGAATAAGGTGTGCATTGGGTTCATTCCCTCGGTACCATCTTTAGGCGCGTGTGGTTCTGTAACACACTCCGTGACGCCCATATGTATTTCATAGCCTTCAATTATCGACGTGGGAGCAGAATCCGAATCGGGTGCAATTAGCAACAAGGGGCAGTGATTAGACAAGGTTCCCTGTACGCGTACCGTTTGCTTTTCCTTTAAAAAGGTCGTGGATAGCGCCAGCCAACCTAACCCTTCTGCCTGCTGCGGCAACCCAGATTCGACCGCTTCGGGATCAAACAAGGCTGTGCCGAGCATCTGATAACCTCCACAAATGCCAACCAACTGCGTGTGTCCCGTATTCATAGCCTCCCGAATGTCCTGCTCCAGACCTCTTGTCCGCAATTCAAGCAGATCGCCAATCGTGTCCTTCGTCCCCGGTAAAATAATAGCGTCAGGTACACCCAGTTCTCCGGCCTCCGTGACATAACGTACACTCACATCCGGCTCTACGGCCAAAGCATCCGTGTCTGTAAAATTGGAAATACGCGGATAACGAATGACCGCGATGTCCAGCGCTTTATCCTTTGCAGACAGCTTGGGCTTCTTGTCCAGCACCACAGAATCCTCTGCCTCAATGCGGATATCCGGTAGATAGGGCAGCACGCCGAGTACAGGAATACCGGTTCGTTCCTCCAGCCAGTCCAGTCCCGGCTGAAGCAGGGACAAATCCCCTCTGAACTTGTTAATGACAAATCCACGGATACGCTGCACCTCATGCGGCTCCAGCAGCTCAATCGTTCCTACCAGAGAAGCGAAAACACCGCCCCGGTCGATATCCGAAATAAGCAGCACGGGAGCGTCCGCCCAGCCCGCAAGATTCATATTTACAATATCGCGGTCCTTTAAATTAATTTCTGCCGGACTGCCTGCCCCTTCCATAAGCACAATGTCATAGGTATCACGCAGCCGATTCAGCGCGTCCATGACCGTCTGTTTGGCTTGCGGCAAAAAATTCTTTCGATAATCGGAAGCACTCATATATGCATAAGGCACACCGTGAACAACAATTTGTGAATGCATATCCTTGACCGGTTTGATCAAAATCGGATTCATGTCGGTCGTCGCTTCAATACCGCAGGCTTCTGCCTGCACACCCTGAGCGCGTCCAATTTCTTTGCCGTCCTCGGTGACATAAGAATTTAGCGCCATATTTTGTGACTTGAACGGTGCGGGACGATAGCCATCCTGCGTGAATATACGGCACAGTGCAGTGGTCACCACGCTTTTGCCCACATCCGATGCTGTGCCCTGGAGCATAAGCACCGCTGCGGGATTCGTGCGGGACGGTTCGAAATTTGACAATTGCCTCTTCCCCTTTTACCAATTCATTTAAAAATCTGCCTACAGTCCGTGCAAAATTACAATAAACAGCAATAAAACGGTCTCCAGCAATTCGTTCAAGGCTCCGTAAATATCCCCTGTCAGTCCTCCCAAACGGCGGTTAATACGGCTTGCTGTGAAGCTTCCAACACCATTAGCCAGCAGCGGCAGCAGCAAAAAGCCTGTCCAAATGGCTAATTCGCCCGGATGGGAAAAAATTGACTGCCCATACGCTATAAAAGATGTATTGCCCAAGCCGCCTGTTCCTGTGAACCATCCGGCAATGATAAATTGCCCTACTGCGGCACACACCGTAATGAGTACAGCCCAGAACACAGCCAATCCGGCACGTCTGCTACTCATATCAGCAAAACGCGCCGCCAGTCCATCATCATTACGAGCTTTCGGCCAGCGCTTCATCGCGCTTACCATAAACCAGCGGCTCCAAACCATCGGAAGCAGCAATAAACCGGACAGATCCCGTTCAGCCAGCACCGTATACAGCAAAGAAGCCTTGAGCATAAGCAACAACACACAAGCAATGACACCCATCGCTCCTACACGGCTATCCTTCATAATCTCCAGCATCCGTTCACGGGAACGGTAGCTGAACAAAGCATCAGCCGCATCCATCCAGCCGTCCAGATGTAATCCACCCGTGAGCCAGACCCAAACAGCAAGAGTAAGAACTGCACATGGCAACGGTGGCAATATCAGAGAAGCAAGCGCTGCAAAGCACCATACAATGAGGCCAATGACCATCCCTACCAACGGATAATAGCTTGCACTACGTTTTAGCAGCTCTGGCGAAAAATCCAGCTCCGCCTTAACTGGAAGACGGGACAAAAATTGAAAAGCCGCCGCAATCGCCTGACGTTCGCCGCTCATAGCTTGTATTCCAACTGTTTTAGTTCTACGGGAATGCCAGCCGTCACCAGAAATACCTCATCACAAAGGCGGGCGATCCGCTGATTCATCATCCCGCTTAAATCCCGATACAGCCGTCCAAGCGGATACTCGGGCACAATGCCATCACCGACCTCATTGGTCACGATGACAAGTGGCCCCGGATACTGCTCCACAGCTATCGCCAGTTCATCCATGGCGGCACGGGCCGCAGCTTCGTCGTCCTCACCTGCGGCCAGCAGCACGTTCGACAGCCAAAGGGTCAGGCAGTCGACCAGCACCATCGGCGCGGACGCTGGCTGCGGTGTTTGACTGGCGTGCAAGTTGGCAGTGTCACTGCCGCGCTGCTGTTCCACAGCGACAGACTGCGCCGCAGAATGCAAAACGCTGCGGCTTTCGCCTGTTGGCGATGCGTCAGGCTGCGCCACTGAGAACGCAGCAGATGCGCCCGATGCAGAGGCTTCGTCGCCAGGATTGGTGCCTTGCGCAGCCAGCCGTGGCTCTACGCCGCCGCCCAGACGCCGCAGCAGCTCCGGCAGCGCCTGCTCTTCCTCCAGCGTCTGCCAGCCATACCCGGCAGACTCGCGCTGGAGCCGATGAAGGGCGATACGGTCCTTCATCTCTACGTCATAGGCTTGCGCCGTTGCAATGTAGCAGGCGCGCGGGGCGCGCGACATGCACAATCGCTCGGCAAAGCCGCTTTTACCGCTGCGTGCGCCGCCGGTCACGAGCGCCTTCATCGCTGCGCGGCTCCCTGACCGTCCGATACGCCTGCATCGGCAAAGGTCGCCATTTCGCGCATAATGCGGCACGCCGCATCAATCAGGTGCAGGCTAAGCGCACCGCCTGTGCCCTCTCCAAGCCGCATGTCCAGATGAAGCATCGGCTCCAGCTTGAGCTCGCGAAGCACCGCCGCATGCCCGCGCTCGTCCGAGGCGTGCGAAGCGAGCATGTACGCTGCGCTTGCAGGCGCAAGTGTACGCGCAGCGAGCGCAGCTGCGCCGGAGATAAAGCCGTCCAGCACGACCGGACAGCGATGAGCGGCTGCGCCGAGGATGACGCCTGCCAATGCGGCAATTTCCAGACCGCCGACCTTGGTCAGTACATCTAAGGCATCGTTCCCATCAGGCTGGTTCACGTCCAATGCGCGGCAGACGACCGCTATTTTACGGGTCAGCCCAGCCGAATCCACACCTGTGCCCCGGCCGACGATTATTTCTGGCTCCAGCCCGGTAAGGGCACATACGACCGCAGCGCTGGCCGTCGTATTTCCAATGCCCAGCTCTCCGGTTACGAACAGTCGTGTGCCGCCTTTGACTGCTTCCGCAACGGCTTCAGCTCCTGCCAAAACCGCTTGCTCGGCTTCTGTACGCAGCATCGCCGGCCCCTTCGCCATGTTCGCGGTACCCATACGCACCTTGCGGTTCACCAGATCCGCATGAGCGACATCTGCGTTCACACCCACGTCTAGCACCTTGACATCTGCTCCTGCATGACGTGCCAGCACGTTAATTGCCGCGCCGCCGGACAGCATGTTATACAGCATTTGCTGTGTAACCTCAGCCGGGAAGGCGCTGACCCCCTCTTCACACACACCATGATCCGCAGCCATCACCATAACGGTTTTACGGTCAAACTCAGGCTTGTCCACCCCCGTAATGCCTGCTAACTGTATAGCCAGACTTTCCAGCTTTCCAAGACTTCCCGGTGGCTTCGTTAATTGATCCAGATGCTCCGAAGCCGCCAAGGCTGTCGCCCCATCCGGCTGTGCAATGCTGTCTATTAACTGCCGTAATTTTTCGTTCATGCCTTCCACTCCCTGCTCCGTATATATGTGTTTAGCGATCTCATCGTAAATTCTGTTGCTTCAGCACTTGACTCAAGCAAGCTACTCAAGTCGTTCACCCTGACCAGATACATCCCTTGCACGTCTTCGCAGTAAAAGCTGCGGCACACCACTATCCGGGTGAGGCAGCATCACAGGCTCAACACCGTACACATGGCGAATACGTTCCTCTGTTAGCAGCTCTGACGAAGCTCCTAACCCTTCAACCATCCCGTCCTTGAGCACAAGCAAATCATCACAAAACTGGGCAGTCAAATTGAGATCATGCAGAACAGATATAATCGTCACACCTGTTTCCCGGCGCCATTCCGCCAGCAGCTCCATAAATTCAAGCTGATAGCGCAGATCCAAATAGGTTGTAGGCTCATCCAGCAGCAAAATCTGCGGCTCCTGCACCATCACCTTCGCCAAAGCCACACGCTGCCGCTGTCCCCCGCTCAATTGGTCTAACGGCCTGTCCGCCAAAATAGTAAGACCCAGCCTCTCCAGCACGCGATCCGTGATGATTCCCGGGTCCATCCCTTTTTCCTTATCCACCTTTTCTCTACCAAACCAGTCCTGATGGGGAAAGCGTCCCATTTCCACAACTTCCCTTACCGTGTAGCCCACTGGAGGAAGCCCTTCCTGCTGGAGTACAGCCACAAAACGGGAAAGCTCTTTTCTGCCATAGCTGCTGACCTTTTTTCCATATATAAGAACGTTGCCCGAAGTCGGGTGATCCACACCGGAAAGCAGATGCAGCAACGTCGACTTTCCACTGCCGTTCGGACCGATGATGCCCCACCAATCTCCTTCGTCTACGCTCCAGCTTATATTTTTCAACGCATGGAATTCCCCGAAATCACGAGTCAGACTGGCAATCTCCAGCGCCCGGACTCGCGTCTCCTGTGGTCCATTTGCTTCTTTCACAGCAATCCCCCCTGCGCAGCTTCTTGTTCCGGTACAGGAGATATGCGAAGAACGGTGCACCGACAAAGGCCGTCATGACACCAAGAGGAATTTCCGTCGGAGCCAGCAATGTACGCGCCGCAGTATCGGCCCATGCCATAAAAATAGCCCCGCCCAGCGCGGATAACGGAACAATCATCCGATAGTCGGGGCCCGTCACCAGACGGATAATATGCGGTACAACGAGTCCCACAAAGCCAATCACTCCGCATACCGAGACAGCCGCGGCTGTCAGCAGCGTGGATATGATCAGAACAGATAACTTCGTTGCATCTACATTAACCCCCATATGAGCCGCCTGACGTTCACCCAAGGCCAGAATGTTCAGCACTCGTGCCCGGTTCCACAGAAACACCAGCCCAATGACCACATAAGGTAAAAGAATGCCTGTATACGACCAGCCGCGCAGACTGAGGCTTCCCATTGTCCAGTACAATATTTCATTGACCGTCTCCCTGGACATGGCTGTCAGAAAGGAAACGACCGCACCCAGAAAAGATTGCATCACCACGCCCGATAAAATGAGACTTTGCGTCGGAATTTTGCCGCCTTCCCTCGCCAGCGTCAGCACCATCCACAACGTCAGCATTCCGGTCGTAAACGCCACCAGCGGCAGTGTCCATACGCCTACAAATGAAAATTGAAGCCCCCAATAAATCAGTACCGCTGCCCCTACCGAAGCCCCCGAGGATACCCCCAACGTGTAAGGATCAGCCAGCGGATTGCGCAGCACACCCTGAAATCCGGCTCCCGCCAGCGCAAGCGCTGCGCCTACCAGCATACCCAGTAACACACGCGGCAGTCTGACCTTCAAAATAATCTGCTCTGTGGATGTATTCCAATCCGGTGTAACCGTCTCACCTAACCACGGCAGATGGTTGACCAGAATACCCGTGATTTGGCTGACGGGAAGCTTGGCTGAACCGATGCCGAGACAGAGCAGCAGCGTCAGCAGCAATAAAGCAAGACCTGCCCCTCCAAAGCCAATCAGTCTACGATTCATTTGAAAATTTCAGGATACACGCCCTTGGCCACTTCCTTGAGACCTTCCGTTACACGCGGACCCGGCCGACTGATCAGATTATCATCCACGGCAAACACCCGGTTGAGACGAACAGCCGATATTTGATCCCATCCACTACGGGCTTTGATGATATCGCCCAGTGTCTGGCCTGTTTTGTCGTCCTTGACATTTTTGCTGTATAAAATGACGTCCGGATTGGCCGCAATAATATTTTCCTCACTGATCTGATACCAGCCCTTTTGTGTTGCAGCCACATTTTCGCCGCCCGCCAAAGAAATCAGCTCGTCCATAAACTCGCCCTTGCCGACCGTCCAGCCGGGTGAAAATTCGACGTAGACTCTCAGCTTTTGCCCTTTACCGATATTTTTAACACCGTTTTTCACTTCCGCTACATCGGCTCTCATCTTGTCGGTTACCGCTCTCGCTTCTTTCTGATGATCGGTAATTTTCCCATATAGTTCGATATTAGCCATGACATCTTCAACCGTTTTCGGCTCGGTTTTAAAAATCATAATTCCCATGTCACGCAGCTTGGTTGTCGCCTGCTCACTGAGTGATATCCCTGCAAAAACGACTTCCGGATTCGCAGCAATGATCGCCTCTTCATTCGGCTTCATAATACCGCCCACTTTGGGCTTCTTTGTAGCCGCTTCCGGGTAATCCGAATAGTCCGATACACCGACAATTTCCTTATCCAGTCCGATGGCGAACAGCGCCTCGGTTTCAGCCGGGGAGACGGAAACGATTTTGTCCGGCGCTTTTTTGAACGTAAACTCCTGCCCGGTCGCATCCTTAATGGTCAGCGGGTAGACCGTTTTGCCCGGAGGCTCCTGAGCGGTTGCCGTCTGCCCCGGTTGCTGTGAAGCTTGATCCCCTTTATTTTCAGCGTTCTTTCCGTTAGCTCCACATGCACTCAGCACAACCGCCAAGACCAGAGCCAATAAGCCTGTAGTCCAGACCTTTATTTTATTCCCTGCCATAATTTACACCCCTCCATATAAATTCTTTTAAGAGCGTCACTTGAACATCATCCGATATCTGCTAAATCCAGCCTTCTTTTCCTTTCAAAAAACCCCTGCATCCTCAGATAAGGACACAGGGGTCACGTTAGCGCAGATCGTACGCAGGCGGCAGTTTCTTCCGCATGGACAGTCACTGCGAACACGTCATCCTTTCCTCGAAGGACTATGGTGACAGGCGGACGGGCAGGTATCCTGACTTACAGAAACATGCGACAGCCTGTTGCTCCTTCATATGCTTTATGGCACATAAAGCAGAGCGGGCTGGCATTTTTCCATTTACAGTGGCGGGACCGCGCCGGATTCAAACCGGCTTCCCTTTTAACAGCGCACCGGAAAGAACCCGAGGGTTTCATCCCGCTGCACCGACCTCGTCTGCTGGATATTTGATGTAGTGTTGGTCAAGCCGTTCTTTTACTTGATGATTATAGGTTAAAAAAGACTGGCTTACAACCCAAACCGCCTGTTTACCTGCCCTATGTCTGTGATCATGAGAAGTATAGCGTAGTCAGTTCATCCAGGTTATTCGGGAGTAGCAAATGCGGAGCCAGAGCTATAAACATCATGCCTGCTCCACCAGCCATCCGGTGAACTTATGCCCTGTAGCCAAATCTGGATGTGATTCTGTAGAACGGGTGGCGGTTAAATCTGCAAATGGCTTTTGTGCCAAACTCAACCGAATCGTAATTGCCGCTCCCGGCTTCGGATTCAGGCTCCAAAAATCATGACCCGGTACCAGCATACAAGCCAACTGACGAATCACTCCACCATGCGTGACGACCAGAACAGAAGGTGGAGCATCAGACAAACCTGTTTTCTGAATCTCCATCATTTTACGCCACTCATACAAAGAGTATAGAAATTCACCCAGGCGGTTCACAAAGTCTTTCCAGGACTCTCCACCCGGCGGCGTAACCCGTTGCGGCTCATCAATCCACGCGCGGTACAACGCCACATCCTTGAGCATATCATACGTTTTTCCATCCCATTCCCCAAAATGAAGCTCTCTCAGACGTGGTTCCATGGTGGCAGACCAAGCAGACATATTATCTGGTTTCAGTTCCGATTCTGGCAAAATGATCTGCAAGGTCTGACGACAACGTATCAAGTCACTACAATAGATTCGGGCAAAGGAATGTCTCTGTAATTTTTCCCGCAAAGACTCTAATTCCTGCTCTGCTCCCGGTAGCAAGCCCAGATCGGAGTGCCCCAGGTATCGACGTTCCCTGTTCCATAAGGTTGTGCCGTGACGTACCAGCACAAGCTCCAAATCCCATTGCGGGTGTTCTGTAAAATAATGCTTCAAGGTCATGTCACTTCCTGCTCTATTGCCGGTGTTCGGTGCGTCACGCTTCATCACTGCGTCCACCCCAGTGCATAGCATCCGGCGGACACGAACAGACACAATCCCACGAACATACTGGACACGGCAAACATCAGCCGAATCGTATGTCGGATATCCTCCGGCTCCATCGGTCGCACCAGTTCTCCCATATATGCACGGAAAGAGCGCACGCCATGATATACATTATAGCCCCCGAGACGAATTCCCAACGCACCCGCAACTGCTGATTCTGGAAAGCCACTGTTCGGACTGGGATGCAGCCGCGCATCTCGCCTTACCATACGCCAGCTACGTCCAGCATCATGCCCATAAACCCACGCCGCTACTACCAGCATACCCACTGTCAGGCGTGCCGGAATGTAATTAGCCACATCATCCAGACGTGCCGAGGCCCAGCCCAAATGCAGATACTTTTCATTTTTGTAGCCAACCATGGAATCGAGGGTATTCACAGCACGATAAGCCAGAGCTAATGGTGCTCCCCCGATCAGGGCATAAAAAAGCGGGGAAATAATTGCGTCCACGATGTTTTCAGCCACCGTTTCGACGGTACCGCGCGCAATCTCAGGCTCATCAAGCCGCTGCGTATCCCGCCCGACGATCATCCCCAGCTCCCGGCGTGCCGCAGACAGGTCACCTGCCTTCAATTCGCGATACACCGCCATTCCGGCGTCCTTTAGTCCTTTGGAAGCAATCGTGGTGGCGATCAGCACAATTTCCGCGCCGATAGACAGCCACGGATGAATCCAGGCAAGCAAGCGCAGTAACGCCCAGCCAAGCGCGAAGGAGCCGCCCACCACAATCAATGGCAGCAGCAAGCCAGCGCGTTTCAAACCACGGTCACTGTGAACCCGGCGGCGAATCGCCTTTTCCAAGGCAGAAATGGCATGTCCCATGCCGATGACCGGATGTGGCAACCACCTCGGATCGCCGATCAGCCTGTCCAGAAGATATGCAGCCATCATGATCAAGCTAACTATCACGCCGCCGTTCCTCCTCCAGCACTTCACCCAATACAGACAGTAGCATGCCGTTGGCTTCCGTGTCCTTGACTGCAATTCGAAAATGGCTCGCCGTTAGCCCCGGGTACATAGCACAGCTACGTATAAGAATCCCGCGCTGTCCAAGCGCCTGTTGAATGGCCGATGCGCTCCACGTCCCCGGCGCCCGTGCCAGCACGTAATTCGCTTCACCGGGGATGACACCGCAACCCCATTCCGCCAAAGCGGTCAGCAGATGGCTACGCTCCGTAGCAATCAGCTCCTGCGTGCGGCGCTCGTACGCCTCACCGCTCCGCAAACACGCCTCTCCGGCCAGCAACGCCATTCCGTTCACGCTCCAGGTCACCTGCTTGGCGGTCATTCGCCGGATGTAGTCCGGATGAGCAATCGCATAGCCCAAGCGCAAGCCCGGAATCGCATAAAATTTCGTCATCGACCGGATCAAAATCACATGGGGATACCGATCCAGCACAGGCAATAGTGAAATTTGCCGCTCCTGCGGGATAAAATCAATAAACGCTTCATCCACCACCAGCACGGTGTCCGTTTTCCCCGCCGCCTCTGCCAGCTCGCGCAGCTCCTGATCGCCGTATTGCACACCGTTCGGATTATTCGGCTGACCGAGAAACAGAACATCCACCTGCTCCATGAGCTGGAGTATGTCCTCCACATCCGCCTTCCATTGAAGCGAGGCCTTGCCGTACACCCTGCTTACCTCGGCTCCAAATTTGCCTGCCAGCTCGGCATATTCCGAAAAGCACGGCTCCACCGTGCCCACACGCTTGGGAGCCAGTCCCAGTAACAGCAACGCCATACTCTCAGCCGCACCGTTTCCGATACTCAGCGACTCTGGTGGAACATGCAGTCGCCGCGCCAGCATATTTTTAAAATTCCGGTGTCCAGGGTCTGGATAGCGAACCACAGTGTCCAACGCGCTTTGTAGCACCTCAAGCACCTCTGGTGGCGGACCCAGCGGATTAATGTTCGCGCTAAAATCCACAAAATCCGCAGCCGCCCCGCCGAATGTCGCCGCAGCCGTCTCCCTGTCCCCACCGTGACCGTAAACCTCTATCATTGCCTATCATCCTTTCCGGCCGTTCCGAATCATTAGCTCCATTATGGGGCTGCTTTTCGCGTTGCGTCAATGCAAATGAGCTTTTGTGTACATCGCTCACTTGGGTTACAATAGAAGGAGGTACACATAAAACTACACAGTTTATATATACGGAGGAATGGACATGCTGTTCATCGACAACCAGGGCATACACGATCCAGCCATTAATCTTGCCATTGAGGAGTACGCACTCAAGCATCTTCCGCTGGACGACAGCTATCTGCTGTTTTACATTAATCAGCCTTCTATTATTATAGGCAAGCATCAAAATACCATTGAAGAAATCAACGCCGAATTTGTCAGAGACAACAACATTCAAGTCGTTCGTCGCCTGTCTGGTGGCGGGGCTGTATATCATGACCTCGGTAATTTAAATTTCAGCTTCATTACCAAGGATAACGGGGAGTCCTTTCATAATTTCCTCAAATTCACACAGCCTGTCATTGACGCCCTGCGCCAAATGGGTGTGGAAGCCGAAATGACCGGACGCAACGATCTTCAGGTTGGTGAGCGGAAAATTTCAGGGAACGCCCAATTTGCCACGCGCGGACGCATGTTCAGCCACGGTACACTGATGTTTAACCTGAACCTGGACAATGTGGCCGCATCACTGCATGCCAATCCCGAAAAGTTTAAATCCAAAAGTACTAAATCTGTCCGTAGCCGTGTCGCTAACATCAGCGAGCTAATGGACCGTGAGATGACCATTGAGCAATTCCGCGAGGAGCTGCTGCGCTACATATTCGATGCAGAGCTGGATCAGGTACCCCAATATAAGCTAACCGATGCCGACTGGGCCAAAATCCATGAAATTTCCGCTGAACGCTACCAATCATGGGACTGGAACTACGGTCAATCCCCTGAAAGCAATATCAAGCACACACGTAAATTTCCGGTCGGCATTATTGATATCCGCATGGATCTCAAGGAAGGCCACATCCGTGATATTAAAATCTACGGCGATTTCTTCGGTGTGGGTGACGTCGCTGATATTGAAAATATTCTGCGCGGCAAACGCTACGATGAAGGTGAGGTTCGTCAAGCCTTGTCCTCTCTTGATTTGAAGCATTATTTCGGTAATATTGAATTGGACGATTTTGTCGGACTCGTATTTTTGGAAGACTAACATCCACTTTTCCCCATTGATTCAATCCAATTCTTCAGTGGTTATAAGGGGACAGGCTCTTAAGGGAGTCGTCCCCTTTTCATTGTGATATTGTCATTTTGAATATTATAAGATACAATTTGGACATTGCCCCATGATAGAGATAAAGGAGAGAATACCGATATGTATAAATTAATTGCCATTGATATTGATGATACACTCATTAACGATCAGAAAGAAGTTACTCCTGCAACACAACTGGCGCTTGAAGCCGCTGTAGCCAAAGGTGTCGTGGTTACACTTGCAACTGGACGTGCTTATGCATCTGCCAAACAACTCGCCCGCCAAACTGGCTTGAACGTACCGATTATTACGTACCAAGGTGCCTTGATTAAAAACCTGCTGGACGAAAACGTGCTGTATGAGCGTTATGTTCCACTCGTGGCTGCACGTCGCTTGTATGAATTCTGCGTGGAACGCAATCTGCATCTGCAAACGTATATAGATGACAAATTGTACACACGTGAAGATAATCAGAAAATCAAAGATTACACCGCGCTAAACAATACGGAATATTTTGTAGAGCCTGTATTCAGCAAATTGATAGAACTGCCTACGCCTAAAATGCTGATTATTGACGAGCCGGAAGTGCTGGACAAATTGATTCCAGAACTGCGCGAGCTGCTTGGTGATGAAGTGCATATTACCAAATCCAAGCCTCATTTTCTGGAAATCATGCATCATGAAGGCACCAAGGGTCACGCTCTTACGTTCCTTGCTAACCATTACGGCTGTGATCTGTCCGAAACGATTGCAATCGGCGACTCCTGGAATGATCACGAAATGCTCGAATGCGCGGGTCTCGGCATAGCGATGGA
The DNA here is from genome assembly GCF_030034735.1 of Paenibacillus sp. RC334. Classification (NCBI taxonomy): domain Bacteria; kingdom Bacillati; phylum Bacillota; class Bacilli; order Caryophanales; family Paenibacillaceae; genus Paenibacillus; species Paenibacillus sp. RC334. The sequence continues at coordinate 1,414,841 of NZ_CP125370.1, read as the reverse complement.
GAATGCCATTCCTGATTTGAAAAAGCTGGCTGATTACATCACTAGCAGCAATAACGAAGACGGCGTTAAGCACGCCATCGACAAATTTGTTCTGAATGCTGAATAATTTGTGCTAATGAAATAGCAACACAACAAAACCTCCAAACGTCGCATGTTCAGTAACACGCGATAGCTTGGAGGTTTTTTCTGTCATATCATAGGATGCTTAACAAATTCTAAATATCAGGCAGCAGAACGCACCTTTCGCCTGTTCACCAGACGGATCATTCCATTGTTCATAAGCATTAATCCGGTCACAATGAGCAGCACCCCCGCCAGCATCCACCAGCTTACATGCTCTCCGTACACCAAGGCTCCCAATCCCACCGCAATCGGCGGTGAAATATACAACCACGTCGTCGGGAAAAGAGGATTTGTACGCTCCATGAGCCAGTAAAACAGTGTATGTCCAATCATCGAACCAAACAGAATCAGATACAATAAAGAGCCCATGGCAGGAAGGTACTGCCACCCCTCAGAACTCCACGGCTCCGTGATCGCAGACAGTAACAGCAGCATCCATCCCCCATGGAGCATTTGCGCCGCATTCAGGGCAATCGGGTTCGTTTCCCGAAATACATCCATCACCCGCTTGGAATAAAGAGCCCCCCCGGAATAACACAGCTCCCCCAGCAAAATGACAAGGCATCCCGCCAGCCACAGGCCGCTGATCTGAACCGCCAATCCAGGCAGCACCACCAGCACCACGCCAAGAAAGCTGATCATGCAGCCAATGACTGTAATCCGCGACGTTTTTTGCCTTAGCAGCATTGATTGCAAAATAACAATCATCATCGGCCCCGTGGCTGACAAAATGGCTCCGATCCCCGAGCTGACATATTGCTCTGCCCAATACAAGGCCGAAAACGTACCAAAGGTCGTTCCCGCTCCAATGAATACCATTTCCTTCCGCCATACTAACGACCAGCGAACCTTACCCATCAGCTTCATGGCGACAAACAATATAGCCCCTGCTGCGAAAAAACGTACACCCGCCGACAAAAACGGCGGAAGTCCCGCTTCTACTCCCACTTTTATAGCCAAAAACGTTGTACCAAAAATAAGACACATTACCGTAAACGCGATTCCAACCATTATACGTCCCTCTCCCTTCAGTTGCTTTCAAGCATACAGGGAGACGAACAGAACAGATGTGTACCTACAGAACAGTTGTATACGGTTTTGAAATGTTTTATAGTAAAATACACACAAAAGGAGCGTGGACAGCGTGGGCAAGAACAACAACGAATTACTCTTTCCGGCCGATCATGCCTTAAAGCTGTATGAGCAGGTCATCCATTACGTGACTGTGCGGATTGATCGCGGGGATTGGCTAGCAGACACGAAGCTGCCGTCCGTACGAAGCCTGGCTCAGGAGCTGGGTGTACATAGGCTAACCGTTTTCCGGGCCTATCAGGAGTTGAAGCAACGGGGGATGGTCTATGTAAAGGACAAATCAGGATATTACGTTCTTGCTTCCCAAGCGACCCGGCATGCGAAATATGCTGGCTACTCGGGGCATTCGTCCATTGATCTCACGTTTCACTCTGAATCCGCCCATGCGGCAGATGATCCGTCTGTCTCAGCCTGGAGAGGAATGGATGGACTTAGCCGCGTTCAATCGGTGAATGCGAATTTTCAGTTTTCCAAAGCGCTGATTGACCCGTCTCTCCTGCCCAACCGATATTGGGGTGAGCTGATGATGCAGGTATTTGAAAAGCATCCGAAAGTAGCGGCCACTTATTCCTCTGTACAGGGCGATTCCGAGCTTCGGGATGCGATGGCGCAGCATTTTAGCGTCGATAAGCATTTTGCATTGTCACCGGACGAAGTACTGATTACCTCCGGCGCACAGCAGGCTATCGACCTGATTTCCCGTTCTCTGATCCGGACAGGGGACCGCGTATTGACCGAGCGTCCCGCCTATGGCCCTGCTATGGAAATATTCCGCAGACAAGGTGCGCGCCTGACCATGACCGATATCCGACCGGAAGGCTATGATATGGAACAAATTGAATGGTGTATGAAGACAGAAAAGCCACGTGTGTTCTATATCAATCCAACGTTTCATAACCCGACTGGCTTCACGGTACCCGATGAACAGCGCAAGCGTCTGCCCGAGCTGGCCGAGCGCTACGGCTGCCTTATTGTCGAGGACGACAGTACCTATGACATCAGCTTTGGGCAAAAGCCGCCGTTACCTATTTTCGCTTATGATATTTCGGGAAGCGTCGTCTACATTCGCAGCTATAGCAAATATGTCGCGCCAGGTCTGCGAATCGCAGCCGTGACCTGCCGACCACAGCTCATGAACAGCCTGCTGAACGTCAAAGCGCTGGTAGATAACGGCTCGCCACTGCTGAATCAAAAGCTGTTCCTGCAATACTTTCAATCTCCACGCATGCAGCAGCATCTCAAAAAGCTATGTATAGCGCTCCAGATTCGTAAGGAAACGATGGAAGACAGCCTCCGCGATTCCGGCTGGACATGGACCAGCCCGGCAGGCGGCCTCAGTCTGTGGCTCCAGTTGCCTTCTACGTTGAAACCTAATGAACTGCTCTCCAAATGCGTACAGGAGTCGGTCACCTTCGTACCGGGTAATGTATTCGATCCGATTGGCGAGGAAGGCAAAACGCATGTGAGATTGTCCTATTCGTATGCCAACGAGCTGCAAATCAAAGAAGGCATCGCGACCCTTCTCCGCATCAGCCGGACGATGTAAGGGACAGCATTATTCCAATGGCAGGCTCATTCCGGTCCGTGCCAGGCTGATCCCTTCCAGAAGCCCGTAGTTGCGTGTGGCATCCACATCATGAGACATATGTGTAAATACCGTGCGGTTGGGCTGGAGTCTCCCTATAAGCTCCTGAGCCTCCAGCATGTCATATACCGAGCGGGATGCATATTCGGCTTCTTCATGATAAAAGCTCGTTCCCAGCACGAGCAAATCCAGATTGTGCAGGGGCAGAATTTCCGCATCATTTAGTCCGATCGAATCTGAACAGTAGGCCCACGAGAAGCCGTCCTTTTCCAGTCGATAAGCGTAAGCATATCCGTTCTTCCCGTGATTCACACGCCAACCCCGGATATTCCATCCTCCAAGCAAGGCTCCCTGATCGACAGGGATAAGGTCAAGATGCCCCGGAAGCCAGGAAAATTGACGCAGGATCGTGTCGATTACCTCCTGTGGAGCGTACAAACGGCCTCTGTTTCCCGTCCAGCGGCAGGCATCCGCCCATTCCGGCAGTCCTCCAATATGGTCAAAATGTGCGTGCGTCACGAGGATCGTACGGATAAAGCGTAGCCCGCGCATTTCCAGTTGTTTGCGCCAGTCCGGGCCGCAATCAATCATAAAGTCCTCCGTCTCGCTTTCGATCATCACAGACGACCTCAGCCTCACATTTGCCCCTGTCGTGCGGGCCTCCGTACATACGAGACAATCACAATATACACGCGGAACGCCCATCGCATCCCCTGTGCCAAGAAAAATAAGCCGATTCATGGTTTAACTCCTATCTATCTGGGTGTTTTTACTACTATTATAACGAACACATCAAGTCTGCGTAAATCCTTCCAGCGCCCAACGCCAAAAGGAGCATGCCCAAACCTTGAAATCAGGCCAGACATCCCCTTAAGTATGATCGCGTTATAATTTTAAATCATAATAGGCATTGGATCTTTCTTGAGACGGTTTTCCACCATCCAACTGGACTGGTCGTTATACAGATAAGCCCGATGCACCAGTACGCGCACCTGCTGACCGGGCTCCAGCGTGGACTTCTCCAGCGAACGGTACGTCATGAGTCGATGATCCCCGACCTGTACTTCGACCATCCATTCACTCCCCCGAAAATGCAAATGCTTCACAATGCCTTCCTCGGTCGCCGACAAAAGCGCAAACTCCTCGCTTGGCCCGACATCAATATACTCCGGACGGATCAAGGCACGTGCTCCCGTTCCGGCAGCTTCCTCGAAGCCTTTGAGACTGCCCGCCTGTTCGATCACCGTCGATTCCCCAATAAAGGAAGCTACGAACGGGGTCCCTGGCTTTTTATAAATATCCCAAGGTGTTCCCTTCTGCTCCAGCCGTCCCTGATTAATCACCATAATTTCATCGGCTACTTCAATAGCCTCATCCTGATCATGCGTAACGAAAATCGAAGTGATTCCCACCCGCTCAATCAACTCCCGCAGCCAGGTACGCAGCTCCTGGCGAATCTTGGCGTCAATGGCTGCAAAAGGCTCATCCAGCAGCAGTAATTGAGGCTCCGGTGCCAAGGCGCGTGCAAAAGCAACCCGCTGCCGCTGTCCACCAGACAACTGATGCGGATAACGATGCTCGAAACCTTTGAGTCCTGTCAGCTCGACCAGCTCTGTGACGCGTTCCTTGATGCGGGCTTTGGAGCTTTTTTTCACTTTTAGACCAAAGGCAATATTGTCGTACACGCTCATGTGCTTGAACAAAGCATAGTTTTGAAATACAAATCCGATTCCGCGTTCCTGCGGGGCCAGCTCGTTTACCCTTTTTCCGTGAAAATGAATTTCTCCCGCATCCGGTTGCTCCAGACCTGCCAAAATCCGAAGAATGGACGTTTTACCGCCACCACTCGGACCGAGTAAACCAATCAGATGACCCGCTTGAATATCAAAGGATACGTCCTTAACCGCATGAAAATTACCGAAATGCTTGTTTAAACCCCTTACTTCCACATGCATAACCGTACACTTCCTTTCCGCTTCTGAACCTGTGCAGGAACAGCAGCAGCCTTGCTTACCGCAAAGCGCGTACCTCATTTGAAATCATATTATTATTCCAATGTATATACTATGTTTTTCTTATGTGATACTTTATCAAAGGAAAGCTTTCGTCGTCAACTCTATATATTACGTCAGGTGTTCATTGGGTAAAGTAAAATGGGTAAAGTAATAAGAAGAAGGGAGAGTGTAATAATGTTGCATACTTTAGAATTATCCACTAGCGGACGAGATGAGATGCGTGATATTACACGCGAGGTCGCTTCATTGATCGAAAAAAGCGGAGTCCAGGAAGGAACCGCACTGATCTATTGTCCACACACAACGGCCGGAATAGCCATTAATGAAAATGCAGACCCGGACGTCAAACATGATGTGATTTTAAGGCTGGATGAGGTTTATCCGTGGGAGCATCCCCAATATCGCCATATGGAAGGGAATACGGCATCCCACCTAAAATCTATCACCACAGGTCCCTCTCAGACTGTCATTATTCATGATGGAAAGTTGTTGCTCGGACGGTGGCAGGGGCTTTATTTTTGCGAATTCGACGGACCGCGCAGACGCCAGTACCATGTGAAAATCATGAAGGACTGACCATGCAAAAAAACAGACCATGATGTTCTCCTGCTGGATGCATCATCGTCTGTTACAATCTTAGTCGCTTTCGCAAAGTACCGTAATGATAAGGCACCGTCATGAAGTGAACATATCCAGAAAAGCGCCCTACAGATTCATAGCCGAGGCGTGTGATTGCAGGTACGCTCATAGGTTTCTGCACAGCAGCTTTACATGTGCCAAAGCAGCGGGCCTGATTTCTTCAAATGTTAAACCATCCTGAATATAAAAGGATACAAAGCCATGCATAGACAAAAACAGACTTTGCGGTACTCGTGAAGAATCTTCCTCTGAATGTCCCTGATCACTCAATTCCTGACGGATCATGGACGCGAATAATTCCACACAACGGTTTTGCTCCGTGCGACAGTAAGCGAACAGTTCTTCATCGTGCATCATGAACATAATTTCGTATTGATAAGGATTTTCCAAGCCAAAACGGATAAACTCCAGCATCAAGTGCTCCAGTCTGTTCAGACCATCCTCTGGGGTGCCTGTTGCTCCTTGTAGTAGAATTCCGCGTAACGTATTAAAATCCTCAATTACAATGGCGTAGAACAGTTCAGCCTTCTCTTTAAAATGATAGTATAACGAACCATGACTGTAACCCAGATGCTGGCCAATGCTGCGCATTGAAATCGCACGGTAGCCCTTGGTAATAAACAAGTGCCTGGCCGCTTCCAGAATCCGCCCTCTTGACAACTCCTGTTCTACTGCTCTTCTAGCCATATTTTTTATTCCCCTTCAATAAAGTAAAGCTGCTCTCCCTCCGACACAAGCGATTGCCCCTGTGTCAAGTCTGTTATCCAGTTGCTGAAGGATTCCGCATCACCAGCCAGCGGCAGACAGGTTAAGGTAACTTTATCCGTAAACATGGTTTCTCCTGTACGGATGCTGCGATTTCGCAATTCATTTTCCACTTTGCCCAACCAGGTGTAATCCAATTCCACAAAAATTTCACGATGCAGCACACGCGTAATCGCATCCCCTGCCTCAATGGCTGCAACAGCACCGTCTGAATATGCACGAATCAGACCGCCTGCTCCCAGCAAAATCCCCCCAAAGTAACGGGTAACGACAATTGCCACATTTTTCAGCTTCTGGTTACGGATAACCTCCAAAATGGGCTTGCCCGCCGTACCGCTCGGTTCACCGTCATCCGATTGCTTCTGGATTTCGTCTCGTTCCCCGATCATGTAGGCAGAACAATTATGGGTTGCGTTCCAATGCTCTTTTTTAATGCGCTCGATAAAAGCAGCCGCTTCTTCCTCGGTCTGAACAGGCTGGATGTGACCGATAAAACGGGATTTCCGGATCACAATTTCCTTGCTGCCGGAGCCGCGTACAGTTCGGTATTGTTCCAACATTTCACGTATAACCTTCCTTACTTCATTTTACAAGAAAGCAGTCCCCCGCTTCTGGCAGCCGGTGAACTGCTTTCCTGTACTTTATTTGGTGCTATACGCTATAACGCTCCTATCTGAAATCCTGTTTCAGTCAGGAGTTTACAGCTTCCTTATTCGGACAATCTCGCTTCAAGCTCCGCTTTTTGCTCTTCGAAGCCTGGTTTACCCAGCAGAGCAAACATGTTTTTCTTGTAAGCTTCTACGCCCGGTTGATCGAACGGATTCACACCCAACAGGTAGCCGCTGATGCCACAAGCTTTTTCGAAGAAATAAGCCAGGTACCCGAAGGAGTAAGGGCTCAAGTCAGGAATGTTCACAATCAGATTCGGTACTTGTCCATCTGTGTGAGCCAGCAATGTACCCTGGAATGCTTTTTTATTTACAAAGTCCACCGTTTTGCCTGCCAGGAAGTTCAGTCCATCCAGATCATCCTCATCTGCTTCGATGGTGATGTGGCTAGGTACATTTTCCACTTGGATAACCGTTTCGAAAATGTTACGGCTACCTTCCTGGATGAATTGTCCCATGGAGTGCAGGTCAGTCGAGAAGTCAACGGAAGCAGGGTAGATACCTTTGTAATCCTTGCCTTCGCTTTCGCCGTACAATTGTTTCCACCACTCGGAAACGAAATGCAGGGACGGCTCATAGTTCACGAGAATTTCAATAGCTTTACCTTTACGGTACAACGCGTTACGAACGGCTGCATATTGGTAAGCCTCGTTCTCAGCTACATTCGGATTGCTGTATTCCTTGGAAGCGTCTGCCGCCCCTTGGAGCATTTCCTCAATGTTAATGCCAGCTGTAGCAATCGGCAGCAAGCCTACTGCTGTCAGCACGGAGTAACGGCCACCTACATCATCAGGAATAATGAAGGATTCGTAGCCTTCCTCATTAGCCAGTTTTTTCAGAGCACCGCGTTCTTTATCTGTTGTTGCATAAATACGTTTGCGCGCTTCTTCTTTACCGTATTTTTTCTCCAGAGCCGCACGGAATACGCGGAAAGCGATAGCTGGCTCTGTTGTTGTACCTGATTTGGAAATGACATTCACGGAGAAATCTTTTCCTTCAATCAGTTCCAACAGATGATTCACATATGTAGAGCTGATGTTATTGCCTGCAAAATAAACAGCCGGGCCTTTGCGCTTGTCCTTAGGCAGTGCATTGTGGAAGGAATGCGACAGCATTTCAATCGCAGCGCGTGCGCCAAGGTAAGAACCGCCGATGCCGATGACGATCAGCACTTCGGAATCACTTTGGATCTTTGCAGCAGCTTTTTGGATGCGTGCAAACTCTTCTTTATCATAATTGGTAGGCAAGTCAATCCAACCCAGGAAATCGGAACCTACACCGGTTTGGTTATGCAGCTGCTCATGAGCCAGCTTGATGGGTTCTGCAAAATAATCAATTTCGTGCTGTCCTACAAAGGAGAGCGCTTTGGTGTAATCAAAAATAACTTTTTTAGACATGTTTGGAACCTCCTGTTTTGTATTGCTAAGACCATGAATACGAACATAAGGACTTAGGAATAGGATACTTTAATTTGCAGGGCCTGACAAGCTTGCGTTACCTGTATGTCCGGTGCCTTGCCAGACCCTAGTCTAGATAGGGTGGCATACCCATGCTACAATAAACGGAGATCAACTGATTCAAACCGTCAAATCAAGCCGAACTCGCATCTGCATCGGACGGCAACCTCCAACAAGAAAGGTGATTAGCTATGAAGAACATCGGATTTATCGGACTGGGCACCATGGGCGCCCCGATGGCATCCAACCTGCTGAAACAGGGATATGGAGTCACGGTCTACAACCGCACCGCCTCACGCTGCGAACCACTGGCAGAACAAGGCGCACGTACGGCTTCAACGCCCCGTGAGGCGGCTGAAGGCCAGCAGCTGGTCATTACCATGGTCAGCGATGATCACTCGATCCGTGATATCTACTACGGCGAGGACGGCGTGTTTGCCGGTCTTACGTCTGGTGTAACTGTGATGGACAACAGCACCATTTCACCTGAGCTGGTCAAACAACTGGCCGCCGAAGCGGACAAGCTGGGTTGTTCCTTCATTGATGCTCCAGTAACGGGCAGTAAGCCTGCTGCTGTAGACGGCACGCTTGTGTTCATGGTTGGCGGTGACGCGGAGGCCATTGCCGCACAGTCGGACGTTTTTGATACGCTGGGCAAAAAGGTGCTTCACATGGGACCGAATGGCAGCGGAGCCGTCGCCAAGCTCGCACATAACACGATGGTCGGTATTAACAACCTCGCTCTGGCTGAGGGCTTCGCCATTGCTGCTAAGTCCGGCATTCCGGCGGAAAGCTTCCTTGAACTGGTACAGCTCGGATCGGCAGGCAGCAAGGCTGCTGACCTGAAAGGACGCAAAATCATCGAGCATGATTTCAGCAACCAGTTCTCACTGGCCTTGATGCTCAAAGACTTGAAGCTTGCTGCCTCGCTGACGGATAGCCAGTCCATCCCGGCGCCTATGCTGTCCATTGCCAAAAGCCTGTTTCAAGCCGGGCAAACGCAAGGCTATGGCGACGAGGACTTATCCGCTGTCGTGAAGACCTATGAATCGTGGATCGGCCGCACTATTGGCGGTAAGCCACTCGAATAAGCCGCATCCTTCTTTTTAACCATGTTGCTGTGCTTTTGTACATATCGCATAGCTTATAGGGTAAGCACACTTGACTTAGAGTCGAGTGGTGCTTGCCCTTTTTTCACTACTTATTCCGGGTAAGAACAGCAGTAATCTGTTACGCTTCGTACTTCCAGCTTGAATGAAGATTGTGCAGGCACGTGGAACGTTGCCGTTCCCTGTATTTCCAGCCATTCCTCAGTACCTGGAAGCAACACCTTCAAATCCCCTGCCAAAATCTCCATAATCTCACGAGAATCCGTTCCGAATTCATACGTTCCAGGCAGCATAATACCCAATGTAACCTTACTGCCATCACCCAAAATAACTGTACGGCTTGTGACCTGACCGCCGTAATATACATTTGCTTTTTTAACTACGCTGACTCCATCAAACTGTGTCATTCGTTATCCCCTCATCTGCTCATCAATGGTTGAATGAATATTTATGGATCATAACATAGTTTTGATCCAAGCCTCAGTATGAAAATACACAAGGCTACAAAATTCCTCAATGTATGAAACAAACAGCCGTAAGCCTTGCTCAGGTTACGACTGTCTGTTTAAAGATTGTTTTATTTCAACAAAGTTTTTACACGATTAACAACGTTCTCTACCGTAAAGCCATATTCCTTAATGACGCGGTCGCCAGGTGCGGATGCGCCAAATGTGCTGATACCGAGAATGTCGCCTTGGTCGCCGACATATTTTTCCCAGCCCAGTGGATAAGCCATTTCTACAGCCAAACGTGCTTTTACTTCAGGCAGTAGAACGGAATCTTTGTATGCTTTGTCTTGTTTTTCGAACAGATCCCAGCTTGGGAAGCTGATAACGCGTACTTGGATACCTTGCTCCGCCAGTGCTTCCTGGGCTTTAACAGCCAGTTGTACTTCGGAACCCGTAGCCAGAATTTGAGCAACCGGCTTGCTGTCTGTCGCATCTGCAACGACATAAGCACCGCGTTTGATACCTTCGCGTGCATGCTCAGCAGTAGCAGCCAGGATTGGCAGGTTTTGACGAGTCAATACCAGAGCAACCGGGTTTTTCTTGTTTTCCAGCGTGTAAGCCCAAGCAGCAGAAGTTTCATTGCCGTCCGCCGGACGAATGACCGTCAGGTTCGGGATAATACGCAGGGAAGCCAATTGTTCGATTGGCTCATGAGTCGGGCCATCTTCACCAACAGCAATACTGTCGTGAGTCAGAACGTAAGTAACAGGCAATCCCATCAGAGCTGCCAAACGAACGGCCGGACGCAGGTAATCCGTAAACACGAAGAATGTACCGCCGAATACTTTTACCCCTTGGTGCAATGTCATACCATTCATCGCAGCAGCCATACCAAACTCACGGATACCGAAATAGATGTTACGGCCGGCATAGTCTTCTGGTGTAAAGTTCGTCAGGTTGTTCAAGTGTGTCATCGTGGAGCTTTCCAGATCGGCAGATCCGCCAGTCAGGAACGGTACGTTTGGAGCCAATCCGTTCAGTGCATTACCGGAAGCCACACGAGTCGAAACTGCTTTGTCTTCGGTCGTGTACTTCGGAAGATCACGGTCCCATCCTTCTGGAAGGTCGCCGTTTACGGCTGTTTCGAACTGAGCTGCCAGGTCAGGGTGAGCCGCTTTGTATTTCGCGAACTGCTCATCCCATGCTTTGTTAGCTGCGATGCCGCGCTCTTTTACTTTAGCAAAATGCTCACGAACCTCTTGCGGTACATGGAAGTCCTCTTCATATACCCATTTGTAAAATTCTTTAGTCAGCTTGGCTTCGTCTGCACCCAGTGGGGAACCGTGAGTACCGCCATGTCCGCCTTTACCTTGTTTGTTCGGACTTCCGTAGCCGATGACTGTTTTCACTTCAATCAACGTAGGGCGTGTCGAGTCGCCTTGCGCTTCCTCAATCGCTTTTTGGATCGCTGGAAGGTCGTTACCATCTTCTACGCGCAGCACTTGCCAGTTGTAAGCTTCAAAACGTTTTGCAACACTTTCGGAAGAGGACAGGTTCAGCTTGCCGTCCAGTGTAATATCGTTGGAATCAAATAATACAATCAGCTTGCCCAATTGTAGACGCCCAGCCAGCGAAGCCGCTTCGTGAGACAGGCCTTCCATCAGATCGCCGTCGCCGCAGATTGCATACGTGAAGTGATCCACAACTTTGAATTGATCTTTATTATAGGTAGCGCCCAGTTGAGCTTCAGCCATTGCCATACCTACGGCCATAGCTACACCTTGTCCCAGAGGTCCGGTCGTAGCGTCTACACCAGCGGTATGTCCAAACTCAGGGTGACCTGGTGTAAGGCTGCCCCATTGACGGAATTGTTTCAGTTCTTCCATAGGCAGATCATAGCCGCTCAGGTGCAGCAGGCTGTACAGCAGCATGGAGCCGTGTCCTGCGGACAGTACAAAACGGTCACGGTTAATCCATGTAGGGTGATTCGGGTTATGATTCATCGTTTTAGCAAAAAGTTGGTAGCCCATCGGCGCGGAACCCATCGGCATGCCGGGATGTCCCGAGTTTGCTTTCTCGATAGCATCGATTGCCAACGTACGGATTGTCGTAATGGACAAATTGTCGATCGTGGAGTTTTCATCCTTTTGAATCGCTTGATTCTGGTCAGTCATAGTTAGCCTCCTCATATTGTAAAAAGTATGCCAATTGCATTTGGTCATGCTCTCCAATACCGCCGTCCGATATAGTAACGACGCCCATTGAAGTGAGTGAATCTGCTTGAATGTTTCAATATGACTTATACATCCTTAAATATTGTACCATTTGCCGTGCAGGTTTGCCAGATCGTTTATAAAGATGGTTGTCGAAATGTCGTACCGAGTCCTCATATAAATATACCCGCAAAGTATTAACCTCATGTGTACTACCCTCCACTTACGCTAACGCTTAGAGGTGAGGGCTTCTAAGGTAATCGTACCTAACGGTACGAGCTATCAAGCCTGAACCATGCTCTATTGTGGGCTACAATTGCTCTAACAGCCGCAATCCTTCGCTTCTGATATTGATAGAAGCGTTCCCATCCCTATCTGACACAAAACCACATTCACAGTGGAATATACGTTCAGAAAGGGATAGAGATTCCTTTACTTTACCGCAACACGAGCAAGTCTTAGACGATGGAAACCACTTGTCTATTTTTATCAGTTTTTTTCCTTGCTCCTCTAACTTGTATTGGAGAAATGTCGTGAACATTCCCCAAGCATTGTCAGCAACGCTTTTGCCAAAGTTCAGGGCTTGCGACATTCCTTTCATATTGAGGTCTTCAATGACCACTCCGTCATACCGTTTGGCCAATTTGTGTGATTCCTTATGTAGAAAGTCTTTTCGTTGGTTGGTGATTTTTTCATGAATCTTTGCTACTACCATCCTTTGCTTGTTCCAACGAGAAGAACCTTTCACACGTCTGGATAAGGTACGTTGTGCTTTCACTAAACGATCTAACATTTGACGGTAGAAACGAGGATAATTGGCTTTCTCACCCTCACTACCGACATATAGTTCAGCCATTGTAAAGTCTAACCCAACGACGGTTTCGACTTGTTTTTGAATACGTTCCGTCTCATATTCAGTGAGAATAGACACGTAGTATTTCCCAGTGGATGTCATCGAGATCGTACATGACTTCATGATATGTTCAGCAGGGATTTCTCTATGTTGTTTTACTTTCACCCGTTTGAGCTTTGGTAATTTGATATAGCCATTCATAAGCATAATGTTTCCGTTCATAACATGGGTTGTGTATGATTTTCTTGCCTTCTTACTCTTGAATGTAGGGAAATCAGTCGTTCCACTATAGAAATTTCTGTAAGCAGTCTGCAAGTTTAATTGGGCATTAGCCAATGCCAAAGAATCGACTTCTTTCAGCCACACAAACTCATCTTTGTATTTGCAGGGGTAGGGAACTTTTGCTTTTTCAAGGCTTCTTTATCGTCCTTGAATTGTTCGTAAACTTCCTTGCGTTCAGCTAACATTTTGTTATACACAAAACGAACACAACCAAAAGTTTTACGCATAAGGTGGGCTTGTTCCTCTGTTGGATACAAACGGAACTTATATGCTTTATTATATTTAGCCATATATTCTCACCTCACTTTTGGCCTTGATTTTCTATATACTTCTTTATTACCTCAACAGGCGAGCCACCTGTTGTAAGTAAGCAAAAACTTCTTGACCAAAACATTTCTTTCCAAAGCTTCTTTCTGACTTGCGGAAAATCTCTTTTGATGAGTCGAGAACTTGCACTCTTATACGCATTTATGAACTTTGTCATTTCAGTGTTCGGATGTGCTTTGAACAGAACGTGAACATGGTTATTGTCATGATTCCATTCCATCAGAGTTATGTTGTAACCCTCCGCAAGTCGCACAAACATGTCTTTTGCATAATCGGATATTTCATCATCAAATACATTTCTTCTATATTTCACGACAAGTACGAGATGATAATACAATAAGAACACTGAATGATTATTACTATCTAATTTCATTGATATACCAATCCTTATACTCGATACGACTGATTATAAACCAACCCAAATAATAAGCAAACCTTTTTGGCTACGCCAAACTGAAATTCATCTCCACCTTACCATTGGAACTAACGTTCCTTAACACGCTTGAAGATGGAGACTTAATTTAGAAAATCGTTTAAAAATCATAAAATCGCGACAAATAATGCATTTTGTCCGGTTTTGACACCCGCAGCTGTAGAAAAAAGCAAAAAACCCGTCATTTCGACGGGCTTTGCTTGTAAGAAGTATGAACTTTTACATTTTAAAAAATATAAAAATCAGTTAAAAACGACCGTTTTATTTTCATGAACCAAAATTCGGTCCTCTGCATGCCACTTCACGGCTCTTGCCAAAACGACCCGCTCAATGGTGCGACCGATCCGTTTTAACTCATTGACATCATCACCGTGGCTTACCCGCTGCACATCCTGCTCGATGATCGGGCCGCCGTCCAGTTCCTCAGTTACATAATGCGCAGTAGCGCCAATAATTTTCACACCGCGATTATAGGCTTGAGCATATGGCTTTCCACCCACGAATGCAGGCAGGAACGAATGATGGATATTAATGATCCGGTTGCGATAATGCTCAATGAACTTGGGTGAAATAATCTGCATGTACCGGGCCAAAATAATGACGTCGATATCCTCACCAATAACCTCCAGTTGACGGCGCTCCGCCTCCGGCTTGGTATCGGCTGTCACTGGAATATGGTGATACGGAATGCCGAATGATTCCACGTACTCCTTCATATCCGGATGATTGCTGACGACCAAAGAAATATCCGCGTCCAGATCCCCTGCCTGCCATTGCCACAATAGCTCTACCAGACAATGATCTTCTTTGGAAACGAAAATAGCGAGCTTTTTCTTGCGGCTGACCGCTGAAATCGTCCACTCCATCCGGAATTGTTCTGCAACCGCGGCAAAATCCTGCTCCAGTTGGGGCTGGGTTTCACTCAAATATGGCAGATCAAATTCAACCCGCATAAAAAACATACCGCCGGACGGGTCCATCGTGTATTGATCAGATTGAACAATATTGGCTCCATGCTCGTACAAAAAGCGAGACACGGCCGCTACAATACCCGGGCCATCAGGACAGGATACGAGCATACGCGCACGGTTTTCATGCGCAGATTGAGTACTGTTTGGCTGATGTTTTACGTGAAGTTCCATGTGGCTACAAATCCCCCTTGGCTTATACTGTCACTGGCAAATGACTGCCGGCAAACCAGGCAATCAGACGATGATTAATATGTTCTTCGCTCAGCTCTGGAAACAGGGCTGCTTCCGTGATCATGTCGTACAGACGCTCCAGCGGCTCACGTGGGTCGGCTTTTCTCGCTTTGGCATCATTTTTCAGCAGCGTCCAGGTGTCTAGCACAAATTTTCGTACATCCACATCCTGCTTTTTGAAAAACGAATTCAATTGCTCTACTTGACCCAAAAATTCATCGCCAAAACGCTCCTTCACATTCCCGCGAAGCAAAGCTATTTCAACCTCATACATTGGACGCTGAGTTTTGGCTTCCTTTCCGATCCATGGCGTTTCCAAAATAAATGGACGTCCTTGAAGTGCTTCATGATGCACCACATTATGAATGGTCTGATAGCCAATCCAGCCCGATCCAATCGGAGTATGGCGGTCTTTATGAGCGCCGACTGGATTTTTACTGTCATTGACGTGAACCACTGCGATGCGATCCAGCCCGACAATACGATCAAATTGCTCCAACACGCCGTCCAGATCATTCACAATATCATAGCCCGCATCGTGAATGTGACAGGTATCCATACAGACAGTAAGACGCTCGTTGTGCTCTACTTTATCTATAATGGAGGCAATTTCCTCGAAGCTACGTCCCATTTCGGTGCCTTTGCCTGCCATCGTTTCCAGCGCAATGTTAACATCCGTCTCCTTCACACCGTTCAGTACCTCGTTCAAGCCATCAGCAATACGCTGAATGCCATACTCTGCATCCTTATCGGTAAAAGCGCCCGGATGAAGCACGATATTTTTCACGCCAATCGCGTGGGTGCGACGAATTTCCTCCTGAAGAAAGCTGACTGCCAGCTCATAGGTATTTTCTTTGTAAGAGCCGAGATTGATAATATACGGGGCATGCACCACGATATCATCCATCCCTTTTTCAGCCATCAACTGCTTGCCTTCCTCCAGATACATGGATTCCATCGGCTTACGACGCGTGTTTTGCGGTGCACCCGTGTATATCATGAACGAGCTGGACCCGTATGAAGACGCTTCTTTTGTAGCGCTGAGCAGACCCTTGTCCGAAAAGGACACATGAGAACCAATTTTCAGCATGATTCGGTTTCATCCCCTTATCCCTGTTATTCTGTTATGCTTATCTTATTTTGATTTAATCATTTTAACGTGATTATCGAAATCAAACAACATGGCTTTTATGGTAGTGCACACACAAATCAGGATTACACGAAGGGAAACGAGGTAAATGAAAGCATGGATTGACATCCTTTAGCGTATACAGATACATTCGAATGAGGTTTTTTTCTTGAAAAGGGTTATATTCTATAACATACATATTTTTTTGCGAATCGGAAGGAGAGTCAAACTCCATGAACATCGTCATATGCGGAGGTACTGGATTAGTAGGGTGTGCGCTGACCAAAAGCTTGCTCAACGACGGGCATACGGTGAAGGTAATCACCCGTAAACCCATGGTAGGTCACGAAGCGAGCCCACGCTTGCAATATATGAGCTGGAACGAACTGAAACAAAAGCCGGAAGCATTAGAGGGCACAGATGTGGCCGTTAATTTGGCAGGCGAAACGCTGAATCAGCGCTGGACGGATAAGTCCAAACAAAAAATTCTCCAATCACGCCTGCTGTCTGTTGCCAAATTGGCCCAAGCACTAAATGCTCTGCAAAAAAAGCCGGAAGTTATCATTCAGGCTTCGGCTGTCGCCGCCTACGGCACATCTCTTACTGAAACGTTCGATGAAACCAGCCCGCGCCGTTCGGAAGACTTTCTGTCTCAAGTGGTCGAGCAGTGGGAGGAAGCCGCCAACGCCTACCCTTCCGATACCCGGTTAATCAAGCTGCGCATTAGTCTCGTACTGGACAGCAAACGCGGTGCATTTCCACTGATGAAGCTGCCTTACAGCTTTGGATTCGGCGGAAAAATAGGCAGCGGCCATCAATGGATGAGTTGGATTCATATTAAGGATATCGTCCGCCTGATCACCCACTGCATCCATACGCCGGATATCACTGGGGCTGTGAACGCTTCATCACCACATCCGTTGACGAACGACCAGTTTGGTAGAACCGTGGCTGAGGTATACCACCGTCCACACTGGTTTCCCGTTCCCGGCGTTCTCGTACAAAAGCTAGTCGGTGAGATGAGTACCCTCGTATTGGATGGTCAAAAAGTAATCCCGCGCAAGGCGCTGGAGCACGGATTTCAGTTTAAATATCCTTCACTGAAGGAAGCACTGGAGGAATTATATTCTCCTCATAAGCAGCATTGAATTGATTTTAAAAAGAGGAACTCTATGTGGCGGCATCTCACCAGCTCAGAGTTCCTTTTTTAGATAATCTATTTTCATTTTAGCCTATCCCTTCAGCTATCCTCTCAACTATTTCCTTATCAAAATCATCTAGTTCAGCCATTAAAAGATCATATTGTTTTATAGATTCAGAGGTGTTCAATACTCGAAGTACAGCAATACTGTAGTGTCCAAGAGTATCAATACCAAATAGCTTATTTACCTTAGGATCTCTGAACTGGCTAATATGCTTCAATTTTTCGATAATTTTTTCGTTGCAGAGCTTCTTTTTTGCTATCTGACTCATAGCATTCATCATAACCTGGTTATGATGAATATCCAGACACTCCACCAATTTATCGTCACTTATCTTTCCCTCTCGTATTTCTTTTGATAAAGTAAGTAGATTCATTATACAATAATTCTCTCTGCTTCTTTTATTTCCACCATATAAGCCCTAAGCTCCATGATAATTCTATTTTTGAATTCATATGTTACATCCAAACTTGGAAATCCTTTAGCCTTATCATCAAGGAAATGTTGATACTCATGTCGCAATGCACTAATTGAAGCATCCTCATATATATTCAGCTGACCAGGCTTCCCTGATCCTTTGGGAGCATACGCCATAATATCTCTATCCAAAATCCTAACTTCAACGCCCGCTTCTTGTGTGTTTTTAATAATGTTACTCCACTCTTCTGGGTGAGAAAGTCTTCCCGGACCATAAATATCCCTAAATGGGTCAGCATCATTTTTACCTAACATATTATCAGATAAACGTTTTGAAGTCCCTTCGGCTTCAACAATAGTCCCAGATTTCACCTCATATTCTATTGACGATCCCAAACCAACTTTAGGCTTAATTACTGAGCTAACTCCTCCAAATATTGCTGCTGTACTAATCATATTGGCCCAATGTTCCTTTGACCAAGCATTTGTAGGCATTGTAGCTTCTCTGATCGTTCCATGTACACCAAAAGTCCAGAAGTTAAAAAAATCATTTGCTGAATCAAACTGCTTGGATGCTCGCTCCGCATATCCTTGATACAGACCTTTCGGAATACCAAATGTCCAATAGTCTAAAAATCCTCCTACTGAATCATAGCGTTTTTCATACCTTTCCTCAGCAGCGTTCAAGAAATCTTGACCAAGCTCCAATAAACTATCTGCCGATTTCTGAAACGCATTTCGTGTATCTGGAGGAGGAACAGCACATGCATTAGGTGGAGGTGGTAAACAACTTGCGTCAATGTAACCTGCTTTCATCAGATCAGCTAATCTGAATTTGTCTGCATGGTGACGTAGCTCCCTCGCAATAGAATCCGTCAGGGTAACAAAGTCAGTCATATTCTTCTGAGAGACTTGAAATTGACTATAAAATTGTTGTTTAGTTGTACCATCCCATGATTGCTGCATAAAAGAAATTTGCTGCATCAATTGACTATTCATCTGAATCGCTGTTTTCTGTGCAAGGTCAAATTGCTTGGAGACGGTTATAAGTTGTTCAGGAGTCACTTTAATGGTTGTCATAATTTACCTCGGTTCAAGTTCATTATGACATGATAGCATTATTCAAATTTATGGAAAACAGCCTTATCTCCTAAATTGTTATAAGAAAGAGTGTTTCTTTATACCTGTATCAAAAGACTTAGCCCTGAGTATCGCAAATAGTCATTCACACGTTCTTTTCACAAGAAGAATGAGCAATCGAAGGCTAATCCATTTATCGTCCCAAGTCTTGAGAAAAAAGTTTACCGTCAATGAGTTTTCCGGTTTTGTACATAGATAAGCTCCTTTACGGAATAGAGGGGTTGTTGATTACAGGTTTAAAGCTATTTATATTTTGGGTAGTCGGATGTATTTTCCCTTTATGTAGGTTATAGAGAGGTTAATATCCAGATGCCAAACCTCTTGTTTCATCCTCAGCACGTTCTATCGCCTGAATCAAAGTCATCAAAGGTTTTTCAAGTTTGTATTGAATGGCTTTTTCACACGTACCACCAGCAGCTTCCCACTCCCAAAACGCAATGATGTCAACGGGTTCAAGGAAATATAAAGCTAAGGCATTCACTGGATTTGCAGTGTACAGTTTCATAAACTCTTCGTCTAAAAGTTGATTATACGTAAGATATTGCTCTTGCATCACTTCTAGGAGAAAAAGTACACTTCCTCATTCACATTAGTAATTCGATTAACAAAAGCATTTCGTCTTTCAACCGTATTCAGTATAATTTGTATAGCATTTCGAGTACGCGAAGCATCAGAAGTAATACCAAGCATATTAATTAGATCATTAGTAGTGAGATCAGGATTAAATGGGGCTTGCTCTATAATATACATCCATTTATCGTCGCTTCCATTTTGAAATACTCGAATAGCATCGGAAACGTTATAGCCAATCGTTTGCCATTTTCGATTAAGCACGTCAATAATGTGATAATAGTACAACTCTGTTTCTCCGTTGCCTACTTCCTGTCCCCAGACCTTTTTCATACGAACAATGTTTTTAATATCTTGTTTATTGAACTTTTCTTTTAAAATCATAGGTGTCATCTCCAGTTCTATTTTGGTAAAATGTCCATAGCAAAGCTAAGGGTGTTGTACATCATTTTTTTAGGATGATATGATATAGCTTAGCTTTGTTTCATCAGTTCCTTTTTAGATTTTTTTCACTTTGTCGTAAATATTTACGACTTGTTATAAACGATATCATCAACCCTTTCATTATTCAACTGTTTTAACGTAATTATTTCCGACTTATTGGAATTAAATCATATTTTCTATGTCATCTGGTATTAAAGAAGGAGAATGATAAATGATTAGTTTTGAACCATTACAAATAACTTTGATTAAAAAGAAAATCTCTAAAATGGAGTTTATAAAACTAATGAATATCTCCCCGTCAACTGCCGCTAAAATGTGGCGTAACGAGTACATAGCTATGAAAATTATCGACGATATATGTAACAAGCTAGAATGTAATTTGACAGATGTCATTGAACATACTCCAGATGATAAATTGAATCAAAGTACTCAATAGCTACCCCCAAATTAAACGTCAAAAAGAAGCCCATAACATTAATAGGCTTCTTCTTTATACATATCAAACTATTTCACTCAAGAGGCGTTGGCGGAAGATTTAAAAGAGTCCAGTCTATAAGCGTAGGACACTCCGGCAATCTTAAAAGTGTCTCCAGCATTCGGGATGAACTTCTTGTATGGCACCATCGCCTCTCCATTCAGAACAGTTCCGTTCGTCGAGGACAAATCCTTGATGATGTGGCCGTGCTGCTCTCTGCGTTGGAACTTTTATCCGTCTTTTTGATTTCGTCTTTTCCCATATCAGTGTTTTGCAACCGGCCGTAACTGCTTGTAAATGTCGGCATACGTGAAATGTTCATTGCTTTACCTCCTAATTCTGTAATGAGGAAATATATGTTTTCGTACACCACAATTCATTGTCAGTTTTTTGGGAAAAGTAAAGATGAATGACAGAAAAAATGAAGCGGGGCAATCCAAAGAGATTACCCCGCCCTAGCCTAACGGATTATTCCAAAACGTAGGAAATAGTCATTTCAACAGATTTATAAGAAAGGCTGCCGAACCATCTATCTCCGGTAGAACTTGCAATGTTTGTTCCAAAGACCTGTGCTGTCCATGTACCACGTGCTTCCTGATCTAGAAAACTTGCTCTCTCAGTCATTCCACTGGGCTTCCATGCGATAGTAGCAGATTTGCCGCTAGGAGAGGATACATTCAAATTAGAAAAAACAACCGTCCCCAGCATATTTCTATTGTTGTTGTTGATAATTCCTCTTCCTGGGTCAATCTCAATCGACTTTACCTTGGCATTAAGAGGCAATGACGTAAACCGGAAGCTAACCTGATCGGAAAAACCGCTTTTGCCGGGGGCTAATGCCAACCCTAGGCTTTTGCCTGCGCTCACTGTTCTACTGCTGCTGGAAGCATTGGGAGCGGCACTTAACTGTACATCCACTGTCTGTGTATAGACAGTTTCACCAGCCACATTGGTGGATACCTTAACATTCGGCTCCGCTGCAAATGCAGTCACGGACATTGCGGCACTCATGGATACCGCCAGTAACATTGCACCTAAACGTTTTTTCATGCTCATACTTTTTTACCTCCAAAAAATATTATTAAGGTGGTATGAATTGCTATCCGAGCATAAAGACCTATTTCCAAAAAGGATGACGTTTTCTAGTAGAACAGCAATAACCCCTTGTTAATATTATCGGTATATGGTTGGAAAAAGTCAATTGTTTCCAATGATTTTTTTGGTATAAATGGATTAAATTTTAATATTCTACCCTTTGTGAACCATCGCCTTAGTTCATCGTCTTCGCACAACTTTTTATAGCGTGAATGCGTGATAATCAAAACATCAGATTCACGTACAGCCTCAAGATTTTGCCTATAATAACTCCACTTTTTGGTAAAATGTCCATAGCAAAGCTAAGGGTATGTTGTACATCCCTTTACTAAAATGATATAATCATTTAATGAACATGAACATTTGTTGATTATATAAACAATATAAGACTATATACATCTGTTATCAATAATAATTCAATATGTTCTTGGAGGCTATCCATTGTCATGAAGATTAAATTCGAATTAACCTGTAACTTGGAGAGAATTCTTAAAGAAAAAAACATTACACCTTATAAGCTATCAAAAGATACAGGAGAGAGAATCGGAACGATCTATAAGCTAGTAAACAATCAAGGTCTGGATAATTCACGTCTTTCAACCTCATTGCTAGCCAATATTTGTGGATATTTAGGAATTACTTTAGGGGAATTATTTGACGTTGTTCAAGTGGAAGAAACTGAATAAACCTCCTTTCTATTAAAATACAAAAGAAGCCCGTAGCATTAATCGGGCTTCTTCTTTATACGTATCAAACTACCCTTCACTCAAGAAGCGTTGGAGGAAGATTTAAAAGATTCCAGTCGATAAGTATAGGATACTCCGGCTATTTTAAAAGTGTCTCCGTCCTTCATAGCATACTCCTTGTAAGGCACCATTGGCTCTCCGTTCAGAACGGTTCCGTTCGTCGAAGACAAATCCTTGACGATGTGACCTTGTCCTTCTGCATCTATACAAAGCTCAATATGAGAACGGGACGCTCCCTCCGTATGTTCTACAAACTGGACCAATTGCGGGTCTCTTCCGATGAAGAAACTGCCTGCAACAAATTGATCCGGCTGCAATCGAATGCGCTCGTCCGCTCCACTTCCTGGTGGCTTGCGCTCCAGACAAGCAATCGGTGATTGTTGAAGGTGTGGAATATGTACTGCCTGATCTGCACGAAGCAGCACGGTTTCCTGCCTTGATGTAGCATTTAACAGCTCCGTCACACCAGACAAGGACTTATAATATGCCTCGCTGGTATCACTGGCTTCCAAATCATTTCTTCGAGCCGCACCTATCCCCTGTGGCTCGTGCAAGTCGTGACGTGCAGAAGCTTTATCTCCTTGTCCCGTATCCCGGCTACCCACATTTTCAGACTCCGGGTCAGGAAAAGACCAGCGCCAGCTTTCCTGTCCTTGATTACCTGAATCGGAAGAGTGCTTATCCTTATTCTGACGTCCTGCTACGAATCCGGTTAGCTTGTCAACCTGATAACGGTCATTTTTCCGTTGTGCAGGAGAAGCTGCGCCAAGCCATTCCGAATCCAGCATAGGGACTGAATCAGCATAAGTATGAGACGAAGCATCCTTGCGTCCCCATTTTCCTGTCCAGCTCATATAAGCAACGGCTACGAGCACCAAGGTCAGCACAACGGAAATAGCCAGCGGCACCGTATCTGGATGGTCCAGATAAATATAGCGCCACACGATGGCTGAAGCTAGAAGACAGCCTAAAGCAATATACGTTTTGTATTTCTGCAATGCAGGCTCCGTTTCTTCTATTTCTACATCTGCCTCATCATTCTCCTGGGGCTTCACGGACGGCTTGAGCCGATTGATCCGTTTAAGCTCCTGGATCTCCTGTAGTGTATCCTGATCCTCATGCATTTTTTTCCCGATTCTCGGATCCCTTGAGGCGAAAAATTTGTATTCCTCTCCTTGCCCATATCCTTCTTGACTCGCTGAATGATCACGCGTTGACGAATGACCGGATAAGGATTGATTAGCAAACGGAAAAGATTTTCCGTTTGCTGTTGAATGCAATCCATCACGCTCTCCTTGAACTCCCATTTGAACATGGGTATCTCTGCTGCGTCCTTCTCCATCTTCACCTTGAACGCTAACACTGTCAGTGCCGACCGCCATCCCTTGCAACAGCAGTTCCTTCAACGCTCTCGGATCAAATTCATCCCTATCACATAATTCAAATATATACTGCATATGGGCCCCTTGAAAATGAACCACACGTGTCATCAAGCGAATAACCAATTGCTTAAATTGGCTCCCAGCCTGTCCTTCATACAATACACCCTGCAAAGGGACATAGGTTAAACTGACGTTTTCCCTTGAACCTGAACCGCTCATAAAAATATAATCTTCGTGTAAAATAAATTGGCGCATATCCAGCATATACTGCGGACTACGATGGAGAGCATCCACTACTGCAAAAAGAATACGATAGAAATCGGAAGTCGACACTCCCCCTCCCTTCCATACCTGGGACAGCATACGTTGACCCGAAATATCGTAGTGCAGCTCCACCTGAAAATCGACTTCCTTGATTCTCAGCTCCAGAAGACCGGGAATCCGATTGCCAGTCATCATTCCGGTTTGCACGGAATTTAAATCATCGGTCTTAAGCCCGCCTTCCTTGTTTAAAATCATAAATGTCCCGCCGTTGCGGGCAAAATCCCTGCTTAAACCAAACAAATCATGACCTCCTTAGCATTTTCCCGATCTCCGTGAGTACCATGCTATCTACCTAACCGAACCTGTTATGGCAAAAAGTAAAGATAAGCGCTGATCGCTCCCGGAATGACAGCGGTCATAAAAGGAAACCTGAGGTGTGCCTCCCTCCCGTTCGTCAGCGCCTTGCCGCTGCGAAACAGAAAGAATCCTCCCAGATTAAAAGCCACACGCCGCAATCTCATCATGGTTTCCCGTCTCCACAGCAGGATCACCAAACCAATAATACCCGCGAAAAAAATCGAATAGAGAGCCGACTGCCATGCAAAAGCAGCCCCCGTCCATGCTCCGATCAAGCCAAACAGCTTCACATCGCCTGCACCGACAGCTCCCATCCAGTACAGAATCAACATGAAGCCGAATCCCGTCCCCAATCCAGCTGCTGCAAATAAAAATCCATGCCAGCCCCCAAACACCGTATTAAACAGCAAGCCCATCGCCATGCCGGGCAGCGTAAGCTTGTTAGGAATTTTCATACTACGTAAATCCGTGACCAGTGCAATCGCCAGCAAAACACCACATACGATATACATCCACGTCAATGCAATTCCCCCCTTAATGATAAGCACGAAGCGTTTCAAACCTTTTCCGTCGTTATTTTCTCTACCTATTCGCATCGTTCCCATATATCCGTGCTATGGCGAACCATCTGTGTTCCTCTATCCGTCCGCCGTCTTCTCCACCGAAAATGGAACCTCGATACGTTGTCCATCCTCCGTTTCGATCACAAAGCTCCATTGACCGGGTGTCGTATTTGTACCTACAAACCAGTTCCATTCAATAATCCCGTCCGCATCGGCAGAGGTCCAGCCCAAGTGTTGAGCCGTGCTTTGACCCGACTTATAAAGTACAGAAAGATTAGCAGACGTTCCAGGTTCCACCTTGGCCTTGATCAAATTGTATATACCCTTCACAGCAGGCTCAGGCTTGGCAAGCAGTTGTATGGAACCCTGCGCATCCTTAGCCGCTGTAGCATCTCCTGTACCTGCTCCCTCTCCCGTATCACCGATCCAAAGACGTTCCTCTGCCGCCGCTTGGAGCACAATACTACGATACAGAAAAGGAACCTTCATCGGCAGCTCGTAAGACAGCTCAACCCTAAAATAAGGGTCCTTAGTTCCCGTAAGAGACGGCACATGCACGCTCGTTACGTGTATACGGTCGTACTCCAGAATGCTATCCTCTATAAAAGGCTTTAAGAGCGGCTTTAGAGCAGGATCAAGTACGGCTTCCGTCAAGCGTCCTCGTAACTCTTCCATGGGCTTTTTGCCCCCCTGCACAGCGCTTTCTACCCAATCACCGATGGGAGGTGGCAGTTGGGCAGCGAATTGGCTTGCATATTCACTCACAGATAACTTGGGCAGCTCATCCAGCGGTTGGCGAACTGCATCTATTTTCGCAGATGCCGCATCCACAGCCAGAGACACCGGATAGATTTTAGCCGAAACCTGTTTAACCGCTTCTGAAGCGGTGGTCTGCAAGGCCGTAGATACCAGCGTCATCTGTACCATATAAATCAGAAAAATAATAAAAAACAGAAACAACGGCAACACCAGCGACGCCTCTAAAACGATACTTCCTTGTTCACGGCAACTCCGTCCCCCAATCCGCTGTAAATACCGATTAATAAGAAAAATGGGCTGTTTTAGTAACATAGTACACACTTCCCTTAATGCTTTCGCCTTCCTCTGAGGCAGTGCCCAGCATCTTCATCACCCCAGGTAAAAACAACAGCCTCATCCCGTTCTTAACCTCTCCCCTTGCATACGTTTGCCGTTCAGCAGGATTGACATCAGTATTCAGGCGAATCAGGGCCAGCATGCGGGACATTTTGCGTTCATTATTGCTATGGAGCATCAAGAACAATCGCAAATGATCCTTGTACGTCATTCGAAATTTAAGAAAATCAGACAAAGGCACATACCCCTTCTGGGCCAGCATAATCATATCTTCAATCGCCTTCTCTACCCCATATAGAAGAGCTGCCGCCAAAACGACCAACGGATTGCCTTTGGAGCTATTTTTGACCAATCCCTCCATCGTACGAATGGCCAGCCTCATGGCAAAAATCTCGCCATAAGCGGAGGCCAGGTTTCCGGTCGGATTATGGAAACCGTACAGAATGTACTCGACCTCCTGATTATTCAACTCCAGTTGGTCTCCCAAAATTTGCGCTGCGTTTCCCACACTTCTGCCTGATCCGGCTAAACTGCCAAATCGACTAAAATCCACGTGATTAAAGTATGAGAGCGCATATTCATTCTGGAAAAATTCATCACCCATTTGCGTCAGCAAGCCGGATGCTGCCCCGTATAGACCATCCATACTGTCCATGGAAGCTCCTGCCGCATCATAGGTGTCATAGGACAAATCAGCCGATACAGACGGGCTGGATGCAGACTGGTTAAAAGAAATACTTTCATCGTAATACTGCTCCAACTTTTGAAATTGTCCGGCACCTTGCGTACCTTTTGAAAGCATTTCAATGATCCGATAGGCTTGCTTGAGCTTGTTCTTCGCCTCTTTTTCCATTTTTTTGCGTTCTTTATCAGGTCCGCGTCGCGTGTCCATTGCTCTGGCTTCATCATCGAGTACATTAGAAGGTCCCGACCAGGCATACGCATTCAAGTATTGATCCATTTCCTTGAGCGTTGAGATCACTTCTTGTCTGAACATATCTGTATTGAAATTCGGATCTGTATAAAAGGATAATGTGCGGATCACACTCGTTAATCTGTTGTTAACCGTATGAATAGCCGTTCGCTGCTTTTCTATAGTCGCTTCCATCTGATCAAATTCCTTATCTGGAATCAATAAATCGTCGGCCTTCTGCCTTGCGCTTCCTACAGACGGATCAGCACTGGAGCTGCCTCCACTCGGAGTAGGGGCTGCGGAAACCTCATCATACCCTGCATTGGCAGCTCTCTGTTTATATTGAGCAATGACTTGACGCATCTCTTCGTTAATTTGCCTGGCTTCATTCAGCGGCTCCTTAGCCTCTACAAGCAGCTCATCATGCTCTTTTCCTACCTTGGTCATGGCTTGGCCCAGACGATCAAGTGCCAATCTCGCCCTGCTCGCATATTTCTCGATCTGCATGATTTTAACGTCGTCTACACTCTTTTTATTATCCTCATACACATGCACGTAATGCTTATATTGGGCGGCAATATCGGCTACAACCTCAAGCGAATCCCAAATATACTGATTGGGGATATACGCACCCCTCTGTTTAATAATCCGTTTGCGAACCTCTTCCATATAAGCTCCTGCCTCACGCTGCTTTTCCAGCATGTCATCCAGCTTGGCCTCACGTTTGTCATACAGCTTTTGCAGCCGTTTCAGCAAATCAACCGTATGCGAGGCCTCTTTCATGTTCTGAGAGAGCGGCTTCAGCTTTTCCAGCACTTCCACTGTAAAATCGACAGGCGCTTTATACTTCATTTCTTCTCGAATCTGCTCATTAAATATGGCATATTTACCAAGCTCTCTTTCCATATGCAAAGAGCTTGACTCCAGCTTCATATTCATAAGCGGCAGTGTGTCTGCCCGCGACGTACGCTTGGCGCTGTCATTCAGCACTTTGACCATAATTTGTTCTCCGCTGCTCTCACCATAAGCAAACAGACCGTAATCCTGTTGCAATGTTGGATCATAGGCAGACATGACTGAACGAACCGCCGCATGGGTCAACCGTTCGGTTTGCACATGTAGCGCAGCAATTCGTGCATAATCAATAAAAACAGCAATGAAGCCGAACATGACCGCCAAAATCAGAATCAAAAAAACCGTGACGGCACCTGACTCTCCATCCTTTGCATTACGTCCTCTTCCAAACACCCGCTTCCTCCTTTCCAGTCCATTCGCGTTCCCCGCTTCTTACTGACCGTTCTGTCCATATTGCGTCAATACTTGTCCTGCAACTGCCGGGTTTACCTTTTCCCCTGATCCTCTGCCCATAAACTTTGCTCCATAATATCGAGTCAGCTCCACCGTGCGAATCCATTCCACAGGCTCCACTACCCCTGAGCTCATGGTCCCCTGCAAATCCGTCTGATCCAGAAACTGATTCAGCAAAGGCACTTTCACTATTTTATTCAGCTCCGTCGTCACCTTGCGGCTGATCAGGCTGTTCTCATACGTCATCTGTCCTTGCATACCGGCAGGCATGCCTCTCTCGGCATTCGACAGCTTCTGAGCAGGCAAATCGCCTCCCCCACCGCCACCGGGCACCTGCACACTTGCCCGATTATTAGCTCCAGCCCAACCAAACAAAGCTCCCAGCATCACATCATCCTTCAAACGCCAATAAAGCGAATCCCGTTGGCCTTGGGCAAATGCGCCTGTACGCGGTTCCTTGAAGCTGTTATCCCAGCTATAAGCGGCTCGTTCCGAAGCAGTAGAAGCGACCTGCACCAAGATGGATTTTTGATATATGTACAGGCAAAAAAATAACATCACAAAAATGACCAGCAACAGTATGGGAAAGACGAGGGAAGCTTCCAATGAG
The DNA here is from genome assembly GCF_030034735.1 of Paenibacillus sp. RC334. Taxonomy (NCBI): domain Bacteria; kingdom Bacillati; phylum Bacillota; class Bacilli; order Caryophanales; family Paenibacillaceae; genus Paenibacillus; species Paenibacillus sp. RC334. The sequence goes on along the minus strand of NZ_CP125370.1, from coordinate 1,385,919 downwards.
AAGCTCCCTTCTTCTTTGTGTGCCAAATTGCGCAGCATTATGAATCCATGAAGTCGTTGCTCTTTTTATCCGCTTTTTTCAACAGACCTTCTACAATCTTCTTGATCTGATCCTTGAAAATAATCGCCACCGCAATCAGAATCGCGATAATCAGAATCATTTCCAACGTACCCAAACCGTCTTCATCCTTGTACAATTTACGAATACTGCCTGTTACTAATGTCATCATCGTTGTATTCCTCCTACATATTCATCATCATTAAAGCGGGAGCACCCACCAGCACAATAACCGTTAGCAAAATCAGCGCCATCGGAAATACCAGCTTAGATGAAGCCTGCTCTCCTCTTGTGCGGCTAATCGAAGTCCGCTTGCTCCATAACGTCTGGGACAACTCACGTAAAGCCATCACAAAATCGCTTCCGCCGCGTCTCATATTCAGCAACACCGTTGTCGTAAACACCGTCATTTCCTGAATGCCGCAGCGCTTGCTCAAATGCTCAAATGCCTGTTGAAAGGAATAGCCACTTTCCAATTCCCCCACCGTCTGACGCAGCTCCCGATACAACGGATGTACCGTATCCGCCCCTTTGCGCTCCACGCAATGAAGCAATGCCCGCTGTACCGTCTCGCCTGCACCGACCAAAAGCATGATTTTACTCAGCAATTCAGGTAACTCCATTAAAATTTGCTGATCCCGCTTCTGTACCTTCCCGTGCAAATCCTTGACCAACGCGATAGGCACCAGAATACCCAGCCCTAATCCGAGCACCAGCCCGGTCGTATCCCCGCCCATCATGAGCGATATTAAAGCTCCACCAGCGACCATCAAGTATCCGTAGCAGAGCATCTCAGCTAAAAAAATCATCGTTTTCTCCCCGCTGTTGCGCATACCGTACAGCTTTTGTACCGAGCGCTGTAGCTTGAACATCAGTAAAGGCAGTCTTTGGGCGGCACGTGAAGCATGGATCATGTGTACGAAAGGAACCGAGAGCCTTTGCAGCCGCAGTCCTTCCAGCTTCATATGACGAAAGCTCGCATACTTAGCACCATATATCCGGTTCAGCACCACCCAACCTCCCACTTGCAGAACCAGCATGACCAGACAAACCAATATCACCACGCTATCTCTCCTTACACTTCAATCTTCATAATGTGGTTGATCCACACGAGACAGCCACCAAGCACCAATAGGCAAAAGGTAGACAAAATCATACCTGTCCCGCTGTATAACGGCATCATGTAATCTCCCGCAGTCATGGTCATAAACAGTACAAACAAAAAAGGCGCCGCAAACATAACTCTCGATTCAAAACGTTTCTGCGCGATCATCACACCGATCTCTTGCTGAATTTCCAGCTTCTCCCCTATAACACTTGAAGCCCGTCGCACGACCTCCACCAGATCACCCCCGGTTCGTTTGCAAGCTGCAAACACGTCCGCAAAATTCGTAATATCCTCCATCTGCGCCCGATGAGCAAAATCCTGCAAAGCCGTCTCCACAGGTTGTCCAATTTCCAGATAGGCTGTAATAATGTTAAATTCAAAAATCAGATCATGATCTCCTTCCGGGCTAAGTAGCCTTAAATCCTCCACGGCTTCACGAAAGCCGTTCTCCACCGACCTTCCCGCCGAAAGGGAAGACGAGAGCGAATATAAAGCCTGCTTGAATTGAATGCTTAGAGCCGACCTGCGCCGTTGCAGCAAAAGCTGACGAAAATAACGTGGCGTCACTAAAGCTCCAGCAGCGCACAGCAACGACAATATCCATTGATGATAAAAAAGATAGCCGATCATCGCGAATAGCACGCCACTAAAGAGGATACACAGGCTTTTTTGCACAGGTGACAGTGTATATACCGTATAGTCCGGCAGAGAATTAGCCTGACGGGATGCTTGCCCCGACTTCACAGCCGCTTTTCCTGGCTTCATACCGACGCTTCCCCCTGCTCCAGCTTTCCGGCTTCATCCCGGCCATTTGCAGCTTCAACGTATGCTGCAGACCTTCACCGCAACACTCCAGCCTTCCGACGATGCGTCCTTTACTTTCCCCCCGCTCCTGAAAACGATAGAGCGGATTGAGTATCACTTCACCATTTTCAAAGCCAGTTACCTCGCTAATTTCCAGCACCCGTCTGGATTTGTCGCGCAATCGTGACAGATGCACGAATATATCAATGGCCGAGCTGATCTGCTGTCGTACCACACCAAGCGGAAGATCAGCCCCACCCAGTACCATCGTTTCCAATCTGCTGACCATATCACGAATATTATTCGCGTGCCCCGTCGATAACGATCCATCATGTCCTGTGTTCATCGCCTGTAACATATCCAACGCCTCGCTCCCCCTGACCTCACCCACCACAATGCGATTGGGCCGCATACGCAGGGAGGAACGAATCAGATCACGAATCGTGATTTCGCCCTTGCCCTCGGTGTTGGCATTCCGTGTTTCCATGGAAACCAGATTAGGGACGGTTACAATTTGCAGCTCTGCCGAATCTTCAATCGTAATAATCCGTTCCGACGGCGGGATAAACTGGGATAATGCATTCAGAAAGGTGGTTTTACCGGAACCCGTACCCCCGCTTATAAAAATGTTGTACTTGCTACGTACCAAGTCCTTGAGCATATGGGCGGCTTCTGCATCCAGCGCCCCCATTCGTATCAAATCATCCATCGTCATCGGACGCTCGGGAAACTTCCGTATCGTCATCGTCGGCCCTTTGAGAGCTACTGGCGGTAGCACAATATTTACGCGTGATCCATCCTTTAATCGGGCGTCGACAATCGGCGAAGACTCATTCACAATCCGGTTCACCCCGGCTACAATCGTCTGGATCAAATCCTCCAGTCGCTCACGGGATTCAAATTGATCGGGTGCCTGGATCACCTCACCTGCCCGCTCCACAAAAATTTCCCGATGACTGTTAATCATAATTTCCGTAACCGTAGGATCATCGATCAACGGCTGGAGCACATCCAGCCCACGGAAGGAATTAAAAATTTTACGGACCAGCGCATGCTTTTCTCTGGAGGTCAAACCTGCCAGCTCTGTGTCATGCAAAATTCGATTTTCAATATGCCGCACTAACTCTGCATCCCCTACCGAGGACGTGACGTCCAGGCCTCCCCGGATATCCGCTCGTAGTGCACGAAACCGTTCTTCATTCATGTTCATCGGCCCCCTTTAAGACCAAGCAGCGGGCGGCTGTGTTACAGTCTCCACATTCAGCAGCTCGCGGCACAGCTGGCGAATTTCCCGCTGATAAATCGGCGAACTAAGCAGCAGCTCACGATGCTGCATCTGCTTCCATGAAGGAATGTAAGGCAGCGCCCCGTTCAGCTCCATAAAATCCCGAGGTAACGAGTTGACCATAGTTCCCATATAACGGTTCACCACAAAGCGGGTTTTGGTCAGCATGGCTTCAAGTCCTTCCGGCTGTGTGGCTTCCAGAACATCCAGCCATAGCCCGCACTTGTGCATGCTCATTAAATCGTCAGCCAGCAGCCAAATCAGCCTATGACTGGCTTTAAGCACAGCTTGAGCCCGGTCACTATTTTCAGACTCGCCATCTACAATTACGACATCATACTGTCCACTTTCGGCAATCGTCCGAATCAGCTCTACCGCTTCATCACAGGTCATGTCTATCAGTTCCTTGCGGTTATCGACAGGTTGAAAGGTGTCGGCCTGAATTTCAGAACGGCGCACACAATACGAAGCGACAGATAAGGGATTTCCGTTATGTCCCATCGCCTTGAGATCATAAAGCAGTCTGGACAGCCCCTCTCCTTCTCCTTCACTAGAACTGCCGGAACCTGTGAATAACGAACTTGAATCCACCGTTTCCAAATTCAAATAAAAAACCGAATACCCCTCATTTCCCAGCTGCTTGGATATATTGAGTGCGGCCGTTGTCTTGCCCAGCCCGCCGGAGGCTGCAACCATGCCAATAATCATTCCGCCTTCCCGGCTGTTTAAGCTCTGCTGCCCACTTGTCCGCTGTCTCACCGTTTCCAAAATAAAGCCCACCAGTTCAGACAAGGGCTGATATTTTAATAAAGGTTGTCCGTATTCGCTCACCTGTTCTCCCTCATGTAGCACCAGACAAGGAATATCAGAAGCTTCCCGATCTGTCCACAGACTCAAAAAAGCGGCTTCACCCACCACAACATCCGGCTTTTTCATTCCAGCCGTTTCCATCATGTATTGGCGAAATGCCTCCGGCTGCGAAAATGCCGTTACTCTCAGCCTTCTGGCGTACTCGCTTCCGTGTACATAATTCAGCAGTGGCTCGATATAATCCCGACTACCTACAGCCAGAACCACTTTTACCGGAATCATGACGCTCATCCCCTCCCCCAAAACAACAACGCAAAAAAGCACCGTTCATCAAACCGTACATACATACGGTTGGTGAACGGTGCTTCCGTCACGTGCAATCTATTTACTGGTAGAATAGCACAGCGCCTATTTTAGAGCAAGCATTTTTTATGTTAGAATTTCTTCACAATCCTTATGTAGCAAAAGGCGGGCATTCAAGCCCGCCTCCATTGCCTTAATCTTAGAAGAATTTGTGGTGACAACGGTGACAGTCATGGTGACGATGATGACGATGTTTCCGGTGGTGATGGTGATGGCCTTTCAGCACGCCACATTCCACATGAGTGAAATGACGACGTTTAACTTTAGGTTCAAATTTAATTGTAGTCACCGTTGTTTTGAAAATCTTCTTAAAGAAACGTTTTCTTGGCTTAGGAAAATGACAATGACGCGGACGATGTTTAAACATATTCGAATTCGCCTCCAATTCTTTGAGATAGAATATACTATGGAAGCACTGAACAACCGGAAACCAGCATCTGACTATTTATAAAAGGATTAGGCGATTCAATCCTCTTCCTCCAACTTGATGTCCGGGTCATAGTCCGCCACGATCAGAACATCCATATGACGCGCTTGACGGAGAATTTGCGGGACGACCGCATCCATTCCCCAACGACTGCTTCTGGAGGACTGCCCCACAATTAACTGCGTACCCGTATATCCTTCCACCGGAGCAATCAATATGTCAGCAATCTCTCTCCGACTGGAAACAAGCCGGATTTCGAAGGTTCCTCCCAGACGGTGGGTTAGCATTTTCAACTGTTCCAGCCGGGAGTTTAGCTTCTCCGGTATGCTTATACCGACATGAACATAGGTCACGATCCATACCGCCTTCAAACGAAAAGCAATACGAAAGCCGCGTCGAATCAGCCTTTCGGCATTGTTACTAAGCGTCACTCCTACGAAGATTACTTCCTCTCTACGCCACGGCCCTCTAAGCGATTCGTGTCGATCCCAGGATTCCAACCGTTCATCTACGTCATCTGCCAATTCCCGCAGAGCAAGCTCCCGCAAGGCAATCAGATTGCCTAATTTAAAAAAGTGGCTAAGCGCCTGCTCCACCTTGACAGGATCGTATATTTTGCCATCACGCATACGCTGTTGCAACGATTTGGGAGCCACATCAATGAGCTGCACCTCATCGGCCAGCCGCATCATATGGTCGGGAACAGTCTCCCTCACCCGAATCCCGGTAATCTGCTCAACCGCGTCATTCAGGCTCTCCAGATGCTGTACATTCATTGTGGAAATGACAGAAATCCCTTGTTCCAAAATCATCAGCACATCCTCATAACGCTTGGATCTTGAACTGCCGGGAACATTGGTATGCGCCAGTTCGTCAATTAGGACCACCTCGGGATTGCGCCTGAGAATCGCTTCAGTGTCCATTTCCTCCAAATGTACGCCATGCCGCTCCATAGTCTGACGAGGAACGGTATCCAGCAAGCCTACTTGTGCCAGCGTTTCCGTCCTTCCATGCGTTTCCAGTAGTCCGATAACAACATCAATCCCGCTTGTCAGCAGATCATTTCCCTCTCTGAGCATCGTGTACGTCTTGCCGACACCGGGAGCAGCACCAATATATACCTTGAGCCTGCCGCGCCGGATTTTGGCAGCCTCAGCCTGCGCTTCTTCATCGCTCAGACGATGATACGGATCATTGTCTCCTTCCTCCTGCCTCATCGTCGGCAAAATACGTTCGCCCTCCTGCTCAGCGCGGTCGGCAATAAGCAGCAGATCCATATTTTTCATTCGCTTAAAGATTCCGTTCACCAGCGAGCCTCTAACCAGTTCCTGCCACCGGGTCTGCCGGGAATGTCCCATAACGATCCGGGTAACATTGCGCGCCACCGCATAATGGATAAGCTGCCGAGGCAATCTTCTGCGGGAAATGAGCGGGATTTCTTCAAATTCCGACCCTACCTTGTCAACCAGTTGCTCAATCGAGCGCTTGAAGGCCGCCGATTCCTTGGACAGCTTGCGCTTCGGATCGACAAAGGAGGCCACCAGCATATCTCCACCCAGCCGCTTGGCGACCTGCTCTCCCCTGCGTACATATATGGACCCGTTCCAGTGATACTGGACAGGCACCAAAATACGCTCTGCGGCTCCTGACGCCCCGTGCAGACCCAATTCCTCCCGGTGCCGTTCCAGTGAATCGTTCACATCCTCCGCCACCAATCGCAGAGCCAGCTCACGCAGCTTACCCAGATTCCCCCGATGAAACATCTCAGGATTGGGCGCATGCATGTACCCTTTCGCCAGCCGTTCCAAAATCGTTTCGGGTGTGACATCAATCAGACGAATTTCATCCGCCAGCTCCAGCGTATCGATAGGAACTGTATATTCCGCTTCTATTCCTGTTAGCTGATAAACCCACTCCGTAATTCCTTCCAGCTCATAGACATTGACCGTCGTAATGACACTAATCCCCAGCTCCAGCAGATATTGAATATCCTCCAGCCGGGTTGGAAATGGGGCGCCTTCCCGGTTGCGATGTGCCAAATGATCCACCAGCACCACCTCGGGATTGCGTTCCTCCAGTGCTTTTAGATTTAAATCCTTCTGCTCTATCCCATCCTGAACCCAATGGATACTGGGTATCCGCTCCAGCGTGCCCACCTGCTCCACCGTCTCGCGCCGCTGCATGGTCGACACTGCACAAATCACAACGTCGATACCTTCATGCTGAAGCGATTGTCCTTCCTGAAGCATATGATACGTTTTGCCCGATCCACTGACCGCTCCAATGTATATTTTGAGTCTGCCTCGATGCAGTTTATTAATGGAATCCAATATTTCCTCTGGTGATTTACGTTTAAAACTCTCCATCTTTGTGCCTCCCTGCAACGTGACAGATCGTTCCGTCCGTTCTTGTATCGCTGTAATGAATGTACTCCCGTGTCCCCAACAATTCAAGACGATCCGCTCCAGCTTGCGCCAAATAAGTCACACAGGGCAGCATACGCGCAAAAAAACGCGCATTCAGGCATTTTCTACCTGTCTGCACGCTATTTTAGGCACTCATAGATGATCGCTTTCTGCGAATTACTTGCTGTCTTCACGAACCAGTCCTCGTTGCTGGAACAGCTTTTGCCACACCACCCCATGGGACGGGGAAAAGAGAAAGGCCAACAGCAACAGCAAACCCGATACACACAGCATACATGCGGCAATAGAGGCATCCAGTACACTTGCTATGTAAAAGCCTGCTACCGAACTGATCGCCCCCAACCCGACGCTGTACACAATCATACGGGATAACTTCTCCGTCAGCAGATAAGCCGTAAGAGGCGGTACCACGAGCATTCCGACCACCAGAATCGCACCCACGCTCTCAAACGATGCCACCGTCGTAAGCGAGACGAGACTCATCAGCAGATAGTGAAAAAAAACAACCGGAATACCTATCGAAGCCGCCAGCGCAGGATCGAAAGAAGTGATTTTAAATTGTTTGAAAAATACTCCTACCACGAGCAAATTAATCAAAAACATCGCACCCGTAATCCAAAGCGCTCTCGGACCGACATCTACGCCGGCAATCTCCAATGTATTCCACGGCACATATGCAATCTCACCATATAGCACGTGATCCATATCCAGATGGACATTGGAAGCAAACACACTAACCAGCAGAACACCTATGGCAAACAGTGTCGTAAACACCACACCAATGGCGGCGTCACTTTGCAGACCACTTTGTTGGAACAGCTGAATCAGATACACCGTAAGGAGTCCCAATACCGCTGCACCAAACATCATCCACACCGAATCCCTGGACCCGCTGATCAAAAAGGCAATGACAATCCCTGGCAACACGGCATGGCTGATGGCATCACCAATCATGGCCATTTTTCGTAGCACGAGAAAACAGCCGACAATGCTGCATCCCCCTGCCACTAACATTCCAGTCAAGATCACATAAAATGTACTCACAGGGCATGCTCCTTTCCTGGCTGTGTTGCAGCTGCCAGCTCCAGATTCTTTTTGGCGTTCAACCGAACGATAGCCTTGGAAATCAATCCACGCTGCGGTGCAAAAACCAGACTCACCCCGAACACGACAGTCGCACACAGCACACACAACGGCCCTGTGGGCAGATTTTGTCCCAGAGAACTAATAATTGTTCCACCGAAGCCCGCTATAGCACCAAACAAACCCGACAGACACACCATGACCCCCAGCTTCTCCGTCCAGTATCTTGCAGACACCGCGGGTGTAATTAACAAGGCCGCCATCATAATGACACCCACCGCCTGAATACCGGCAACCACCGCAATAACAATCAGCAGCATCAACAGCTTATCCAGCAAGCCTGCCGGAAAACCAAGTCCACGGGCAAAGCCGGGATCAAAGCTAAGCAGCTTAAATTCCTTGAAGAACAATATACAGATCCCGATCAGTACCACCGAAATGGCCGCCATCGTGTAAACATCAGACAATACCATCGCCGCTGCCTGACCGAACAGAAATTTATCCAGCCCGCTCTGATTCCCCGCCCCGCTGTGCTGGATTTCCGTCAAGAGCATAATGCCAAAGCCGAAAAATACAGACAGCACGGCCGCAATCGCCGAATCGCTTTTGATTCGTGAGTATCGGGTCAGCGCACTGATGGCAAAGGTTGCAACAATACCTGCAATGGCGGCCCCGATCATAAATCCAAATACGGATTTTGTGCCCGTAATCATAAACGCTACACATACCCCCGGCAAAGCCGCATGTGCCAAAGCATCCCCCATGAGCGACTGCTTGCGCAAATACATAAAGCTGCCAATCACGCCGCTGCTTAAACCGAGCAAGATGCAGCCCAGTAAAATCCACTGCATATTCGGATCGGCCAAAAGCGTAGCCAAGCTTGTCATACCGCTCACCTCACTCCGAGTATCGATCCGGAATCCGGACCTGTTTTGAGTATGCTCAGACGTCCGCCATACGTACGTTGCAGATTTTCCTCGGTGAAAATATCTGCCGTCTCTCCGAACCCCATCAGATGCCCGTTTAGCAGCATGACCTGATCAAAATAATCTGTGACCGTAGACAAATCATGATGAACGACAAGTACGGTTTTTCCTTGCCGCTTCAGATCTGTGAGCAATGAAATAATGGCTTTTTCTGTTGCAGCGTCCACACCTACAAACGGTTCATCCATAAAATAAAGCTGAGCGTCCTGCGCAAGTGCTCTGGCTAGAAAAACACGCTGCTGCTGCCCGCCGGATAACTGACTGATCTGCCTGTCCGCATAGTCGCTCATGCCTACCTTGTCCAGACTTTCCAGCGCAGCCTGACGATCAGCGGCTCCCGGCCGCTTGAACCAACCAAGTCTGCCATATCGTCCCATCATGACCACATCCAGCGCATTCGTTGGAAAATCCCAATCTACCGACTCACGTTGCGGCACATAACCAACCTTGAGCAACTGCTGTTTATAAGGCTTGCCGTAAACCAACACCTCGCCCCTGAGCTTTGGTATTAGTCCCAGCGCAGCCTTGATCAGCGTGGACTTCCCAGCCCCGTTCGGACCGATAATACCAATCAGCTTGCCTTCTGGCACCTCGAAGGAAACGTCAAGCAGAACGGGCTTTTTTTGATAAGCTACAGATAAATCACGAACCACAAGCGGTGAATGCCTCATGTGTTGCCTCCTCCTTTAATTAAGAGCTTTAACAATCGTATTGACGTTATGCTTGACCATTCCAATATACGTACCGTCTTCCGTGCCCTCTTCACCCATGGCATCCGAGTACAACTCGCCACCAACCTTGATCGTATGACCCTGCTGAGCCGCTCCCTGAATGACCGCATCTATGGCCTTTCTCGGAACGCTGGATTCTACGAATATGGCCTTGATTTTATGTTCAACCAAATAATCACGCAGCTTGGTCACATCCTGAGAGCCCGCTTCTGATTCTGTACTCATTCCTTGAAGCCCTTTCACTTGAATGTCGTATGCATCTCCGAAATAGCCAAAAGCATCATGGGCCGTGACGAGCACGCGCTGGGCTTCCGGTATGCTGGCAATCTGCTCCCGCGTGTAATCATCCAGCTTCCGCAGCTCAGCGAGATAGGCTTCTGCATTCGCCTTATAATCCTCCGCATGAGCAGCATCAAGCGCAGACAATTCATCTCTGACGGTTTCTACCGCAGACATCCAGTTTTGTACGTTAAACCAGATATGCGGATCATGCTCCGACCCCATTTCCGGGCTACCTGAGCGCAACTGATCCTGAGCAATATTTTTGGATACAGGTACGACAGGTTTTTGCTTGCCGATCTTCTCCAAAATGTCCTGCATTTTTCCTTCCAGATGCAACCCGTTATAAAAAATAATATCTGCCTGATCCAGTTTGCGCATATCTCCCTGAGAAGCCTTGTACAAATGCGGGTCAACGCCTGATCTCATAATGCCTGTGACCTCCACATGATTACCGCCTACCTTGCCGACAATATCAGAAATCATGCCAATAGTAGCTGTGGCCTTTATTTTTTGCCCCGCCTCCCCGGCAGCTCCCTGCTCCGCCTTCTTACCATTAGTGCATGCACTTGCTGCAACTAAAATCAGGAACAATGTTCCTGCAATCAAAGCCCAACGCGGTACAGCCGCCTTAAACCGTTTATTCATGTTTCAATATCCTCCTCTATTTATATGCATTCAGGACAAACTATTTCGTGTTATCAATTGTTTTTTACTAATACTATTTTTTAGAGTATACACTAAAATGTTTCCCTAGGTAAACATATTAAATATAAAAATCTATTTATACTGTCAGCTCGTTCGATTTTAGCTCTCCGAATGTGTAATATATAGAAGATATCCAATCGTTAAATGAAAGAACATATATAAAGAAGGTGAAGATCATGGAGCAAACAGAATACGACCCTTACCGGGACAAGCATCAACAAAATCAAACACGGAAAATGCTGCCCATTTTTGTGTTGCTGTGCTGTCTGATCCCTCTCACTTCCTGTGCACGTGGGGATGTCCATGTAGACGTTCATCTGGATCAGAGCGTGGATATGGATGCTTCGTTCAGTGTAAACAATCAGACGCTGTTGATGCTGAATAATCCCGGGCTACTGGACCGCTTGGCCAAGCGGATTCAAGGCAACAGTCTAAATGTTAAGCCACTATCTGAGCAGGGAAGAAAGGGTTATCAAATCAAGGGGCACTATCAAGGAGATTGGAGTACAAGCGGAAAAAATCCCATTCTGGGTTTAAATCTACCTGAGGGATTAGAATTTAAAAGCGCTGTGACTCAACATTTTTTCACAACGAATGTTGATCTTACAATGAAGCTCGATCTGCCACGAATGCTTCCTGAAGAAGCTCGGGGACTGAGTGACAAATTGGAGCAAATGAATGTGTTCGCACGCAAAATACTGGAGCGGCAGCTTGATCTTAATTTTAGCCTATCCTTACCGATCCAGCCCGCTGCGAGCAATGCCGACAGTGTATCGGCAGACGGGAAAACGCTACGTTGGGATATTGCCCCATTAGAGCCTAATGAGCTAAAGCTATCCGTCAACGTACCCAATGTGCGTCATATTATATATGTAGCCGTTGCGGGCCTGATCCTCATTACGGCAATTGTGATATGGCTAATCCGTCGTCATCGCTCCAAAAAGGGCGCTAATAAGGAAGCTGCTCCTCCGAAACCTGAATCCTGAACAGTTAAAAAAATCGTTGCCTCATTTCTGGTGGGGGGATCTGACATTGATCCTCCTCATCCTTGCCAAACCAGCGGTATCGGTTACGTGCCACCCAGCTATAGACTGCATTGCGTATAAAGCGGGGGACGAGGATGAAGACATAGGCCAGCGGATATGGAAAACGAAGACGTCTGGCAATCCGCAGAGCTGCGGTTGACCTCGTGTAATACATACCGCCTTCAATTAGTACGAACGTATCCAGCTTATCCGTTGACAATCCTCCTGCACGCAATAGCTTTTGTCCCTGCTCGGATTGCAAGGAACCAAAATGAAACCTCCCCTTCGGGTCACGCTTAATAATGAAGCGGGCCGCCCCCTGACAAAAATGGCATACACCATCCACCAACACAATTGAATAATCTTGCTGAGAAGGATTTCGATAAGCATCGTCAGATTGCTTCATAAATGCATTTCACCTCCAGGAAATAAACAACAGAATATAATCAGCAATATAGTATAAACAAAAAAACGCCGAAATCATCCGACGCTTGTTTAACAATGTATAGGCTTTTACCTGTTTTGAGAACTAGCTCAATGCTTTCTCAAACAGCTGTTTCGATTTAATTTGCTCTAAAAACTCATCATGGAACTTATCCATACACTTGCAGATAAAATCCTTATGACATACCGGGCAAGGCGTCGTTAGCAATCGACTGATATTCGTCAAGATCCACTCCGGATTACGTTGAGAAAAAACGCGGCACTCCGTTCCATCGGCCAAACTCATTTTAAACTCATAAAGCCCTTCTTTTTCGTTGCTGCCAGCCAGCGTGAAATTAACAATATTCGGTCTGTAAGACATCATATCACCCGTATTTTTCAAATTTGTTTCGTACCTGATGACCAGAATCACCTAAGCCATCTTAATGAATTTTGGCGATGATGTCAAATGGTCGCGGATCTCGGCGAATCAAGGTCTATATGCAAAAGCCGCCGATCAATCAGCGGCTGGAACGTAGAGATGATGTGTTTCGTGATCAAATGACGTTCAGCTCAACGTCAATGTTGCCGCGAGTCGCTTTGGAGTATGGACAAAAATCATGCGCCTGACGTGCCAAATCTTCGGCTTGGGGACGCTCAACACCCGGTATTTTCACGTCCAGACGCACCGCTAATTGGAAGCCGCCGTCGCTCGGGTCCTTGCCGATGGACACGTGGCTGGTGACCTCAACATTGTCTACCTTTACCTTGGCTTTGCGGGCTACATTAGCCAATGCGCTCTCATAACATGCACCATAGCCTGCCGCAAACAATTGCTCCGGATTCGTTGCCTCTCCACCTGCGCCACCCAATTCCTTCGGCGTACTGAGCTTATGCTTCAAAACTCCGTCCGAGGAAGCGACAGAGCCGTCTCTTCCACCATGTACCGTTGCTGATGCTGTGTATAATGCTTCCATGATTTCATCTCTCCTTCTTTTATGTTTTACATTCTGCTGGCTGGGATTATCGTCATATTAATGATGATTTCCTTCTCGTATGTACTTTAAACGAACCACACAAAATGAATCATTTGAAATATGAATGAAGGGAAAGCTTGATTTTTTCATTATATCTATAAAATAAGATTAATTTGCTTGACCACACAAAAGTTGCACTAGACAAAAACTATTGTGGGTGTACAATAGGGATAAGGCAATCATTATGTCACTAATAATATATTTCAACATGAATAAAGAAGGTGAAGCGTATGAGAAATACAAAAGGTAACTTGGCGGAAATCGCTTCACTAGCGGAAGTGAATCGTTCCTTGAACGTCCCGAAGAACGGCACGTGGTTTCGGAAATTCCTAGCCTTTGCCGGACCCGGCTATATGGTCGCTGTCGGCTATATGGACCCCGGCAACTGGGCTACAGACATTGCGGGCGGATCGCAATTTGGCTATACACTGCTCAGTGTCATTCTGATCTCTAATCTGATGGCCATCTTGCTGCAGGCCTTATCCGGCAAGCTCGGCATTGCCACAGGTAAAGATTTGGCTCAAATGTGCCGTGAAGCCTACAGTCACCCGGTCGCGATCGGCTTATGGCTTTTATGCGAAATCGCTATTGCAGCCATGGATTTGGCCGAGGTCATCGGTTCAGCCATTGCACTCAAGCTGCTGTTCGGCATACCCCTATTGTACGGTGTCCTGATTACTGCATTCGATGTCATGCTCATTTTATTGCTGCAAAACAAAGGTTTTCGTGCTTTGGAAACGCTGGTCATTGTACTGATGGTGACGATTGCCGGCTGCTTTGGCATCAATCTCATTTTGGCCCAACCGGAATGGAGCGGCGTGTTAGGTGGCTTTGTGCCGGACTCGCAAATCTTGACCAACCCAAGCATGCTGTATATCGCCATTGGTATTATGGGTGCTACCGTGATGCCCCATAACCTGTACCTGCATTCGTCCATCGTACAAACTCGTAAATTCGAGCAGACGTCAGCAGGCAAACGGGAGGCTATCAAATTCGCGACATGGGATTCGAGTATAGCACTCATGTTCGCCCTGTTTATCAATGCCGCCATTCTGATCGTGGCCGCAGCCGTGTTCCATACAGCAGGAAAAACCGATGTGGCGGAAATCAGCGATGCTTTCTATCTGCTGTCGCCATTGCTCGGAACCACACTCGCGAGTATCCTGTTCGGGGTGGCGCTGCTCGCTTCCGGTCAGAATTCAACCGTAACCGGTACCTTAGCCGGGCAAATCGTCATGGAGGGCTTTCTCAGCCTTCGTCTCGCGCCTTGGCTGCGCCGTCTGGTGACCCGACTCATTGCTATCATTCCAGCGGTAATCGTCACAGCTATCGCGGGTGAAAAAGGGGCCGAAGAGCTGCTGGTACTAAGTCAGGTTATTCTGTCCATCCAGCTTCCCTTTGCCATCATCCCATTGCTGATCTTCACCAGCGACAAAAAGCGTATGGGTGAGTTTGCGAACAAAACATGGCAAAAAGTATTAACCTGGATCGTGACCGCCGTCATCATTGTTTTGAATGTGGTGCTTATCATTCAAACCATTTCAGGTCATTGAGAGATAAGCAACACTTTAAAATCAAGAAAAAGGTATCTCACTAGCCCAAATGGCTGCGGGATACCTTTTTTTGATCGCTCTATTCCAACCTCTAGACTTACCGCTTGGCAGGCTGGGCCCGCGTTTGGGCTTCAAGCGCGAGGTTCAGCTTGAGCACGTTCACACGTGGCTCACCAAACACTCCGGCACTGCGTCCTTCGGTCTGCTCCTGCACCAGTGCCTTCAGCTTATCCTGCGCAATACCGGTCAAGCCGCTAATACGCGGGATCTGAACCTGTGCCGCCTGCGGCGAGATATGCGGGTCCAGACCAGAGCCGGAGTTCGTAATCAGGTCCACCGGAACCTGACTGATCGGTACATCCGGGTTATTTTTCTGCCAATCCGCTATGGAATCCTTGACCCGCTGTATCAAGGCCGGATTGGACGGTGCGTAGTTACTGGAGCCTGAACCGGCCCCATTATAATCTATGCTCGATACCCGCCCCTGAAAAAACGCCGGATTGGCAAAGGACTGCCCGATCAGCTCGGAGCCGACTACCTGACCCTCGGCATTACGAAGCATACTGCCATTCGCCTGCTGCGGAAACAATACCTGTGCCACGCCCGTGCTAACCAGCGGATAAGCGAGGCCGCACAGGAGGATCATCAGCACCGAGGTACGCAAGGCTACTCCTATAATGGTGCCTCCCCGCATCTCTTCTCTCTCCGACTGTCCATTCGGCACAGCCCCCTCTGGACGCTTGTTATTCCCCTGCCGGGCAGACCCGGCTTTTTCGTGGGCAGCAAATCTGCGTCCAGACATCATCCGATAAAAGCCACTCATATTGCTCACCCTTTCCGCTTCCATTCAGTATCCAAGATGCACACCTTCACAGGCTGCGTTAAATCCACAAATGCACTAGCAAATCAATGGCTTTAATGCCAACAAACGGCACCACCATACCGCCCAAACCGTAAATCAGCAAATTCCGTCCCAGCAGGCGATCCGAGCTCATGGGCTTATACTTCACGCCCTTCATGGCCAGCGGGATCAGAAGCGGAATAATAACAGCATTAAAGATCAGCGCCGACAAAATAGCGGACAACGGAGAGCCAAGCCCCATTACGTTCAATGCGCTCATTTGCGGAATCGCCAGCATGAACATCGCCGGAATAATGGCAAAATATTTGGCAACATCGTTCGCGATACTGAATGTCGTCAAAGCACCGCGTGTCATGAGTAACTGCTTTCCGATAGCGACCACCTCAATAATTTTGGACGGATCGGAATCCAGGTCCACCATATTGGCGGCTTCCTTGGCTGCGACCGTGCCACTATTCATGGCAAGCCCAACGTCAGCCTGCGCCAGCGCAGGAGCATCATTCGTACCGTCCCCGGTCATGGCAACCAGCTTTCCCAGCTCCTGCTCACGACGAATAACCGCGATCTTATCCTCTGGCTTGCTTTCAGCCACAAAATCATCCACACCCGCTTCCCGCGCAATCGTCGCAGCAGTCAGCGGATTATCCCCTGTACACATGATCGTACGGATACCCATTTCCCGGAGCTGATCGAACCGCTCCTTCATGCCCGGCTTCACCGTGTCCTTCAAATAAATAATGCCATACATCTGATCATCCAGCGCGACAGCCAGCGGCGTACCTCCTTCAGAGGCCACCTGATTCGCCTTTTCCTCCAGATCGGCTGGGACGCTGCCGTTTTGCGATAGTACCCACTGCCGGACAGAGTCCACCGCGCCCTTACGTACCTTTCGTCCATCGGCCAGATCCAGACCACTCATCCGGGTTTCCGCCTTGAACTCGATAAAGGTCCCTCCTGCTGCCAAGGATTCATCCAGTGTGTACTCCTGCTTGCGCATCAACTCCAGAACTGAGCGCCCCTCGGGCGTCTCATCCTTCATCGAGCTCATCGCAGCCCACTTTACTAACTTTGTTTCCTCTACGCCCCCTACAGGCACGAATTGGCTCGCCATCCGGTTACCGAAGGTAATTGTACCCGTTTTGTCCAGAATCATTGTATTGATGTCTCCAGATGCTTCTACCGCCTTGCCTGACATCGCCAGCACGTTAAACTGCGTGACCCGGTCCATACCGGCAATCCCGATGGCTGACAGCAGTCCTCCAATCGTCGTCGGAATCAGACAGACCAGTAACGAGATAAGTATGGGAACAGGCAGATCGATGTTAAAATGACGAGCAATCGGTGCTAGTGTCACTACCACGATCAGAAAAATAATCGTTAGGCTGATCAGCAGGGTATTCAGCGCAATCTCGTTCGGCGTCTTTTGCCGCTGTGCGCCTTCCACGAGCGAAATCATTTTATCAATGAACGTCTCACCCGGTTCTGTCGTAATCCGGACCTTAATCCGGTCACTAACCACACGCGTCCCGCCGGTTACCGAGCAAAAATCACCACCCGATTCCTTGATCACCGGAGCCGATTCTCCCGTAATCGCCGATTCATCCACTGAGGCAAGACCTTCAATAACCTCACCATCGCTCGGAATCATCTCGCCCTGGGACACCATCACAATGTCACCTTTCCGCAGCTCGGTTGAGCTGACCACCTGAATCTCATCCCCGACAAGCTTGTTAGCTTGTGTGTCCTGCTTGGATTTTTTCAAAGAGGCAGCTTGTGCTTTACCCCGACCCTCTGCGAGCGCTTCAGCAAAGTTAGCAAAGAGCAACGTGAACAACAGGATGATAAAAACAGCCAGGTTAAAGCCCATTTCATTACCCGTTCCAAAATAACCGGGAAACAGCAGCATCAGCAACACAACCAAAGTGCCGATCTCCACGACGAACATGACAGGATTTTTCATCATGATCATCGGATTTAATTTCATAAAGCTATCCTTGATCGCATGCTTCAAGATGCTTTTATCCAGCATGCGTTTGCGTTGTTCCTTCATGATCAAGCACCCCGTTCATCCATTCTCAATTTCTTCTTCATGTTCATCTTCTTCACATGGTCAAAAATTCAGCCACAGGCCCCAATACGATGACGGGCAAGAAGGTCAACGCACCAATCAGCAGCACAACCCCGATCAGAATCGCCCCAAACAGCTTGTTGTCCGTACGAAGTGTGCCTGTCGTCACTGGAGTCGGTGCTTTGGCATTCAATGAAGCTGCTACAGCTAACAGTGCAACAATCGATACATATCGTCCGAAGAACATAACGATACCCGTTGTCGCGTTCCAGAATACGTTGTTATCCGCAAGCCCCTCAAATCCCGAACCGTTATTAGCCGCAGATGACGCATATTCATATAACACCTGAGTCAACCCGTGATATCCGGGGTTTGTGACCGCATCGTATCCCCAATGACTCATAAAAGCGAGCGCAGTCGGCACCAAAATGAGAAACGGATGTACCAAAATGGCAATTGCGATCAGCTTCATTTCCTTGCCTTCAATCTTCCTGCCCATAAATTCCGGGGTCCTGCCGACCATCAATCCACATATAAATACACCCAGAATCGCGTACATCAGCATATTCATCAGCCCGACACCCTTACCGCCGAAAATGACGTTCAGCATCATTTCACCCAAAGCAGCCATACCGCCCAGCGGGGTCAGTGTATCGTGCATATTATTGACCGAACCTGTCGTAGCCGCCGTCGTTACCGCCGTGAACAGTGCCGATTGTCCGATGCCGAAGCGGACCTCTTTCCCTTCCATGCTTCCCTGAGAAGCATCCACCCCCAGTGCCTGAATCAGCGGATTACCCGTTTTCTCTGACACGTACGTAATAGATAGGAATACGAGAAACAGTACCATCATGGAGCTAAAAATAATCCACCCCTGCTTGCGATTACGAGCGAACAGCCCAAAGGTATACGGCAGAGAAGCTGGCATCACCCACATCGCCAAAATTTCCAGCACATTCGTCCAGGGACTTGGATTTTCAAAAGGATGCGCCGAGTTGGCCCCATCGAAACCGCCCCCCGTTCGTCCCCAAGTGCTTGATCGATTCCATCGAAGCAACGGGTCCCAAGGCAATCTGTTGCTGTGTTCCACTCATCGTCGTGATATCCGCCGTAGGCTGAAGCGTCTGCGGTACTTTCAGTCCGACCAGCACCAGCGTAAGCACAAAGGCCAACGGAAGAAAAATCCGTATAATTGCTTTGATAAAATCCTGAAAAAAGTTGCCCATTCCTTCACCGCGCCGCGTCAATCCTCTCATAAAAGCCGCAGCAACCGCAAAACCGGAAGCAGCCGAAGTAAACATCATCATCGTAACGAACGCCATCTGCGTCATATACGTAAGTCCACTTTCTCCGCTGTAATGCTGGAGATTCGTATTGGTCATAAAGCTGATCACTGTATTAAAAGCCAGTGACGCTTCCATATTGTCGTTTCCAGCCGGATTACCGGGGAGCAGTCCCTGCAAGCGCAGTAGCACATAGCTGATCGCCACAAGCACGACATTCGTAGCGATAAAGCTCATCACATACGTGGTCCAACGCATGCTCTCCAGCTTTTTCAATCCTATAACCTTGTAAATCAGCTTCTCCGTCCCGCCAAACACTCGGTCCGTCCGATTCGGTTCATTTGAGAATACATGATACATATAGGTGCCCACTGGTTTCACCAAGAGCAGCAATATCACAATCACAATTCCAATTTGCAGCAGCTCCATCATCTATTCCCTCCTCCAAAATGCTCCTGCGTTTGGAATAACAGACGGGTTCGTAGCACCAGGCGTTGCACACGTTTGCGAAAGCCCGCTGCCTCTGATGCTTCATCCATGATCTGCTGTTCCCCGCCCGCTTGATCCTGTTTAGCTGATTAGAACTTTTCAGGATTCAGGAGTGCGTAGATTAAATACACAAACACAATAGCCGTAAGCGTAAGCACAACCATCATCCTTTTCGCCCTCCTTTGGAGGTCTGTGCATCACACCAGCGTACAAACAGCAGTATCACTCCATAACTCGCAGCCATCACGAGCAGCATGTATATATCCATCATGTTCATACCCTCCCGTATCTGTCCTCAGATCGTTATTCTTACACCCTCGTAAAATCAACATACAATTACTTTGAAAATTTTAATTTATATTAGCCATATCGTAAGCGACTATCCGTTCAGCAGGAAACCCACCTCTCCATTCAAAGTGTAGATCACATGGTCCGCTCCCAAACCTCGATAAATCCCTTGAGGATTACAGCCGTGTGTAATGACATAGATCGAATCTGATGTCAGCGGCCGGCATATTTGCAGAAAACGGCACGTCAGATTCAAGCTGTTCTCGAACAAATACACGCAGCCAATTTCTTTTTTGGGAAAATTCCATTTCCCCGCTTGCATCGTATTGATGCGCACAATATGCTCCACACCCATTTTTTTGAGCTGTCGTTCCTCCTGAGCGCTATTCGTAAGAACCGCAAACGCCAGTTTTTTGAACATAAGCAATTTCACAAAATTTCTGCCCGTTTCATTCGGTGCAGTGACAATGATTAGCCGACCTTCCATCAGTAGCTCCTCTCCCGGTATAAAAAGACAACAAAAAGAAGCCAAAGGAAAAAGGCTTTCCTCCGGCTTCTTACGTAACCATGATAAAATAAACCATGGCTGCACACGGCGGTTTGTTGCCTCTCCCTGTACGCTTACGAGGTTAGCTGTCGGATTCGGACGTGAGAGTCGCCCTATTTCTGACACTTGGCCAGAAAATTCACCCCTTGAGACACTCGGCCCTTTAAAAGCCGCATAGATCTCGTTTGGTTCCCCCGCTTTTGCAACTGCAAAATTCAGCGCTATAGACAATTCGTTGCTGCTTCATTCACTTAATTTGAAATTACGTCTTGAATCATACACCCGCGCAAGGAACACTGTAAAGCTCACCTGCGGGGTTATAAATCGGTCTTTGGAGCATAAAAGATTAATAATAGCGCTTACAACACAAATATCCTTCTCCCAGCTCCTTCAATCTCGGTTTTTCATCCCTTTTCGAAAATGAAGAGGCATGTCAATATTGGCGTATGGGGAGCATTTTTTGTCCTTTTTTTGTAAAAGAGAAAGGAAAAGTGCTGTATGTACCTGATAAACGCCGATTGAACCTGTTTTTACCATGAGAAACACCGCTATTTGCCCCATTTGCAGTGCCATTTGCCGTTTTGGACAAAATACGATTTTACAGCAGCAGACGGCGCATTACATCTATTTATAGACTTGCAACTCTTCGTTAAATTGCTTACAATTTAATTGTAGAATATCAAATTAGGAGGAAAACCATGACCGTTTATGAACATGATGCACAAACCCTGCAAGGGAAAGAAATTCCGTTGTCCACATACGAAGGAAAAGTACTGCTCATCGTGAATACAGCCAGCAAATGCGGGCTAACCCCCCAATACAAGGCGCTACAAGAGCTATATGACCAATACCATGAGCGGGGTCTTGAAATCTTAGGGTTTCCCAGCAACCAGTTTGCCAAGCAAGAGCCGGGTTCCAGCGAGGAAATTTCGGAGTTTTGCCAGATCAACTATGGAGTTACATTTCCGATGTTTGCCAAAATAGATGTCAATGGCGATCAGGCGCACCCTTTATTCCGCTACCTCACCCAAACAGCTCCGGGCGTATTAGGCTCCAAAGCAATCAAATGGAATTTTACTAAATTTTTGATTACACGCGAAGGTAACGTATTTAAGCGCTATGCCCCACAGACAACTCCGGATAAATTGGCGGGGGATATCGAGAAGCTCTTGCAACAAAGCTGACAGGTCCATCCCTGTTCACAAGCAGCCAATCCAAACGGCTGCTCCTGTGGCTAGGAAAAAGGGATATTTTAGTTCGGCTTATATAACAAAAAAAGCAGCCAATCACGTCAAAAACGTGT
The DNA here is from genome assembly GCF_030034735.1 of Paenibacillus sp. RC334. Classification (NCBI taxonomy): domain Bacteria; kingdom Bacillati; phylum Bacillota; class Bacilli; order Caryophanales; family Paenibacillaceae; genus Paenibacillus; species Paenibacillus sp. RC334. The sequence goes on along the minus strand of NZ_CP125370.1, from coordinate 1,363,974 downwards.
CAGGATGCTTTTTTAACTGTGTCTTGCATGTAATGCGGTCGAGAGGACTCGAACCTCCACGGGCGTACGCCCACTACCCCCTCAAGATAGCGTGTCTGCCATTCCACCACGACCGCAAATTCTAATGTTTTGAGGCAACAGATTTATTATACTCCCTTGCATTCTATTTGTAAACATAAATACAATAATTATTTTTATGTCAAATAATCTAACATATAAAAGCTATAAAAATATTTAATTTGACATATCAACACTATGAGTGTAAATATATATTACATAATATCTCTAAATTTTTTCTGAATTCATTTTTAAAGTCATTTAATATAACATAAACATTCTACTCCAAGGAGGCGAACCGCATTGCACAAAGGCAATCGTTTGCTGAACTACGCATTGCTGTTGGACCCTTCCCTGCCTGTCGGTGGCTTCACTCGTTCCTACGGGCTGGAGGAGCTGTTTCGCAATGGCCGCTTAACCTGTTTACAAGACCTGGAACACTATGCACGCACTGATCTGCTTCCTCAGTTCACATCCCTCGATGGCATGGCTATCAAAAGCCTTTATATTGCCGTTCAGCAAAATGATGGTTGGCGTATCGCCCTCATTGATAAAATGCTGCACGCCCAGCGCTCTTCCCTACAACACGTGAAAGAGTCACGCCTATCCGGCCAACGCCTGCTTAAGCTCGCCAAAGCCTTGTACCCTTGGCTTGAATTCGACCAACTCGAAGCTACACTCATCCAATACAATGCGATTGGTACACTTGCAACCGTTCATAGTTGGATTAACGTTTCCCTTGGAAATGATGTAGAGCAGACCATTCACGGCTACCTTGCCGCAGCAGTGTCCTTCTGTGTCGAAGATGCTTCCAAGCTGCTTAATCCCCCTTATGAGGAAAAGAATCCTGTTATTCAGCGAATGACCAACGAGCTTCTAACCGCATGGAAACAATTCAACACCCCAGAGTCTGAGCCAACCGCATTTCAGCGTGGCCTTCTGCATAGGCATTGGTCCAGCTCCTACATTGCTCAGCCACCCTATATGAGCAGCAACCACCAGCGCGGGTGAAATTCACTGATTCCTTTGTCCGGCCCCATTATACGCCTACAGCATCCCCCTGATGCCTGTTTTCACCAATCCAGTACCAACGACAAAAGCACTCCCACCACTTTTTCCAGTGGCAGAGTGCTCTTTTTATCCAGAATACAACTGCAATTTCGCACAATTAACAGGCTCCAGATGGATTATCCAGACATCCATCACTTAATTAAGTTATATTTTTATCTGAATTACGTATTTTAGATTGTAAAAACACGTATAAACGTGTATCATAGTTTTAGATGGTTAATTCTAACATGTTTACTGATGATTATTATAACACACCAATTATTCCGCAAGAATCCGTAAGGGGCGATTTCACTTGAACAACAAAATGCCTGTCACCTCCTTAGGGTGGGCCATCAAACAAAGGCTTGTCGAACTTCGGCTGGATCAGAAAACATTTTGTGAAACGCATAACATCCCGCCTTCACGCTTGTCCAATCTGATTCACGGCACCCGCAAAGCACAAAGGTACAGAAAACAAGTTGCTGCAATCCTCAACATCGACGATAACGATTATAAGGAGGCATCACCACTCTGAAACCAACGATGTGAGCGTCCCCCAAGCATGCGGCACGCTATAACATCGGCAACCCAAATAAACTCGTCAATCGAACCCGTCGGTCCGTTTTACGGGTTTTCAACCTGAGTGATCTTTAGCGAGAAGATCATTCAGGCTGTGTTTTGTCATTCTCACCTTTTTGCTTACGATATTTCGCAAATTCCACATATTCTAATATGAAATTCTGTTCTTCTGTATCCAGATCCTCTGCCTGGCAATTCAATGGCCCCATCACTCCAAAAAAATAAGCAGCCTTCTGCTCCTGAAGTACACCCTCACCCGGTTTGACGCCTTTCATTAACCAATCCAGCGATACATTAAAAAAGTCCGAAATCTGGATTAAATGCATCGTTCCCGGCGTTGTTTTACCTCTTCTCCAGTCTCCAAGATTACCCGAGCTGATTTTGAGCTTTTCACAAAACGCCTTCTTCGTCATTCCCCGATCCTTAATCAAGGCTTCAATTCGCTGATAAATCGTTTGGTCTCCCAAAATTATCCCCTCCGACACCCTAACTTTTTCTTGAACTATTCCCAAAATTTCAACCATACTTATTCGGTTATCATTACTTTAATATTCCGCACCCGATTATTCCGTAGTGGAACCTTCCTGCCTTTTCTCTTTACGAAAGCGGGTAAATTCAATATACTCAAGTATAAAATCCTTTTCCACCTCGCTAAGCGATTCCCCCTGGCAATCCAGTTGCCCTGAAACTCCAAAAAAATAAGGGTCTCTCGACTCCCTCAGCGCCTCACCCTGCACATTGCGCCCCAACATGATCCAATCCAGACTGGCATTAAAAAACGAAGCGATTTCAATGAGCTTATTCGTGCCTGGCGTCGTTTTTCCTCTTTTCCAGTCCCCAAAGTTCCCTGTACTAATACCCAACTGCTCGCAGAACGCTTTTTTTGTCATTCCACGTTCCTTGATAAGTTCTTCAATACGTTGGTAAATAGATTGCATAGAAGTTCCTTCCTCCCCAGCAGACTCTCAAATAACCATATCATGTCCCCTGTTCCCATTTCAAAGATCACGTGTGCCAAAATTGCCGAATTATGTATGTTGGCTTTCATTATACCACAATATGCAACAAAAACCGCCTATTTTCCGAAGAAAATGGCGGCCCTCAGTCAGCTCGTGTACACCCATTACAAATTATAGTTGTCAATTTTAAGTAGAATCTGCTTCAATTCGTTCAAAGTTTCACTCAAGTGTGATAAATCTTCTTCTGGCAGAAGCACCAGTCTCTCTTGAATTTTATTGGAAAAGGTATGAAATACCTGTTCACAAAAAGCATCGCCTTCTTCTGTAATCGCCACGTTCACGACTCTGCGATCCGAGTCACACGACTGGCGGTCAGCCAACCCAAGCTCCACCAGCTTGTCCAGCAGAGGAGTCATGTTCGGGCGTGAGACATTAAGTAGTTTGGACAAATCAGATACCGTAGACAAACGCACTTCTCGCAGCAACAGTAATGCCTGAAAGTTATTAGGCGACAAATGTAATGGGAAATCGAGCGGACCGTAGGTGAAAAATTTCTTCTTCACCATTGGAAACAAGCCCAAAATATTTTCTGATATATTCCCTAACAGTTGAGTGTCCATATTTTTCACCATCACTTCATCAGTTTATACTTATCATTCTATAACATTATGGCTTTATATTATACTATGGAATCATTATTTCTTCATAATAATTACTTTATTACATTACTGCACAAACAAAAAAAAGCCTCTACTACCAGAGACTTTTCCGTTTATTCATTGATGCGGTCGAGAGGACTCGAACCTCCACGAGCATACGCTCACTACCCCCTCAAGATAGCGTGTCTGCCATTCCACCACGACCGCATAATAAAATATAAATGGTGAGCCATGAAGGACTCGAACCTTCGACACCCTGATTAAAAGTCAGGTGCTCTACCAACTGAGCTAATGGCTCATGCTGTTCATCCAAGATGTCCGCCATCAGACTTCAGGAATTTCCCTTAAGCATATAACATGTAGTCCATAAAGACAACAATGACCCGTAGGGGAATCGAACCCCTGTTACCTCCGTGAAAGGGAGGTGTCTTAACCGCTTGACCAACGGGCCGCATTTTTAAACACCAACTTGGCGACAAGAAAGAGTATATCAAATAGAAGAATGAATGGCAATACTTATTTAAAAAAATTTAAAACAAGTAGTTTACCGAAAATTAAACCGCATTTTCACTTACGTAAATTTGCTCTTTTCACATTAATCAGAAGCATAAAAAGAGATTATATTGCAAAATAACTTAACTTTACTTATAATCACTTACATAATACCGAAATCATTTTGAACACAAGGAGCTTTGTATGTATCAAGAAGAACGGATGCTAAAAATTGTGGATTACCTACAGCTTCACAAGCGTATTTCGGTGGATGATATTTGTGAATTTTTTAATGTATCACGAGATACGGCCCGCCGGGATCTGGTAAAGCTAGAGGAGCACCAGAAGATTATTCGAACCCGTGGCGGTGCCCTTCTGCCTACACTGGATCATGAATTAACCAGAAACTATAAAGAGAGACTGCTCACCGTATCCGCAGAAAAACAAATTATCGGACAAATAGCTGCCAATATGGTTCGTGACGGAAATCGCATCATACTCGACTCCTCCACCACTGTGCAGGCATGTGCCGAAAGACTCCATGTACAGGAGTGCTCGGTCATTACCAATTCGATCAATCAGGCTGATGTTCTTTCCGAAAAGGACGGCGTTTCCATTCATCTGCTCGGCGGACGCTTGCAAAAGGAGCACCGTTTTGTCTACGGTTCCTCCGCCATCGCTACCCTGTCCCGCTATTTTGTAGACAAAGCTTTTGTTGGGGTCGGGGGCATTTCTCTCCATGGACTGAGCATTAATCATGAAGAGGACGGTATGCTCAAGCACCAAATGATGAAACAGGCCGATCAGGTGATCATTCTTGCGGATCACTCCAAATTCGGCAAAAACCTTTCTTACCGCTTTGCCGATTTATACGAGGTGGATATCGTTATCACCGACCGCTTGCCAGACCCGGCCATGCTGGATGTTTTTCGCCGTCATGATGTTGAAATTATTGTTCCGTAAAGGAAGAAGTTGCATGAGACATAAAGAAGAAGACAGGAGATGGAGAAATGAAACTGTTTGCGATTGATTTGGATGGAACTCTGCTAAACGACGAAGGAAAAATAAGTAAGGTGAACGCGGACTCAATCCGCAAGGCACAGCAGCAAGATATTCAGGTAACCATTGCCACGGGCAGAGCCGCTTATGATGCCTGGATCAAGCTGGAGGAAGCAGGACTTGTCACCCCCGTCATCGGGGCAAACGGCGCGACCGTACACGATGCACAGCGTCGCCAGCTAACCTCTACGCCTATGGACCGGAATGAAACGTTTGAAGTGCTTAGCTGGCTGCGCGAAAACGATTTTTATTATGAGGTCATGACAGACCGCGCTATTTATTCTCCACAAAACGGTCATCAGCTACTGGCTGTTGAAATGGATCGCCTGTTAAGCGCCAATCCGGATATTTCGCTGGATGCTCTGTTACATGCAGCCGAAAAACAATATGAACAGACCGGACATACCCGTATCCCCTCGTATGAAGACATTCCGCTGGATGTAGAGATTTATAACGTGCTGTGCTTCTCCTTTGATCAAACCAAGCTGAACCGGGGTCGTGAGCGTTACCGGGATTTTCCCGGCCTGAACATGGTCATTTCCTCAGACCGCAACTTCGAAGTCGAGCATAAGGATGCTTCCAAAGGAAACGCACTACGTTATCTGGCAGATTATTTGAGTATTCCCATGGAGGAAGCCGCAGCGGTAGGAGACAGCTATAACGATATTTCCATGCTGACAATGGTAGGTAAAGGCATCGCTATGGGCAATGCAAATGACGACATTAAGGCCGTCTGCTCTGAAGTTACCCTGACCAATGTAGAGAATGGCGTAGCTCATACTCTCCTAAATATACTGGATCAACTTACGAAGCCGACCTTTTAAACTAAAAATTCACATGCTGTGCCACTTTTTAGATCATCGTTATTTTCAGAATCGAATATAGACAAAAAAAGACGCTCGCAAGCATCATCCGATGCATACAAGCGTCCTTTTTCTGATTTGAAAAACCAACGGAGAGAGAGGGATTCGAACCCTCGCACCGCTTTCGCAGCCTAACCCCTTAGCAGAGGGTCCCCTTATAGCCACTTGGGTACCTCTCCATGGCTCCCCGAACAGGACTCGAACCTGTGACAACTCGATTAACAGTCGAGTGCTCTACCAACTGAGCTATCAGGGAACATTACTGTAAATTATCATACAGTATATTTAATTTACCATGATTCAGGGGGTGCCGTCAAGTGCCAGCAGACGAAGTTTACCTCCGCATTTGCCGCAGCGGTAACGCTGCGGGTTCATTTTACGCTTCCGTAAGTATTCCTGACTACATGAGGCGCACACCAGCTTGTAGCGATAGGGCTGCGGCTTCCGTTCCGCTCTCCCCGGTAGAGTTTGGCAATGCCTGCTCCCTCCTACACGGGCCAACCATGCTTTGAAATCCGCATCTCGGTGCTGGTAGCCCATCCCGCGCAAATGCAAATGATAATGGCACAGCTCATGCTTAATAATTTTTTCCACCTCGGGCCGCCCGTAGGCTGCAAGCTGATGCGGATTAATTTCAATATGATGGCTTTTCATAAAATATCGACCGCCTGTGGAAGACAGACGCGAATTAAAGCTGGCACGATGGCGAAACGGTACGCCAAAACTCTCCATTGAAATGTGCTCCACCCATTCCTGAAGCTCTTCCTCGCTCATGGAATTGCTTATGGACTTGGACTCCATCCTTCCCCAATCCCCTCCTTTGCTCCATACTGCCAAGCATATTACAAAATAGCGTCCAAAGTCTAACCCTCAATTCATAAGCCATTCAATTGATAAGCACACTTTAGGCACCCACCCCATATGCTAAACATACAGATGTAACGCAGAGGAGGAGATTGGCTTGCCTCAATGGCTCAGCAACCAGCTTATGCGGGCCTTTTACAAAAAGGACCGGCGCCAGATCAAACTGTTGAATGACTGTTGGTTTTTTTATCATAAAGCACCGGGTGTAGAGTTTGATGCCAACAATGGGTAGAAGTTCAGGGCAGTAAAAAATGAAGGCCGGAATCTCCGAAGTGGTTCGGAGATTCCGGCTTTTGTTATACCCTAAAGGCGGTTATACGGATTTGTAGAGTATTATGCCTGCGATTGCGCTTCTGCCGGAGCTTTCATCGTCAGACCGACCCTGCCTTTTTTCAAGTCTACATTCAGCACCCACACGGTTACGTTATCACCAACGGATACGACATCCATCGGATGCTTGACGAAGCCGCTGCGCAGCTGCGAAATATGAACCAATCCATCACTCTTGATGCCGATATCGACGAACGCACCGAAATCAATTACATTGCGGACGGTTCCCTGAAGCTCCATGCCCGGTGCCAGATCCTCGATCTTGAGCACATCCTTACGGAATACAGGCAACGGCAGCTCGTCACGCGGGTCGCGGCCCGGACGCTGGAGGCTGTCCAGAATATCCTTCAACGTCGGCACGCCGACTTTCAGCTTCGCGGCCAGTTCGTCAATGCTGGACACGTTCAGCGCTTCCGTCGCAGCCTTGGTGCCCAGATCGTGGGCGCTGATGCCCAGTTCAGCCAACAGGCGGTCTACGACAGCATACGATTCAGGGTGAATCGGCGTGCGGTCCAGCGGATTTTCTCCACCCGGTATACGGATAAAACCAACCGATTGCTCGTAGGTTTTCGCGCCAAGACGCGGTACCTTTTGCAACTGACGACGGTTGTTGAATTTGCCGTTTTCCTCACGGTATTTCACGATATTTTTGGCAATTGTCGAGTTAATGCCCGCTACATAGGACAGTAATGCCGAGGAAGCGGTATTCACATCCACACCGACATGGTTAACTGCCGATTCAACAACATCCTTCAAGCTTTCATCCAGATGCTTCTGTGACACATCATGCTGGTACTGGCCTACACCAATGGCCTTCGGCTCAATCTTGACCAGCTCGGCCAACGGGTCCTGCACACGACGTGCAATGGATGCCGCGCTGCGCTCAGCCACGTCCAGATCCGGGAACTCCTCCTGCGCCAGCTTGGAGGCGGAATAAACGCTCGCGCCTGCCTCATTGACGATCAGGTACGCCAGGCTGCTGTCGCCAATATCTGCGATGACTTCAGCCACGAATTGCTCTGTTTCACGCGAAGCCGTTCCGTTACCGATGACGATCAGCTCAATGCTGTATTTGGCAATGAGCTGCTTGAATTTCTCGGCAGCCTCACGCTTTTTGTTGTTCGGCGGTGTCGGATACGTCACCGCGACTTCCAGCAGCTTGCCCGTATCATCTACGACCGCCAGTTTGCAGCCTGTCCGAAACGCCGGATCGACACCGAGCACACGGCGGCCCTTGATCGGGGCCTGTAACAGCAGGCTCCGCAAATTGCCCGCAAAGATAGAGATGGCCTGCTGCTCGCCCTTCTCTGTCATTTCAGCGCGCACCTCACGCTCAATAGAGGGTGCGATGAGCCTTTTATATGCATCCTCAATGACGTTGCGCAGCAGCTCTTCCACGGCGGATGAGCCTTTAATCACTTGACCTGCGACGTAATTGTGAATCGAATCGGGCGCTACCTCCAGTCCGACCTTGAGAATGCCTTCACGCTCTCCGCGATTAATCGCCAAAATACGATGAGGCGGCATTTTCTTAGCCAGCTCACGATAGCTGTAGTAATTCTCGTAGACAGACTCTTGCTCTGCATCCTTCGCTTCGGAGGTTAGCATGCCATGATCCAGTGTATATCGACGCACCCATTGGCGAATACCCGCGTCGTCCGCTATATTTTCCGCTAAAATGTCCAAAGCTCCTTGTATTGCCGCCTCAGCGCTGTCCACTCCCAGTTCCGCATTCACATAGGACTCAGCTTCCTTCAGAGCATCACCCTGCTTCGGCTGACTCCAGATCCAGATGGACAACGGCTCCAGCCCCCGTTCCTTCGCCACACTCGCGCGGGTTTTGCGCTTTTGCCGATATGGACGGTACAGGTCCTCCACTTCCTGAAGCTTAACCGCAGCAGTGATGGCAGCCTGAAGGTCTTCTGTCAGCTTGCCCTGCTCATCAATAATGCGAATGACCTCTACCTTGCGGTCCTCCAAATTACGTAAATACAGCACACGATCTTCAATTTCACGCAGCTGATTTTCATCCAGTTCCCCAGTCATTTCCTTACGGTATCGTGCGATAAAAGGAATCGTATTCCCTTCATCCAGCAAACTGATCGTCGTCCGGATTTGCTTGAGTGCCAGCGACAGCTCTCTCGCCACTTGTTTGACAATCCGCTCCTGGCGTTCTGCTTCGTTCGGCTCCTGCCGGACTTCCATCTTCGTTTCCTCGTTAGACAAAGCTATCCCTTCTTCCTTACAACTCTTGTCTTTCATCATGTCTTTCATTATCACAAAAAAAGAATCAAAGCGCCAGCACGTAACGATGAGGCCAGGCCCAGCCTGCATTTTTCATCGGACACGCAAAAGGACAGCGCCCACGCGCTGCCCTTTTCCCGTTTCACTCGTCGTTCCAAAAATGCCTAAAAATCAATCAAACCAAGACTGATTTGTAGCGAATCGCTCACTTTGCGCATGGTTTCTTCATCCAAATGGGTGATTTTGTCGGTAAGCCTTTGCTTGTCAATCGTCCGAATTTGCTCCAGAAGAACGACAGAATCGCGATCAAAGCCATGCGTCGCCGCGTCGATTTCCACGTGTGTGGGTAGCTTCGCCTTTTGAATCTGGGCGGTGATGGCCGCCACAATCACGGTGGGACTGAACCGATTGCCGATATCATTTTGGATGATCAGCACAGGTCTGACGCCACCTTGCTCGGAACCGACTACGGGTGAAAGGTCTGCAAAAAAAACGTCGCCGCGCTTTACGATCAATATGGATTACACCCCGCTAACTGTACGGCCCAAGGTGCTGTTTGCATCTTCCTCCGCATGAAAGGCTTCGGAGGCCATGGTCAAGTTAATTTTAGCCATCTCCATATAACCACGCTGCATGGCTTCACGAATGTAACGTTTCTTACGTTCGCCCACATACAGCTTCATGGCCTGCCTGATAAATTCACTACGGTTGGAATTTTCCATGGCTACGATCCCGTCCACTTCCTGCAAGAGATGATCCGGCAAACTGATCATTATTCTTTTGGTGTTCTGCAAATTGGCCAACTTCTCTTCCACCCCCAAAACCTTGTCGCCATTGTACCATTATAACGTTATTCCCGGTAATTTATTCAAACGGAATACAAGAGAATGTATATGATATTCGTATATCATCTATGCTGTATTCCATTATAAACTACGCAGTTCGTTTTCGTACAGGCGTTTGATCCCCGAAATACAAGTGTCAGCGGAGCCTGATGCGTCGTTTTGACAGTTACAGCGCTCTTTTCTTTCCTTTGTACATATTTCGGGACGTTCTGCGAAAACTCCTGCTTTTATCCGGTAATTTGCGTCATGAAATTAATCCCAGCGGGTTGGAAGAAGCGAATTCACTCGAACGACAGGAGTATCTCCCCGTGTATAAACACGCGGCACCCTGTGTGCGATCATGCAGATCACCTCATAGTGGATGGTACCCAGCTTGGATGCCAGCTCATCCGCCGCAATCGTTTCGCCGGACTGCTGGCCGATGAGAACAACCTCTTCGCCGATTTGAATTTCTTCCGCATCCTCTGCGAAAGATTGTAAGGATACCATACACTGATCCATGCAAATGGTGCCGAGCACCGGGACGCGGCGGCCGCGTATCAATACTTCGATGTTCCCACTCAGCATGCGGGAGTATCCATCCGCGTAGCCAATCGGCAGTGTGCCAATTCGTTCTTCCTCAGTGGTCACGTACCGGGTGCCGTAGCTAACCCCCCAGCCGGGAGGGAGCGTCTTGGTGTAAACCACTGCCGTCTTTAATGACAATACAGGCAGCAACTCAATGGCTTGCCGATTAACCTCATCAGATGGATACAGGCCGTAAATACTGATGCCAATCCGCACCATATTGGGGGAAAGCGCAGGGGTATCAATGGTGGCCGCGCTGTTGCCCGTATGTATAATGGGAATGGTGATGCCTTGTTCCCTTAGCGCTTCCGCCACGCCCTGAAACCGATTATACTGTTGCAGTGTATAGCTTTTGTCTTGTTCATCCGCGCGGGCAAAATGGGTGTACATGCCTTCCAGCAGCACTTGCTCCAACTGGTGAGTCTGCCGGACAAAGGCAACTGCCTCTTCTCCAGGCAGCAGGCCCAGTCGTCCCATGCCGCTGTCTATTTTGATGTGCACCTTCAGCTTGCGTTCGCTTCCTTTGCGGTCCAGTCTGCGAATACCCTCCAGCACTTCTTCACTGAACACAGTCAGTGTAATATCATGCTCCCAAGCCGTCTGCACAGCTTCGGGCAGGGTATAACCGAGTACAAGGATAGGCAGTCTGATCCCCGCCTGCCGAAGCTCCAGCGCTTCGTCCAGAAAAGCGACGCTCAAGTAATCCGCACCAAGGCGTTCCAATTCCTTTGATATTTCCACGGCACCGTGTCCATAGGCATTAGCCTTGACACAAGCCAACAACAGCTTATCCGCTGGCAATGCCCTGCGAAAAGCCTCATAGTTGGCGCCAAGGTGATTCAGGTTGATTTCGGCCCGGGTCGATCTGTATTGTGCTTGCAAAATCCAGTCACCTTCTTCAATTGTTAGCCTGTAACATAGCCTCTTACCATTCGAAATGGCAAAATCCTTACTTCCAAAGGTTAATGGTAATGTTCAGAAACGTGGCTGTCAATGGCAGATGGCGTTTGCCAGCATCCTCCATAAAGAACATGACTCCCAAGCGAGCGGTGCACACCTCTAGACCTCGAATGAACAAAAGACGGATACGGGCGGAAGCAGAGTAAAATACACTCTAAACCGTCTGCATCCGTCTATAAAGTTTTATTTACCCGATTGATCCTGTATAGAAGCGGCAATTTGTATCATTTCGCTCACGGGCAGGTCAGCACTGGTAATACGGAACTCTATGCCGTCATTCATCCAGGTCATCGTCTGCTGCTCACTACCCGTCAGAACAGCAAAGCTTCCTCCAATATCGACCAGTTCACCCGCAGCCAGCGAAACGGCCCGATCTTTCGGACGCGCCTCCACTAGCGTATAGTTATACGTCCCACTATACCGTAGCATCACCGCATGTGTACCATTGTCCTCCAGCTCCGGCGTATCCTTAATCTGTACCCCGGCCGGCGTATAGGACGGTTCAATCAAGCCGAACTCACCCATCACAGCTTCAGCAGCATCCGTGCCTGCCGATGTCCCTGTTGCTGCATCAGATGCACCCGGGGTTTGCTGCTGCGTCTCTGTGTTGCCCGCTGTATCCGGCTTGGCCTCCGTATCCGTGCTGCCCGTCGCGTCCGCGCTATCCGGTTTTGACGTATCGCCTGTGGCAGCTCCATCCATCGACGCTTCTCCTGACGGCTGCTGTGCCTTCTCTCCTGCTGTTCCCTGCACTTGTCCTTGCTCGCCCGAGATTACGCCAGTCGTGCCATCAATCGTACCTGTAGGATCTAGTTGCCCGCTGGAATCCACTGCTCCGGCCGAAGGCGTCCCTTCATTTCCCTTACCTGTTTTTCCAGAAGCCATATTGCGCTCCATATCAAAAGAGTCCTTGTCGAACTTCGTATCAAACGCAAATTGATCGAATTTCAAATCCACAACTACCTTCGCATTCGCATCAGATACCTGTACCTGAGTGGGTGCATAGTTATTTTTGGACAGCCATATTTTTTGCCTTACCAGCGCGTGGCTGTTGTAGTTTGCCGCTACATCGAACACATAGGATTTATCGTCCGAAGCCAGCTGACGTGAAGCATCGCCGATAATACTGCGAACCAGCGTTTCATACAAATATACCTGGCCCTGGTTGTTCGGCCAATCGCTTTTAAAGCGGAAGCTCTTATTCAGACTGGGCGTCAATACGAATACACCCTCATCATTTCGCAACACGATCTGAGTAACATCCTTTTTCTCATTCGTCATGGCAATTCGGTAATAGGAAGGCTTGCGGTAGGAAATGTCCACCTTGTACTCCTGCGGCGTGTCGCCGGTATGCAGCGTCATCAAAGCTGTACCGTGGTAGCTGTTCAGGTCACTCACCACGTCACTCAAATCCTTAACCACATCATCCGCGCTCTTCTTGCCGCACCCGGCCAGCAGCAGCGTTACACACATGACCATGGCAAGCATCCATGAAATCCGGCGCATATCATCAACCCCTTCAGCACATGTTTTAAATGAATTAGTACATGTCTATGAAGGACTTGTTCGATTTATGCAGACTGGCATGACAAGCTTGAGAGCTTGGATGGCGATTTGTATTGCTACAAAAGCTTTTGAACACTAATGATAAATTCATACCAAAAATACATCGAAAAACCGATTAAAACAACTCCGGCACTGATCGTGACCCACTTAATTGCCGTTCGATTCATCGCTTTTCGAGTAGTTGCTACGATAGTCATTAAGCCTAAATCATGAATCAGAATACCAGATTTCCAGGTGAAATAGCTACGAGCAACCCATTTTTGTATGAAGAGAACAACGTTTAGTAATAAAATTAACTTTCATTCCTCCAAGGCCCACAATCCATCCATGCATAAACCCGTTCTTTAGCCCTTGTTTCGTCATCTCAACCGTAATCGTACCCACAGGCAGTGCTATAGAAAAGCCCAGTAAAACATATGTAAAAAGCAATCCCGTTACAAAACCTCTTTCATTAATAATGTATAAAAATACATTGTATACTATGGAAAATAAAAATCGATACATTTTGCCTACTTTTTGCGCACGAAAAAAAGCCGTTCCCTACACGGTAAAATCCGCACAGGAAGCAGCTTTGAAATTACTTTGAAGGCTGTGTTCTCTAATCGCATTACACGGTAAAACGCGCATCTGCCTTATGACTCGTGCCAAACTCTTGCATCTTCCCTTTGACCACAGCAGTAATCGCTGCCGTACCCGGTGTGAGAATTGTTTTCGGATCATAGACATGGGAATCACTCGTTAATACGTTACGAACGGCCTTAGCCCAAGCCTGAATGCATTCGGTATTGACGTTGATTTTGGCGTGGCCCAATTCAATCGCCTTGGTAATCTGATGCTCAGGGATGCCGGAACCACCATGCAGTACAAGCGGGATGCCCGTCAATTCCGAAATATGCTTCATTTCAGCAAAGCCCAGCTTGGGCTCTCCCTGATACGGCCCGTGAACCGAGCCAAGGGCGGGCGCCAATGCGTCAATTCCCGTTTCCTGCACCATGCGTGAGCATTCCTGTGCATCCGCGTACCGGATTCCGCCCACCAGCCCGTCTTCCATCCCTCCGACCGTACCGACCTCTGCTTCCACAGAGACCTTATAAGGACGCGCATAATCTACGACTTGTCGGGTCATCGCTATATTGACATCAATCGGATCATGAGAACCGTCAATCATCACCGAGCTGAACCCGGCATCAATCGCTCGCTTGCAGTTCTCTACCGTCCTGCCATGATCCAAATGAAGCGCCACCGGAACGGTAATCGACATTTCCTCCATTAAGGCGCTGACCATCACTGCAATCGTCCGATAGCCTCCCAAATATTCTACCAGCCTGTCGGAAGCAGCCACAATGACGGGGGCATGCTCTTCCTCGGCTGCCTGTAAAATCGCTTTAGCCCATTGTAAACCGTTTAAATTGTACTGTCCCACCGCATATTTCTCGTCTTTGGCTTTGAGCAGCATCTCTTTCATGGACACGAATGGCAACGGCATAGTGGCCCTCCTTTCCGGGTATCTCTATTTCCAGATCATCTGACCGATTATCTGACTTCCTGCCGAATCTCATAAACGCCGGACACCGCCTGAATGGTTGTCTCTTTGGCCGTCCGGATGGCTTCCTCGGCATCCAGCTCATAATATTCCGGCCGGAACAGCTCCACCGATACAACGTCCGAGAAGCCAATTCCTTTTAAAGTGGACAAAATGCTCTCCAAATCAATGGCGCCAAGTCCCGGCCATACCCGGTCCTCATCGGTCAGAAAACCAATTGGGAAATCCTCGGTGTCGTCAATGTGCAAAATAAATATTTTCGAGCCGTCCGCCTTTTGCAAATCCTCCAAACGTGAACCCATCGCATGGAAATGGAAACAATCCAGCACCAACCCAACATTAGCCCGATCCACCGCCTCGACAATATCGTAAGCCTGACCAAATGTATTAACTGTACATTGCGGATGCCCCACAAACTCGACCGCTATACGGATGCCGTAAGGCTCAGCTAAATCCGACAGCTCTTTCAAAACAGACACAGCGCTTTGACGAATATCCTCTTTGCGTATTTTTTCTTCTGTCACCAGCGGAACGGCTACGATGTATTGAATCCCCAGTTTTTGGCCTGTAACGAGCATTTCTTTAAATTCACGAATGATTTCCTGATATCCGGCTTCGTCACGATTGTTGAAAAAGACTAACGCGTTGAACGCCAACGGCTTAATATGATGAGTGTTGAAATACGCTACCAAATCGTCAATCGTATGATCCTGCAAGTATTCCGGTAATTTATCCATCGTGCGAATTTCAATGTAGTCGTAGCCGTGCTGTTCACAAAGCTCCAAATCCTTCACCAGATTGGAATTTTGCAGGGTCGTCGCCTGATTAAAACATAGCTTCATCGTCTGCACCTCTCTCCTGTTATGAGGAAACACCGTAGTCCCAGTTCGAACGGGTCTGCCCAAGGCGTTTCGTAAAATATCTTCAAGTTCCGGTTATTGCCTTGATCATTTCGTCGGTGACGCAAGTCCCAAACCATCTTTGATTTTGTTCAGCATAAAGGTGCTGGATTCATCTGCCTTTTCCATCCAGGCAAATACGGAGTTGGTGGCAATTCCGTCGAATTTCATCTCTTTTAACTTACGGAAGATGGTGTCAAAATCCACTTCTCCCTCGCCAATGTTCAAATGCTGATGGACCGTCGCTTCGACGCCGGGAGGGTTGACGATATAACGCAGGCCGTCAGCAGCTTTGTGGTTAAATGTATCTGCAAACAGTACATGCGTCAGGCGGTCGCCTGCATAGTCGAACATGGGCGCAATATCGCCAATCCCATCATCATAGAAAAAGGTATGCGCCGTGGAATACACCAGGTTAATCCAAGGTTTGTCGAGCGCCCGAATCATATCCACTGCGCCCTGATTGGTTTCGATAAAATCATACGGATGCGCTTGCAGATTCAATTTCACGCCTTCCCTCTCAAAAACCGGAAGCAGCTCATCCATGGATTTGATAAACTTTTCCTCGCAAATATCCGCGTTAAACTTGGAGCCGTTAAATTCGCTGTTCATCAGGTCCACATCCAGCTCCACCGCGATTTCAATGGCACGCTTCCAGTTCCGCACGGCAGCCTCGCGGCGATCTTCGTCTGGTCCGGCCCAATAATATAGCGGCAGCAACGATGAAATTTTCACTCCTGCGTCGTTTAGCCACTTTTTCAGATTTTTAATCTGAGCCTTATCGACCTTGGGATATTTGTAAAATGGACAGAAGTCCTCACGAGGTGACAATTCAATGTAGTCATAGCCCAATTGCGCCGTTTTATCTACCATTTCTTTCAACGGGATATTTTTGTACAGGGTTGGGTCCAACGCTAATTTCATATTTCATTCCTCCATTTTTTGTGATGATTTTTTAGCCTTACATCAAAAGCTGTACCAGACAAGCATATGAGCATCTAAGGCGCTACGGGGTCGGATGAAGTCCCTCACAAATTTTTGTTATAAGTCTTTTGTTGTGATTATTGATGAACGACATTTTGGTAGAAGGCTGGCTTATCTCCGATTGTAACCGCTTCCTTAACTCCGCTTGCTTGTGCCTTCACACACGCATCGGCTGTCACTGCGGCAATGTAGCCGTCCCATGAGGTTGGGCCTTTCGGTTCGCCTGTTGCCTTGATCGAATCAATGAAATCCTGCAACTCCCGGTCATAGGCATCTATAAAGCGTTGCTTCCAATCCATCAGCAAATCCACGCCCAGTTGAGCTTCCTTGCGGTACACAATGCCCGGCACCTCTGGCAGCTTCGCTACACCCTCTTCACCAATAATCTCGCATTGGATGTCATAGCCGTATTTGCAATTCACGAACACCTCGGCTTGAATAGCGATCCCGCCTTTGGTTTCCAGCATAATAATTTGAGGGTCCTTCAAATGGCTTGATGCATGGCGCGTTTTCTTAGGATATACGACCTGTACGGAGGTATAATCATCATCGACGAGCCAGTGCAGCACATCTATTTCGTGAATCAGCGTATCGGTAATCGCCATGTCAGTCGTGTAGTTATCGTCTACTTCCGGATTCCGGTGTGCGGCGCGGATCATGAGCGGCTCTCCGATAAAACGATTGTCAATCGCTTGCTTCAATTGCTCGTAGCCCCGGTCATATCGGCGCATAAAGCCCACTTGAACCAGTCGCTTGCCATGCTTGATCTCTGCTTCCACGATGCTTTTGCAGCCTTCGGCTGTCGTAGCCAGGGGCTTTTCACAAAAAACGTATTTTCCTGCCGCAATCCCCGCCAGCACGCTCGCCTCATGTGCAGGTCCCCAGCTCGTAATAATGATCGCATCTACATCGGATGCAGCAACCAGTGATTTATCATCCGGGTACACGACGGCATCCAGCTTGAATTGCTCAACCGCACTTTTGGCAGCTTCCGGGTTCACGTCTGTGACTGCTACAATTTTACCGCCGGACAGGTTGTTGGTAATTCGTCTGATATGCTCGCGTCCGATGGCTCCCGTTCCAATAACTCCAATATTTAATGTCATGTTGTTGCTCCTCCTCTAATTCATCTGTACGATTATTTCATTTGCACGATCTCTTCAAGATGCTTGCCAGCAACGGGCTGTTTGCCGTGATTACGGAAATTATGCTCGACTTGCTCCAATGTAAGCCCTTTCGTTTCTGGCAGGAATTTTTTGACGAACAGGATTGCGAGAATGCCAAGTACGACGAAAATGTAAAATGTTGTGGACAATCCCAAGCCCCCGAGCAAAACCGGGAACAACAAGCCAATAATAAAGTTCACAATCCAAAGGAAGAAAACGGTTAGTCCCATACCAAAGCCACGCAAACGAAGCGGGAATATTTCCGACAGCATCAGCCAGGTAACCGGAGAAATGGCTCCCTGTTGGAAAGCAAGGAACGTGACGGTCAATGCCAATACTACATAAGGCAGGGCAGGTGATCCTGCTAACGTGCTGGAGAAAATGGAAATGAGCAGCAGCGCCGAGGTGGTCCCGATCAGCCCCGTCATGAGCATTGGACGACGGCCCACTTTGCCAAGTAGCCATATCCCTACAAAGGTCGCCAGTACGGAAATCGCACCGTTAGCAATGTTGCCTATCAGAGCGGCCTGGGTTGCAAACCCCGCATTTTTTAATATTTCGGTGCCGTAATACATGATGGAGTTCACGCCTGTAATCTGCTGAACCACCGCGATACCAATACCGATAAGCAAAATACGACGTACCCAGGGAACCGCCAAATCCTTAAAACCTGCTTTTTGGATATCAGACTCTTCTGCCAGATTGGTTTTGATTTCTACCAATTCGCTGGATGCCTGCTGTTCATTACGAATTGTTTTCAATACGTCCAGAGCCTGATCATTTCTGGCCTTAGATACAAGCCAGCGTGGACTTTCTGGTACACGCAGCATACCGAAGAACAGGAATAAGGCGGGTAGCGCTGCAATGATGAGCATATAACGCCATACATGTGGATGCTCGCCCATCGTTGTACCGAGAATAGCATTGAAAATAAAAGCAAGCAGCTGACCACTTACGATCATTAATTCGTTTTGGGTGACGATCCGGCCGCGCCTGTCGGCGGGAGACATTTCCGCCAGATATGAAGGCACGGTTACGGATGCGCCACCAACAGCTAACCCGAGCATAAAGCGGCATATAATCATCACCGTGATGTTCGGTGCGAGCGTACAGCCAAGCGTGGAGATAAAGAACAGGATAGCGAGGTACAGTATATTTTTTCTGCGACCGTTGTAATCGGATAATCTGCCGCCGAACACTGCACCAAACGCAGCGCCGAACAGCAGCGCGCTGGCAACTAAACCTTGTGTAAGCGCTGTAAGATTAAGCTGATCTTTGGCTGACATGTAAGGAAGCGCACCGTTAATAACTCCAGTGTCATATCCGAACAGCAGGCCACCCAAGGTAGAAATGATGACGATCTTGCGCAAAAATGTATTTTGAACTGCCCCGTTACTCAATTCGTTCACCTCTCCTCTGTCTTCCCTAAAGTGTGAGCAAGTAAAGCTTCATTAATATACTTGCGAGCGATCAGCGCGTACTCCAGAGGGTGCGCAACCGCCGGGTCCTGTTCCGCTTCGACAACAATCCAGCCGCTATACTGATGCTTCAAGAGCACTTCGTACACTTTGCTGAAATCGATGCATCCATCGCCAGGGACCGTAAACATGCCCATCAGGAAGGAATCACGGAAAGATTTTTTCTCTTTTTTACAGCTATCCAGCACTTTCTTGCGTGCATCCTTGAAATGCACATGCTGAATGCGGTCCATATGCCGATGCAGCAGCGTCAGGTAGTCTCCATCTGACACATAAATATGGCCTGTATCATAAAGCAAATGTACATACTTCGGGTCGGTATTTGCCATGAGACGATCTACTTCTTCCAGCGTCTGCACACCTGTTCCCATATGATGATGAAATACCAGCTTTAACTGATATTGCTCTGCAATCCTGCCCAGCTCATTCAGCCCTTGGCACAACTGGCTCCATTCTTCATCTGTAAAATAAGGCTTGTCGGAAAAAACGCATCGGCCTGTGCCTTGTATGCTGTATGTTTGCTCGGAAACAACTGCCACACTGGCATGCACCTGCTGCAAATAAGCACAATGCTTGTGGAAAGCCGCCGCTGCTTCCTCGATACCGTCACGAATGATGTAGCTGCTGAACCACTGTCCGGCAATTTTCAGATTGCGTAGCTGTAATTCTTTATTCAGGATTTGGGGTTCAGGGAAAAAGCCGCCTACCTCTGTTCCGTCAAATCCAGCAACGACAATGTCACTAAGTAGATGCTGAAGCGTGTTGTCTGCCCCGATTTCCGGTATATCATCGTTTCGCCAGCCAATCGGGGCAATCCCCCACAAAATAGACATGAGCCAGACCTTCCTTCCTAGTATTGTTTGGCGTTTTCCAGCTTTTTCTCTTTGGCCTCATACGCCTGTTGTACGTTGTCTGAATCAGATACTTCGGCTACACCGACATGCCACCAGCTATCATAGCCATCCGTCATTGTCTTCGGCAGCACCTTCAGTTCAATGAGTGTGGAAACCGTCTGGTTTTTCGCGTCTTCGAGCGCTGCTTTTAATTCCTCTACCGTATTGGCACGGTAAGTCTTCGCTCCATAGCCTTCGGCTACTTTGGCATAATCTATATTGAGAATCTGATTGTCATGTGTACGGAATTCACAATAGTAGCTGCCGCTGCCATGCTCCATCTGCAAATTGTTAATACAGCCATAGCCCGAATTGTCGAATAGCACAATGTTGATTTTCTGATTGTATTGAATCGAAGTAATCAGTTCGGAATGCAGCAGCAGGAAGCTGCCATCACCTACGATGGAGTATACTTCCTTATCCGGTTCCGCCAATTTCAGTCCCAACGTGCCGGATACCTCATACCCCATGCAGGAGTAACCATATTCGATATGATAGGTGTTCGGGACGGCAGGATTCCATACGCGCTGCAAATCCCCCGGCAAAGATCCGGCTGAGCTAATGATGATACTGTCTGGCGCAATCGTATCGTTAACTGCGATCAAAGCCGTCGTTTGCGGCAATTCGGTCTGGAGAGCGTCCGCATATTCATTCAGCACTTCCTGTGTAAACTGGTTTTTCACCTCTGGTGTAAAGCCTTCTCGACTAAAGGTCACTTGGCTTAGACGGTCACGTTCGGCTAACCAATCCTTCTTCAACCGTGAAATGGTGTCTCCCCACGTGCTTGTGTAGCCTTCCAACCGGGAGCCAAGCTGTTCCAGCGTTGTTTTGGCATCTGCGACAACCTGAAATGCATCCAGTTTGTACGCTTGCATACGACTGACATTGATATTCAGGAACCGGGTCGTATCCCACTCAAAAGCCGTTTTCGAGGATGTGGCAAAATCGGTGTATCTTGTGCCAATCCCGATGATCAGATCCGCCTGTCGCACCGCCGCATTTGCTGCTGCCGTTCCGGTGATACCCACGCCGCCCAGGTTGTTTGCAAACGTGCTTTCCACCGTCGATTTCCCGGCCTGTGTTTCGACCAGCGGAATCTGGTATTGCTCGGACAGCGCGATCAAAGCTTCGCGTGCCTCAGAGTATTTAGCACCGCCGCCGACCAGAATCACGGGCTTGCGGCTCGCCTTTAAAATATCTGCCGCACCCTGTAATTCCCGTTCGGACGGCAGCTTGCGGTCGATATAATGAATGCGCTTACTAAAAAACGATTCTTCGTAATCGAATGCTTCGCCCTCCACATCCTGAGAAATACAGATCGTTGCTGGTCCTGCCGTGGCCGGATTCGTCATCGTTTCGAACGCCCGAATCAGGCTGGACATAAGCTGCTCGGGGCGGGTGATGCGATCCCAATAGCGGGACACGGGCCGCAGCGCGTCATTGGTCGTGATGGCTGCGCTGTGCTCCTGCTCCACCTGCTGTAGCACCGGATCAGGCTGGCGTGTAGCAAAGGTATCCCCCGGCAGCAGCAGCACAGGGATGTTATTCGCCAGCGCTGTACCTGCGGCAGCCACCAAATTAGCTGCGCCCGGTCCGACGGATGTCGTGACTGCGTATATTTTTTGCCGCAGTAGCTGTTTGCTGTATGCAATAGCTGCGTGGGCCATGCCCTGCTCATTTTTCCCCTGAATAATCTTCAAGTGACCTGATTCCTGCTCCAGCGCCTGTCCGATGCCCAGTACGTTTCCGTGTCCAAAAATGTTAAATATACCTTCTACAAATGGAAACTCTCGGCCATCGATATGCACGTATTGCTGATTCAAAAAGCGTATTAACGCTTGTGCGGTCGTCAAACGAATTGTTCGCATCGTCTGCTCTCCTCCTATCTGTACTGTTTGGCTTCATTCTCCGCGATCAGTTGCTCGATCTCTGTGGCTGTCGGCATGGCATCGGAAGAACTGTGCTTGCTCACCACAATAGAAGCCGAGGCGCTGCCGAATCTAAGAGCCGTTTCAATATCCTTGCCCCGCAAGAGTGCATACAGGAACGCGGAGGCATAGGAATCGCCTGCACCAAATGTTTTTAAAACCTTCGTCTTATAGGCTCGGCCGCTGAACGTTTCTCCTGTGTTGGTATAAGCGTAGGAGCCTTTGACCCCATGCTTGATCACGATTAACTCCGGTGAATGCTGAAACAGATAGCGAATCGTCTGCTCATTGGCTTGCTCTCCCTGCTCATCGTCAGCCGTTTGATTTTCCAAAGCATCATATTCGTCACGAGTGCCTATAACTACATCTGACTGCTCGGCAACCAGTGCGTAGTACACTGCCGTTTCCTCCGGTGTGGCCCACGAATACGGACGGTAATCCAGCTCAAACACCACTTTAACGTCATTTTTCCGTGCCAGACTTACCGCTTTCAGCATCGCCTCGCGGGAGGGACTTTTGGACAAAGCTGTCCCTGACACGAGCAACAGCTTGGCTTTGCGGATATATTCCTCATCCACCTCGGACGGGGTCAGGTACAAGTCCGCCACATCCTGACGGTACATCAGAATACTGCATTCATCCGGACTTTTAATTTCGGTAAAAGCCAGCCCGGTCTTGTGCCCTTCCTGATCCACCACGATATTGGAGGTATCAATGCCTGTGTTGCGCATGTATTTTTCAATAAAACGTCCATGCTGGTCGTCAGCAATTTTGCCAATAAATCCGGCCTTCAAGCCCAACCTGGAACCCCCAATCGCGATATTCGCCGGGGAACCCCCTACATATTTGGTAAACGTCATCGTCTCTTCCATCGGGCGGTTATATTCCGTTGCGTTCAGATCAATACAAGCTCGACCGATGGCAATCAGATCATATTCTCTCTCGGTGGGACTGTTGAATTCATATTTCACGGGCTGTTTCTCTCCTCTCCGGTTAACGCTTCAATATCCATTCATGCGCAGGATCATTATGAAACTTCCAAATACGTGTCGGTCCAGCCATGACATTCAAATAATAGGACGTATAACCGTCCGGCACACCCACCGGATGATATCCCTTCGGTACAATGACCACATCGCCGTTCTCCACGGTCATCGTCTCATCCAGCAAACGGTCATCGGTATAGACACGCTGAAACACAAAGCCCTGCGGCGGGTTGATTTCATGATAATAGGTTTCTTCCAGCAATGATTCATCTGGCAGACGATCCCGGTCATGCTTATGCGGAGGATAGCTGGACCAGTTTCCGCTATCCGTGAACACTTCAACCACTAACAGACTGTTCGCACCCGGATCGGAATCCGGTAAAATGTTATGCACCGTGCGTTGATTATGATACTGCCCCCGATGCTCCACCTGATTATCTGCAGCCCGAATGAGCCGGGTCGGTAGCTGCTTGGTCGAAGGAGAGTAGCATAACGCAATCCGGGCTGGCGTGACCGCCTCCACCTGAAAAGCACTATCATTGGATACATACACACTATCGGTCGGTATTTTCTCAAACACGCTCGTTCGCGTGCCTATATTCTCATAAGTTTCTCCCTGCGCGGTAACATGAATGCGGCCTGTGACCGCCACAATACAGCATTCCATTTTGCCCAGTTCCTCGGCGTACACTTCACCCGGAGCCAAATCCACGATTTTAAAACCGATATAGGATAATGGCGAATTACTCGCTGTTACATCATGGACGAGGGTCCCCGTTTTCGTAGTTGGTGTAGTTGTTGGAGCTTCGTTATTCGTGCCTGGTTTTCGCAGCAATTTGCTCATCTCTCTACTCCCCCCTCACTCAAAAACAGGCTTGGGATACCGCGCTGTCACAACCTTTTTGCGGGTATAAAATTCTACCCCATCCTTACCGTTGGCAGGTAGTGTTCCGAAGAATGAGGATTTCCATCCCGAGAAAGGGAAGAAAGCCATCGGTGCGGGTACACCCAGATTTACGCCCAGCATGCCTGCGTCGATATTTTCACGGAAATAACGAATCGCTGACGCATTCGTAGTGAAAATACATGCTCCATTTGCAAATTCAGATTGGTTGGCAATGTCTACCGCTTCCTGGAGATGCTTCACACGGATAATGGACAGCACAGGAGCAAAAATTTCTTCCTTCCAGATCGTCATGTCCGTAGTTACGCCATCAAAAATCGTTGGCCCGATAAAAAAGCCTTCGTCCGACACACGTTCACGCCCATCACACAATAAAGTGGCTCCTTCTTCAATGCCTTTTTCAATGTAGCGAATGGTTCGTTGCTGATTTTCTTCCCGAATGACCGGACCGAGGAACACCCCATCATCCAGCCCATTGCCGATTTTCAGGCTCCCTGCTTTTTCTGTCAGCTTGGCTAGAAGTGCGTCCGCAATTCCTTCCTCCACAGTAACCACGGCGCATGCCATACAGCGCTCACCTGCTGAACCAAAAGCCGAAGCTATAATGTTCGTCACCGTATCGTCCAGATCCGCATCATTCAGCACAATGGTATGGTTTTTCGCTCCCGTAAGAGCCTGAACACGTTTGAGATTTTCACTACCACGCTTGTAGATGTATTCCCCTACCGGCTTGGAGCCGACAAAGGAAATCGCCTTGATCTGCGGATGATCCAAAATACCGTTGACCACATCATGAGCGCCGTACACCACGTTAAATACACCCTTTGGCAGTCCGGCTTCCGTAAACAGCTCCACCAGCTTTTCAGTTAACAGCGGCGTTCTCTCGGAAGGCTTCAAAATAAACGTATTTCCCAGCGCAATCGCCATCGGGAACATCCAGCACGGTACCATCATTGGGAAGTTAAAAGGGGCAATGCCGCCAACCACTCCTATCGGATACCGATAGTTCGCCACTTCCACATCCGTTGCAATTGTCGCCAACGAGTCACCCATCATCAAGGTAGGCGCTCCAGCGGCAAACTCCACATTTTCGATCCCACGTCCAACCTCACCCAACGCTTCGGACAAATTTTTACCGTTCTCAATGGTGATCAGGCGGGCCAGCTCTTCTTTGTGCTGTATGAGCAACTGTTGGTAATTGAACAAAATGCGGGCTCGGCGCGGGACAGGGACCTTCTTCCACTGTTCAAAGGTACGGGCGGCAACCTCTGCCGCGTAATCTGTATCCTCCTGCGTCGAAATCGGCACCAGCGCTACAACCTCTTTCGTAGCTGGATTGTATACTTCCTCATAACGTGTTGTTTTGCTCTCTACCCATTCTCCGTTAATGTAGTTTTTCAGTTTCCGTGCTTCAGACATACATTGTTCCTCCTTGCGGCTATTTGGTTGATGCTGAAGTAAGCTCTTGGTTACATTGGGACAAAATTCATTCACAGGGGTGCTAAACCATGGTGTTAATCCCTCTTTTCATCGTTTTTTTGTTATCTTTTTGTTATGTTTTGGTCATAATCTGATAACATCATAATATTTGAAGCGCTTTCAGTCAATACGTAATTTGAATTTTTTATAAATTTATCTATCCAAATTACGAATATATATCGAAATAAACATAAAACACAAAAAAATGATTAAGTTTTGGTTAAATGTTGTTATAATGAATGTAAGAGAACCTTTTACCGCTGTTCAATTGCAATAATCGCTCTCATTTACCAAATTAAAAGGTGGATTTACATGTTAAAGACGAAACGCATTAAACAAATTCAGGAATATGTTTTTGAGCACCAGACGGCTTCATTAGATGAATTAGTTAATGTATTTGATGTTTCCAAAAATACGATTCGTCGCGATGTTCAGGAACTCGTGGAACGTGGAGAGCTTAAAAAGGTATATGGAGGTGTGGCGGTTAATCATACGACACTGGAGCCTTTTAACGACCGAATCACACGGCACCAGCAGGAGAAGACACTCATCGCCAAAGCGGCGGCAAGCTATGTGGAAGACGGGGATATTATTTTCATAGATTCGGGAACCACGACGCTGGAAATGATCGAATTTCTCAAAAACAAGCAACTGACGATTATCACTAACAATTTTGATTTTATGATCGACTCTTTCCCGTTTCCGGGTTTGAATGTTATTTCGACAGGCGGTATGCTGGAGCGGAAAACCAAATCTTTTGCCAGTTTCAAAAATATTGAACTCTTAAAATCCTATAACATTAATAAAGCGTTCATGGCTTCTACCGGCATTTCCATTGCCAATGGGGTCACCAATTCCTCTCCCCTGGAGAGCGAGATCAAGCAGGTAGTGGTCGAAAAAAGCTCGGAGGTTTTCTTGCTGGTGGACCACTATAAGTTCGACAAATACGCGCTCATGACCTATTGCAGTCTGGATCAGATTCATTATCTCGTCACAGACACGATGCCAGATAACACGTATCAGGAATATGTGCGGGAGCACGATATTCAGTTGATTATTGCGGATCGGGAGTAGAAGTAGAGCGATCAGACAGGACGTTGCGACAGAACAAAACACACGGATAGAACCGGGACAGCCGGCTTATCCGTGTGTTTGTGTTTTGTACAAAGTTAAATTGAGTGCATTCCAAAAAATCTTTATATAAGCTGCACTGAAAGTAAATAGTTACATTTGGAGCCACTGCGCAGTCGGATGGTGCTTCCCATCACCGTCGCCCCTGGATTTCTTGAATAAAGCTTATATTAGGATCAATAAGATATTTAACCTTTGCTTCTGCATCTGAAATCACAATAGTATATAGCTCGTTCTACAGTAATGTACCTATTTCCTCTTTATTAAATAACTAAATTAGACAAAAGCACATAGGGCTGGCTCAAAAGTAGTTTTAACTACTATAAGCGGCCTCTTTTTTGCGTGAGACAAATTGTAATACAAGGTGCGATACGTGTCAGCTCTATTCATGCATCTTCATTTTGTACAAAATCGAATTCCGTGACCAAGTTTGTCCATTGAGTATTGAAGGTGCATCGCTTATCATTGCTTCTGTGATAATAATTCTCATTTACACAACCCTGAATCCATCAATCATACGGAGGTTACCATGATCAATAAGAAATCCACTCGACAATATACGACTATGCTCGGCCTATTCTCTCTTATCGGAGCATTGCTGTTGGGATGCGGCACCTCGGAGAAACCTGCTGCAAATAGTAACACAACAGCACCCACTGCAGGAACGACGGCATCTACCAAGACTTCAGAAGCGGCTGCAACACGCTCTTACACAGACTATAGGGGACACACGGTAAACATCCCCACGTCTCCCCAACGTATTGCCTATTTCGGAGAAAACTATGGGGATCTGCTGGTTTTGGGCGTTCAGGCTGTAGGCACATCCACTTCCATGATTGAGGGCAAGGTGTATGAGAAGCAGGTTCAGAATGTAGCCGATCTGGGATTTCCGATTAATTTGGAAAAAGCATTGACGCTAAAGCCTGACCTGATCATTACAGGCAATACAGACGAAAAGCAGTATGTAGCTCTGAGCAAAATCGCGCCTACGATTGTATTCGACACCTTCGCTCCGCTGAACGAGCGATTGCTGCACCTCGGAGAAATCGTAAACAAGAAAAAAGCTGCCGAGGATTGGCTTGCACAGTACAAAATCAAGGAAACCGAGATGTGGAGCAAGCTGCATGCCAACGGCGTCAAGCCGGGAGAAACAGCTACGGTCTTCACTTACTATCCCGGTGATCGCTTGTTCGTGATGGGAAAGACAGGACTGTCACAGATATTGTACGAAAAGAATGGCCTCAAGCCTACGGCCCCTGTCCAGAAAGTGCTGGATGAAGACCAAGGATTTGTGCAAATTTCACCTGAAGTGATTGGACAATACGCCGGAGATCGGATTTTCATACTCAATACCCCAATTGCTGAAGCCAAGCAATCTACTGAGCAGTTGATGAAAAGCAAGCTCTGGCTCCAGCTTCCTGCCGTAAAGCAGGGACATGTGTACGCTCAGGATATTGGCAAGACCGAAAGTGATGCCACCACTCGGGAATGGTTGCTGGAGGAATTACCCAAGCTGATCAAATAAGAATGGGGAAGCATATCGACACTTGTTGATGTGCTTCTTTTTTGTTCACCCAAAAGGAGGTATACTTATGTATATATGATAACGATTCTCAATAAAAGGAGTGTTACACAGTCATGCAGCCTCAATCGCCCGTCTGTCCTCCCTCACCCAGCTCGTTGCTTTTTCACTTTAAGGGGATTGAGTGGGTTCGGAAGCCTGGTGAAGTGCAGTCCTCCAGCCCTTCAGCATCTGCATTTACATCTTATTCACATGCGGTTCCATATCACTGCCTGCTTATGTTCATCGATGGCACAGGTATGGTGGACATTGGACCGGAACAGTTTCTATTCCATGCGGGTCACGGGTATTGGCTGACTCCCGGTGATTCCTATCGGATCGCTCCCCTGAATGGAACTGTACCCGAATACTACAAGCTCATGTTCGAGGTCATCGTCATGTCATCGGAATCAGGATCAGACACAGCTCTGGTTGAAAATACAAATAGCTCTCCTTCCATATATAGAGGTCCTCTACTGCCGGGGTCACGTGAGCATATCGTTACCTCCTCTTCCAAGTCCATTCGGTTGACCGATGAGCTATTCCATAGCGCCCATCAGCCGATACACCTGCATAATGGCCTTTCTGGATTACGGCAGCAAATTATCTTTCAGGAGCTACTGCTATTGTGGCAGGAATCGCATGTCAATGTGGAGCATAAAGATAATTCTTGCCCGGCTTTGCCAGCATCAGTTGAGGCCACCATTACCTACATGGAGAAACACTACGAAAAGCCGATTACCGTCAAGCAGCTTGCCGAACAAGCGAACGTTTCCATTTGGCAATACTCGCAAATGTTTCGCAAAAGGACAGGCAAAAAGCCGCTGCATTACCTCACTGAGCTACGCTTGAATCATGCCAAGCGGCTGCTGCTGGAATGCAAACGGCCTTTACGTGAAATTGCCCGTCAGGTTGGTTTCTCTGACGAATATTATTTTAACCGCCGCTTTCGGCAAATGACCGGGATTCCCCCGAGACAATACGCGCTTACCGTTCCCTGTTCTGTCCGCGTCAAGGATTGGACGGGTCACCAAATCCATATTCCGCGCCGCCCCTGCCGTATTATTTATCATGGAGAAACGATGGGCGACCTGTTCGCACTGGGGGCCAAAGCCATCGGTGGAAGTTTACGGTTCAGTGAATACAGCGTCTATAAGCATCGTCTAGCGAACGTTGCCGATGTCGGTCTTCCACTCGATACTCGCTTGACCAGTGCTCTCGATCCCGATCTGATTATCATCGCCAATTCGGATGAACAGGAATATGAGCGCATTGCCGGCATTGCGCCCACCGTTACCTTCAACTCCTTTGCCACGCTGGAGGAACGTCTGCGGACGCTCGGCTCCTGGCTTGGCAAGGAGCGCGAAGCCGAACAATGGCTGTCTGCCTTCGCCGACCGCAATCTGAGTATGTGGCAACAGCTTGGCACAGAGATTACAGCCGGAGAAACGGCCTCCGTCTTCATCTTCGATCATGGTAATCGTCTATTTGTAATGGGGATGTCCGGCTTCTCGGCGGCTCTTTACCACCCGCAGGGCTTTCAACCTGTTGAGCCGATCCAAAAGGTACTCGACGAAGGGCATGGCTTTGCGGAAATCGAGCCACACCAGCTTCCCGACTACGCCGGGGACCGTATTTTCATGCTCATTCCCACTGCACCGGACTCCAAACGTACGCTGGAACGCATGCTGAACAGCGCTCTCTGGCACAACCTGCCCGCTGTGCGTCAAGGCCGGGTGTATTTCGTAGAAGCTGACCGCTGGAACTGGAACGATGCCATGACCCGGCAAAAGCTGCTCATCGCATTGCCCAAGCTGCTCGGTGCTTCTTCGTAAAACGCCTAACATTTTTCATAAAAATACTACATCAAGCCCTGAATGCTCCCATCCGGCTCCAGCGACATATGCTCGGCTGCCGGGGTTTTAGGCAGACCGGGCATGGTCATGGTGTTGCCCGTTTCCACGACCACAAAGCCTGCTCCTGCGGACAATGACACTCTGGACACGTGGATCGTAAAGCCCTCCGGTGCGCCTAGCAGAGACGGCTGATCTGAAAAAGAATACGGCGTTTTGGCCATGCATACAGGCAGTTGTCCAAAGCCAAGCTGCTCCATACCGGACAACGCCCGTTTAGCCGCTGGAGTATACGCTACCTCTGTCGCGCCATAAAGCTCCTGCGCAATGAACCTGATTTTCGCTTGCAGATCAAGCGCACTATCATACAAGGGTGCAAAATGAGCCTTGTCCTCTTGGAGCAGATGTAGCAGACTTTGGGCCAGCTTTTCTCCCCCTCGGCTTCCATGTGCCCACACCTGCGATAGCTCTGCGGGTACACCCAGCTTGCCACACTCCGCGAAAATCAGTTCCAATTCGGCTTCGCTATCTGTTACAAAATGGTTGACAGCTACCAGTACAGGCACGCCGAATTTTTGCAAATTCCGTACATGCCGATTCATATTGGCTAATCCAAGCTGTAATTGCGCCAGATTTTCCTCGTCCAGCTCATTTTTAGCTACACCGCCGTTATATTTCAGCGCTTTGGCGGTTACGACCAACACAGCCGCATCCGGCTGCAAACCGGACTGACGGCATTTGATATCAAAAAACTTTTCTGCCCCCAGCTCAGCCCCGAATCCGGCCTCCGTCACGACAACCTCCCCTAGCTTCAATGCCAGCTTCGTACCGATCAGACTGCTGCATCCGTGCGCAATATTGGCAAAAGGACCACCATGCACAATGACTGGTGTTCCCTCCAGCGTTTGCACCAGATTCGGCTTTAACGCATCCCGAAGCAGCACAGCCATACCTTCCACTGCTTGCAAATCCTCCGCCGTTACCGTTTCGCCCGCTTCATTATATCCGATGACCATTCGACCCAAGCGCACTTTGAGGTCGTCGATATTCTCGCTCAAGCACAATACCGCCATCACTTCCGAGGCCGAGGTAATCAGAAATCCGCTCTCTCTCACTGCTCCATTACCTGTTCCCAATCCGGTTACTATACTTCGCAAACTCCGGTCATTCATATCTACAGCCCGTTTCCACATGATTCGTTCCGGCTTCAAGCGCAAAGCATTGCCATGAAACAAATGATTGTCAATCATCGCTGCCAGCAAATTATGCGCCGCCGAAATCGCGTGAATATCGCCCGTAAAATGCAGATTAATATCCTCGGCCGGAACAATCTGGGCTTTTCCACCCCCGGTTGCTCCCCCTTTCATGCCAAAGCAGGGGCCAAGTGACGGCTCCCGCAGCGCAGCTATGGTCTTGTGCCCCAGCGCATTCAGCGCCTGTGACAGTCCAATGGTGGTTAGCGTTTTTCCTTCTCCCGCAGGAGTCGGATTCATTGCTGTGACCAGCACCAGCTTTCCGTTCGGACGGTCCTTCACCTGCTCCCACAGGGACGGATTCAGCTTCGCTTTATATTTTCCATACGTCTCCAGATGCTCTTCTGCGATTCCTGCTTCTTTGGCTACCTCAATAATCCGTTTCATGCTCGTTATGTACCCCCTGTTTTTAAGTCTGACCGATGGTGTCAAACACTGTATCGTTTTATTTTACCAAAGTGTGACGCTTTTTGCGCTGTGATTCATTTCATCGCAAGCTTTGCTTTCCTGTGAGTTGTAAAAAAAGAGCATCCCCCGCCCAGATGGACTTTGGTGGATACTCTTTTGGCACGTCCTGTTTAACGACCAGCTCAGAAACTAACCGACAAAGTTGGCAGCATAATTTTCAGCAATAAATCCTTTAGAAATCAGGACAGCTTGGGATTTCTTCGTCGCAGGACCATAGCCTTGGGACAGCAGATCATTAATATGTAAGCGATTATAATATACTAGATTATATATCATAAGAGGGAACAAATGGAACTTATTTCCGAATTGATCTCAAGACTCTCGAACATTTTCTTGTTTATAATGCTTCTCCAAGGCCTCTTTAAAAGCATCAATAGGATACTGGTATTGTATCGATTTGAAGACAATTCGGTTATTCCACTGGTTTTTTTCCAGATCGATCCCATGCTCCATATCCAGTTCCTTCATGACGAAAATAATCTCATTCAGCGTCCCGACGACACTGCGATTATTGGTTGTAGCAGGCAGCATCTGCTCACCTTCCTGTGTGTACGCCTCTACAATTTGCTCATCAAAACCCTCACTGAGCATAAGTTCCTTCAAGGCTTGGACAAAAAGAGTTGGCAGGTTTTTGTACTGCGCCTTTTTGATTCCGAACAGTGTAACACTCAAGCGGGATGCATCATGCATAAACACAATATTTTTTTTCCGATTCAGCAAAAACAAGTTGGCGTGCCAACTATTCAAAGGCGGATAAATATCAACTTGAAGTGGTTCGACATCCCATTCCTTCAGCAGCTTTTGTGTTCCCCGTATGACAAACATCGTTGCTCTCCTTTATGACGGTCCTGTGCCGTAGCTCATGTTTCGATCATGTCCAAACTTTCGTATAAGGCATGTCCCGGATATCATAACACTGTATTCCAAACTTCGGATTGTAAACTCTTTCAGTATAATATAGGAAGGCGGTGAATTTCCAGTAATTTGATTACATCTTATGCTGGAGATGGAGAAAAAAAATCTACTTCAGTGCATTTAAGTTGAGAATATTCGCCCGTTTAAATTCGTTGGATATTTTCATGGAAATCCTCTCCACTGCTCTATATAATTCAGGTACAGTTCGTCACACGAGCTTAATCTAAAATTAGGGGTGTTCCACACCTATGTCACAACATATTTTACTCATTGAAGATGATACAGCCATTGCCGAGATGCTGCTCAAAGCGCTCAGTAAAGAAGGCTACACATTAACCACCGCCTATGACGGGGAAGAAGGGCTTCTTGCCTTTGAACGTCACACCTACGATCTGGTATTGGTGGATCTGATGATGCCCAAGGTGGATGGTATGGAGGTCATCCGTCGAATCCGTACCCACAGCGCTGTG
This sequence comes from Paenibacillus sp. RC334, assembly GCF_030034735.1. Classification (NCBI taxonomy): domain Bacteria; kingdom Bacillati; phylum Bacillota; class Bacilli; order Caryophanales; family Paenibacillaceae; genus Paenibacillus; species Paenibacillus sp. RC334. Next base: position 1,330,969 of record NZ_CP125370.1, on the reverse strand, counting down.
CCGATTCTGATTATGTCAGCCAAGGACAGCGACGTGGATAAAGCGCTTGGACTGGGCTTCGGGGCAGACGATTATATCGCCAAGCCTTTTTCGATGGTAGAAATGACGGCACGCATTCAGTCCGCTATCCGCAGATTCACTATCTATGCGCGGCAGCAACAGCAGGAGGAACAGCCGAAAGCACAGGTCCTGACCTACGGAAATCTGCGCATTGATTTTGATCATTTTATGGTCACCCGCAACGGAATCCAAATTCAGTTAACAGCTAAGGAATCTGATATTCTCAAGCTATTTGTCACCCATCCGAACCGTGTATTTACTAAAGCGCAATTATACGGGTTTATCTGGAAAGAGGATTATATGGGTGACGAAAATGTGATTAACGTCCATATTCGCCGCTTGCGTGAGAAAATCGAAGAAGACCCCTCCCACCCTGTTCATATTAAGACCTTATGGGGCATTGGCTACAAATGGGAGAACGGGTGATATGAACATCGAGATCATTTCTGAATGGATCGTCGTCCTCATCCTGTCCGTCGTTATTGTATGGCTCTGGCGGGAGCGTGTGGCCCAAAAGCGCAAAATAAAGGATATCCGAAACGCACTGGAACGGATTGTAACCGTTAATCATGCGGAAAAGCTGTTATATGTCACAGGCGATCCCGAGCTGCAAAGGCTCATGACGGAAATTAACCGTCTGCTGGACTTGAATTTGAGAGTGTCTGTGGATTACAACCGAAGCCAAATCGCCATGCGTAAAATGATTTCAAACATTTCTCATGACCTCAAGACCCCGCTGACGGTGGTACTCGGATATGCCGAGATGCTGGATGCCGATCCGCATATTTTGCCGGAAGAACGTGCAAAGCTGCTATCCAGGATTCATCAGAAGACAAGCGAAGCGATTAAGCTGATCGGAAGCTTTTTTAGCTTGGCGAAGCTGGAGGCTAATGATACGGACATTCCGTTGACCCGGCTAGAGGTGGGAGAGCTGTGCAGACGCAGCATTTTGGAGTTTTATGATCTGCTGACCGCGCAGGGGTTTGCTGTGCATATTGATATCCCGGAGCACCCCATTCATGCCTTGGGGAACGAAGGAGCGTTTGGGCGGGTGCTGAACAATCTGATCTCGAATGCGATTCGCTACGGTGCCGATGGTCGGACACTGGGACTGACTCTAACGGAACAGCAGGACACGGTGCGTATAGAGGTATGGGATCGGGGGCAAGGCATACAGGAGCCTGAGCAGGACAAGGTTTTTGAACGTATGTACACGCTTGAGGATTCCCGAAATAAGGCGATACAGGGCAGCGGGCTGGGTCTTACGATTGCCAAACGTCTGGTTGAGACGATGAACGGAGAGATTCATTTGAGCAGCATTCCTTATGAGCGGACGGTCTTCTCTTTTACATTGAAAAAAATCAACTATTAATCGAACTCAGCATTATGCAGAATGCTCAACTTAATAAATTTGTAAGAATCGAGAAAGAAAAATGAACATTTCACCCTTTATGCTTAAATTATCAACAGTATACGAAGGGAGAACACCCATGACTTACATATTAAGGACGCATCAACTGACCAAAGCCCTGAAGGGCAACGAAATTGTAACGGGGGTCAGCATGAATGTGCGCCAGGGGGAAACTTATGGCTTTCTCGGTCCTAATGGGGCGGGGAAGACGACGATTATGAAAATGATTACGAACCTGCTCAAGCCCACCTCCGGTGAGATTGAATTGTTCGGTGAAAAATTAACGCCAAAGTCGTACCACCTGCTCGGCCGGATGGGCTCGATTATTGAATATCCGATTTTTTATGACAGGCTGACCGCCCGACAAAATCTCGAACTTCATTGTGAATACATGGGCTATTATAACAAGCAGGCTGTTCGGGATGCACTGGAACTGGTGAACCTGCGAAACGCAGATGACAAGCCGGTAAAGGATTTCTCTCTGGGGATGAAGCAGCGTCTCGGGATCGCCCGAGCGATTGCGACCAAGCCGGAGCTGCTGATTCTGGACGAGCCAATTAATGGATTGGACCCGGTGGGGATCAAGGAAATCCGCCAATTGTTCCACATGCTGTGCAAGGAATATGGCATGACGATCCTTGTGTCCAGCCACATTTTAGTGGAAATCGAGCAAATTGCCGATACGGTGGGTGTGATTAATCACGGTCGACTGATTGAGGAAGTGTCGATGGAACAGGTGCGGGAAACCAATACGGAATACATCGAATTTACGACCAATGACTGCAAAAAAGCAGCCTACGTCCTCTCCCATCACCTGAATCTGACGAATATCCGGGTGCTGAATGATCAGAATATACGCATTTACGATACAAGTGTACCGCAGAAACAAATTACGAAAACACTCATTTTAAATGATGTAGAGGTGGATTCCATCCACCAAAAAAACAGTACACTGGAAGACTACTTCGTGCGGCTGTTACATGGAGGTGAACTCCATGCTTAAACTGATGCAACTGGAGCTGAAAAAGTTTCATTTGGCAGGATATATCCGTTCGGCGTTGATCGCCAACGCGTGTATTTTTGGCCTGTTCATCATTATTGCGCTGGACAGCCAAAGTGAAGGAGTGCCCGAATTTACAGGGTACGCTGAGCTTTTGGACCTCCTGGACTATATGGTCAGAGCCACATTTATTATTTTTGCCTCCGTCCTGCTGTGCCGCTTTATTGTGAGCGAATTTAAGTCCAAGTCGATTAACATCTTGTTCATGTACCCGATTGACCGCAAAAAGCTGATGGTCGCCAAACTCTTGGTCGTGTTGCTGTTTACGTTCCTGTCCATTATTTTATCGGAAATCATCATTACGGCAGCCCTTCATCTATTAAATCAGTTTGTCGTTATTGTACCGGATAAGCTTAGCCTCACTATACTGGGACAGCAATCAGTGCGGACACTGATCAATGCGGTTGCAGCAAGCTTTATGGGGCTGGTTCCGCTGTACATGGGGATGCGAAAATACTCGATACCTACCACCATTGTGAGCTCGATCCTGATCGTAGCCCTGCTTTTCTCGAATAATAACGGCGCTACGCTTAGCTCCATTGCACTTGTACAGATCGGCTTTGCCGTGCTGGGAATGCTCGTAGCTTATGCGGCCATCCGCCGCATCGAGTATAACGATATTACCTCGTAATATGTAATTTTGTAAAACGCTTTCAAGAAATATATGAAAAACCTTGCTCGATGTACACATATTTTTCACTGGACTTCATTCTAAAACAGGTATATCCTATAGGAGAAATTAAAAAACGGAATAAGGATCTTCGGGGTAGGGTGTGATTCCCAACCGGCGGTATGGCTCATGGAGCTAAGCCCGCGACTCTGTATCTGGCAACAAGATACGGACTGATTTGGTGAGATGCCAAAGCCGACGGTAAAGTCCGGATGGAAGAAGATCGAAGCATGAACATGCCGTCAAGTGGATGAATGCTGCATTCTTGGTTTTGCAGCAACTTCTTAACTTGCATAAAGCGGCAAGTTTATTTGATCAACCCCCGTCTTGCATGGCCTATCGCCATGGACGGGGGTTTTTATGCCACCGGTCCTGTATTCGCAAGGAGCTAATTGAGAATGAGTCAATCATCAACTGTACTAACATCCAAAGGTTTTGATCGTAGCTCCCACATGAAAAGCGGTTTTTGGCTAGTCGCGATTGGAGCGGCCTTGTGGGGCGCGGACCCACTGTTTCGCATTATTTTGCTCAAATCATTTACCTCTACACAAATTGTGCTGATGGAGCATGTGCTGCTCTTTATCGCCCTGGCACCAGTGCTGTGGAAGCATCGCGAGGAGCTTAAAGCGGTACGGCTTCGTCAGATTTTGGCTATCTTGTTCGTCTCGTGGGGCGGTTCTGCTCTGGCCAGCGTGATTTTCACGATGGCACTTAGCAACGGTGATCTTAACGCTGTGCTGCTGCTCCAAAAGCTTCAGCCGTTGGTCGCTATTATTCTGGCCCGCGTTATATTGAAGGAAATGCTGCCGCGTAATTTTGGAATATTAATTGTCGTGGCTCTGTTTGGAACGTATCTTCTTACCTTCGGCTGGTCGCTCCCTTTTGGACATGTTAATGATTTCGTCCACGTCGGCAGCCTGCTTGCACTAGGAGCAGCGGTCCTGTGGGGCGGTTCGACAGTGATGGGAAGCTACTTGCTTCGTTCGATGAAATATGAGACGGTGACCTCCCTGCGCTTCATGGTGGCTCTCCCTCTGCTGATCGTTCTCACCTCTGTGGAGCATGCACCTTGGAATATGCCTGCTGGCACATGGGCGGGCGCAGCCGTGATTATCAATCTGTTGTTGCAGGCGCTGCTCCCCGGTCTTCTCAGTCTGTTACTGTATTACAAGGGCCTCAGTACGACCAAGGCGTCTTATGCCACGATGGCAGAACTAAGCTTCCCGATGGTCGGCGTTGTAATTAACTGGATCGCTTTCCAGCAGATCGTTACGGTAGCGCAATTGACTGGCTTTATGCTTATCTGGATTACACTCTTTATGATTTCTCGTCAGCAAAAAAACTAATAGGTTCAATGTCCATTTTATCCCTCACCCAAGCCAAATCGAGAAGATGCTTTTGCATCTCCGATTTGGCTTTTTATGTATAAGTATTAATATATAACATGATACTTTAGAACTATTTTTAGATAAAAACGTGCAAAACAAGCACCTATTTATCTTTTCCCATAGATTACATCTATAAAATTCATCGGTTTCTGTCGAATAAAACAATGTAGTAATTATCAGACACAGAGGAGTAAGAACTATGACTAATAAAGCAAAACAAACAGTGCCATGGTGGACCAGGTTTCTCAGACAGTTTTATTTAATGAAAACAAGATTAATTGTAGCTTTTTTGGCTGTCTTATTGATTCCCAGCATATTGATTGGGTACTTTTCCTATCAGAGTGCCGAAACACAGCTTCGCCAGCAAATGGGTAGCTCGATTGATTTCAACCTGTTTTTATTTCGCAGCAACATTAATCAATATGTATCACCTTTAATAAAAGATTTAAATGTATTAGCTACTGAGGTTCAATCCAATACCCTGAACTCCAAGGAAGAAGAAATTCAGGCTAAATTTGATGTGATCCTGAAAGCTCATCCCGAGCTGGATGGGGTACTTCTCGGTAATACAAAAGGAGAATATGTCCGTTCACCAAAGAAAGAATCAACGGATTATGATCCCCGTGAAAAAACATGGTATTCAAATGCGATGAAGTTAAACGATGAAACATTCATTAGTGCTCCGTCAGTCAGTGCTTCCTCGGGTAATTTAGTGGTCACGTTGTCCAGAAACTTACCAGATGGTCAAGGAGCTATAGCAATGAACTTGAGTCTGGATAGACTAAGTCAAAGCTTGAAGGATGTTACGATCGGCAATCGTGGCGGACTGTTTGTGGTTGATGCGAACAGTACAGTTGTAGCGGGTGCTGGAGCTGCCTTTAAGAATACGGGGAAAAAACCGGCAGACTCCATTGAGGGACTACCCGTTATTACCAAGTTAAATGAAGGGGAAACCCAATCATCATCTGCAACGAAAGAAATTCGATTTATGAACAGAGATATGCAATCATTTACACTCGTTGATCCTCTCACGGGATGGAACATCATCGCCTTGGCAGATCAGGAGGATTTTAGCGATTCGGTAGCTCCCATTTTGAAACAAAGCCTGATCGTTATTGCTATATCCGTGCTGGCTGCTGCTATTGTTATTATCCTGATGATTCGCTCGTTCCTGATTCCACTGGGCAAGCTGCAAAATGGAACCCGCAGCGTCCGTGACGGCAATCTCACCGCACGGGTCAATCTGTCCGGCAAGGATGAATTCAGCGAGCTGGCGCAAAATTTTGACCAGATGACACATGCACTGCATACGATGGTTTCCGAGGTCAACCAAACGTCGTCCCGACTCGCGTCCTCCTCCCTGATGATCAAGGAAAGCACGGAGCAAACGACGGAATCCGTGCAGCATGTAGCGGAAACGGTTATGGAATCCGCAGAAAATGCGACCACCAGTGCAGAGGCATCCGAGCAAACGGCCAATGCCGTTGAGGAAATGGCCAAGGGTGTCAGCACCATTGCGGAATCGGCAAGCTCCATCGTAGATTCAGCAGGACAGACTGAGCATGACGTAGCCAAAGGCAGCCAAATGATCGGAAGCGTACGCACACAGATGGACCGTATTTTGGAAGCTGTGACCCAAACCGCCAGCCTGATGGATGAGCTGTCACAGCTCTCTGACGATGCGAAGCAGATGAATAGCGCAATTGCTGCCATTGCCAAGCAGACCAACCTGTTGTCGCTGAACGCGTCAATTGAAGCCTCCAGAGCAGGCGAAGCCGGGCGTGGATTCGCCGTGGTAGCCGTGGAGGTTCGCAAGCTGTCGGAGCAATCCAAGGAAAGCGCGGATTCCATCAGCCAGATCATTACACAGATGCTGGATCTGATCCAGCGCTCCACAGCTACGATGAACGGTAATGTTCGTAACCAGGTGGGCGAGGGACTGCGTATTAGCCAAGATGCAGAAGGTGCTTTCACGAATATTGAGCGCTCCACATCTCATATTGTGGAACAGATTCAAAGCGTATCCGCAGCCGCTGAACAAATTTCGGCCAGCACAGAGGAAGTTTCGGCTACTGTTACCCATCTGGCAAGCCTGTCCCGCAATTCGGCGGATAGCTCACAGACGACCTCCGCAGCCGTTCAGGAGCAAATGGCGGCGATGGAAGAAATCGCTTCTTCCTCTCAGGAGCTGTCCAATATGGCGCAGGATTTGCAAGAGCTGGTGAAGCGATTCAAGATTTAGTTCCTGTAATACATCTGCACCTGTTCAACCTAAAAAAGCCTTCGTCCGTATACAAAAATACGGGCGAAGGCTTTTGTGATGTTAGGGCATTAGACGATATCTCAATACTTGGATCAAATACTCATCTGTCCGGTCAACTGGCGGCGTCTTTCCCCTTCCGGGTCATGCTGCACCGAGATGCCTTGATGAAAAATGGTCGTAGCCCGCGATTCCCTGTCATATACCGGCCATTCCCCTTCCGGCAGCACAGGCTTTCCGTCACGTGCAAAAGCAACCCATGCCTGCTGCATATCGTAAGCCAGCGTCCTCATAGGCGGATGAACGTCCAATCCAAGCTTGCCTAGCAGCTCCAGATTATCAAAAATAAACGCAATTTCCGCGCCGTGAACCGCTTGTCCGAATACAGGATGCCCCGGCAGCGTCCAGTCAAAACGGTACATCCACACCGGGGCATGAACCGCTTGGGCAACCGCTAAAGCCAGCGCAGGCCGCCAGAAGAACAGATCGGTCAGCATCTGCGCTTGCCCCTCAATCGTAACAGGGAAAGGTTCCGTCAAATCGCCAACATCTGACATGCCCGTCATCATTTCCAATGCCTGACTCGCCGTCGACTTGTTCATCAGATGGGATTCCTTGCGAATAAAGTAAGCACCCTCCTGCAAATTTGTTCCGATCATAACGGATACCCGCTTTGCTGATCCTTTTGCTACCGCAGAAAGGGGTACGTCAGGCAAGGTCACACCATCCACAACGGGTTGATAGAGCATTGCCAGTCCCGGACCCATCATTTCATGCGTCTTGGCCATGGCAAACATGAGCGCCTCCGTCGGTAGCGTAAACAATCGTTCCGGATGCAGGGTGTCCACCCCCAACTGCTGGAGATATGCAGTCGTGACTTGCTCCGCCTGTGAAGTCGGCAGCACCTGCGATGCTCCGCTCTGTAAAATAGCACGTCGGAACAGGCCCTCAGCGGCTGGCATGGCCAACAACGCGGCAATGCTCATGGCGCCCGCCGATTCACCGAACACCGTCACCTCGTCCGGGTTACCGCCAAATGCAGCAATATGGTCCCTGACCCATTCCAGCGCAGCAATCTGATCCAGCAGCCCCGCATTAGAGGTCAGTCCGTCTCCCCGTGGAGTCAGGTGCAAAAAGCCCAACGGCCCGAGCCGATAATTGAGCGTAACGACGACAACATCGCCATTTTCCGCCATCCGTGCCCCGTCATATAATGGAATAATTCCCGATCCTGTTACAAAAGCTCCGCCGTGAATCCACACCATCACCGGACGTCCCTTCGCAGGTGCCTCCGAAGCAGGCGTCCAGACGTTCAGGTACAAGCAGTCCTCCGACTGCTCAGGCGGTTCCACCAGATTCCCGGTCATACTCTCAGCAGATGGCATAGGCTGCGGACAGATCGGCCCAAAGCGCGTCGCATCTCGTACCTCTTCCCAAGGCTTCAAAGGCTGAGGCGCGTGAAAACGCAGTTCTCCCACAGGAGGCTGTGCATATGGGATGCCTTTCCATACACGATATCCATTCACCGTTTCCCCACGAAGCTGACCCAGGCGGGTATGTACTGTAATACTCTCCATAATGAAGCCTCCTTTAGCTCTATTATACCCTTTGCACAGGGCCAAACCAAAATCGAACAAAGCTAATCCAAAATTAACAAAGCCAAACACAAAAAAACGCCGGGAACGCTTTTTACGCTCCGGCATTTTTATGGAAAGAAAAGAGGATAAACGATTAATCACGAACCTCTTCCTTCGGAATCAGCTTGTATATTTCTTCGCTTTCCATCGAATCAATCAGTCGGTCCAGCCACTTGTAATAGGCAACAGCCTGCTTCATTTTCAAACGATCCTGCTGGAGAACAGCCTTAAATTCCTCATATTCCCCATCCCGCTCCAGCAATCTGTCCAGCTCCTCAATGGCCTTGCGCAGCACCAGCAAATTCGTTTCAACCGCTTTTCTCCATTTAATTGCAAAGAAGTCTGTGAACGTTTGATGCCAGTCATATTCGACTTCATACAAATCCTTGCGTGAGCCTTTGCTCCACACCTTGTTGACCATTTTCAAATCCAGCAATGTTCGGACACCGGTACTCATGCTCGTTTTGCTCATTTCCATTTCACGACCCATTTCGTCCAGCGTCATCGGTTTATCCGCAAAAAAAAGCAAACCGTACAAATGCCCCGCAGACAGGGTGATCCCATACAAGTCCATATTTTTACCTATAGCTTCTATGACACGTTTGCGAATTTTTTGCAGCGAAGCCTGCTGCTCATCACCTAACTGGTACAAGCTCATGCTTGCAACCTCCTAATTTTAGAGCATTTTGCCTAAGATCGTATGAACGACTTTCACCCGTAATCGATTGGCTTTGACGCAACACATGAAATCTTTCAATTAAAAATGAAATGTTTCAAAAACAAAGCTTCTGTCTATATTACAACAGCATGGGTCGTTCAAAATCACAATTCGCAAAATTGCTAATGATAGTAAACTTTTTAAATTATGGATATACATAAATCTTTTGCTTATGGTTATATTTCATTGTCTATTTTAAAAAAAGAGCTATCGGTTGTAAAGTTCCGGATGTTTGAGCATTCTAAAGAACGAAGGAGCATATGGCAGGAAACTTTGTACAGTTTTTTCTGTACGTACTTTATGAACAGTTTTTTTGTTTGAAAAGTAAGCAATGCTTCTGTTACAATTAATTTTGTCATTAACCGTTCAGGATGTTCAAAATATTGATTTTTATACTCGATCCTTAATGCAACACGGGGTTAATACCAAGCAAAGTATAGAAAGAAGAGGTGTATGTATGACGATTTTGGAAGTCAAAAATGTCAGCAAACTCTTTGGTCCTCACGCAGAGCAAGGTGTTCCGCTCCTGGAGCAAGGCTGGGGCAAGGAAAGGCTGGCCAAAGAAAAACAAATTACCGTTGGTGTCAACAAGGCCAACATGGAAATTAAGCAAGGTGAAATTTTCGTTATTATGGGTCTTTCGGGCAGTGGCAAGTCCACTTTAGTGCGAATGCTAAATCGCTTGATTGAGCCTACCTCCGGTGAAATTCTGGTCCACGGCAAGGATCTCCGTAAGATGAACAAAGAACAACTCCGCGAAGTTCGCCGTAAAACCATTAGTATGGTTTTTCAAAAATTCGCCCTGTTCCCACATCGGACTGTATTGGAAAATGTAGAATACGGCCTTGAAATACAAAAGGTAGAAAAAACGAAACGCCAGGAAAAAGCACAGCAAGCGCTGGAACTGGTTGGTCTTAAAAACTGGGGCGATAAAATGCCCGATGAACTGAGTGGCGGTATGCAGCAACGTGTCGGTCTGGCACGGGCGTTGGCTAATGACCCTGAAGTCCTTCTGATGGATGAAGCATTCAGCGCACTGGACCCCCTCATTCGCCGTGACATGCAGGATGAGCTGCTGGAGCTTCAAGATAAAATGAAGAAAACGATTGTGTTTATCACCCATGACCTGGATGAAGCGCTACGGATCGGTGACCGGATTGCATTGATGCGGGACGGATCGGTCGTGCAGATCGGTACACCGGAAGAAATTATGATCCAACCGGCTAACTCTTATGTAGCCCGCTTCGTCGAGGATGTGGATCTGTCCAAGGTATTGACGGCTGCTCATGTTATGCTTCGTCCAGAAACGATCACAATGGATCGCGGTCCACGTGTTGCTCTGGAATTGATGCGCGAACGCGGGATTTCCAATCTGTTCGTCATTGATCGTACCAAGAAACTTTTGGGCGTTATCAATGCTGAAGATGCTGTCCATGCGCTGCGCAACAATTTGAAAATTGAAGATATTCTCATGACGGACGGACCGCAGGTTGCTGCTGAAACCGTCATTAATGACTTGTTCGAAATTACAAGCTCGTCCAAGGTCCCTCTGGCTGTGGTCGATGACAAACAGAAGCTGTTGGGTGTTATCGTCCGTGGAGCTTTGCTGGGCGCACTTGGCGGAGATGTAACCACCACGAAGGAGGTGAATGCCCTTGATACCGAAACTGCCAATCGCTGAGTGGATTCAGACTATTGTAGACTGGATGGGTATTCATCTGGCCGGATTGTTTAATGTTATCTCTTCTGTTATTGAAGCTGTTGTAGGCTTTTTCTCTGGGCTGTTCATGCTTCCGCACCCTCTGGTGTTCATTGTGATCATCGGGATTATCGCGTTTATGATCGGCCGGGTCCAGCTTACGCTGTTTACCGTCATCGGCTTCCTGCTGATTGACAATCTCGGCTATTGGAGCGAAACGATGAATACGCTCGGACTGGTCATCACATCCGCACTCGTATCCATTGTCATCGGGATTCCGATCGGGATCTGGTGTGCATACAGCAAAACGGCGTCACGCATTATTACGCCTTTGCTTGATTTTATGCAGACGATGCCCGCGTTCGTCTACTTGCTCCCTGCGGTTACCTTTTTCAGCCTCGGTGTTGTACCGGGCGTTATCGCATCTGTTATCTTCGCGATCCCGCCAACCATTCGTATGACGAATTTGGGGATTATGCAAGTGTCGGGTGAATTGGTCGAAGCCTCTGACGCATTCGGTTCAACCTCGGCGCAAAAGCTGTTCAAAGTACAGCTTCCACTGGCTATGCCAACCTTAATGGCTGGTATTAATCAGACGATTATGCTCTCACTGTCTATGGTCGTTATTGCTTCCATGATCGGTGCGGAAGGGATCGGTGCCGTTGTATACCGTGCCGTGACACAACTCCAAATTGGTAAAGGTTTTGAAGCCGGATTGGCTGTCGTTGTTCTGGCTATCGTGCTTGACCGTTTCACGCAGAACCTGTTCAAACCAGCGAAAAGAGGTAAAAGTCGCATATCCACCAAGCAAAAGGTATGGATTACCTCTGCGGTTACGGCTGTCATTCTGATCGCTGGCGCATCGCAATATTTTGTTGGATCGAACCCTTCTGCATCTGGCAAAGGAAACGCTGCTGCCAACCCGGTTGGCCAAGAAGTCGGCTACAAAATTATCGGAATTGATGCCGGGGCAGGGATTATGAAATCAACTGCCAAGGCGTTAAAAGACTACAATTTGTCCGACTGGAAGCTGGTAGAAGGTTCCGGTGCAGCGATGACTGCAACACTGGACAAAGCCATAAAAGCGAAAAAACCGATCATTATTACAGGTTGGACGCCGCACTGGATGTTCAACAAATATGATCTCAAATATTTGGAAGACCCTAAAAAATCTTATGGCGAGGCCGAGGGTATTCATACGATTGCCCGTAAAGGGCTGCAACAGGACGCCCCTATCGCTTACGAGTTTCTGAAACGGTTCAAATGGACACCGGAAGATATGGGAAAAATGATGGTTGCTATTCAAGGCGGAACCAGTCCTGAGCAAGCTGCCAAGGATTGGGCTGAGAAGCATGCCGATAAGGTGCAGGAATGGACCCAAGGACTGCAACCTGTCAATGGTGACACCTTCAAGCTCAGTTATGTGGCTTGGGATTCTGAAATTGCCAGCACGAATTTGCTGAAATATATTTTGGAAAACAAATTGGGCTACAAAGTAACCGCGTTGCAAGTTGAAGCAGGTCCAATGTGGACGGGTGTCGCCAGTGGTGATGTGGATGCTTCTCCGGCTGCATGGCTGCCACTGACACATGCGGATTACTGGGCTAAATACAAGGATAAGCTTGATGATCTGGGCGCTAATATGACGGGTGTCAAAACGGGCTTGGTCGTGCCAGCTTATATGAATGTCAAATCTATTACTGATTTGCAAGGCAATGGAGCCGCTCCGGCTTCTGCCGCTGCTGGGGACTTTGGCAAGGAGGTCGGATACCGTATTGTTGGTACCGACCCCGGTGCCGGTCTCATGAAGCTGACTGCCAAAGCTATGAAGGAATACAACTTGTCTGACTGGAAGCTGCTTGAAAGCTCCGGGGCTGCTATGACAGCTACACTGGATAAGGCGATCAAAGCCAAGCAGCCCATCGTTGTAACAGGCTGGACCCCTCACTGGATGTTTAACAAGTATGATTTAAAATACTTGAAGGACCCTAAGAAGGCTTATGGTGATAAGGAAGAAATCCATACAATTGCCCGCAAAGGCCTGAAACAGGATGCACCTGTTGCTTATGAATTTCTGAGCCGCTTCAAGTGGACTGCCGAGGATATGGGTGAAGTGATGATCGCCATTCAGGACGGTAACTCCCCACAGCAGGCCGCCAAAAACTGGGCCGATAAGCATCCAGATAAGGTGCAGGAATGGATTAAGGACTTGCAGCCTGTCCATGGCGATCCTTTGAAGCTGAGCTACGCTGCCTGGGATTCTGAAATTGCCAGTACGAATGTATTGAAATATGTATTGGAGCAAAATTTGGGTTACAAAGTGACTGCCCTTCAGGTAGAGATTGGCCCTATGTGGACAGGCGTTGCAGGCGGAAGTGTGGATGCTACCGCTGCTGCCTGGCTTCCACTGACGCATGCTGATTACTGGGCAAAATACAAGGATCAGGTGGACGACATTGGAACCAGCATGACCGGCGTTATGTCCGGACTCGTAGTTCCATCCTACGTACCCATTGATTCTATTGAAGACTTAAAGACGCAATAATATTTCATTCAGCCAATACGATATACACTTAAAACCAAAAGGCAGATCAGGAGTAAAAACCTGGTCTGCCTTTTTAATATGCGTATTTAGTTACTCTTAGCCTTTTAGCCTTTAAGTGTAACTCCCTCTTGCGTTGATATATCGGCATGCTGGTCTGCCGTCTGACGCTGTCTAAAGAATAGCGGATAGATCGCGAAGGACACCAGCAGACTCACACAGCCAATAACGCCCAGCGCAATCGTATCCTTGAAGACATACGTGATATCCAGCCCTTTGAGGGTGATGTTCCGTACAGCATCCAGGTAATACGTTAGTGGCAATATTTCGGCAAGTCCCCGCAAGAAGCCGGGCATCGCTTCCAGCGGCCACGTATAGCCTGACAGCATAAAGGAAGGAACGGCAATCAACATGAGGGTTTGGGTCGCATCCACTCTTGTCTTGGAAAAGAGACTGAACAGGAACCCTAAACCGCACAAGGCAAAGTTAAAGGCCAGCGACACCATAATCAGCGGCAGCACCTGCCCCCTGAACGGGATATCAAAGCATAGGGCGCTAATACTGAATACAGTCAGCACATTGAAGGCTCCCGCCACATAATACGGTGTCAGCTTGGCAATCGCGAGTCGCCAGGGGGTATTTTTCCATGCGGCAAATCTCCCCCAAGTCCCTGCTTCCTTATCCCGCGTACAGGACAAAGCAATACCGAGCAGCAAACACTGCTGGAGAGCGGCAGAAATGACCCCCAGCGGCATGAACAGCTTGTAATCATATACCGGGTTGAACAGCACTCTGGACCGGAACGGGATGGTACTCAGCGTTGATGCCGCCTGATCGGCGTTCATTCCCTTTTGCTTCATGGAATTGACCGAAACCCCGGCGCTCACGCTACTGATGACCTGATTTGCGATCCGGCTGGCGCTGTTGGAATACATCATGTTACTGCCGTCAATCAGGGTCAGCACAGGCGGGTTCTCCCCATGCTTAAGCCGGGTGGTGAAATTGTCGGGAATGACGATGCCTACCTTCGCTTCCCCGGTTTCCACCTGACGGACAACATCCTCCTGATTGGTGGCCTGCCGTGTAACGGCAAACGAATCTGTCGCATCGAACGCCTGAATGATCTGGCGACTGAGCTGAGAATTATCTCCATCATATACCGTGACAGGCATCTCGGTAATCCGCTGATGAGAATACAGGAAGCCGAACAAGATGGTATACACAATCGGTGTAATCAGCAGAATAGCCATAAAGCGTCGATCCCGGAAGATGCTCAGCCATTCCTCACGAAATACATCGCGGATACGAATTCTTTCCTGTTGATCCTGCATATTACTGCGCCCCTTTGCCTGTAAACAGAACCGTGGAGCCTGTCGGAACCGAAGCAGCAAGATCCGGCAAAGCTATTTTAACGCCAAAGGAACGGACATCCTTATCACCGGAGCTTTGACTCGGTTTTTGAATAGCGAAGTCGGCAGCCGATTCCAGCAAGATGACTTTACCTTTCAGCTCCTTGCCGCCCGACAGCAGTTTAACTTGTACAGTATCCCCTGCCTGAAGACCATTCAAAGACGTTTCCGGCACATAGAATTTAGCCCAACGCTGAGTCGAAGTTTCAATCGTATAGACCGGGAAGCCTGCGCTGGCCATTTCACCCAAGCTGAGCGATTTGGATTTCACAATGCCGTCCTCGGATGCACGCAACGTGGTGTAGCTCAAGTAGGTCTGAGCTTCCTGAAGGGCAGCTTCTGCCTGGGCTACCTGTGCGTTGGCACCTGCAACCGCCGACTGTGCCTGCTCTACCGTGGATTGCGCCGCCTTCACAGCAGATTGCGCCTGTTCTACCGAAGCCTGCGCGGCTTTGACATCCTCCTGCTGCAAAGTAACCTTGCCTGCTCCTGCCTGTGCTTCCTTCACCGCAGCCAATGCCTGACGGTATTGTGCTTCAGCCGCCGTAATTTCTTCCTTGCGGCTTCCCTCGCGTACCATATTCAGTTGCTGGGATGCTGAATTGTACTTGGCTTCCGCCTGTTGATGGTCCAGCGTCGCTTGATCCAGTGAGGCTTGGGTTGCTGCCCCAGCTTCTTGAAGCTTTTTGGCACGCTCCAGATTTTTAGTGGTCAAATCCAGCGTTTCCTTGGCAGCCTTCACACTCACTTGTGCTTGCTCCAGCTCTTGCGGTCTTGCGCCGCTCTTGAGGGCATCCAGCTTCGCTTTGGCCGCAGCCGCAGCCGCTTGTGCCTGTTCGATCTGACTGGAGGAAGCCTGTGCAGTCACGCCCACTGCTGTGGTGCCCTGGCTCTTTTTGGCCTGAGCTGCACTCACGGTAGCCTGTGCCTGCCCCACTCCCGCTTGAGCCTGCAATACGCCAGCCTTCGCTTTGGACACATTACTCTGGGCTGCCAGCAATGCCGCCTGTGCCTGTTTCACCTTGTCTTCCAGCTCACGGCTTTCCAGATGGGCTAACACCTGCCCTTTTTTCACCTTGTCGCCCTCATTGACGAGCATCTGATCAATACGTCCCGCCATCTTAAAGCTGGCATTGAGCGTATCCGATTCTACATAAGCTGTTGGAATGGAAGAGGACTGATCCGCAGACAAGCTACTCCCTCCCCTTTGAAAAGCGGTCAAAGCATAAATCCCTATAGCGATTAAAACAATAAGTACGGCGTAAATCGTATATTTTTTAGCTTTCATGTTCTCATCACTCCATCTGTCTATTTATGATGCATACCCAGCGCATTACAAACAAAAATTTCAATACTCTCCCGAACTACCTGCAAGTTCATCGTTTCTCCCCAAACCATTGATCGCATCGGTGCAAAAATGTAAATACCAAATAAGCAATTTGCCGTCGTTTTCGCATCCAGCTTACTCGAAATTTTCCCGTAAAACTTACCAGAGTCGATCTCCGCTTCCATAAAATCAAAATAGTCAGCCAATACCTGCCTGATATTAAAATGCTGCTCCTGCGAAACCCATCCCTTGCTAACTAGCAAACGACAAAAATCCGGCTCTCTTCCAATAAACTCAACGTGTACTTGAATCAGCTTGTGAATCCTCGTTTCTACCTGATCCTTCGGAACCTGAGACATGGTTTCACGGATATCCTGAACAAAGCGCTCCATCCCCATCTTCAAAATATAAATGTACAGATCTTGTTTATTTTTGAAGTTGTAATAAAGGGTCCCTTTAGCAATGCCGCACACCTTGGCGATTTCCTCCATATTGGTTTCATTGAAGCCACGTTCGGAAAAAGCCTTAAGCGCACCGTTAAAAATAATTTCCTTCGTCTGGTTTTTCATGCTTCCTCCTTTTTGAACTGACCGTCCAGTACAAAAATATGTATTCATTATAAGCCCATTTTTAGTTATCCAGCAATAGGAAATGTACAAAATAAACAATTTTAGACAGTTCGTCTAAACGGACGTTCTAAAAACGGGAGAATTCAGACATACAAAAAACAGACCGAACAAGTGAGGGGGTCACTTATTCGGTCCGTTATTTTATAAAAGCGGCTGGTAAAGGGGTCGCGTATTAAGTTTACCAGCCGCTTTTAAGGGAAGGCCGATTATTTTTTTACTGTTTGATTGTATTGCGCAATTTTGCCTGTAATCTCTTGTGCGGCTTGATCCAACGCCTGTTTTGGCTGTTGCTGTCCGCTCAAGACGGCCTCGATTGCATCCTCTACGATTTGACGCGCTTCCGGGAATACGCCCATCACTGCGCCTTGTGTAGCCGTGGATTGCGCCGATGCGTGCAATTGGTCAACAGCAGTTTGGAATTGCGGGTATTTCACCATATTGTCCTTAAGTACCTGCTCGTTATAAGCTGCTTTGGTGATCGGGAAGTACCCCGTATTCACGCTCCATTGTGCCTGTACAGCCGGGGAAGCAACGAATTTAATGAACTCCCACGCTGCCTTTTGCTGGGCTTCAGGCTTGTTGTTCATGATGTACAAGCTCGCGCCGCCTACAACCACACCGCCTTCTTTCGCTTCGTTCGCTCTTGGCAGAAAGCCAGTGCCTACCTCGAATTTATCGCCAACCTGCTCCACAATATTACGCAGCGAAGCGGTGGAATCCAGTGTCATGGCAATTTGTCCTGCGGAAAAAGCTTTGGCAGTATCATCGGAGTTACGTCCCAGATTGGATACAACCTTTTCGTCGATCATTTTCTTCCACCAAGTCAGGGTTTTCACACCTGCATCCGAATTCAGCAGCGATTCCGTTGCTGCCTGATTGCGTCCGTTGCCATTATTCACATAATCCGCATTCTGATTAGCAAACAACTGCTCCATAAACCAGCCATAGATAGCGATGGAGGCACCGGATTTCCCGTCCTTGCTCAAGGCTTTGGCAGCCTTTTCGAATTCATCATATGTTTTTGGAGGATTAGCCGGATCAAGTCCCGCCGCTTTAAAAGCATCCTTGTTATAGTACAAGATTGGATTCGATGTATTAAATGGCATTGCATTCAGCTTACCGTCAATGGTGTAATACCGCGTAATATTGGGCTCAAGCTGCGAAAGATCGAACTTGTCTGCATCAATAAATTGTTGTACAGGAGTAATCATCTTGGAGTCAATCATGAATTTACTGCCGATTTCATACACCTGAATGATGTCCGGGCCGCTATCGGAACCCAGCGACGCTTTTAGCTTGTTCAAGCTGTCATCATATTTACCTTGGTATACCGGCTCTACCTGAATGTCCTTGTGGCTGGCGTTAAAGTCTGCGGCGATTTGCTTGATTGCTTTCTCACCGTTACCGGACATGGAATGCCACCAAGTCAGCTTCACCGGAGAACCTGCTGCTGCTCCCGCATCACTACCGTTGCTTGGCTTCTCAGCCGCCGTGTTATTGCTACAACCTGCTGCAACAACGATTGCAGTGAGGATAAGCAAGGTCAAAGCACTTTTCAGACGAAAAAATCTCATAATCTCTCTTCTCTCCCTTTGATTAAATGATTCTCGCATACAGATTTTCTTGCAATATTCTTTGGTGATAAAGCACTGTATATAGGCTGCTTGCGCAGGTGTTACTGTACTTGTGGGCTTGTTTAGCCTTTAAGCGCACCCGCTGCCATCCCGCGTACCAACTGCTTCAGACCAAAGATCAGCAGAAGCAGAGACGGTAAAATGACAAGGGCCGTACCCGCGAACACAAGATTCCATGAGGTGGATTCCTGAAATTCGAGCATGGAAATTCCGATCTGTACCGTACGCATATTCTCGCTGTTCGTGATCAACAACGGCCACAGGTACGAATTGTACATATTCAGGAACGAATACACAGCCAATGTTCCGAGCGCCGGGCGCGATAGCGGAAGCACATGGAACAGGAAGTAACGAACATGTCCGCACCCGTCCATACGAGCCGCCTCGAACAATTCCTTGGGAAGCTGGAGAAAAAATTGCCGCAGCAGGAACGTTCCGAATGCCGTCGCCAGAAACGGAACTGTCAGCCCTTGATAGGTATCCAGCCAATTCCAGCTACGTACGGTCAGATAGTTCGGAATAATGGTCACTTCCCACGGGATCATCATGGTAGCGACAAACATGCTGAATATGAAGTTCTTCCCCCTGAATTCCATTTTGGCAAAGGCATATGCCGCCAAGCTGGCTGTAATCAACTGACCGATCATCGTCAAGCCCGAAATGAGAAAGGTGTTACCGATGAATGCAGCAATCGGAACGATTTCAAACACCTCGGTAAAATTGGCCATATGAAAGGAATGCGGGAAAAAGCTCGGTGGATAGGCGCTTGCTTCCTCCGGCGACATAACAGCCATAAAAAATGTATAAATGACCGGATATAAAATCAAAGCAGCCGCAATCGTAAGCAGCACATACACGAGTGTTGAACTAAGATGTCGTTTCATTGGTAATGCACCTTTCTTTCCACCCATTTGAACTGGATCATCGTAAGCAACAGGATGACGACAAACAGTACAATTGCCTGTGCGCTGCCCGTTCCGAATCGGAAATTAACGAAGGCTTCCTGATAAATGGAATACACGAACACATTCGTGCTGTTCACCGGACCGCCCTTGGTCAAAATGTTAATTTGGGCAAAGGACTGGAAAGCTCCAATGATGGATACTACGGTTACAAAGAAAATCGTTGGCGACAGCAGCGGCATGGAAATACGCCAAAACGTCACCAGCGGGCCTGCCCCGTCCATTTTGGCACTCTCATACATGTCATCTGGAATCCCTTGAAGTCCGCTTGATAAAATAATGTAATTAAAGCCGAGATTCATCCAGATGGTCATGATCGCTACGGAAAACAACGCCCAATCCGGGCTGGTCAGCCACGGAACCGGATTGATATGTAGCAGGGAAAGCACGTAGTTAAACATCCCCAGAGTCGGATGAAAAAGAAATTTCCAAATGACCGCAGATGAGCCGACCGACAGCACCATCGGCAGCGAAAAAGCGAACTGGAAAATACGCATCCCCCGCAGCTTGCTATGTGTAAGTGCAGCCAGCACCAGCGCCAGCAAAATGCCTACAGGCACCGTCAGCAGCGTAAACAGGAGTGTAACCTTGATTCCTTGCAGGAATTGACCCGAGCTGAAAAGTGTAGCAAAGTTGTCTAACCCAACATAAGCTGCAACATTTCCTGCGGGATCTGTGGAGTGCAAGCTGAGATAAACCGACTTGATCATCGGGTAAAACATAAATACAGCAAACAAAATGAGCGAAGGAGCCAAAAACGTATACGCCAGCGCGTTTTCGCGCAGTCTCTGAATTTTTAGCGAACCCGTGCGTACGCGGGCCTTAGACGAAGTCTGTTGCTGGCTCCTCGTCCCGAGTCCCATAGATTTGTTAAGCTCACCCAAAACGGAGCGCCCCTTTCTTTTCAATCCAACCTCAGTAAGTGTATCGTTTCGATGTAAAGGGAACATCAAGTGGGTTGGAGCATAATGTTAATGTTTCATGCCTTTGTAAAACCTGTCTCATCTGGGTAGCTGCACAATGGCACAGACTCCTGCATACGATACATCATTATATGAGTATGGAGGTCAGAGGCGAATGCCGTACAACACTGTCAATCCGCAAACCTTATATCAGGCCAGACCGGAATTTCAGACAGAACTCAAAAGGGTCCGCGATCATCTGCATCACCAGTTGGGTCCTTACGTCAATCACACCGTCCGGGTTCAAACAATGGATCATCATGTGTATGAAGGAAGGATTGTCCACATCGACGCGGATCACTTGTATCTGAGAGTTCCTCAGCCGCACCACACGCCCCCCCCAGGCACCCCCACTCCCTATCGTTCCTATGCCTACAGAGACGTCATTCTGCCGCTGGTGCTGTACAATCTGCTGGTGGTGACACTGCTGAGCTAACGCTCGATCCATTCAGTCACAAAACAAAAAACCTCCAATTTCGTGAACAGCCGACCATCGGCATATTACGAAGCTGGAGGTTTTTACGTATTTATTTTACATTTTGGACAGGAATTTAACTGAATTAGAAGCAGATAAATTTTGGGAACGAGGAATGGTATGTGCTCCTTCTTGGCAAGCTAATGTGAGAAAACGTCAGAACGGAGAAGAAGCCTAATGAAATATAACCGATTACTGTCTGCAAGTATCGTTGTTTCGTTGTTCTGTGCCAGCTTTTGCGCCACACCCTATACCGAGGCCGCCTCGTATGCCTCCCCTGCACCAACAAAGGGTAGAGCCTATTATGAAGAACGTGGCGACATTGTATGGGAAGTTCCTACCCAGCGCAAGGTAATTGCCCTCACATTCGACGACGGACCGGATGAAAGCAAAACGCCCGCCATTCTGGATTTACTCAAGCAATATGACGCCAAAGCGACCTTCTTTGTCGTCGGCAGCCGTGTAGAAAAACTCCCTGACATTGTTAAACGGGAACGAAAAGAAGGCCATGAGGTTGGCAACCATACTTTCCATCATCCATCCTTCCATAATATTTCCCGTAACAAAGCTCTGTCTGAAATGGATCAGGGCCAAGCCAGCATCGTTCAAGCAACAGGGGTTGAAACCCATCTTTTCCGTCCACCGGGTGGTTCCTATACCGACTCGCTCGTCAGACTATCTAAAGAAAAAGGGCTTAAATTAATTTTATGGTCCTGGCATCAGGACACCCTGGATTGGCGGAAGCCCGGTGTACACCGGATCGCCAATAAGGTACTTCGTAATGCTCGCAATGGCGATATCGTCCTCATGCACGATTATGTATATAAAAGTACACAAACCGTTGAAGCCCTCAAAATCATTTTACCTGAGCTGAAAAAAAGAGGCTTTACCTTCG
This sequence comes from Paenibacillus sp. RC334, assembly GCF_030034735.1. Taxonomy (NCBI): domain Bacteria; kingdom Bacillati; phylum Bacillota; class Bacilli; order Caryophanales; family Paenibacillaceae; genus Paenibacillus; species Paenibacillus sp. RC334. The sequence continues at coordinate 1,309,231 of NZ_CP125370.1, read as the reverse complement.
TCACCGTATCCGAACTGCTTGCCAATCGTGAGACTCCTGAAGGACTTATTGAGGTGAATAAGTAAAGAGTTGGAAAGTTCCGATCCAATCCTTTCCTTTGAAATCATTGGCTACATAAAACGTTCTTCATACGGAAAATATATTTATGAATTACCAACTATCTCAAGGAGGCAATAACATGAAAAAAGCAATATTGACTGTAGCGTCCCTGGCTGTACTTCTGTCAGCAGGATCAATGGTATCTGCAGCACCCACAACGGAAAAGCATGAACACAAAATGCACCAACATAAGGTTAAGGCTCATGCGAAACATGAACACAAGCTGCACGCCAAGAGCAAACATGAGAAAGTCCACAAGCTACATGCGCGTGAAGCTGCACCTGCCAAAATGATTGGAGAAAAAAGCATTCATGCGAAAAGTATAAAAGCAAAGGCTACTAAATTACCAAAAACCGGATTCGGTGGCGCGAGCGAGCAAATGAATTAGGGAGGGGTAAAAGGAGAGGGTTAGCTTGTTAACCCTCTCTCTTTCTTCATATGAACAATAAGTGGATTATTCGTGTCATTGTGCTATTGATTTTGCTGGGTAGTACGAGCTGTTCATCTTCGGCTGAACCTCAAGGTAGCTCCCATGCTAACTCCAGCCACACCCCAGCTAAGCCTGAAATTCAACAAACTAAAACGACGAAGCCCTTACAGGTTAAAAGTAAACCTTTCCAAGGGAGCATTCCACGTAAAATCGATATTCCTGCGGTTCGTATTCATTCGATTATAGAACCGGTAACCTACTTAAAAAATGGTCAAATGGGCGTTCCAGGCAACACGGATCGAGTAGGTTATTTATCTACTGGTATATTGCCAGGAGCGGCAGGTAATGCAATTATGGATGGTCATGTTGATACATACACAGGCCCGGCAGTTTTTTATCCTCTTAAAAAACTGAAAAGGGGGGATTTTGTGTATGTGACTGGCGATGACGGTTGTAAGCTACAGTTTGTTGTGGAGTCGGTAAAATTTTACTTAACCTCTGAAGCACCGATTCAAACGATTTTTGGCCCTACAGAAGAACACCGTTTAAACTTGATTACCTGTGCCGGACGCTACAGTCGAAGCAAGAAGGAGCATGAAGGAAGGCTGGTCGTCTTTACCAAATTAACACACATGAATTCAGCCTGTGAGAAAATTACGGTTCAAAACAAGGACAATTCCAAAAACAACCCAATTATTTTCAAGGAGAATGAATAATTGTGCTTAGGATCAGAAAATTACAATTGCTGTGCATGATCTTAATAATAATTCCGGCTTACAGCTTCTCTTTATTTCATGCACAAGCCGAGCCAGCTAAACAGGATAACGTTACCCCCTTTCTTCAAGAACTGTTTGATGACCGTACCCGGTTGTTAATGGATCAGGACAAAACGCATATCGAAGACCATTACTTATTTAAAGATAAACGAAGCAGCCAATATGCGTACCTTCATGAACTAAACAGGGCCGAATATATTCATGAATGGGCCAAGCTTCGAAAAATAAAATTTGTGAATGCGAAAAGTTCCATTCGGATAGCCCGGGCCATAGTGTTGGGCGATACGGCAAAAGTGTCACTTGTTCAGTCCTTGAAATTGAGCTATGAGTATATCGACAGCTATCCCGGTCGGCATGATTTTGGAATTGGAACACGTCATGGCATTACACTGAGAAAAAGAGATAATCGTTGGTACGTGGAACGTGAATGGTATTCAGATCCTCTGGAAGAGAATTCAAAAAAGATTCAAAAATCCGACTTATTTTTTACTCCCCATAAAGATCCGGCAACACCAGAAAGGGTTATTCATAAATACAACAGGGCCCGCGCCGTTGACTATGCGAACAAGTATGCAGGAACGACATGGGGAGCAGGTAATGGTCAGCGATATAATCAAAAATACCTGGATTATAACTCCAAAGGAGGCGATTGTACCAACTTCTCCTCCCAAGTTATCGGGGACAAGGAGGAAGGCGGAGGGCTTCCTATGAAATCAGGGTGGCATTACTTGTATCGCAACGATGGAAGCCAATCCTGGGTTCAAACGGACGCATTTAAAAATTTTCTGCTACGCTCCGGCTATGGAAGGATTATAGAACAAGGAAGCTTCTCCGATATTGTCCAATCGGTCAATGAACGACAGCAGCATGTTAACAAGCCCCAGTTGCTTCCAGGTGATTTAATTGCTTACGTATTACAAGGAGACGTAGACCACTTCTCGGTTGTAGTCGGATTTGATCAGAGTGGCTATCCCTTAGTCAACTCCCATACCGCAGACCGTTTCAGAGTCCCCTTTGACTTAGGGTGGGATAAAAATACCAAATATTTGTTGATTCATATACAAGATTAAGCATCATGACCCTTAAGACTTGTTCATATCCCGGAGGTTGCTGTCATAGGAATAAAATGGACAGCTTCTAATGGGGTGGAAAATGATTTGAAATTACCTCTTATATTAAAACAAACCATGGTGAGAGCTAATGCGATGATTGTTGTAAAAGCCATCGGTTTGGTTGGAAAAGTATTTATGACACGACTTGTTGGAGCTGAAGGAATGGGCCTTTATCAGCTAGCCTATTCCTTCTATAGCTTAATATTGATGATTATTTCAGGGGGATTGCCGACAGCTTTGGGTATGTTTACAGCTAAACATACAGCAAGAGGCTGGCGGTTGTTCAAAGTATTTGCGATATTCCTGATTCTCACAGGATTGGCATGCAGTATCTTAACCTTTTGGCTATCAAAGCCGATCGCTAATTTGCTCGGCTATCCACAGCTCGATTTTGTAATTCGATGCCTCTCCCCTGCTATACTGGCCGTTCCCTTGCTAAGTCTGCTGCGCGGATATTTGCAAGGGCTTGAAAGGTACACTGCGATTGCCCTTTCGGAAATCATAGAGCAAACCGCCCGGATCGGTACTTTAATGTTGCTGGTGCCACTATTTATTCAATCCGGCATCGAGTTTGCTGTAGGCGGAGCGGTACTGGGAACTTTTACAGGCGCATTGTTAGCCTTTGCTGTGCTTACTGCTTTTTTTATGTATAACCGTCCCTCTGTAGCTTTATCCCCCCCATCAAGTCGAGCAGATTTACCTTTAGTGGTACAAGCTTCCTTTGCTATTGCACTTACACGCTTGCTTATCCCAACTTCCGACTTTATGGATGCGATCATCATCCCTCAACGATTACAGGTTGCCGGGGTTTCTTCCAAAGAAGCAGCGGAGATGTTCGGTATTGTCACAGGTATCGCTCTTGTCGTCGCTTATATGCCTACTTTAATTACAGGCTCATTAACACATACGCTCACGATGAAAATAACTTCAGATTGGCAAAATAAGGAGTATAGCTTATTCTACAAAAAAAGCCATACCGCCCTTCAGGTAGCATGGGTGTGGGGATTAGCCTCTGGTTTCTTCATTTTTGAATATGCCTCAGAAATTTCCCTATTTGTTTTTGGTATGCAAAGTGCTGAGATCCCCATTAAATCATTGGCGATGTTACCGTTACTCGTCGGATTGCGGGAAATTACAACAAGCATCTTATGGGCACAAAATCGGAAGAAAACTCCCTTTATTGGCCTTGGAACAGGAGTCCTTGCCAATTTCATCATTCTTTATTCCTTAGTTTCCATTCCCGGTCTTGGATATGCCGGCATGTCCCTGGGAATCATCATGCTGGAGCTGATCGCAACGGCCTGGAATTTCAAAGCCCTACAACCCTTCCAACGAACCAACCCCCGTACAGCCATTGTGCTGTTGATGGACATTTTAGTTTTTGAAGCCATTCTTATCGTTGGTACGCTGTGTTCCAAGGCGTTATCCTCATTGGGCTGGCCGGAGACTGTTCATATGATTGTAGAGGTACTCCATTACTGCTTCTGGTGTGCTATGTATTTGAAGGTACGATTAAAGAGCGTTTTCGAAGAGTAGGGAAGGCCTCCCACAAGTTTATTAAACTCGTGAGATGCCTTTTTCTATTTGATAATATTATTAGCTTTCAGATTTCTAATCAGCTATTGGTCATCATCTTCTTGTCGAGCTGATCAAGTACCATCGGCCATGCCCGCTCGTGCTGGTCCCTCGAATTTGTATCTGGAAAACCTGCGTGCGTTAGGCGAAGCTGTGTGCCATTTCCGCTGAGTTTAAGCTCAACGGTGAGCACCGTTTCATGCCCCTTTGTGCCCCCTTCCCCAGTAACCCAGGTCAATTCGATAAGGCGATCTGGTTCAAGTCTTAGAAATCTTCCGTAATGCGGATGACGTTTTCCCTCAAAATGCGTTTCGAAAAAGAAGGCTGTATTCACTCGGGCGTCCATGATTACGGACCCTGGGGCTGCAAACCATTGCTCGAACTGCTTGGTCCACGCTTGATACAGGACAACAGGGGACGCCTCCATTTTTCGTTCCACCGTCAGATGATGCGGCCTTTGTGAAATATCTGGCAAAGAAATAGGTAGTGTCATTTCATCTTCAATCCCTTCAGTCCAACAGCATTTTGATCATGTCTACATTATTATAACCATAAAGATGTAAGATAAAAAAAGCCACTCAAATGAGTGATAGCTAATCATCATCTGGATTCTTCGCTGCTGCTTCAAGTATTTGGGCGCTTCCTCAGAAGACAGAGAAAGGTTGGAGCATCATTTTTACGTCTAATGTTTTTCTCGGATTACATTTTTTATTCTGGATTGAATCTTCTAGCAGATGGTCTGTCTGGAGGCGCTCTCTGAGATATAATGAGCCGTCTTATTTGCATGTAATCAAACCAAAGAAAAAAGGCTACTCAAAAGTTCAACGAACTCATGAGAGCCTCAAAAAAATCTGATCAGAGTTAACATCTCCTAACCCCTTGCTACAACAAGGGTTTTTGGCATTTTCACATCATGCCGTCCATGTTGTGCAATTGGTATGTCCGCCCCAACCAAATTAGGTGCTGCTCCTACAACTGTAAAAGGTAATGTATATGTTCCAGTAAAAATATACAATATTCTTTTCTCCAATCCTAAAACGGTTAACGTTACTCAACAAACCATTACTATTCATACACCACAAGAGGAAAATGTACAAATTCCGAATCCGCTTGTAGAATTTAAAACATTACAAGCTGCTGAAAAATCTGTAGGCTTTGCAACTTATGCACCTTCAATCCTTACTGATGAATACAAGCAAGATTTGATCCAAGTCATAAGCAATTCAATCGTTGAAGTTTTTTATAGCAATGGCAAAGATACCAATCGTTATAGAGTAGCGGAAGGCAGCGAGGATATTAGCGGAAATTATGAAATTTATAGTCAAGTCTCCAAAAAGGATATACATGGTACTGACATCACAATAAAGGGGAATAATAATGTAGTAAATCAAGCAGCATGGACGCAAAACAATAAAAGCTATTCCTTGTTCTTGGAATCTGGCGTATCCGTTCAAACCCTGGAAAAAAATTCTGAAACAGTTGTCTGTATAAAAGTATTTATGAAGTAACTAGCCCCCCATCACTCTAAGAAGCTGATGAGAGGCTTTACTGTTTAACGATAAATAACCTTTTTATTTACATAGCTATACCTTTCAGTCCAATGTTTTGGAGGCTAGCCACTGCATCATCGTTGTTTTCTTTCCGTTAATCACCTTCGATACTTCGTTGTTATACACGTAAATCCAGGACCAATGGCCATTGTATTCATACGGTGTTTTGTCGCTCTTCTTGTACAAGCCGGAAGTATCCACTACGTTGTCAAATAACGACATATGAACATCCTTTGCTCCGGCATTCACTAAACGGTTGTAGGTCGGAATCATATAATCGTTGGGCGGTACTATGGTGTCGGTTTTGGCGGCCACAAACCAGATCGGCAGATCCTTCATTTCGCTAATTTGTTCATCGGTTATAAGGCTATCCTTCAAGGCTTCACACACAACCATAGCTGCTGCAAAATAGTCTTTATAATCACGGATCATCAGCATAGTCATGTATCCGCCGTTGGAGTCTCCGCCAATATAGATTCGATCTGTATCAATGTCTTTGTTCTTGGCCACGTAGTCCTTAATTAAGGACATCAATGCTTGCTCATACTTCGAGGTTCCATCTCCAAAGCCTGTAAAACCATCCATCCAGTAGGTTGGGGTCTGAGGCGCCAACACATAAGCCCCGCCAAAATAGGATTGAATGTCCTTAGAAGCAAAATTTGCCGCTTTATTTCCAGAGATCGGAATCGTTGGATCTGTGCCTCCTTCCCCCATACCGTGTAGCCAGATTACTAGAGGGTTTTTTACTTTGTCTTTTGCCGGCGTATAGTCCGCATAGGTTAAAGTAACCCCGTCAAAAAAAGCTTTGCCGGTTGTAAATTGATCAACAAGCTTCCGTATCTCACCTGTGGAAGTATCAATCTTCAAGCCGGAAATCGTTCCTGATTGGGTTTTAATAGCTTTTTGCTGCGTGATCGTGTATTTGTTTTCATTCCATCCGTTAAACCCGGAACCTGCATCATAATGAATAGCGGAGCTTAATGTTATGGCCGGGCCGATCTCCATTTCCAATACAACGTAGTTTCCGGTTTTCTTTACAGGGTTGCCGCTTTTGTCCGATACATAGGCCTTGGTGATCTTCCGGTTGCCTTTTTCAACAAAGGGATTTACCAACCTGCTATCGCTTCTTTCTACATGCACCTTAAATGTATCCTTTGTTATCGCATCTTTGGGTACCGGCTTACCCAGGTTAACAATGATCTTCGTAATGGTTGCTCCCCAATCCTTAACCTCCGCAACCGTCCGGTATGAAGTGGGCTGTATCTTTATATCCTTGGCCCATGCACCAGAACTGAAAGCCAGGGTCGTACCGATAGCCAGAGTAAATATCATGGTTGTTTTAGCAGCCTTTTTAAACCGTTTAAACATGATGTCGTACCTCCCAGGTCCATTTGTGAAACGCTTACATTGTTTATTTTAATGATTTCTTTTATTTGCATCCCGCCTTTTATTAACCTAATTAAGGTCATTTACTGACTCCTGGCCCCAGAACACCCCTTGTTCCCTTTCCGGTATTGATGTGGTGTAACCTGATAAACCTTCTTAAATACCCTGGCAAAAGATTTCTCGTTCGGAAATCCGTGCTCCAGCGCAATTTGTATGATGGAATGGTCCGTATTCATAAGAACACGAAAAGATCCCTCCAGGCGGATGGCATTGATATATTGAAATAGGGTCATGCCTACATGCTTGACAAAAAAGCGGGACAAATACTCAGGAGATAACCCAAAAACCTGGGCTATGGAATCCAGCGATAAGCTCCCATCGTAATTCTCTTTGATATAATCAGTTATCAACGTCAGCCGTTCCAAATATTTATTGGAGTTAAAGCCACGGATAGATTCGTTGTCGGTTTTAAAATGCTTTAACAAAAGATACACCAGTTTATAAGATAACGACGTTAAATGGATATGTGCTAAAGGGTCATTATTCTGGTTGAGGTAAGCTGCAAATAATGTGTTTAACAAATCACGCAGCTCCGCAAATTGCTGCAATCTCTGCTCGTTGGTTTCGAAAATGGATATACAGTCAAATGAAATGGGATTACTGCCGTTAACATTTTCTCTAATAAATCCACAAGGAATCAGAACGGTTATAGCCTCTCTTCCTTTTCCCTTAGCCACAGAAAAGGAATGAATAGCATTTGAATTGATGAGCACTATATCCCCCTCTTTGGAGCTATAATTCGCGCCATCAATATAGATATTATCGATTCTTCCTGAAAGCACATAGGATATTTCTATGCTGTCGTGCCAATGCCCAGGTATGTAAACTGGTTCATTTGAGGAATGAACTATAATTTTTAATGGAAAATGATTGTCTGCCTGGACCATTTCATATTTGTACTCCAAGTTTGTCGCCCCTCTCAGATGTGAACATAGTAATATAGAAGAAAATGGCTTCAGCAGAATGCCGAAACCACTTATATTTAACCTTTCTCTTTCTATAAATAAAAAAACCTAAGTACAACAAAATACATAAGATCCTTGGATCTTAACATTTTGTTCCTTAGGTTTTGCCTGCGTAACAGTAACAATCCTAGTACTATTCATTTAACTAAGCTAAGTATATAGTGGGTTAAAATTTATGTCAACGCTTTCATTTTGATTTTTAGTGTTTTAAGTCCACCGATATACCACTGCATTCAAACCACCTCAAAATAGAACATTCGCTCTTATTATATACAAATATACGTTCTGTATTGAACACATAAAAAACGCTGGTGCTAATTTCCAGAGTTCTCCTGTCCATCCTAACAACAACCACTGCCATTACATTGACAGTGGTTGTCATTACTATATGGACACCAAATACGGCGCTCTTCTCTTAAATTGCACAACCTCTTGAATACCTAGGCCATGCAGCAGCTCTATCGCTTCCGCAAAGCCTTGCTCAACATCCCCTACCTGATGTGCATCCGAACCAATGGATACCGCACTGCCGCCTAAATTCACATACATGTCGAGAATATACGGATGAGGGTGAATCCAGCCTTGTCGATATAGTCCTGTCGTATTCAGCTCAAGCACCTTTCCCTTCTCGATGATTAGCTTCAAAATATCATACAAAACAGGTTTGCAAGCCACAATATCTTCTTCATCAACTGGATAAATCGTATATCTCGTAACATAATCCAAATGGGCAACGATATCATAATTATCCATCTGGTCAACAGCCTCTCTTACCTGCATAAAATAGTGTTTAAGCCTTTGCTGGATGGGCAGATCATGATAAGCCTTTTCGGAAAAGTCAAGGTAACCATCATTATGCGCAGAAAGCAAAATGACGTCAAACTCGCGCTGAGCCAAATATTCGTTTATGACGTCTTTATAGTCGCTTCGAAAGCCAACCTCGATGCCTTTGCGAATCTCCATAGGATAACGCAGTAATAGCTCTTCCACTTCTCTATGGTAGCTCTTCCAGTCAATATGAACATCCTGCTTGAAATATTTGCAATCATACTCTAAATGGTCTGTCGTAACGATAGCAGGCTTCCCCAGTGCGAGCGCATATCGCACAAGCTCCTCCAGCGTTGAGTTGGAGTCAGGCGAATAGGAGGAATGCACATGCTGATCGATTAAGAGATTGGGTATTGTCATCCTTTACTCCTTCTATTTCTATTGAAACTGCAAAAGATTGCGCCCTTCGTCTGTCATATCGAACAGATGGAATTTATTTGGCCTAATGCCGATCAAGACCGTCTCGCGCTCCTTTAGCAGTTTCTCGTTATCAGTCAGTAAACGAATCATAATATCGGACTGTCCAGCTGGATCCGTCATTTTCACTAATTGTCCATTACCTAAATGCTCAATAAGATCAATTTCTAGCATAATAGCTGCTTCATTTGGTTGCTCCGGAAAGAACAAATCATGAGGACGTACGCCCAGTTTAACCGCTTTCCCTATGTGCTGCTCCTCAACCCTGCGCGCCGGAGGGATTTCCAATTCGAACAGTTTCGTCTTCACCCACTGCCGGTTCTCTCTCAGCTCCACTGTTCCGTCAATCAAATTCATAGGCGGATTGCCTAGAAAGCTTGCGACGAACAGGTTAGACGGATGATGGAATAGTTCATTCGGGGGTGCGTATTGCTGAATTTTTCCGCCGTTCAGAATAGCTACCCGATCAGAGATGGCTAAAGCTTCCTCTTGGTCATGCGTGACAATAATAGTCGTTACTCCTAATTTGCGTTGGATTTTCCGAATTTCGTCTCGTACATCCAATTTTAATCGCGCATCCAAATTGGACATCGGCTCATCCAGTAGTAAAATTTCCGGGTCCTTGGACAATGCTCGCGCCATGGCGACACGCTGCTGCTGGCCGCCTGATAGCTGCGAAGGCTTGCGATCGAGCAGATGATCGATTTGCAAAATTTTACTCGTTTGCAGAGCACGCTCGTACGCATCCTTCTTAGACATTTTCCGCTCGCGAAGCGGAAACGCGATGTTGTCACGAACCGTCAAATGAGGATAAAGCGCATAGGACTGGAACACCATACCAATATTTCGATCCTTCGGCTCCACATGATTGACAAGCTTATCCTTAAAATAAATTTCCCCGGAAGTTGGCTTCAGTAACCCAGCCAGCATCATAAGTGTAGTCGTTTTCCCGCAGCCTGAAGGACCTAGCAACGCAACAAATTCACCTTTTGCAATTTCAAGATTCAACCCGTCAACTGCACGGCTTTCGTTTTGCTTACCATCATAGTTTTTCACGATATTTACAAGAGAAATCATACCTGCTTTGCTCCTCCCAAATTGACCTTCAGGAATACTTTTTGAGTAAAGATATAGAACACAACTAGCGGAATCGTGTAAAACAAACCAATCGCCGTGATCAATCCATAGTTCATAATGACATTTTCCTTCGTTACCAGACGAGACAGATAGCCAGCCAGCGTCAGCATATTGTCATCGAATATGAAAAGCTTGAATAGAAACCATTCACCGTAGGCGCCTAAGAAGGCGAACACTGCAATCGCCCCGATGCCTGGCAATACATACGGAACGAGCACCTTCATGAGGGCTCTAAATCTCGTACATCCATCGACCATAGCCGCCCATTCCAAATCCCACGGTACCTCGTCGAAGAAACCTTTCATAATATACACTCTGCCTGGCAATGATCCTGATATCGCAACGAGAATAACGCCTAAGTACGTGTTCACCAGATTCATTTGAACAAGGATGAAAAAGGTAGCGATAATGAGTGTAATGCCTGGAAATGAGCGCATCAGGAACAGGAACTTCATTGCGCCCAGCTTTCCTTTGAAATCGAGCCTGGAGAATGCATATGCGGCAGGTACGGCAATAAAAATTTCAATCACCACAATAAGAAACGAATAGACTAATGTATTTAGAACAATAGGCCAAATCGCCGGCAGGTTAACCCCCGCATACTCGACAGGTTCTTTGACAAAATTGAAGTTCTCCAGTGAAAATTGGCCTGTCGTGCTATTAAAGGTTGCCGAGAGAAAATACCATATAATCATTCCAACGATAGGCATGGTGAATAACAGCAGATATGTGTGCACGAGCAGCTTTTTTACAGTAGTTGTCGACATCTTGGCCCTCCTAATCTTCAATGCGTGATGGCTTGATCATTTCATCGAAATCAAACAGCCTCAGCAGCCATAATGTCAAAATAAGCGAGATCAGAACTACCACAAGAGAAAGAGCGGCACCGTAGCCATAATATTTTAAATTAAAGGCCTGCTGATATGCATATAAAGATAACGTTGTCGTGTCTCGCATAGGCCCGCCATTGGTCAGTAGCAAGATGAAGAAATAGGAGGACACAAAACCGATAAGGTCGGATATCGTAATATACATTAACGGCCATTTTAATGAAGGAAGGATAATTTTAGTGATGACCGATTTTTCACTTGCTCCATCTACTTTGGCAGCCTTATACAAATCTTCAGGTATGGAGCTAATTGCAGCCGATAACAGAATCATGCCGCCTGAAGTTGTAGATACAATGGTAGCAATGATCACTACAGCCATAGCGATTTTCGTAAACCACGAAATGGGATCGCCATCTGGCTGGAATAAGAGCAGAACCTTATTGATAAACCCCTCATCCGTAGGATCAAATAAATATTTCCAGAACGTAACATATACAACAGCAGGAATGATGCTCGGAATTAACCATAGGACACGATAAATGACTGCCGTAAATTTACCCTTCAAGAAGTACTGGGTCGCAATCGATATAAATAAACCAAAGAACAAAGAGAACACGAGCGTAATAACTGCAAATATGAAGGTGTTCCATAAAATTTGAGGCATGCTGTAATCGGAAAATATTCGCTTGAAATTATCCAAACCAACAAAGTTGATTTTCATTGATGCATTCAAATCCGTGAAGGACATGATAATGGTCGCAATAGCCGGAAGAATAAAAAAGACTAGCACCAGAAGAGCAAAGGGCATAATGAATAAATATGGGTACACTTTCTTGGTAAAAGGCTTCTTGTAAGCCGTCTTGGCCAAAGCCACTGGGATCTCCATAATGAGATCTGCACCTGCTTCCTATAAAGAAAATATACAGAAAAGGCGCTCATGCAAGCAGAGCACCTTTTCTGTATCATCGTTATTCTACAATGAGACTGTCCGCTGGTACATTTTGTTGTACATCCTTTTTGAATAGCTCATAGGCCTGAGATGCTGTTCGACCTTTTGTCAGAATAGCATCAATTCCAAGCGTAAAAGATTTCATATAGACCGCATAATCCATTTGAGCCGGGCGAGTTTTCGTAAAATCGATTAAATAAGCATGATCTTTGTAGAAGCTCATTTTTTGGAAGCGCGGATCCTCCTGTGCTGCCGCCGTTACAGGCAGCTTGCCGCTCTTAAGCGTATGATTAATCTGCAGATCTGCATCCAGCACATGCTCAATCAGCCTTTGAACATAAGGCATCTTTTCATCATCCACATTAGCTCCTACATAGATCATCGCAGGATTGCTGTAGGATACAGGCTTTCCTCCCTGCTGAACTGACGGAACCGGAATCCAGATGGCATTTTCCTTAAACCATTTTTCATAGCCAGCCAAGTCATCATCCATGCCAAGTTGCTTACGCATGACTTGATAAAATTCAGTACGGGCAAATTCAGCGAATAACTGGCCTTTAATGAACAGCTCCGCAGCCTTGTCCGTATCAATATCAGCAATCCCCTCCGTGACTACGCCGCGCTGCAGCGCGTCATACCAAAACTCATAGACCTTCTGCGTATTTGGCGACAGCACCATCTTGTTCTGTTCCGCATTATAATTGAAGTTGCCGAATGTATAATTCCAGCCCTCAAATCGGGTATCCTCAACTCCAAAGCCTACCTTAACCAGCTTTTGCTTAACAGCCGCATCTGCAAGATCAACAAGCTCGCCGAATGTAAAACTGCCGGAATCAACACGAGCCTTCAGCTCATCGATTTGCGCGGCTGTCCAGCCCAAGCCTTCCAGTGCCTTTCGGCTAATGAATACAGGAGAAGCGTCCATATCCTGAATAACGCCATAGTAGTGGTTTTGGTACTTCATAATGTTATCGTAGGATTTTGGCATGTTTTTGAACACATCTGATGTCCCAACCCAATCCACATCGCGGATTAGACCGGCGTTCAACTGCCACCCAATATCTACGCTGGAGTTAATAAACACATCTGCTACTTTTTTAGCTTGCGCTTGCAAAATCAGCTCATCATCGCCAACGCCAGGCCACCAGTCTATTTTGATCTGCACATTTTCCGACTTCAATTCTTCGTTCAAACGCTTTTCTGCTTCTATAAAATTGTCCTTACGCGCTCCCCATGTGTTCTCACGAACGGAAATCACGACCTCTTTCATATTCCCATCATTGCTAGAAGACTCTGTAACCGAACCAGAATTTGAGCCTGTACTACATCCCGCTAACAATGTAATACTTGTAATTATACTAACTAATCCAAGTGCAAGCCTCTTCATGCTTCTAAACCCTCCTCGTTTTCCAGCTATCACTGGCATAACTAAACTATAACGGAGAATTGTAAAAACAGTGTCAATTACACATCAATTATTTGTTTTATTTTATTTTCAATTGTATTCATGTTGTTTTCACAAGTTATTAATCTGCTTTCATTTTGTGAACACTTGCTCCAGCGATTGATCCAAAATCAAAATAGCTTCCTCCATTTGTGTAATACTGGTAATTAGTGGGGGGACAAGCGTAATGACATTTCCGCTGGATACCTTGAAGCTTAGTCCTCGGGACAAGCATTCATAGAGAACTTTCTCAGCGCCTGTCACTTCCTTCTCTTTTGTCTCGCGATCAGATACGAGTTCTATTGCCGCAAGCATGCCTTTAACCCGAACATCACCTATTACGGCATACTTCTTCTGCAACTCCCCAAGATGAAAAAGCAGCCATTGCTCCATACTTTGCGCATGGTCAAGCAGGTTTTCCTTTTCGATGTATTCAATGGTAGCCAAAGCTGCCGCACAGCCTACAGCACTTTTCTCATGGGTATAATGTCCGAGTGAAATATCGCCCGCAATATCCAAATGCTCTCTCGCAACGATGCCCGCCATCGGAAAAATCCCGCCTCCAAAACCTTTACCAATGACGACGATATCTGGAACAATATCATAATGCTCGTGAACGAACATTTTGCCTGTACGACCTAATGCCGTCGGTATTTCATCCAATATGAGCAACACGCCATAATCGTCGCAGATTTGACGAAGTCGTTGCATATAGGCAACGCTAGGAATCTGTACATCCGTGCTTCGAATAGGCTCAAGAATGACAGCGCACACATCAACTTCTCGTTCCAACATATAGGATAGGTAGTCCAGATTTTTGGCAGCAGCCGTTTCTCCTTCACCAAAGATTGAACGATAGCTGTTATAAGGCATCATATGCTCTGTTCCAGTCATCAACGGTCCAATCCCACTCCTGAATACAGCTTCGCCACCAACCGATATTGCATCCAGGTTTGCGCCATGAAAGGAATCCCACGTCGAAATGGTTTTGTGCTTACCGGTTGCTCTGCGTGCAAGCTTTAGTGCTATTCCAATAGCACTTGTACCTCCGGGTGCAAATAGCACCTTGTTCAAATCTCCCGGTGCAAGCTCGGTCAGCTTCTGTGCCAGATCAATCGCAACCTGGCTCGTATATCGGCGGGGCAGAAATGGCAGCTGCTGCATCTGTTTAATGATGGCATTCATTACATGCTCATTTTTGTAACCCACATGATGAACGCTATTTCCATGAAAGTCCATTACTCTGCGTCCATCCACATCCTCAATGTATATTCCCTCTGCACTTACAATGGCATTTAAACATGGCGTGGACATCGACTGATGAAGAAAGAGCTTGCTATCCTGGTCCAAGACAGCAAGCGTCTCTTCACTTAGATGCTCATCTTGCCAAGCTTGACGTTCATCCGTTCCATTGATATCTCCTTCTATACGACTATTGATGCGGATTGGCATAAGGCAGCTCCTTATTCATCAATCGTTCATTGATTTGCTCAATCATCGCAGGCAACTGGGATATGTCCTCAATAACGCCATGCGCTCCTGCTTCCATATAGTTCTTACGCACACCAGCCATAATCTGACGTTCTTCCTCTGGAGACAAATGCTCTACCTCAGCTTCCGTAAGACCAAGCATAGAGCTGCCTTTCACGATACCAATCGCCCACACGCCTGCACTATTTGCCTCTTGAATATCAGATATCGTATCTCCGACCTTAACCACTTGTGCATGATGACCCAGACCAAGCTGCTTCATATTTTCATAGATCATATACGGATAAGGTCTGCCTTTATCCATAACCAGATCAGGAGTTACCCAATGATCAGGTTCGTAGCCATATTCCTTGGCAGCCTTTTCCACAATGGAAAGCATGGTGGAAGTATAGCCTGTCGTTGCTCCAATTTTTAAGCCTTGCTGCTTCAACAGCTGTATGGTCTCTACAACATGTGGATTTGGCCTTCCATATTGCGGGAGAATAGACAGCAGTCTAGGTTCAAATCGATCATGCAGCTCATCAATATCCGCCTCCGTATAACTACGGGCAAATTTCACCTGAAAAGAAGCTTCTATTCTTGGCATTTGCAGCAACGATCGAATATGATCCCGCTTCAGTTGCCCCATTGGAGCACGAACCTCTTCCATCGTTAATGGGATGCCCATTTCCTTGAAAATATCCATAAACACCTGCACTGGTGCAAAGCAGCCATAATCAACTGTCGTCCCTGCCCAATCTAAAATAATGCCTTCAATTTTCATATTTGGTCACTCCAACATAACGTAATATTTGCTCACTTAATCGCTCCATATCCTTGGCATGCACATCCCCTATATTCCCGATTCGAAATACATTAGCATCTGTTAATTTGCCAGGGTAAATGACAAAACCAGCCGACTTCAAGAAGTTATAAAAATGTTCAAATGCAAAAGGAATATGTGTTGGATACAAGAAGGTTGTAATAATGGGAGACTGTAGCTCCCTTGGCAAGTAGGCCGTAAAGCCAGCTTGAGTCAACCCTTCCACGACGATTTGCTGGTTGGTCCGATATCGCGCATGACGGGCTTCCACGCCGCCCTCTTCATCTAGCTCCTTTAGCGCCTGCGCAAACGCGTGCACGACATGCGTTGGCGAAGTAAAGCGCCATTTGCCAGCATCCTTCTCCATCGTCTCCCACTGGTCATACAAATCAAGCGATAACGACCGCGCTTTTCCTTTGCATTTTATGAGCTCATCCCTTTTACATAGAATAAAGCTAAAGCCTGGAACACCCTGGATGCATTTATTTGAACTGCTTATTATAAAGTCGATTTGCAACTCCTCTACTTCCATCGGAATGCCTCCGAAGCTACTCATTGCATCAATTATTGCTATTCGATTATTCCGCTTAATCACATCCATCACCGCTTCAAGCGGATTCAGAATGCCTGTTGTCGTCTCACAATGGACCATGGCCACATGTGTAATAGCTTCATCCTCAACCAGTTTTCTCTCCACTGCTTGTGGATCTACCTGCGTATTAGCTTCAAATACAAGAGATAGATGGGGAATTTTGAGCACCTTTGCGATTTCCTCGATGCGCTTCCCATACGCGCCATTTTGCAAAATTAACAGCTTGCCTTCACTCGGGATGACAGATCCAAGCGTCGCTTCAATACCGAAGGTGCCACTGCCCTGCATGAACAGAGCGGCATAGTGCTCGTTAGATGTGCGGCCAACCTCTAATAGTTGCAGACGAATCTGCTCGACAATCGCCTTATACTCATGATCCCAAGTGCACCAATCCTTTAGCATCGCCTCTTTGACCGTTGACGTTGTGGATAAGGGACCCGGTGTTAATAATAAATACGGATTGCTCATAGCTCCTCCAATAACTGCCGCTCAGATTTCGGGTAGATTGGATTGCTCCACGCTACTCTGCCCGATGCATCTACACATTCCACTCGTACATATTGCTCATTATTTTGAATGATATATTCGGCTTCGGTGATGCATTGACCCGTCGGATCCATTTCAGCCAAGCCATTGTCCGGGAAAGTAATAAAACGAATGCTTCGTACAGGAGAGCATTTGACTTTAAACCTGTCGTTCTCAATGCGAAGATCATGGATCATGGGACCATTGGAGCTATAATAATGACCTGCTTTTATGGCCTCGATAATCGCCTGTTGCTCTAATTGATCGGTCTCTACAGCTATCCAACCTCCATAAAATTCGGATACCACCATATCAGTCGGCCCCCCGTGAGCATCGTCTGCGGCGATTGCGTTTACCTGCTTGCCTCGCTTGAGAACATAGTCCCAGTAGGATACACCATAACCTACCGCCTCTTGGATTTCGGATTGATGATTATAGATTTCGATCGCTGCATAGCCCTCAAGTTTATGCAAATCCTCTTCCCGATTTTTAGACCATTCGGGATGATTCATAATGACAAGATTTCCTTTGCTCCTCATTTCATCAATCAATTGCTGAATGGTATCCAAGCTCTCATAATCCGGCTTTGCATGTTCCTCATCATGCTGAAAAGGCTTCTCTGCCAACAATGAGCGATCCAAAAGTCCATGCAGATGATACTGCTGACCGGTCGTATTACGTTCCATCTCGCAAGCCATTTCATAGCCGTCCAGCATAATAAACGTTTCCGTGTCATACGCATCGCTATGAAAATAGATCTCATGGTCACTCAAGCACATAAAATCATAGCCCTTAGAGCGATAGGCTTCTATCATTTGCTCTACGGTATACTCGCCATCACTGCGAAAAGAGTGTGCATGAATGTTTCCTTTATACTTTTGACAGACAGCATCCAAAAGAACAGCATCTCTCATTGTTGTTCCTCCTCCGCCAAATCTCCCACAAAGATCGGATTAGACCAAGCTACTCTGCCCTTCTCGTCCACACATTCGACCCGAATATATTGCATGTCCTTCTGAATCATCATGCTTCCAGAGGTCATCAGCTCACCTGTCTCGTATTGCACGAGGAACGGCCCGCGTTGTGGAAATGCTTTAAACATAATATATTGGCAGGGCGAACACTCGACGTTGACGAACCCATCCTCCACACGATAATCCAGGATCTCAGGTCCAGAACTGGAATAAAACTGTCCCTTCTTTAGTGCATCTATAATCCCTTGCTGCGAAAGCTCCTCCGCCTCGACAGAAACCCAGCCGCCCCCATACTCAGCAATTTTGCTGTTTGGGTCATGATTGTGCGAGTCATCAGCAGCGATCCCAAACACACGCTTGCCATTTTGAAGCGCATGATCCCAGTAGGCCGCTCCATAAGACGAACTTGGCGTCCATTCCGTGGCATGATTGTATATTTCAATCGCAAAAAATCCATCGTACTGAACCATATCCTCGAAACGTGTCAAATGCCATTCCGGGTGATTGAAAATGACGAGATTTCCATGAGCCTTCATTTCATCAATGAGCTTCTGCGGAGATTGTGATCCCTCCCAAGGAATGGGAATCTCAAACGATTGCAAATGATGAAATTGTTCCTTCTCCGACTCTATTGTCGGATCACCCAGCACTCCAAAGTGGTAGCCAGAGTCTTTATCCGGCACGTGATTCAAACCTCCTCTTTCCATGCCTGGCAGCACGATGAAAGAATCCGTATCATATTCAGCCGTACGAACGAATACATCATGATCCGTTATACTGATAAAGTCGTAGCCCTTATCCTTGAACGCAACGACAACATCCAGCGCCTCTTGCGATCCATCTGACCATGTCGTGTGTAAGTGCAAATTTCCTTTGTACTTCCTTTTGCTTTTGTCTAAATACACTGCGTCTTTCATCGTCACCACTCCTGTTTTTATCATCATCAGATTACTAGGAACCTGCTGAAGCGCAAAATTATGAACACAAATAAAAAAATGCTTTTAATTGCTTTTATTTTTATTTATGTTGTTTTTATTATTCTACTGCTAAAAAACAATCAATACAATGCGATCCCAAATATTTAACATAGAGATTACAAATTTAACACAACAACAAACAACACAAAAAAAGCTAGTAGAGAAGAAATTCCTTCTCTACTAGCTTTACGCCTGAATCAAGCCTCACGTATATGATTCACTCGGCATCATCCATTTTGTATTGGAGTCTTCCAGCTGCGTCTTCCATTCTGATGGAGGCTCCAGTTCCGAAATAACCACATCGACATTCTCGAAGTCGCATATCTTAACCATAGACCGCTTGTTCCATTTCGATGAATCCGCCAAAACGATGGAAGTTTCCGACTGCTGGATCCATTTACGAGTCAACGTAGCTTTCTCATAGTCATAGCTTGTAAATCCGTGCTCCATCGATAAGGCATCTACAGTTACAAATGCCTTATTCACAAAAAAATCCGACATATTTGCTTCTGCAATAGCACCTGATACACGGAGATGCTTCACGCTCACTTCGCCGCCAAGCATAATAATTCGGCCATCGAATTGCTCTCGTTTCTGAAGCTCGATCAAGGACATCATGGCAGAGATCGAGCTCGTTAGAACGGTAACCTGCTGCTTCTGAGATAGATACGGGATAATCTGAAGCGGTGTCGTGCCTTCATCTATAAAGATAACGTCATGATCATCAATTAGTGTAAAAGCAAGATATCCAATTTTCTCCTTCGCCTCTTGGTTAATACAGGCTCTTTCAAACAATGCTGGCTCTACCTCTACCTTCAGCTTGATCGCACCGCCATACACCTTCTTGAGCTTATTCTCCTTCTCCAGCTCATCCAAATCTCTACGAATCGTTTCTGTTGTAACCTCGAACATGCGTGCTAGGTCGCCCGCAATGACCTTCCCATGCTCGTTTAGCATGTTCATAATACTTAGCTTTCTTTCTTCACCCGCAAGAGACATTGCAAATCCTCCTATTCTTCCTCGCTACTATTCCCACGCATTTAGACACTCACTTGGACATTATAAAGATAACGCCGAGGAAGGCGTCTCAGGGACATTCTTAACCAAATTCCGCATCCATTTCTGGGAGCGATAACGTTTATACCCTATGAAGGCCTTGCTCATCTCTTCACACAAAAATAATGCATACACCCATTCCAGCGGCAGACGGAGCACATATGCCCCAACAAATACTGCCGGTAATGCAATGGCCCATGTTGTAATTAAAATCATGCTCATCGTAAACAAATTATCTCCACCTGCTCTAAACATACCGACAATCCATACATTATTCAAGAAAAATGCGGTCATTGCCACAGCCTGCAGCAGAAGGATATTTCCTAAAGAAGCGTGAACCTCCCCACTTAAGTAAGGAAAAATAAAGGACACAAACGGCGAAACCATCATCATGACAACACTAACGATTATACCCGTAATGACCGAAATCCGAGTAAATCTGCGAGCATAATCCAGCGCCTGCTCCTGCTTGTCCTGTCCCAGCTTTTGTCCGATCATCACTTTTGCCGCGTAGGCAAATCCGTGAATCCCCATCATAAAATATCCTTGTAGCGTATTCGCAAGCTGGAATGTAGTCAATGCCGCGATGCTTAATGATCCAAAAGCTACGGTATACAGCATATTTCCGATCGACCACATGCCTTCGTGAAACACTAGTGGGGTTATCGTTTTCACCACCTGCTTGCGCAGTATCAGAGGTAAACTGAATAGCTCTTGGAATCGAATATTTAAATAATACGATTTGCTATAAATGAAAACAAACAAAAACAGAAGACTCGTACCTGAAGCTATCAACGTTCCCCATGCCGCTCCTGCAACACCCAGATTGGGTAAACCCAACTTCCCGTAAATCAGCCCATAGTCGAGTGTAATATTAATCGCCATCGCACATAGACCGACATATAAAGTTACCCTAACCTTCCCTATAGATCCCAGCGCCTGAGCATAAGCATCTCTAATCGCACTGATCAGAAAAACAAAAACCATAATCGTGAGGTATTGAATACCAAGCTGCAGTATTTCAATGTCCTTAATAAATAGAGAAAGAATCGGCTCCTTCCAGATCCACACAACAACAAACGCCAGAAGACTGATGCAGATTCCCGTCAACAGCATAAAACCGAATGTTGCTCGCATAAGCGTATGCTGCTGTTTTCCGTGGTACTGGGTCATATAAGCAGTCATCCCATAGACTGCTGTAAGGATCATCGATAAAATGAAGCTGATTCTGCCTACTGCAGCGGTGATAGCAACTGCCCCATCTCCCAAGCTGGTCACCATTAGCATATTCACTAGAGAAAATGAATTAGCAACAAGCATTTGTAGCACAGAAGGAATAACTAATCCCTTCATCTCCCGAGTAAACCCAGACTTTCCGATCATACCCTCTCCCAAGCATATCCCTCATTCACATTCAAATTGTACGATACCTCGCATGTTTTTCACTTCGTTCTGTTTGTATAAATATAGTCTTCTTGTTGTTTTAGTTGCTTTTATGTTGCCTAACTCATCATACATATTGCTTGTCATTTAGTCAATGCATGAGGGCGAGAGATCATGACCTTTACCAATCCTTTAATTTCCATCGCAAAATGCCCACCAATCAAAAATAAACTCCACAAACTCACCAAACATGGTTTGATAGTTTCAATGTTCTTCTGCGTAGTATTTTTGAACCGTCTGTCATCAAAAAAATCCTGATAAGCAAATTTCAATGACATAAAAAAGACTACCTCCTTTGAACTGCACCCCAATTGTTAGACACCATCTAACATTGGAGGTGCATTTTTTGTAATGGCTAAAGTGACCACACAAGAAAAAATACAAGCGGTAAAAAGGTATCTTGAAGGGAAGGAAGGACAGAAAAGCATAGCGAGGAGTATAGGAGTATCGCATAGTATACTCCTAACATGGATTCGACAGTATGAACATCATGGAGAACAGGGTTTTGAAAATGGCTATACAACTTATTCCGTGGAAGATAAACTAAAGGTGCTTCATTATATAAACGAACATGGGACATCTATCCGCGAAGCAGCTGCGATCTTCAATATACCAACACATTCTCTGGTACTACGTTGGAAGAATCAACTAGAGACAGAAGGTGTAGATGCCCTCAAATCAAAGAAAAAGGGGCGTCCATCCATGAAAGAAGAATCCAAGAAACCAACTCCAGTTGAAGGCTTTATCGAGGCGTTACAAGCGGAAATAGAACGTTTGCGCATGGAGAATACCTACTTAAAAAAGTTGAATGCCTTAGTTCAAAGCAAGGAAAAATCACAAAGCAAGACAAAGTAAAAGTCATTTTTGAACTAAGGCTGAATTACTCCGTTACGGCTCTGCTGCAACCGTCTCATTTTGTATCATAATCCATATAATACCATATATATCATCTATTGAGAGGTCTTTTTTTGGTTTATGGGCCACACACTCCGGTCAAAAATAAAAAAACTCTGCCGACCAATTAGGTTAGCAGAGCTTTTAGTTTAAGGAAAATCTACACCATTCATCTTATTGTTGAATAACCTATAAAAGCAACATTAGAGCCTTAGTAACCCACCAAGCAGCAGTTTCATTTCCGGTAACTTGCAAAGCACCTGCATATATTGCATCTTCAATAGCTCCAGTAAAGTTATCAACAACACCAAGAATCTGTAAGAATCCCTCTACTCCAATGAAAGCTTTCACTGAGGCCGGAAGCTTTTCATATCCTGCTTTTAAAGCTTTTACTGCCCAGCTCAATTTCCCTTGTGTTTGATACTCTCCACGGTCTTCTTTATTTTGGATGGCTTTAATAAAATCATTTTTTTCCTGCTCAGACAAATTGAAATATTCGGCGATACCTTCGATATCTTGTAATTCAGATTCACTAAGAGAATCCTTAGCACTACTAGAAACACTACTAGAGTCTGTAGAAGGCAATGCGTACATTGAGGCTGGTACCGCAATCACACCTGATAGTAAAGTTGCGGCCATTAGTGAGGTTATCCATACTTTTTTCATCACTTCAACTCCTCATTGTTTTTTATATGCATTTACCATTGATGTAATAGTTACTCTATTTATGGTAAACTATAGTTGATTTTATGACAAGTTCTATTTTGATTAATTATTTTTTCAGGAGGTATTTGGTGAAAAACATTTGGAGATTTATCATCGCGCTGCTCATCGGCAACATTATCGGGAATCTAACATACGGAAGGTTAGAATTTTTTCAATACAACACAGGAACTGGATTTTTCACATTAGAAAACCTCATTAAGTTTATTATCGACTATGGTCTGGCTGTGATTATTGCATTAATCATATACATCTTGATTGGAAAAGTTTTTACGAGAAGTGATCAGGAATAAACCAAAAGGACTCCTTACTGGTTATAAACCAGCGGAGTCCTTTTTCACATCTACTCTAAATTCAAATTGCTTACGAAACAAGTAAAGATCCGTTAATCTTAACTGCATCAGGCGAAATTAGTTCATTCGATGAATGGTTTGAGAAATCCATCATGAAATATTCCCCCGCCGACAAAACCCAATGAACGCATAGGCTATTGCCAAATGCGTTCATTGGGCTCTACTTTTTACCATCCTTAAAAAATGAGTCAAGTCAAGTGAAGTAGTATTATCCAACAATTCTTTTCACGAAATTAAATCCAGCACGCTTTAGTAATTATGACCAACAGGATAAAGAGCACCAAAATTGCACCCGTCGATGTGAAAGGACAAAAATGTTTGGCTTTATGCTCATGTCCACATTCACTCACATGAACTCCTCCTTTTTTTAGATACTGTATACAGTATGTGTCCTTGAAGAAATTGACAGGGCTAAGCGGCAATTCGTAAAAAAAAAACCCTTTGACGTATGTGGTCAAGACCCCATTTTATAGACACTGAAAAAAGCCCCTGTGCCTCATCCATATTTCGGATATCATATGGGTAGAGCCCTTCCGTTTTGAGATGCGAGAAGAAGCTCTCCATCGAGGCATTATCATAACAATTGCCTCGGCGAGACATGCTGATTCGGGCACCAACCTTTGGCAGCATGTCATGGTACGCATAGGACGTGTACTGGAATCCCTGGTCGCTGTGAACGATGAGGCCAGTCACGTCTTTTTGCTGTTTCCAGGCTTGTCGAAACGTCTGTAAAACCCGTTCGTTATCATTTCTATGGCTCAACTGGTACGCGATAATTTCGTTATTGAACAAGTCTTTAATCGCAGATAGATATAGCCAGCAATCACCCACACGATATTGCGTGATATCTGTGACCCATTTTTGATTTGGTTTGTCCGCCTTGAAATCCTGTTTTAGCAGATTTTCGCCACACGACCTTCCGTAGAAGAAGCATAGTTGCAGCGATGCTTCCGACGAATTTGTGAGCGGATTCCCAAGACCTGCATGAGCCGGAGTACCTTTTTATGGTTCATCCAGACTCCATGATCGTGCTGCAAAAATAGTTGGATTTGACGGTAGCCGTAGACCCCGTCATACTTGTGCGCCTCATCTCCTGCATCCAGATTTCCAAACACTTTTTTAGCATATCGTTTTCCCGTTTTAACTTTTGGACGTACCTGTCCTGGTCCATATATTCCTTCCGTCGTCCTCGCTGGTCCATAAGTCCGAATTCACCGAGTTCCTTGTACTTCCGCATCCATTCTTTCAACCGATGTCGATCTGCAATCCCGAACTTCTCCATAAGTTTACGATATGTCCAACCTTCTTCGATATGAAGCCGTATGGCCCTTTGGTTTCAAACGTATACTCTTTAAACTTCTGTCCTTTTTTCGCTGGCATAAAAATGCACCCCCTAGAAATTCATCGGATAAACCAGGGGTTTATTCCAATGTCTATTCTAAGGGGTGCACTTCATATCACGATCAGGGTTTTATATTCGCGAGAGTCGGCAAATTTGCTGGGTATCCTCAAGTTATAAAAATGGTTGAACTCAGGATGAAGAGACTTTTAAAACTAGCCGGACTTAATCCTGATCTCACCCCGCACTCACTTCGCCACACCCATACGTCACTATTAGCTGAAGCTGAAGCCACTCTCGAACAAATCATGCAGCGGCTAGGACATGCGAACGACGAGATAACGCGCAGAATATACCTTCATATAACTAAGCCAAAAAGAAAAGAGGCTGCTCAAAAGTTCAGCGAACTAATGAGAGCCTCAAAAAAATCTGATCAGAGTTAACAAATTGTTAACAAATGAACATATCAATCGCCTAAACCCTTGTTACAGCAAGGGTTTTTGGGTTTATTACATCATTCCGCCCATTCCACCCATACCGCCCATGTCAGGAACGCCAGCAGCGCCTGCAGGTTCTGGTTTGTCAGCGATAACCGCTTCGGTAGTCAGGAACATAGCTGCTACGGAAGCAGCGTTTTGCAGTGCGTAACGAGTTACTTTTGCAGGGTCAACGATACCAGCGTCGATCATGTTTACCCAGTCGCCAGTAGCTGCGTTAAAGCCTACGCCAACTTTTTCACGTTTCAGACGCTCAACGATTACGGAGCCTTCTTCACCCGCGTTAGCAGCGATCGTGCGGATTGGAGCTTCCAGAGCGCGCAATACGATGTTCACGCCTGTTTGCTCGTCGCCTTGCAGTTCAACGGCTGCAACAGCGCTGTATACGTTCAGGAGCGCTACACCACCACCGGATACGATACCTTCTTCAACCGCAGCACGGGTTGCGTTCAGGGCATCTTCGATGCGCAGTTTGCGTTCTTTCAATTCTGTTTCAGTAGCCGCACCGACTTTGATAACCGCTACGCCGCCGGACAATTTAGCCAGACGCTCTTGCAGTTTCTCTTTGTCGAACTCGGAAGTGGTTTCTTCCAGTTGCGTACGGATTTGGCTAACACGAGCGTCGATGTCGGCTTTGTTACCAGCGCCGTCAACCACAATCGTATTTTCTTTTGTGATACGCACTTGACGTGCTGTACCCAGTTGGTCTACGGAAGCTGTTTTCAGGTCCAGACCCAGTTCTTCCGTGATCACTTGACCGCCTGTCAGGGCAGCAATATCTTGCAGCATTGCTTTGCGACGGTCACCAAAGCCTGGAGCTTTAACAGCTACAGCGTTGAATGTACCACGCAGTTTGTTAACAACGAGCATAGCCAGCGCTTCGCCTTCGATGTCTTCAGCGATCAGCACGAGCGGTTTGCCTTGTTGTACGATTTTCTCAAGCAAAGGCAAAATTTCTTGTGTGTTCGTGATTTTTTTGTCTGTGATCAGGATATACGGATTGTCCAGCACAGCTTCCATTTTGTCCGTATCTGTAATCATGTACGGGGAAATGTAGCCACGGTCAAACTGCATACCTTCAACCACTTCCAGCTCAGTTGCAAAACCGCGGGATTCTTCAACCGTGATCACACCGTCTTTGCCCACTTTTTCCATAGCTTCAGCGATCAGTTCGCCTACTTCGTCGTCAGCAGCGGAAATACCGGCTACTTGTGCAATGGATTGTTTGCTTTCGATTGGCTTGGAGATCGCTTGCAGTTCAGCAACAGCTGCTTTAACCGCTTTGTCGATCCCTTTACGGATACCGATCGGGCTTGCACCAGCAGTTACGTTTTTCAAACCTTCTGTGATGAGGGCTTGAGCCAAAACAGTAGCGGTTGTCGTACCGTCACCAGCTACATCGTTGGTTTTGGTGGCTACTTCTTTAACCAGTTGAGCGCCCATGTTTTCGAAAGCGTCTTCCAGCTCGATTTCTTTTGCAATCGTTACACCGTCATTTGTGATGAGCGGGCTACCGAATTTTTTCTCCAGTACAACGTTACGGCCTTTCGGTCCGAGTGTTACTTTAACAGCGTTAGCCAATGCATCTACCCCACGAAGCATGGAGCGACGAGCGTCTTCACTAAACTTAATGTCTTTTGCCATTTGCGATAAACCTCCCATGGATTATGAATGATTTGTTCGATTCCTATATTCAGGTCTTGTCCGGATTCCGGTTAACCAATGATCGCGTGGATATCGCTTTCTTTCATAATCAAATATTCTTTACCTTCATATTTGATTTCCGTTCCAGCGTATTTAGAGAAGATTACACGGTCGCCTTCTTTTACTTCCAGAGGAATGCGGGCACCGTCTTTCAATGCGCCTGCGCCAACCGCGATAATTTTGCCTTCTTGCGGCTTTTCCTTAGCAGAGTCAGGAAGTACGATTCCGAAGGAAGTCGTTTGTTCTTGCTCAATTGCTTCCACCAATACGCGTTCACCCAAAGGTTTGATCATGAAAAAATAGCCTCCTTATTAAGTGTTTTATTCCGTTATACGGTTGTTATGTTGTATGTATTAGCACTCGACACTCGTCAGTGCTAACAACCAACTTTATGATACTCAACTTGAGATTGAATTTCAAGTCCCTGATGTATTTTTTATGGGAATTTTTATGGCCGACCCTTCTCGATTATATCCATCTGCCATAAAAATAACCGTTACCTCAGGCTAATGGTTATTTTTATGGCAGCTAAGCTGCTGCTTTTCATGATCTGCTATCCCTGATCTTCATGATCTGCAAGTTGCCATGTAGCTCCAGAACCCTAAGATACCGTTTTGCACGGAAATTCGGGTTCTGCCTGTTACCTTTCCGGTGCTACACGCAGTTGTGCCTCCCGTTCCTCGTCCGCACGCAGTTGCTTGCGGTACACCACTGCTGACATATACACACTCACTTCATACAGCACCAGTAACGGGATCGCCACCAGGAAGTCGGAGATAAAATCCGGGGGAGTTATGACGACAGCGACAAAGACAAGCAAAAAATAAGAAATTTTCCGCCATTTACGAAGCCTCATCGGAGTTAACACCCGAATACCCGTCAGAAACATGATGAGCAGTGGCAGTTCAAACAACAGAGCCACAGGCAGCACAATATTAAACATGAAGGTGAAATATTGGGCGATGCCATACGTTTCATGCAGTCCCATACTTTTGGTGACAGACGACGTAAACTGAATCGCCATCGGGAAAACAATAAAATAGGCAAAAGCTGCACCAATCACAAACAGCAGCAGCACATAAGGCACATACCGCAAAGTCGCATTCCGTTCTTGCGGTCGCAAGCCTGGACTAACAAACTTCCACAGCTGGTAACATGCAAACGGCAGTGCAACCGCAATTCCGATCAGCATGGCGATCTTCATATAGATGCCTATTCCGTCCCAGAAGGAAAATGCATTCAGCTGAAAAGCCTGCGCCGAACCGGAGCGAATAAGCCAGTCATAGACAGGACCTGCGGCGAATAAACCACCAGCCAGTGCCAGAACAAATACAATCAGCACATAAATGATTCTACGACGTAGCTCGCCCAGATGCTCCATGAGCGGCATTTCATGCTCTGGTGGGGTCAAACTCGCTCCTCCTTTCTGGATCGGACGCAGCTGCGCCTCCTAAAAAATAAAGCCCTTCCCTGGAGAAGAGGCTCTTCTTGAAATTGTAAAAGGCATCAAAAATGAAACTAACCTAAGATAACCGTTTATCCTCCGGCTGGGGCTGCACTTCTGAAGCCGTCGTCTGGGATGCTTTGGCCGTACTATCCTTACTGTCTTTGCGTTCAGTCCGCTGGTCTTCAGACAAAATGTCACGTGCTCCGTTTTTAAACTCACGGAATGTACGCCCCACAGCGCGACCCAGCTCAGGCAGCTTGTTCGGACCGAATAGCAGCAGCGCCAGAATAATTAACAAAATATAACCCGGTGCTCCGATATTAGGCATGAGTGTTATCCTCCTTATGTTGACGGGCAAAAACTAAAAACAAGAAACAGCATCTGGTATACAGACGCAGAAACAACCATGGGTACCCTACTTGTCCGTTATATGTTTCTTGTATAGTTAGCCCGCATACAGTCATGTAAATTCTTACGGATATCATACCACACTCGACGTGCTGCCTTCTACCGGAACTGGCCTGTCACCATAAGAAGCGCCTCTGGCAATTGATCCATAATAGCCGCCAAATTTTCATGCACGCCCTTGGGCGTTCCCGGCAAATTCACGATCAGCGTACGCCCCCGGATCCCTACGATTCCACGAAAAAGCATGGCCGCCGGATTTTTCTGCATCACAATCATACGCATCGCTTCCGCCATGCCGGGCACTTCCCGTTCCACGACCCGCCGAGTCGCCTCGGGTGTCACATCACGGATTGCCAGCTCGGTTCCGCCCGTCGTCAGCACCAAGTCTGCATGAAAATAATCGGTCATTTCGATTAAAGCCGCAATAATTTCATCCGGTTCATCGGGAACGATCCGGTACTCCACAATCTCTCCGCCCAGCTCTTCTTCGATGAGTTCCCGGATGACCTGTGCGCTTGTATCCTCACGCTCTCCCCTCGCCCCTTTATCACTGGCTGTCAGGATCGCCGTTTTCCACACCATAAGATCACCCTTCTCCTATCATGAAAGAATACTTTCTCTTCTGAAAATCAGAAACAGCTACGCTGCATTCTCCACTACATCACAGTACCCTCTCGGCGACATGTTGTCTATGTCAAGGTTCCCGGTGGT
Organism: Paenibacillus sp. RC334; assembly: GCF_030034735.1. Taxonomy (NCBI): domain Bacteria; kingdom Bacillati; phylum Bacillota; class Bacilli; order Caryophanales; family Paenibacillaceae; genus Paenibacillus; species Paenibacillus sp. RC334. The sequence goes on along the minus strand of NZ_CP125370.1, from coordinate 1,279,737 downwards.
CCTCCCTTTGGAAATCCCCATGCTTGCCACCTGTTTTCGATTGCAGCATGGTAGGGCCGATGATCATATCTTTTTGCAGCGCCTTGCACATATCATACACGGTTAACGCTGCGGCTGAAGCCGCTGTCAAAGCTTCCATTTCCACACCTGTCTTGCCCTCAGTCTTCACTTCGGCTTCAATATGAAGCACATCATGTCCATTATCGGAAAACGTAATATTCACACCCGTCAGGGCCAGCGGATGGCACATCGGAATCCAGTCCGACGTTTTTTTCGCGCCTTGAATCCCGGCGACCTGGGCCACAGCAAGAACATCGCCCTTGCCGATCCTACCCTCTTTCACAGCCGTGAGTGTAGCCGGATTCATCGTAATCCGCGACACGGCGACTGCTGTACGAACCGTGGACGCTTTGCCCGAAATATCCACCATACGAGCTCGTCCCTGTTCGTTAAAATGAGTAAAGGAATCCACGACTCCCTCACAGCTCCTTTCACATGCCGACTTCGCTTCATTCATCGTTTGTTTTTTCTGATTTTGCAATATCGCAATGTATGGGACCTTCCGGGGTAAAAAGCACATCTACCCTCAAATCCCCCGGCTCCATGGGTACCTGCTCCTGCAATTGTCCTGGCAGCAGCAGCGAAACATAAAGCGGACCTGCATTGCCGTTATCACGCTTCTGCGCCTCTACCTGTACGGTGAAACGATCATAGTAGCCTCCGCCGTAGCCGATTCTGCCCCCATGACGATCAAAAGCCAATCCCGGCACGACAACCCAGTCGATTCCCGACCACATTTCAGGCGCCCATTGATCGCATGTGGGCGCAGGCTCAGGAATGTTCCACATGCCAGGCACGATATCGCCGTGCTGCCCCATCTGCCTCAGCTCCATGGTCCGGGTTACCGGGTCCACTCTGGGAGCCAGCACACGGTCCCCCCGTGACCAGCAATGCTCGATAAAGGGAGTCGTAGAAATCTCGCTGCCAAAAGAAAGATAGCTAAATACCGTCAGCCTATCTCCGTTTCTGTCTATTCTAAGCTGCTCCCATGCCTCAATTGCATGCCGACAGGCCACAGCCGATGCCTCCTGCCGCGTCAGCGGGTCCATGGAGTCCCGCGCCTCCCGTTGCTGCAAGCGCAGCGCGTTCTTCACACTCCAGACATCCAAAGAATATCCGTCCTCCCGCACAATCGTCGATAATGCTTTAAAACGTTACTATTTGTCCAATTGTCAGTAAGTCTTGTACCTTGCAAGCTTTTTTCATTTTTTTTCAGTTCTCGTTTAAGTTTATCATTGTTTATACAAATTGACTACACGCGGCTCAAGGGTTTACAGGGTGATAGCAGTGCATTAGTGGGTATTTTCATGTAAACTGGAAGGAAGACACCCTGCGGAGGAAGCGGGGAAAACTGTGCATAATGTAATGGAGGAACGATACGCGATGCTATTGCAAGTAACTGGAATTACGAAATCCTACGGAATTGAGCCCGTTCTGGACGGGATTAACCTTCAAATATTGGAACGTGAACGCATTGGACTGGTAGGTGTGAACGGCGCGGGCAAATCGACATTGCTCAAAATCATCGCTGGAGAACTATCATATGACGGTGGACAAATTTTCAAGGCGAAGGAGACCAGCATTGGTTATTTGGCACAAAACAGCGGCTTGAACTCCGACCGATCCATCTGGGCAGAAATGATGCTCGTATTCACTCCACTGATCGAAGCCGAGCGGGAACTGCGGCAGCTGGAGCAGGAAATCGCCGACCCCGCCAATGCGCAGAACGAGAAGCGCTATGCAGATCTGCTGGAAAGATATGCGAGAAGGTCGGACTGGTTCAAGGATCACGGCGGCTATGAAATGGAGACCCGTATTCGCAGCGTGCTTCATGGTATGGGCTTTGGCTCGTTTGCACCGGAAACGCCTGTATCCACACTGAGCGGTGGACAGAAAACACGTCTCGCGCTGGCCCGCATCCTGCTGCTCGCCCCTGATGTACTCATGCTGGATGAGCCGACCAACTATCTGGACATTCAAACGCTGACCTGGCTGGAAGATTATTTGCGCGGCTATTCTGGCTCGTTGCTGGTCGTATCCCATGATCGTTATTTTCTCGACAGACTGGTGACCACCATTATTGAAATCGAGCGTCATCGTTCGACCCGGTATACAGGTAACTACAGTCGATATATGGAGCTGAAAGCTGCCGAGTACGAAACCAATCTCAAGCACTATGAGAAGCAGCAAGGGGAAATTGCCCGTCTGGAGGCATTCGTACAACGCAATATCGTGCGGGCTTCCACGACCAAACGCGCCCAGAGCCGCCGCAAGCAGCTGGATAAAATGGATCGAATGGATCGGCCGATGGGGGATCTGAAAAAAGCCCATTTTTCCTTTGAAACAGCTTATATGTCAGGGAAGGAAGTGCTGGAGGTACGCGACCTCTCCGTAGCCTACGAAGGTAAGAAACCGTTATTTCAGCATGCATCCTTCGACTTAAAACGCGGCGATACCGTTGCGCTGATTGGTCCGAACGGAATTGGAAAATCGACGTTGCTCAAATGCCTGACCGGAACGTTAAAGCCTGCTGCCGGGTCGATTCACTGGGGCACAAAAATCAAAATCGGCCTGTATGATCAGGAGCAAACGAACCTGAACCCGGCCAATACGGTGCTGGAGGAGCTATGGAGCGAGTACCCCCATATGGAGGAGGCACGAATTCGCACAGTGCTGGGTAACTTCCTGTTCAGTGGTGACGATGTACTGAAAAAGGTAGCTACTTTAAGCGGCGGTGAAAAGGCTCGCGTCTCTCTCGCCAAGCTGATGCTGCGCGAAGCCAATGTGCTGATTCTCGATGAGCCTACCAACCATCTCGACCTGTTCAGTAGAGAAGTGCTGGAGGCTGCCCTAATCGACTATGACGGCACGCTGCTGTTCATCTCCCATGACCGTTATTTCCTTAACAAAATGGCGGAACGTGTCATTGAGCTTCATCCTGGAGGAATAGAACATTTCCTGGGGAATTATGATGACTATGTAGACAAAAAGCAGGAGCTGGCGGAAATTGCGCAAGAAGCTCTGGAGGCCAGTCAGGCAACAGGCAGCAAAGCATCGTCTGTATCCGCAACGGTCGAGACAACACCCAAAACAGGTGCAGCAGCCTATGCCGCAGACAAACAAGCCAAGAGCGAGGAACGCAGTCGTCAGCGCAAGCTGGAGACACTGGAAAATCAAATCAAAGAGCTGGAAGAACAAATTACCGGGCTGGAGGAGCAAATGACTCTGCCAGAGGTTTATCAGGATTACACGGCGCTTCAGGATATTCAGGCACAACTTGACGCACGCAAGCAGGAATTGACAGCAACCTACGCATCATGGGAGGAACTGTTAGAGGAGTAAGATCTGCTTCACAATTATGGCCTTAAAAATTTCACATTTGCCCCATTCGTCTTTTTATACACAAAGATATCCACAGAATATGTGCATGAAATGTATTGAAAAATGGCCTTTAGGGCCATTTTTTTATTGATAAAAAGCCATTTTCATATGAAAGCCAAATTTATCCACCCTTTTATCCACATTATCCACAGATTTCTCAAAACCTAAAGATGCAAAATGCCCCCTGTTCTTGCATCCCAAAAAAGTCTTAAGCTGCTTGCTTCGAGCTTGATTATCCACATTTCGGACGGGATATGTGGATAACTTTGTTCACAACTTGACAAATCATATCATTGTTCGGGGAGTATTAAATTTCAGATTTTTTTGATGAATGCTGAAAAATCGTGCAACATCATGACGAATGTTGCGGGAGAATTAGACAGTAAAATTCCCCGGCTCAAATTCCTGTATTTATGCCTCTTGAATTTTATATATAGTGATGTATACGTATTTTTCGAATTTAGCTTATATATTACATAAAAAGACACGACCCAAATGAGTCGTGTCCCTATCCACTTTCTTCACTTACCTTCTACTCACTAGCCAATGCCTCTCCAATTAAGATTGGACGGACCACTCTTCCAGAGACAGCCCGGGATCAGCTTTCATGTCCAGCGAGGTGTTTTCTCCGCGCTTCCACTTGGCGAAAGCTGCCGCACCAATCATGGCTGCATTATCCGTACAATATTTCATAGATGGTACTAGCAACTCAATGCCTTCACGCTCGCAACGTTCGCGAAGTGCGGTCCGCAGTCCGCGATTGGCGGCAACACCGCCGCATAGCAGCAGTTGCTTCGCGCCGTATTCACGCATGGCACGAATTGCTTTTTCCACCAGCACCTCCACGACCGACTCTTGAAAGCCTCTTGCGATGGCTCCGGCATGAACGGTTTCTCCGCGCATTTTCGTCTGGTTGATCACATTCAACACCGCAGATTTCAAGCCACTAAAGCTAAAATCATAGGAATCCGGCTCCAACCATGCACGCGGCAAGGTGATAGTTTCCTCCGATTCATGAGCCACTCGGTCTACGTGCGGACCACCGGGATACGGAAATCCAATAGCACGGGCTACCTTGTCGTAGGCTTCCCCAACCGCATCATCCCGTGTGCGGCCAATCAGGTGAAAATGACCCTCGGACTCCATCCATACCAGCTCCGTGTGCCCACCCGATACGACCAGAGCAATGCATGGATATACGATTTTATGCTCCAACTGATTTGCATAAATATGTCCTGCGATATGATGGGTTCCGATCAACGGCTTGCCGAACGCCATGGCGGCGCTTTTGGCGGCGACAATGCCCACCAGCAGCGCACCGACCAGTCCCGGTCCTTGCGTCACGGCAACCGCCGAAAGCTCGCGGGGCGTAATTCCCGATGCTTGCATGGCCTCGTCCAGCATGTAGGTAATGCTCTCCACATGCTTGCGGGATGCCACCTCTGGCACAACTCCGCCAAAGGCTTTATGTGTTTCAATCTGACTGGAAATCAGGTTAGAAAGCACCTCGGTGCCATTTTTCACGACGGACACAGCTGTCTCGTCGCAACTCGTCTCCACTGCCAGTATATAGCAAGGCTCGCCAGAGGCGGCGCCTGTACCTGCTTTTTCCTCTTGCGTCATTGCTTCTGCACGCTTCCTTCCTGTTCACCGGATGCCCCATGTGCGGGAAGATCCGCCCACATGATCACGGCATCCTCGTTATTATCCGAATAATAGCCCTTACGGACGCCCGCTGGCTTAAAGCCTTTTTTCTCATACAAGCCCTGAGCAATCCGATTCGTCACCCGTACCTCCAGCGTCATGCGTTCCATCCCCAGATAAGAGGCCGTTTGCATTAGCTCGTCCAGCAGCTTATCTCCAAGCTTGCGCCCGCGATAGGCCTCACGAACGGCAATATTCGTAATATGAGCCTCGTCCATAATCGTCCACATCCCTGCGTAGCCGATGGCCTGTCCGTTCAGCTCCATAATCATATATTTAGCAAAATGATTCATCGTCAATTCATTGCGGAACGCTTCTTCCGTCCACGGTAGCGTGAACGCTTCATGCTCAATCGCCAGCACATCGGGAATATCATCCAGCTGCATCAGTCGAAACTCCAGCTTTTCTTCCCGTTGTATGTTCTTTGCCATGTTGTTCACCGCTCTCTTCAGCGCTGACGAAGCAGATTGGCTTCCGCCTCCGCCAACTGGGTATAGTTTGGAACCAGCGTATGTAACTCGTCATGTTCCTGACGAAGCAGCTTATCCGCCCCAAGGCGGCCAACCCATCTTCCTTCCAGCTCATACGGTACGATACGAAGCTCGCTCCATGCACGCAGGCGCTCGGCTGTTTCTGCGTGAACCGCCGTTTCACCGACCAGCCAAATGACCGCAGGGCGCTGTTCGGACGGCAAAGCCTCCAGCCGTTGCAGCAGGTCCTCAGTCCAAGTGGCCATCAATCGGATCGCATCCGGTTCCAGACGCTGCGGAATCCCGGTATTGCCGTCCACATTCGCTGCGAACAAGCCTGTGTAAACCTGTCCGCGCCTTGCATCCAGCACTGGAACAATCCAGTCTGCCGCCTGCTCTCCGGGCGAGTGTATACTTGCTAACTCACTTCCAGCTTCTTGCCCCTGCGACTCGGTGCCACGGCTCCAACCGCCCCAGGCCAGCGCCTGCAAAGTGGATACGGATGTCACCGGGACTCCCCAGGCCCAAGCAAGTGTTTTCGCTGCGGTCACCGCAATGCGAATGCCTGTGTAAGACCCCGGTCCCACACCCACCGCAATGCCGTCCACATCATCTCGTGTCAGCCCGTCTTCGTTCAGAAGCCGTTCCAATTCGGAAATCACGTGCACCGAGTGATTGCGTTCGCCATAGACATTGCTTTCTCCCAGTAACTCTTTTCCGTTCATCAGAGCGGCCGCCATCACGGTCGTCGCTGTATCTAACGCCAAAAACCGCTCACGCGGCTTTACATTCTCATCTGTATGCTCTCTTTGCATGCTTCAAACTCCATTCTCCCGCAAACTGCGGCACCATTGTTCATAAGGCTCGCCGTACCCGGTAAGGTGAATCAAGCGCTCCTCCACATCCGTTGTTTCTATATACATGTGAAGCCGCTGCTCCGGCAACATATCTGGTATAATACTGCCCCATTCGACCAGACATACGCCTGTCCCGTAAAAATATTCGTCCAGCCCAAGATCCTCTGCCTCATCCTGTGTAATACGGTACACATCCATATGGTACAAGGGCAATCGGCCTTCATACTCCTTAATGAGCGTAAAGGTGGGGCTGTTTACGATACCCGGGACACCCAGATGACTGGCAAAGGCTTTGGAAAAAGCGGTTTTGCCCGCTCCCAGGTCTCCATCCAGCACGATCACCGTTCCGGGAACCGCTTTGGCTGCCAAAAACCCTGCCAAAGTCCCGGTCTGAGCCTCTCCGGCAGAACGGAACGTAAACTGTTCCTGCGAAATTTTCATATATTTTAATCACCTTTCGTCCGAATCGGACCGTGCCAACTTGTCCTTTATTATATAGTTCACCTTATGTCGCCGCAAGGCATGAAGACATGCTATTGTAAGATAGATGAAACATACAGGGAGGGAATCGAAACGATGGGACAAAACGTTTTACTCATAATTGACGTGCAGCAAGCTATGTTTATGTATGATGAGAAGCTGTACCGAGAGCAGGAAGTTGTAGAGCATTTGCAGCAGCTTTTGACCAGAGCCAGAGCTGCAGGTACACCGGTGATTTTTGTGCAGCATACCGATGAAGCGGATGAGGATTTCCGGGAAAACAGTGTAGGCTGGGCCATAGCCGATGCAGTGCGTCCCCTTCCCCATGAGCGAATTGTCCGTAAAACATCCTGGGACAGCTTTTACCAAACCGAATTGGACAATGTGCTCAAGGAACTGGGAGCTGATCGGCTCATCATTGCGGGGATGCAAACCGAGTTCTGCCTCGACACGACCTGTCGGAACGCCTACAGTCTGGGGTACCAGAATAATGTGCTTGTGTCGGATGCGCACAGTACATTTAATAGTAAAGTGCTGAGTGGCGAACAAATCGTTGCACACCACAATGAGATGCTCGGTAATCGTTTTGTACGTTTGCTTGCAACGGAGGCTGTACATTTTTAATATGAATCATTCTGATTTTAAGGCATGTATGATAAAATAATAGAGCGAGTCACCCGCCAAAAGTTTCTCGCTCAGAGGTCGATTGCTTTCAAGCAGTCGGCTTTTTTACATTTGTATAGAAGATCCGATTGTATTGGTTGATGAGTTCGTCGAGAAGCATAGATTGCTTGAGCACACGTGCATCATCCAATCCGTGTTCTTTTTGAAGATCGTAGAGCTTCTGTCTGTTCTTTTCCAAGCGATATCGTAAAATTTCTTGCTTTTTCATCACAATTCCTCCTTTTATGATCTTAGTGTAAGAGGTTATTTCTATTATGAGGATGAATAAATTCAGAAAAAATGTCCGATTTATAGAAAAAAGACCAGCTTGAGCTGGCCTTTGATTAAAGTTAACATTTAGCATAAGATTATCAGTCGCTAACGAATAATATCAACAAATCACTAATTCACGATGAATCTGGCTGGCTGAGTATATAAAGCTTGATTAACTCAATAAGAGTAAAAAAAAGACCCCGTGTGGGGTCTTAAAAATTATCTCTAACTGTAACATTGGTTGTTTGAGTGTCAGAGCTTTTAGTGATAATCAGTAAGTATTTGATATTTTTTTTCTCTACTGATATTACCTTGTTGCTCTCGACTTCAGTTATTTCCCATCCCTCACCTTTGAGTTTTTCTTGATATGAAGCATTAAAATTTTCAAAGGACTGAGGAATTTTATAGTTCTTTAAATCTCTAGCAGATTTTTCATCGACTTCGATGGCAGTGCTGGGAACAGGTAAATTGTTAAGTTCCTGAACATTTTCATATTCAGTACTAACCTCCTTGGTCGAACTGTCTGTTACATTTGAGCATGATGCAAGGATTATTAATAATACTAAACAAATCAAGCGCATAAAACACCTCAGTCATTTGGGCTTCTTTTTGCAGTACTCATTTTCCATGCATAAACCTTGTACCCATTTGAATACCAAGTAGATAAGGGAGCGTCTTTTCTATCTATTGTATGCTGAGTCAAAAAGAAACGGCCATTCGTAAACTCAGTTATAATAGCTGTATGATCGATGTCACCATCATTATTGAAGTCAGCATTTACTGGGTCTCCCATTGACATATCGTTTGTAATAGATGCTAATTTAGCTCTATACTTCCAGTGATTATAGAAATTATTTGAACCCCCCCAGCTATGAGATGGTTTAAAGGGGGAGCCATTTCTAAAGTACCAAGCATCATCACCAGTTAAATATAAACCATCCCATTCCAGCATACCACCAGCGTATAATGCCTGTGAAACAAAGTTGGTGCAGTCATTCCAACATGCTCTACTTACAGAACAACCAAAATAATCGGCGTAGTACTTAGAGTAAGTTGGATTACGGTCATCCCACCATTTGTAAGCATAGTCTCTTGCATTAACTGAACTGTATCCATTTGCATATCTTAACGGTTTTATGTCCGCCTTTTCTTGATAAACTGAGGCTTCAACAGTTGTAGGAGCCTCAACTGTTGAAGCCTCAGATAAGGATACTGGTACAAGTTCCAACAGTTCCGCTAAGTCTTTCTCATTAATGGACTTTGCATATAATTTTGATTTAAGGTTATTAATAATCTTATTTTTCTCAGCGTTTTCGTATAAATCCACAAACTTAACTAGCTTCACAATCTCTTGTCTGTCAGACTCTGAAAAGTCATCAAGTGATACCCCTAATGACTTTATAAATCTTTGATATTCAATGTTGTCGAGATCTTGATTGATTTTAATATTTTTTTCTGCAATATACTTTTCTACAATATCAAAAGCTTTAGCATATTGTTTTAAGGCTTCGTCTTTTGTAACATTTGTTTCTTTAAGGGTATTGATTCTTAGTTCGGTTTTTCCTTGCACAATGTTATCTACCAATGTAGAAAAAGACGAATTGGGTTTAGCTTTTGACGTCAATTCCTTTTCTACGTCTGCTGATGCAGGCGATGCTATGAATGAGGTGGTTAAAAAAGAAATAACAAGTATCGGACTAACAATTTTCTTTATAAATTTTAACATAATTGCACCCCTTTATGTTATTTATAGTATAAAGACTAGCACACAGCCGAAAATATTTTAATATGCCGTTTATATCAAAAAACGATGTCGTATTTTGTCTTTTCAGGATTATTTGTTTATTTTTGATGAATCTGATATTTCATAAAGATAGCTGTGGCTATTGAAATAAAAATATTTTATTAAATAATGATAAAATGAGTCACCCGCCAAAAGTTCCTCGCCCAAGAACGAATTTTTTACACAGTAGTTTCTTTCATGTGCTGCATAGAAGGTTCATTATACTAATTGATAAGTTTTTATCCAGAACGTTGGACTGCTTGAGCACACTAGAATTATCCGATCCATATCTTTTGCAGATTGTAGAGCTTCTTTCTGTCCGTTTCTAAGGAATGTTGCAAAATTTCTTATTTCTCATCCCAATCCCTCCTTTCACATTCTTAGTCTAAAGCGTTATTTCTAAATCTATGATGGATAAATAAAGAAAACATGTATGATATATAGAAGAAGACCAGCCCTTGAGCTGGTCCTGAATTAGAATTTAATGTTTAGCATATATTATCAACCGCTTCCATGTTGATCAAAAAGAACTCTGATTAAAGAATCGTGTACCTGAGTAGGAACAAACAGTACCAAAAGAAAGCTAGTCGCCAACAACATTATCGCGATTTTTCTTTTCATTTGCGTACACCTCTTTAATGAGTTTTTGGTAGGCTGCTTTTGTTTCGGAAAATGCCTGTTCTCTAAAAAGCTCAAACAAACCTATACACTTAATTATACATGATTTATTATTTATAATAGAAGATTTCCCCAAGCATATTAATAAATATTCAAAACCATCTGGGTATATACCCTTACTTAAATAATAAAAGGCTAATTCGTGTAGAAAACGAGTAAACTGCTCAGATATGTGCTGCTGCGTATAATGTCATACGGCTTGTTGCTGTTGTTGTATATATTCTGTAATTTCCTTTTCAAACCGTTGTAAAATATTGTCTACATCTATATTAAATCGGTTCGCTGCCTCAATAATATTCACTTCTCTTTCACCTTACTTTAATTACGACCAGAGCCATAGTCTCAGTTACAGCGGACATCTGCTATGGTAAAATATAAGACGATATTTTTTTATTTATATACGGATAAGGAGATTTTGTACCCATGAACAATCCGAGTAAGCAATGGTTAGGCGGCGCAGCAATGATTATCTCTGATTACACTTGTGGCTTGCGTCTCCTCGGGAACTTCACAGGCCGACTATGACAGCTTAAATGAACGTGTGGCCGAACGTGTTCTCATTTCCAGAATGGCAAGCTGTTGACCAAGGCCCAATCAGGCCTTAACTGAGGAACTGCAATTTAATATGAAGAAAGTTTGTGATGAACTTGATAAAAGCGGATACAACTGAATTTGCTGTTCAATGGAAGACTCAGGGAAATCAAGAAACTATATACTGGCAGCTAACCCCACCCAAGGCGGCCGGAGAAACTGTACGGCAGTATTCTGCACAAGATGAGCGGTTTATTGCCGAAGCGGCAGCTTTATTACTTAGCGGAGGTACGGTGGCCTTCCCTACTGAAACGGTCTATGGCCTAGGAGCAGACGCATGCAACACCGCCGCAGTAGAAGCCGTGTTCGCCGCCAAAGGTCGACCGGCTGACAATCCTCTGATCGTGCACATTGCTGAGCGGAGCCAGCTCGAGGAACTGGTTACTGGTGTAAATAAGACTGCCGAAGCGTTAATGGATGCTTTCTGGCCGGGGCCGTTGACATTGGTGCTGCCTGTCCGGGCAGATGTCCTGTCGAAGCGCGTGACCGCCGGACTTGACACCGTCGCTGTACGGATGCCTGACCATCCCACTGCACTGGCGCTGCTGCGTGCGGCTCGCATTCCCGTAGCGGGGCCCAGCGCTAACCGCTCCGGTCGGCCAAGCCCCACATTGGCCTCTCATGTGATGGATGACCTGGCAGGTTACATCAGCGGGGTTGTGGACGATGGGGCCACAGGCGTCGGATTGGAGTCGACAGTGGTACAAGTGCAGCCTGACGGGACAGTGACCATACTGCGTCCAGGCGGTATCACGGGCGAACAGCTGGAGGCGGTAGCTGGTATTACGGTCTCTACGCAGGCTAATACGGCGGGCCCACTTCACAAAGAAGCAGCAGTCGCTCCGGGCGCTGCCAATGACGACCATTCGGCACCGCGTGCGCCGGGTATGAAATATGCCCATTATGCACCGCGCGGATGGCTCGGCCTGGTAGGCGGTGCTTCGCCGCAGCGCGTAGCGGACGCGGCTGCTGGGCTACTGCGCAATGCGGACAACAGGGGTGAGGTTACAGGACTACTTCTTTTTGAAGAACACAGATCCTTGTATGCCAAGGATGCTGCTTCCTGCGTCGTTTCTCTGGGTTCGTTATCCTCACTGGAAGAGGGGGCCCGCTTCTTGTATGCCGCGCTGCGTCGATTCGATGAAGTGGGAGCGACCTACATTATCGCTGAGACCTGCCCGGATACCGGACTTGGCGCAGCCATCATGAACAGGCTGCTCAAAGCAGCTCGTGGTTCTCTCATTGATACCAATTAACCAGACAAGAAAGCTTTACTGCTGAACACGCCTCAGCCATACCGGGCGCATATCTTCAATTCAAATAGGCAAACGCAGGCTCCTTTAGGAGTTTGCGTTTGCCTATTTGAATTGAATCTTCATTCGTTTGAACTCATAAGAAGCCGGCTAATATGAATCGTCAGGTAGATTTGCTCTTCTCGGGTCAGAATGAATTTGAACGATTTTTCAATGTATGATTTAATGACAAGCGTGCATTGATGCTCTTTGGCAAAGGTTGTACTTATATTGTCGTAGAGGAAAAAATTATCGGAGTCCAGCGGACGTTCCTCAAGTAACCGTTGCGCCAGAAATTGCAAGTGTGTCACAAAACGTGAATAGTTTATGGATTCCGTATCCAGTTCAATCCCGAAATAGTGATTGATAATTTTCAGAACATCTTTGATGAAATTCGTCATGAAGATAACGTCTTGCAGTTGCCCTTCGAGGTTTTGCGCGTTGACAATATGAAAAGCAATATTGCCGCCCTCTTCCTCCGGCAATCGGAGACCCAGTCTGGATTCGATTTCTTTCAGTGCCCGAATGCCAATTTCGAATTCCCGTGGATAGAATTTCCGCACCTCCCACAGCAGCCTGTTCTGTAGGATGATTCCCGATTTAAAGCGAATAACCGCCAGATGAAGGTGGTCTGTTAACGTGAAATACACCGAATCAATCAGCTTAGAACCCAGTGTTTTCTCCGCCATTTCCACAATTCGGCGTGTGATTTCCAGGTATTCGGCAGGTGTTTCTTCCATGAGCTTGATCAGATCTTTGGAGGTCTGGTCTTCGAGCACATAGATTTTTTCGATCTTGGAAGGATCAATGAAATTACCGATCTTGTTGCTATATCCGATAGCTTTCCCCATAACAATGATATCTTCCCCGTTCTCCTTCTCGGCAAGAACAATACTATTATTGAGAATTTTGACAATCTTCATATGTGTGGAGAACCCCCGTATCCATATAAACTCAGAACCTGCCACAGCAGGCCCTGAGCTTATTTATTCTTCTTAAAGATTATCTCCGTTACTTGCAATGACTTGCTTATACCAGTCAAAAGATTTCTTCTTCATTCGTTTGAGGCTTCCGGTGCCATCATCATGCTTGTCCACATAGACAAAGCCATAACGTTTCTTCATCTCTCCCGTTCCGAGCGACACGGAATCTATGCAGGCCCAGCTTGTGTAAGCGATCAATTCAACACCTTCGGCAATCGCCTGCTTCATTTCTTTGATGTGACCCCTCAAATAATCAATACGATAATCATCATTAATATTTCCGTCCTCGTCCACGATATCCACGGCACCCAGACCATTCTCGGCAATCATCAATGGTACCTGATAGCGATCATACAAGGTATGCAACGTATAACGCAGTCCGATAGGGTCAATCTGCCATTTCCATTCACTTTCCTGAAGGTATGGATTCTTAACACCGCCCAGCAGGTTGCCACCGGTCTGTTCCTGATTGGGATCTGAACTGACACATACGGACATGTAATAACTGAAGGATGCAAAATCCATGGTTCCGCGTCTTAAGATATCCGCATCGCCCGGTTCTTGATGAAGTGTGACCCCCTCCTGCTCAAAGAAATGCTTCGAATAGGAAGGATAATATCCGCGGTGAAGAACATCGGCACAATAATAGATTTTCATCTGCATTTCCCGGGTAGCCAGCATAATATCCTCAGGATTGCATGTCAGCGGATAAAAGGTGAAGTGAGTCAGCATGGACCCAAATTGGAAGTCCGGATTAATTTCTCTACCGCGGGCTACCGTCAGCGCAGAGGCCACAAATTGATGATGGAGTGCCTGGAAGCGGAGCTGGGCATTGTCCCTTGTCAGGTCGATTGTTTCACCGTTCTCATCATAGATGATACCTCCGGCTTGATAAGCTTTTTGTGCAAGGGTAAGGCAATTGATTTCGTTAAAAGGAATCCAGTACTTCACATCATTCTTGTAGCGATTCAACAGTACCTCAGCATACCGCAAGTAATGCTGAATCATCTCCCGGCTGGCCCAACCATTAATCGTTTTGGACAGGTGGAATGGAAACTCATAATGCGCAATCGTAACGAGAGGCTCGATGTTGTATTTTTTCAGCTCGGCGAATATCCGGTCATAGAATTCAAGGCCCTTCTGATTAGGCTCCGGCTCATCTCCGTTAGGGAAAATACGCGTCCAGTTAATGGAAAGACGGAACATCTTGAATCCCATTTCGGCGAGCAATCGAATATCTTCCTTATAATGATGGTAAAAGTCAATGGCTTCATGCGTAGGATAACGTTCTGCCGGGTCAAGCTCAAGGGTAATCCTGCGTTTCTGGTGGATGGAACCGCCCGTGAACATATCCAGTGTGCTGACTCCCTTGCCGTCTTCGTTCCAAGCCCCTTCAATCTGATTGGCGGCTGTGGCTCCGCCCCAGTAGAAGCCTTCAGGAAATTGATTAGCATTATTCATATTATATTCCTCCTTTGGTTATTAATGTCATGATAGCATCGCCAGGTTGTACATTTGGCAATGATTTGCTCTTAATTTCTGTAAAACTGTCGGTATTGGTTACAATCATCATAGTAGTAGGGTCCAGGCCAAAAGCCTTGATTGCTTCAATATCGAACTCAATCAACTTGTCCCCCTTGGATACGGTATCTCCTGTTTTCACAAACGCTTTAAAGCCAGAACCCTTCATTTTCACTGTGTCTATCCCGATATGAATGAGCAGTTCTACCCCATTATCGGTTACCAGTCCCACTGCATGTTTGCTTTTATAGAGGGGGGATATGATCCCATTCATCGGTGCGTAAAGGATGTTCTCCCCAGGCACGAAGGCAATTCCTTTTCCCATCATTTCTTTGGAGAAGACTTCATCCGAAACTTCGCTCAGCGGTATGCTCTGTCCACTAAGAGGAGCATAAAGTTCAACAGTCTCTTGCTTGCCTGAAGGCACTTTGATGGACACGGACTGGGCAACCGACTGAGCAACTGTTCTTTCAGTCGGGTCGACCGGCTCATCAAATCCGATAATTCTGGCCAAGATAAACGTTACGACAAACGAAATGGCAAGCGTAATGACGGCTACCGTGAAATTGTTGCCGGCCCCAACGAACATCGGAAGCGAAGCAAGGCCCGGACCAACAACCACATAGGCTTTGAGATGCATCAGCCCTGCGAAGACTCCAGCAACACCGGCCCCGCCCATTGCGGCATACAGCGGTTTTTTGAGCTTCATCGTTACACCGTAGAGCGCAGGCTCCGAAATCCCGAAAGATGCCGTAATACCAGAT
Organism: Paenibacillus sp. RC334; assembly: GCF_030034735.1. Taxonomy (NCBI): domain Bacteria; kingdom Bacillati; phylum Bacillota; class Bacilli; order Caryophanales; family Paenibacillaceae; genus Paenibacillus; species Paenibacillus sp. RC334. The sequence continues at coordinate 1,264,237 of NZ_CP125370.1, read as the reverse complement.
GAAATCGCAAGCTGGCGAAGAGAAGAACTCTTGGTGCGTGTAGCAACTGCAAAGGATGCGGCGCTCTGCGCAAAGTTGGAGCAAAGGTGGGCAGCCAGAATCAGCATATCATAGCCCGGATTAGCGATAGACGAAACCATAATAGGAATGAAGACTTTATGAATACCCAGGGATACAAAGATAGGCATCAATACAGCCAGAATGGCTACTGCAATAAATCCGATATGGTCCTGAATCAGCAGAATGCTTTGAGTGAGGCCATTGCCCAGGAAAACACCGATCGGGCCAAGAGCCAAAAAGGCTACAGGTCCGGTAATCAATATAACAATGAGCGGACTGAGAAACACTTTGACCACATTGGGCGAGACTCTGTCGGCAAAACGTTGAATGTACCCCATGAAAAACACGATCAGGATGATCGGTACGACTTGTCCGCCATAATTGGCCGGAGTCAGCGGAATACCGAATAATGCCAGCGGATTACCTTCAGTAAACAAGGCAGTCATTTTGGGATGCAGCAACGCCGCACTCACAGCTATTGCCAGCGGCACACTTGTTTTAAATTTGACGGCAGAAGAGTATGCTACCAGTACAGGCAGGAAATAAAAGGCTGCATCCGCAAGGTTACTAAGGATGATATAAGTCTGGTCAGCTGTCTTTAAGATCCCTGTCATCGAGAGCAGCAACAACAGCACCTTGAGCATCCCGGCTCCAGAGACTGCCGGAACGAGAGGCTGGAAGATTCCCGCGATTAAATCAAAGAAAGAGCTGATACTGAATCTTTTTCTGGTTGAAGATTCAGTGGGCCCGGGAGACGACCCTCCAATTTCGGGCAGTTCCCGATAGACGTAGCTAACTTCATTTCCAACGATCACCTGGAACTGGCCGCCACTGTTCACTACGCTGATTACTCCATCTACCTTCTCAATAAAATCTTTGTCCGCCTTGCTCACATCCTTCAATGTGAAACGCAAACGTGTGGAGCAATGATATACGCTTTCAATATTTCCCTGTCCGCCTACACCTTTTAAAATCTGGGACGCTGTTTGTTTATGGTCCATAATAATCCCCTTCTTTTTCATTTAACTGGAAAAGTTAACAAAAAAAAGACCCAGATAAAGTACGACAGTACATAAATGTACCATTGAATACTCTACCCAGGTCTTGCCTGCATTATCAGTAACACGCCCAGTTAAATTTTGTAGTTGTAAGAAATCAATTAAATTCCGGAATAAAGCGATTTCATCTTGCCTGAAACTATAATACATGCTGATTTTGAAAAAGTAAAGGGGGGCCTTCAATTCTTATTCTGAGCACAATAAATTCAATGGACTGCGATTTCATAGCGGCCTTGTCCATAATTACCTCCCGTCGGAGTCATTGATCGTTAAAGAAAAAGAACAACGATACAAAGGGCCGATATGGCAGCCCTAAAATCATCATTCTGCTGCTGCGTGAAGGCCGGAATCTTCCCCTTATAGCTCAAGGTATATTGATAACTGCTAGAGTCTCCATGGATTTAAGCAGTACTTGTAACTCGCCAGCTATCACTTTCTCCTTGATAAGTTATTACCTTATTTGAACAAGCTGCTAGTAGAACAAATATTGAGATCATGGGACAAACAAAAGAATTTTCCTCATCGAAACATTCCTTATATGTTTACTCAGCCCAGTATATTATGCAAAAAGACCGTTAATAGTAACGGTCCATGTCAATTATTCAGTACTTTCTTTGGCATTCGGTATGTACTCCAGAAGATCACCGGGAGTAACACCTAATCCGCGACACAATGCACCGAGTGTATCGTAATCTATACGTTTGGTGGCATTGCCAGCAAGCGAGGTAATTGTGTTTCGACTCACGCCTGTTAACTCCACTACATCTTTGTTTTGTAATCCACGTTCTCTCATCATTTCTCCAAGGCGACAACGTATACTCAAAGGTTCCATAGAAATCCCTCCAAAAAAATAAGCACTACATGTTGATATATTGAAATGTTAACTAATATTCACGTACACCCATCGTAGCAAAACCATTCGTTATTAGCAATATGTTAAAGTTCCAAAGCATTTTTCAACTATCCAATAGGAGGCACAATTATATGTTTATAGCACCAGAAACTAATTCACTCGCACTAGAACGGGCAGCGATGGTATTTGGACCCTATGATCAATCACATATGTATGAGATATTTGAGGGAATTATTTACGGTGAACACTACTTCTTTCACATTGAGCATGGTTGCTTGTGGCTCCGTCATGTACTTAAGATAGACCATCCTGAACATACACACTTATTCGTCGACGGTGACAGTGGTGGACTACAACTTGCAGAAAACATTCAGTGTGATCTTATGACAGTTGTATCGGATACTATTGAAAGACTACATACTATGGATAGCATGACATTTTTACTCAACGAACTGCTGTGGCTAGAGAATCGTGGAGATATCAAATTGAATTTCGTAAGAGCATGAAATAGCCCCATCTTATCACTAAGATCAAGGCTATTTACAATTACATTCCGTTTTTCAACGTATCATAGCCCGTACCGCAGACGCCATCCAGAGCGGTCAGAGTTGCTTGAGCAACACATGCGCAAGCAACTCTGGATTGCTAATCATGACGTCATGGGCCGCGTCTATCTCGATATAGCGCCAGCCTGAGTCCCTCCGCACGCGCGACAGTGATCGCTCAAGCAGATCTCCAGGTGCCTGAGTGCAACGTATATAGGATTTTCGTTGAATATCGAACGGGCTTTCAAAACGCATTCGCTCGAAATATGTATTCACTGGTTGCGGCGTCAACTGAGCGTCAACCCATGGCTGATCCGGCTCTCCGACCCCGAACAGAGCTGCTGGAAGTGGAGGAATGTTCCAGCTTTCATCTGCGGCTGCCTGTGCGCCATAGTCTTCAATTAGTATCGGAGCATGGTCCAGCAGCATCTCACCATCGCCCGGCAGAAAAGCATCGAGTAGCACAAGATGTGAGACGACATCGGACAGTTGGAGGGCTGCGGCACTCGCAGGAAACCCGCCGTAGCTGTGACCGACCAAGGTGACATCATCGAGATTCGCAGCCCGAATATGATCCACAATGTCGTTGATATGCGTCGTCAGATTCACGTCTCGCGAGAGCGCGGGTGCCCGTTCGGCAAGCCCGGTCAGCGTCGGCGTTGTGACGAAATGGCCTTCTGCTTCGAGCAGCGGAACCACACGCTCCCAGCACCATCCACCATGCCATGCGCCATGAACTAGCACGAAGGACGTCATCATCGAACCTCCTTATCCTTTTACAATATACTTATCTCGCAAAAGGATCATCATGTTTGTCGGAATTCCAAATGTATTCAATTTGATTGGCAACCTGTTGAGCTTTTTCAAGACCAAAGTGGTCGGAAACAAAGCCTAAGGACATATCTATTCCAGCGGATACACCCGATGAAGTATAGAACTTTCCATCTACTACCCATCTTGCCTTTGGAATCCAGTCAACCTCCGTGTCGATGGATTTCACCCAATCAAAGGCTAATTTATTGGATGTGGCGCGCCTGTTTTTTAACAAGCCTGTTTTGGCAAGCAGCGCAGAACCTGTACAGACAGTTATACAAAAACAGGACTGTTCCGCAATCTCTTTGACCTGTTTCATAAATTGATCGTCATGGATTAAACTTCTTGTCCCCTGTCCGCCTGGGATCATGAATATACCATCGGGCTTTGCTTGTGCAATAGGTTCTGTAACAATCTTGGTTTTTTGCCGACTCTCAATAATTCCCCCGTTCATAGAGAAATATTTTAAGTCATACTCTTCTGGCAGGCGGCCAAAAATCTCAACGGGTCCGAATACATCCAGTGTTTCAAAATCATTGAACAAGCATATGTTAAAGTCCATATGGCTCACCTCCCTCAAAGATTAATCATACTATACACCCTGTTTCCTGAATTAAACAATATAAAAAGGCCTTTTCGGGCGCCTATTCAGGCTGCATCAACTTAGCAATGAAAGTGCTCTTGAATTTCCTTCTGTGGAGATTCAGGAGCTTTTTGTGTAATTGGGGTGACACCGTTAACAAGAAGCAAGCTGGCACAATTATGACGAAGATCATGAATATTTAAAGGCAAAGCCGTCTTCAGAAAATTCTGAAGGGCTTTTTTTTATTTCCCAGCGATGAGTTAGGTTCTATTTGCGAAGAAAAGGAAGGGCGTGATTAATGAGGAAGGTGTGCAAACTCAACGATTGGCCTCGTCTTTTTCACGTATTGATTAGAAATTTCATTTTTAACAGAAAATCCAATTTGTGATCATTATTTTCAGAAAAATCGAGAAATTAACAGAAAACATTAGAATGGCCTATTTATTTTGGAGTATATGGCTTTATAAACATCTGTATACAAATATATGTAAATATTTGAACATTGAGCAAATTCTGCATTGGGACTATGATGAAAATGGTTTTAATTTCCAACGAAAGAAGGCGATCGCACCGTCACACCCACCGTCTTAGGCACCATGATATGCCCGCATGCAAACGTATCTTGCAGTCGCTGTACTTCGTAAGGTAAGAGCGAAAATTACGAATGGAATTGCAGTCATGGATGTATTGTGTCTTGAACACAGCGAAAGGAATGTGAATTTTTATGAAAAAAGTAGCTTTAGTAAGCCCGTTAAGAACAGCGGTCGGCTCTTTTAACAAAACCCTTGCGCCCCTAAGCGCTCCTGAACTGGGAGCAATTGTGATGACAGCATGCCTTCAGCAAAGTAAATTAGAGCCTGCTTTGATTGATCAAATTTATTTGGGAAATGTTCTTCAGGCGGGCAATGGCCAAAATCCTGCCAGACAGGCGGCACTGAAAGCCGATATCCCCATTGATGTACCCGAATCAACGATAAACACGGTTTGCGGTTCAGGACTTCATGCCGTTGCTTTAGCCTACGATTCAATATTGGCCGAACAAAGCAACATCGTCTTGGCCGGAGGTATGGAGAGCATGTCAAACGCCCCTTATCTGCTAAGGAATGCAAGAAACGGCTACAAGCTTGGCAACGGTGAATTGGTAGACTCCCTGGTGGCCGACGGACTTACGTGCCCGATCAATAATTACCATATGGGAATTACCGCAGAAAATGTTGCCGAGAAATATGGAATTTCAAGACTTGAGCAGGATGAGTTTTCCTATGAAAGCCAGATAAAGGCTTTAGAAGCAAAAAACAAAAAGGTTTTTGAAGAGCAGATTGTTCCGGTCATGATCAAAAACAAAAAAGAAACTATTTATTTCACGGAGGACGAACACATAAGAGGAAATACAACGAAAGAAAAACTTGCTCATTTAAAAACTGCGTTTAAGGAGAACGGAACGGTTACCGCCGGAAATTCTTCGGGGATCAATGATGGCGCGGCAGCTATGCTTGTAGTGTCGGAAGACAAATGTAAGGAACATGCGTTGAAGCCGTTGGCATATATCAAGGGTTATTCACTTGTTGGCGTTGACCCTGCATATATGGGAATGGGACCGGTAAAAGCCATTTCGTCACTTCTTAAAAAACAGGGAATATCCATCGATGCCATTGATCTTTTTGAAATTAATGAAGCGTTCGCCGCACAAGCATTAGCGGTATTGAAAGAGCTTGGGGTCAGTCCGGAGAAGGTGAATGTCAATGGCGGCGCGATCGCGATCGGGCATCCTGTCGGTGCAAGCGGTGCCAGGATATTGGTTACGTTGGTTCATGAAATGGTGCGAAGATCTTCACGTTACGGCATAGCCTCGTTATGCATCGGAACGGGAATGGGAATAGCGATGCTGGTTGAAAATGCACTCATTTAAAATGCGTGTTCAAAAGATGACTTTTGGAACTACCTCTTAAAAGGAAGGGAGATCGCTATGAATCAAAAAGATGTACTTTCACTCCAATCCATGCCTGCGGCCAGCGGCAGTTATGGGCGCCCGCCATGCCGCTTCATCAACCGGGAATTTTTTATCATTACCTATGAATCCGACCCCGCTGCGATTAGACAAGCGGTCCCGGAACCTCTTCAGCCGGATGGAAGCAATACTGTTTCCTATGAATGGATCAAGATGCCCGATTCATCCGGTTTAGGAAGCTATGAGGAAAGCGGTATTGTCATTCCGTGTACTTTTCAAGGAGAACCCTGTAATTTTGTTGCCCAAATGTATTTGGATAACGCGCCTGCTATTCTTGGGGGACGTGAAATCTGGGGATTTCCGAAAAAATGGGCGAAGCCTCATCTGATCGTTGAGGATACGGAGACGCTTACAGGTACATTGCATTATAATCACGTCCTGGTGGCCACGGGAACCATGCCTTTCAAATATAACATTCTTGATGAACAGGAAACGGCTAAAGCCATCGCAAAAACACAAGTTAATTTAAAATTAATTCCTGATGTTGACGGTACCCCCAAAATTGCTCAGTTAGTAGCGTATAATCTCGAAGCCATCACTGTAAAAGGCGCCTGGTCAGGGCCTGCCAGATTAAGCCTGATTCCCCATGTCAATGCTCCTGTGGCAGATTTGCCGGTTCAAGCTTATATTGGCGGAAAACATTTTATTGCCGATTTAACGCTTCCATATGGAAGAGTCCTCTACGATTATCTCCAATAAAGTTTGCTTTCCTAAAAATATATATATAAGGAGACGGAACCATGAATAACAAAGTAATCTCCGCTGAAGAAGCAGTTAAGAAGGTCAAAGACGGAGACACGGTGATGGTCGGAGGTTTTCTGGCAGGAGGCTTTCCGGAGGATCTGGTGCGTGCGCTTGTCGACACAAATTCCGCCGGCAATCTCACGATTATTTCCAATGACACAGGCACACCGGAATTATCTATCTATAACCTTGTAAAAAGCGGCAGAGTAAAGCGGATTTTTGCATCCTATATCGGCTCCAATCCGGAAACGGGCAGGCTCCTTATGACGAAAGAAGCAGAGGTTCAGCTCTTCCCGCAAGGCACGCTCGCTGAAAAAATACGCGCAGGGGGAGCCGGTTTGGGCGGTGTTTTAACACCTGTAGGTGTAGGCACCATGGTAGAGGAAGGAAAAAAGAAAATAGAAATTGATGAAAGGGAATATTTGCTTGAACTGCCGCTCAAAGCGGATGTGGCGCTAATCAGAGCCCATAAGGCTGATGAAGAGGGGAATCTTGTCATTAACGGCTCTTCACGCAACTTCAATTTGGTTATGGCTACAGCGGCAGAGTATGTAGTTGCTCAGACAGACGAATACGTAAAGGCGGGAGAAATTGACCCCAATCATGTCAACGTTCCCGGAATATTTGTCGACGCAATTGTAAAGGTGGGTGGAAACGCATGAATAACAGAGAATTTATTGCTCGAAGAATAGCCCAGGAATTCAAAAATGGCGAAGTTGTCAACCTTGGTGTTGGAATGCCTACAATGGTGGTGGACTATATCCCCGAAAACATTCATATTATGCTGCAGGCGGAGAACGGAATCCTCGGTGTAGGTCCCAAAGCGGCTCAGGGAAAAGAAAGACTCGATTGTATCGATTCAGGCGGAAACTATGTTACATCTGTAGAAGGAGCTTGCTTTTTTGACAGTGCACTTTCATTTTCCATCATCCGCGGAGGACATGTGGATATCACCGTTTTGGGCGCCCTGGAGGTCGATGAGAAAGGTAACCTTGCAAGCTGGATGATCCCGGGTAAAAAGGTGCCGGGCATGGGGGGAGCCATGGATTTGGTGGTCGGAGCCAAGAGAGTGATTATAGCCATGGAGCATGTGAACAAAAATGGGGCGCCGAAAATACTGAAACAATGCAAGCTGCCCCTGACCGCTGTAAATGTTGTAAAGACCATAGTAACCGAAAAGGCTGTCATCGATGTTATTCCGGGTAGAGGGCTGATGCTGAAGGAAATTGCCCCGGGTTTGTCAGTCGAAGACGTTCAAATGGCGACAGAGGCTAAACTGATGGTTTCATCACATTTGAAGGCCATTGCAGTGTAAAGGTCATGGGAACGGCACAAGCCCTTAAGGGGAGATGGGGACTGACTCCTGTTTGTGATTTTTCGATGCGCTCCCCCCACAGGTCTTGAACAGCTTATATCACGCTTATGTTACAATGACGAAGAAGTTTCAGGTCCGTGTGGGCTAATCCCCCGTGGAGGCTCGAGTCCTCTCGACCGCATTCATTTTTACAAGTAGGGTTCGCTAATTGCTCATTGAGCAATTGCGAGCCTTTTTTTGTTGGAGTGGGACCATTCTGGGCTTTTTGTCACGGCCATGGATAATGACTAAATGTTTGATTCCCATCTCCTATCGCTCTTCCAGACGATCCACACGAACGGTTTGAGTATTGCCAGGGTTGCTTCCCACCTGTACGGTAGCCATACCGTTTGCTTCATCCACATGCTCGATCCAGATCGGTTTACCCTCTAATTGCACGGCAATGTTTTCGGATGAATTGTAAATCGCTTTTGCTCGTTCCACGTTCATGCTGATCTCCTCCTGATGATTTGTTTTGTATTCATGTATTCAGAAATACAGGTTCACCTAGTCCTCATCTATAATCCGTTCAACGTCCAATGAAGGGATGCTATGAGAAGGCGAAGTTGAAACCACAGCCTCCAAATCCACATGACCCACAGCTACAGGAAAAGGCGGCTGGATTCCATGGGAAAGGGCAAACTCGGGCGGCAATGCATCCTGTTCGCCTCCGGCGGGTCCCCGAAAGGCGATATGGCTTTGACCCACACGATGTCTGATTTGCCGAGGATATGATTTTCCGGGCATAAATTGTGTACCTCCTTTTGAATCGGATATGCCTTACTATGCACCAAAAAAGCTGCAACCATGCGCAAGCGGATTTTTCGTGAGTTTAAACATCAAACAGCCCCAGCTTCTCACGAAGACCGGGGCTATCTATGATTCCATTCCATAAATGAGGTACGTATTATTTTTATGCTTTAGCTGCCCAAATTTCAATTTCAATTTTTATTTCAGGCAATCCTAGAGCAGTAAGGTAGCCGATAGTCATTGCAGGATAATCATTCCCGAATAACTTTTCCCATTGGGAATACATGTAATCCCAATCTATCTGCTCAGTTGCCCAAACATTTACTTTAATAATATTGTCAGCGGTTAATTGTTCGGCGTCCAAAACTGATTTAATGTTATTAAAAGTATTGCTGATTTGCAGGTTAAAGCTTTCTGGGAATTGGCCATTCTGATCTACTCCAATTTGACCTGAAGTCACGAATAGCTCTGAATTTCTGGGTATTTTAGTTATATGTGTGTAATTCCCTACTGGTTTTGGCATGCCTGCTGGATTTTTTCTAATTATTTTTTCATTTTTCATTTAATCGACCTCGTCATTTTAAAATTTTTCTACCGTTTCTCCTAACCATTTTTAGGCAGACTCCACCCATAAAAATGATTTTAGAAAAAAACAGCAGTAGAGTATCCATATCCAAAAGATATAAAATTTAATGATCTTTTCTTCATGACATGAACACTCCTTCCTTATAAAATGGCAAGATTATTTATTATTCCTTATCTTAATATACCCAATGTAACTTAACAACCTCAAATCATTGTGTTATGCGATGTAGCTCTCCGAAGCATACTAAGTGAAAAATGAATATGCTCACAGCCGAGCGTTGGAATCGAAGGATACAAAATGCGGATTAAAGAAAAGGAGGACTGGCGGTATGCATACGGTCTGGAAAGGCGCGATCAGCTTTGGGCTGGTTCATGTGCCCGTTAAGATGTTTTCGGCTACAGAGGATAAAGATATTTCCATGCGTTATATTCACAAGGAATGCGGAAGTCCGCTCAGTTATGTACGAAAGTGTCCCGTTTGTGACAAGGAGGTCGAATGGGAGGAAATTGGAAAAGGCTATGAATACGAAAAAGGGAAATTTGTCATGTTCGATAAAGAGGAACTGGAGCAAATCAGCGGACAAGCAGATAAAAATATCGTCATTTTGGATTTTGTGGATTTGCAGGAGATTGATCCGATTTATTTTCAAAAAACGTATTATTTGTCCCCGGATCAGGCAGGCTCCAATGCTTACAAGCTTCTTATGAATGCGATGAAGGATACCGGAAAAATTGGTATTGCCCAAATCTCGATCCGCTCCAAAAGCAGTCTGGCGGCTATTCGTGTGCTGGATGAATGCTTGGCGGTGGAGACGATGTTTTACCCGGATGAAATTCGCCCAGTGTCCCAGGTTCCTAATCTGCCGGGGCAGGAGGAAGTTAAAGAGAAGGAACTGACCATGGCAAAAATGTTAATTGAGCAGCTATCTACACCTTTTGATGCAGCAAAATATACGGACCAGTACCGCGAGCGGCTGCTGGATCTCATTCAGCATAAAGTGGCTGGAGAAGAGATCCGAATCGCCCCGTCGCAGCCGCAGACCAATGTCGTGGACCTGATGGCTGCACTCCAGGCCAGCATCGAGGCAGTGAAGCCTGTCGTTACCGATCCCGGCCCTGACGTGAAAAAACGCCCTGCGCGTAAAACAGCAGCCACAACAACACAACAAGCAGTGTCAGGAGATGCCGTTTCCCCAACTCCGATCAAAAAGAAAAGAAGCACAGCCAAACGCAAGGAAACCTGAGACTGTGCCCATTCCATATCCAGTGGGGAGTTAAGCATTGTGAACAGAACAGGCAGCTAAGGGGTGGAGATCACACTGCTTTGGTATGACAGCAGTTGACTGAACGCCCCCCGCTCCTCCTGCACCAATTGACGGTAATTCCCCTGCTGTATAATCTCTCCCTGCTCCAGAACGACAATCTGATCGGCATGGCGGATGGTCGACAGTCGATGGGCAATGACGATCAGCGTCATTTGACCTTTCATCCGCTCCAGCGCCGCCTGAATATCGGCTTCATGCTCTCCATCCAGCGCACTTGTCGCCTCATCCAGAATGAGCACCGGAGGACGATGCAGGACAGCTCTTGCCAACACTAGCCGCTGACGTTCCCCTCCAGACAGGCGAATGCCGCGATCCCCGATCACCGTGTCCAGCCCTTCGGGCAATCTGGTAACAAAGCCATCTGCGGCTGCAAAATGTAACGCTTCCCATAACTGCTGCTCGCTCGCATTCGCATCGGCCAGCTTCAAATTTTCACGGACAGTGGCATGAAACAAAAAAGGGTCCTGCGACACATACCCAAACGACTGCCGCCACTGTGGCAACAGCTCGTCGTCCAGCACATGTCCGTCCATTTTAATCTGGCCCCGAGTTGGTCGTAAAAATCCCATCAGGACGTCAACCATTGTACTTTTGCCTGCGCCCGATTTCCCCACAATAGCCGTCATTCCCTGAGCGGGGATGAACAGATTTATTTGGTGTAATGCAAGCTCTGCTGTACCATCATACCGATAATCCAGACCACTGCATTCAATGCCCGTACGAAGATACAAGGGCTGGCGTGCAGATGCAGTTGTAGATGCAGTTGTAGATGCAGATACAGATTTATGGGTTACCGATAAATCGCTTGGAATGCGAGTCTCAAAGGTTGTAAGTGCAGTCAGCGATGGATCTGAGAAAGCTTCGCATTCCTGCTGTACCTTGGTCACACTTTCAAAAGCAGACAGCATAGACATGATATATTCCAGACTCGCTTGAATAAGGGCAAACCTTGGCCATAAGCGAGAAAATATAAGGATGAGCACAATCAGCTTTTCAGGAGAAACGTGTAGCCATTGCAATGACACTAGCATGATGCAAGCGATAAACACGGCAGCCGCCGTGCGGTGAAAAAATTGTGTGGTGGCATTTTGCCGTACAAACTGGGTTGTGTTGTCCTCCATACGTTGGGTCAAAGATCGAAACCAGTCTATATTCGCAGCTTCCAGCAGATTGCTTTTAATATCCTTCATCCCGTTCATATGGTCGGTGATCCCGGCAAAATAAACCTGCGACAGCTCGGTGGTACGGTCGCCCAGTTGTTTAGCATTTTGAATGGATCGGCGAAAGACGACAAACAACCCCAATCCGCACAGGAACACCAGCCCGGTTAAAGAAGGAGACAGCCAAAAAGCCAGCGCAATCTGAATCAGCGTAAAAATAACGGCTGTGGTGAGCTGGAGAAGCAGATTGGTTCCCTGACTAACACGCGCCAGCTCGGTCGTCATCACATGACTGAAATCAGACTTTCGCTGACGCAAGTAAAAAGTCCACTGGGCCTTCATAAAGGAGGTATACACGTCTATTCGAAGGGAACGCATGAACCGTTGCTGAATCCGCGAATTCAGAATGGATTGGTAACGCTGAAGAAGTGCCTGCCCTATGAGCAGTAACACAAAAAGCAGCAGCATTCCCGGCAACAGCCAGCTTTTAGGGATGTTTGACAAGAAAAGATCAAATCCGCCTGACAGGAAGGGTATCCCTGCATGACCGCCAAATATGCCGATAGCCGCCAGCATGGGAACAAGCATGTAAATACCCAGCCCCTCCAGCAAGCTGACGATGATCATACATCCAATATTGAGAAATAAAGCACCGCCATTCACGGCGTACAGCTTGGTCATATATAATCGCAGGTGGTACATAATGCACGCTCCTTATCAGGTCAGTGCTTTGAGAATCGCCGTTTTAGCCAGAGAAATGGACGTAGAGGGATGTACAGAAAATGCAGCTGACGAGGCAGCGGTAAAACGGCCGGATCGCCCGTAGAAGGAAGCAAACGGCTGATCAGGTACATCAATCGGTGGCTCGGCCCCTTTAGGGAGAGCAAATAGGATCGACTGGTTGGCTGGTGGGTAGCTGGTTCGGTTACCGGGTACGCCGCGGGTACGCTGGCCTGAATGAAGTCCAGCGCGCTCAGCGCGAGCCTGTGCGCCAGCCGTGTAGCCGCTACCTGACGCAGCGGCTCCGGTATCAAGGTGCCCAGCAGCGCGGCGGCGAGCGCCCAAGCCTGCCCGCCCGCAGGCAGTCCCCCATATCGGCGCATCATCGGCAGAAGCGCCTCCCAATCGACGGCGCGTACCGCAAGCCTGTCGATGTCCACCAGCCAGCGCAGCCTGAACCAGCCGTGACGCGCCCCGTGTGCGCTGAGGTACAGAAACTGGTGCTCGCTGCCAAGCGTGTACACACAGGGTACTCCTGTGGCTGTGACTTCACCGATTTGCCTGTGTCTCCACAGGTCCCCAAAAGAAGGCTCTCCGCCTGCATCCGGGTGGAGCCGCCAATGCAGCTCTATCTCTATCCGCTTATGCGGATGAAGAAAGGATGCATGATGGTCCTTCCATTTCCAACTGCCCAGGACACGCGCTTCTCCGCTTTTGGGTACATACCCGGCTTCCTGCATCCATTGCTCCGCCTGATCCATGTCGTCCGGGGCAATGAGTAAATCTACGTCCTTGGAGGTACGCAGGGAAACATCCCCGTACAATTGCTGCGCCAAGGCAGGACCCTTGAGCATAAGTACACGGATGCCATGATTCATGAGCAGCCCGGTCACCCGCCCGGCTTCCGCTTGCAGGTGCAACATACGCAGGGTGTTCCGGTGATATTGCGCCTGAAGGTTGCGCAGCAATTCAGCGGGGATGGCCGGATGATTTATTCTTTTCAGCTGAAGATATACCGCAGGTACCACCCGATGGTGTTCTGCCAGCCGCAGCAAGCGGGCCCAATCCAATCCATACAGAGCAGCAGCATCGACTGTATCCAGCCTTGGAGTGGCGTCTTTTCGCAGTAAAAAGAGCAGCAGCGTTAATTCCTGATCCTCATTCCAACGGTCAGGTTTCAGAGCAGTATGGGTGGACATGCTTTCAGCAATCTTCGTATTTGGGTCTGTCACAGCACGCCTGCCGAAGGTGCCCACCATGGTAAACGCCCCCATCTCCCGTTCGCCCGTAACATAAATCGGTCCACTCCGCACCCAGGCATGTGCCGCCAAACGTCCCGCATCATTCTTGGCTGTGCCAAGATACAGTGTGCAGTCCAGCTTTCTGCGACCAAGCAACGTCATTGCGGCGGCAGCCTGCACAAGACAGCTACTGCGCCAAGGGGTATACCGACTTGCCAACTCCACAGCATGTGAAATATGCCGAACGGCTTGCTTCTGCCGGGCATCACACTCCCAAGAGGTTTCTTCCATCCGTATACCCCAGCCGCGTGCATAATCTTCAAACGGACGATGCTGGTGAAGACGCGCCCATCCCAGTTGCAGCCAGGCTTCCGGCAATAGTCTCCTGACCTCCGGGGATAGACGACGAAGGCGTTGAAGCCACATTTTAAACCGTCTCCCGCAAAAGCTTGAGCAGTCCTTCCCGCTCCAGTTCAGTCACAAAGGTATGTACCTGCTGTCTGCACCGTTCCTCGTCCACTTCATATTCATCCGTCAGAGCAGCTACGATCTCCCCGAGTGAAGGGCAGGATTCCGCCAGTTCCCAAATTCGTCCTCCCGTGAAGCCGAGATTATAATATTTTCCTGTGTTGATGCTCATCATGACCTTTTCCCCGTCCATGTCACTGACATAGACTTCCTCACCGTGAATGACACGGTCATGATCCTTCGTCGAATGAGTAGCTGCCATAGCTGTTTTCCTCCTTACGAATGATATCAAGTACCCGATCTACAACCTCGGACGCGGTAAAAGCAGAGCTATCCCTCAGTAGTCGCCAGCCCTCCACCTGCCGGGCCATCCGGGCTGCCGTTCCAAAATGCCATTCACCCAGACTCATTCGCGGAATGATCACCCTGCGATATGTATGAAGCAATAACGTATGCAAGAACTCCAGCATGTTCAAAGGTTGCTCCGTAACCGCCGCCAACTCCCCTTCACGTTGGAACTCACGGTTGGGGGACTCTGCCACCAGCTCGAATACACCTCCCAAGGGAAGCGGTTTGTTGTGGAAGTAATCCACTCTCGGCACGGCATATTTATTCAGCTCACCTGTAAGCTTGCGCAAATGTCCATTTTTGAGCATCGCAGGATTTCCGTCCATTAAAACAAGCCCGTGATTACTTTTGCGTGCATGCTGATTTCCCTGTAAAGCCTTCAGCTGGAGCAAGCTTTCCAGACCCAACTTTTGCTGCGGGTAAGCCGGATAGACTATAGTTTCGGAAGCCGTAGCTTGCATAGCAATAACATCATCACTGACCATCCGATAGCCTGCCTGCGTAAAAGCAGCAGCCAGCGTCGATTTTCCTGCTCCGGATTCGCCCACGAAAGCATAGGCCCTGCCTCCGATAACTACCGCACTCCCGTGAATAGGCAGTATCCGTCTCTGCATCAGAAGGACACCCATACATGTGCCCAGCACAAACAACCGCACCGTATCCGGATCAGCGCCAGAGTAAGAGCATACTTCAATTGCCCTGCCTCCCCAGACGGCGTAAATGGCTGTGTCCGGTATATGGAACATAAAGCGGTCACCCTGCATCACAAAATTAGCCTGCTCCAGTTGATCGCTCCATGCTGTCAAATCAGCCTGACGAATGACCACATCCTCCACCGCTCCCGGCGCTGCGGGTATCAATTCAGGCAGGTACAGCTCGCTGGCAAGTTTGAGTCCAAAGGCTGTATACATTGTCAGGTTAACATTGGTACTCCTGTCATGCACGATAGGACTCACTCCCTCTGTCCTTTAAAAATCCCGCCTTTATTTCTTCGAGCAAAGTCTCCAACCCCCAAGAAATAAAGACGGCTGTGTATTGAATAATTGCCACTCTCTAGCTTGGGTTATACAAATCGGCATCGTGGTCAGATACCCAGTCAATCTGTTTCCAGCCCTTACCTGCCATCGTCTGGTTAATATCCAGTACCTCTATGGTTGGCTCTTGCCATTCTTTTTTACTCATGTCATCACCTCCCCTCCAACGAACGACGTATCTGTCTGACCAGATCAGTTAAATCCGCGTATAAAGCGGTACACAATCAGACTGTGCATTAGCAGCCGTATGCTGGGATCGGACGCCTGCTCCGGTCGCGGTTGACGAAACTTCGCCATAGCCGTTTTAATGACATCGATATTCAGAAATTCGGCGGCATGTAAATCATGGCACAGCAGTTGAAGTTCCCCCATAAACGTCTCCCAGCAGGGGAGCATACGGTGCAGCCAATCCGCAGGCTGGACACCGCGTACACGCTGGTTTAACCGGACATCATCGGGCAAATAATCCCGCATAGCTCCGCGAATAAGTGCGCGATCCCGGCCGTTTTGCACGTATTGCTCAAAGGGCACCGACAGGCAAAAGCGGATCACCCGGCTGTCTCCGGTCGGATCACGTTCCCACAGTCCGTATCGCAGCGACAGTTTGGTCGCAACCACACCATTTTTGTTCGCAATCGCCAAATTCGTGAACTTTTCTTTTCTCGCCTGATCTGCATTCTTCATCCATCCGGTTCCACTCAAAGTCGGAATGTCCTCCACATTCATCCGCTTGGCAAACTCCGGGTGAATGAGCGAAGGAACCGGACTCCGATTACCGCCGCGTAACCAGGAACGAGAATCGAGCGAGGTCGCTTTTTTCAGCATCACGGGTAATAAATGCGATACTCGCCTTCCAGTCAGCTTGCTGTACTGCCACAA
Source organism: Paenibacillus sp. RC334 (assembly GCF_030034735.1). Lineage (NCBI taxonomy): Bacteria > Bacillati > Bacillota > Bacilli > Caryophanales > Paenibacillaceae > Paenibacillus > Paenibacillus sp. RC334. The sequence goes on along the minus strand of NZ_CP125370.1, from coordinate 1,247,709 downwards.
TCCCTGAAAAGATTGCAGCCAGTGCAAACGACGAAGCTGACGGGCATAATAGTCCAGCGCAGGCCCCCACGAAATGGTAAAATTACCTCGCGCTCCGGTTAGCAGCACACCCACATTTTGTTCCTGTGCTTTTTCATAAAAGCCTCTGATCCAGAACGAATTTTCAAAATATTTATAGGGAGCTTCCATCAATTCCAGCCAGATATCAATTTCTGAAAATGGGCTTTTCCCCTCAAAATCCAGGTAATTTTCGTGAATGTTGCCCACATATCGAGCCGTGGATTGGATATAGGCCCGTTCATTTGCCAGCAATGTCGACGGTGTCCAATCCGTAAAATCCTGTACGGGCACATAGCTGTACGCATGAAGAGGCTTTTGCTGCAATCGCAGCGACGGTGCGGCAAAGCTGGCAACCGCACCGGAATCCAGACCGCCACTCAAGGCCGCTCCCACGCCACGATGCGTGCGCAATCTGGCATTCACCGCCTGTGAGAATACCTCGCGAAAAGCCTCCACGTACTCGCCGCCGGTTTTGAGCCGCAGCGGCTCCACATCATCCAAAGAAGCATATTTATGGATGGTTGACTTTCCCTCCTCCATGGTGAACCAATGGGCGGGCGGGAGCTGGTTTATATGCTTGTAGCCAGTAGTCCCAATATCGACGGATTCCTGCATGGCGCGGATCGACAGAAATTCCGCCAGCCACGGCTCATGCAATTCTTTTTGCAGGGAAGACAGCGTCAGAAGAGGGGCTACTACTGTACTGAATGCAAACCCTCGGTCATGTTGGTATGTATACAGCGTGCGGCTTCCTGCCATATCACGAGCGCCATATAATCTGTGCTGCCCGGCATCCCAAATGACAAAGGCAAAATCGCCTATCAGATAGCGGGCCGCGTCGAGGGCCCATTTGTCGTATGCCAGCAAAATCAACTCGCTGTCCGTGATGTCGTGCCGCCGTTCCTGTCCCACCCCCAGCCGTTCAAACAGCTCGAAACGATTGTCAATAATCGCATCCGCCGTGATTGCCAAATTCCGTTCCTCGTCATAGAAAGGGAGACGCTCATGGACGGATTCCGGTGTCACATGCTGCGCGTGGCAGCCCAAGAATATGGAACCCTCACACCAGGCGCAAACGCGGTCGGCGGGATATTTTCGCAGAGCTTGCATCATTTTACCGCCTTCTTCGGTGCATACGGGCTCATGTCCGAAGCTGTATATTCCGGCAATCGCACTCACGTTTTCCCCCCCTTTTTCTTTTTCCATACCTGATAGCGCTACAGACGCCCAGCGACCCAAATGACGAGCAAAGGGGATACGAGATCGGAGCCGTTGATTTCTGCGTTGGTAGGTTTGGAGCTGTGCGATAAGACGATTACGCTCCTCATAGCTATGTGCCAGCCTATTTTCCAGCGATTGGAGACGTCTATCATTTACAACCTGTACAGCATCATTCTGTCGAGAATCTTGAAGTACAGGATGCTGTCCTGCTTTTATTATAAATCCCCTGTTATCCGCATCCTGCTTTTCCAGCATCCGATAAGCGTTCTTCCACTCAAAGCCGCTTTGCTGGAGAAACTGGCTCGTACGCCGACTTAGTAGCTCCACATCGGCTTCCTCTTCAAACCTTACCCCGGTGATATGCTCGGCCTGCTCCAGTGCTTCCCCGTAGCCAAGTTGTGTAAACATACGAGCTCCGATGCTTCTGCAGTACAGCTCGATTTCCTTTTTGTTCAACAGATGTTGCCAGCTATGTACCGAGTCCAGATGCGTCTGTTCATGCTCCCCCACGAACGGATCACCCGCTCCCATGCTGTAAAATAGACTGGATTTAGGTGTATCCGCAAAATCCCCGTACTTTTCTATGCCTGGTTCATAATCGACACCCAGAAAATCGCACAGCCTCCCGATCTCCACCGCTGGGTTGGCTACAAGTTGTTCATACACAAGCGGGTATGCAAGCGGATGAGGCGTAGCAAAATAATGTGCATAACGGAACAAACCGACCGTAATATCCGTCATTTTCATATTAAAATGCGGGCTCTCCAGCTCCTCCAGCAGATGAAAGCGTTCGCTGCGCATCTGATTAACTTTTTTGAATGAAGCCGCGATAGATAAAGGATTACGGATAAGCCATACCCTGCGGGCTGCCGGGAAAAGACGGTCTATAAATTCCAGCACCGTATAGTAACGCGGGGATTTGTCGATAACCATATTTGCTTTAGTCCCTTCAAGCAGACCGTTATAGATCTCAAGTGCATACGACCGGGAAGCCTGCTCCAATACGTGCGGAGGAACCATACCGTTAAAAAACTGCCGGATGATTCCAGTTCCCCCATAGGGACGTGTTTGCGACTGGGGAAGATCATACAGGCTGAGCAGGAACCACATTTCCTGCGTAGCAAACAGGCGGGAGTGGTTTTGCAAAATGGTAGTCACTAGCGAGCTTCCACTTCGGGGGACACTAAGCAGGAAAACCAGTCCCTCGCCTTGCTTATCAATCAAGGAAACTCCTCCTCTACCTCTGCTCAAGACATTTAATAGATACACTACGTATTTTATTATAAATTTATGATACATATTGTATCTTGTCAATCCCTTTGACGGATAATTTGTGTACATGACGCTCATGTTAATCCATAACTACATCTACAGGTACATCATTCCGCCTACTCCGTTTCCATGTGAATTTCTCAAGCTCAGCTTATAACAGGTTAAAAGAAGGAGCGTAGCGTTATGGGACAAGCTGTTAAAGGCATCATTACCATCGAAGGTCTGGAAATTCCTATCACCAATCCGGATAAACCACTGTGGCCCGAAGCTGGTATCACCAAAGCGCTGTATCTTCGCAAGCTTGCGGTGCTGGCTCCTTTTCTGCTCAAATATAGCCACAACCGTTTGCTGACCGTCATCCGATGGCCGCACGGCATTCACGGGGATTTTTTTTACCAGAAAAATGCCCCGCAGCCCCGTCCAGACTACATCGAGACTTTCCTGCATGACGGCATTGAATATATGGTGCTTGGTACGCTACCGCAACTGCTATGGCTCGGCAATCAGGCCGCGCTGGAGTTTCATCCCTCCCTGCATCAGGCGGGCAGCACGCTACCGTGTGAATGGATGATTGACCTTGATCCTTCCAGAGAAGTGGAGCCACGCATTATGGAAGCGGCATCCATCGTCGGTGAAGTGCTGGCTTCACTTGGTTTGGAATCCGTACCCAAAACGTCCGGGGCCACGGGTGTACAAATTATCGTCCCGATCCGCACAGGTATCACCTTCGACGAGCTTCGCAGCATCGGTCTGCTGGTGGGACAGTTCGTGACCGAAAAGCACCCTCATCTGTTCACACTGGAACGGTTAAAAAAGGATCGGGGAAATGCTATCTATTTTGATTATTTGCAGCATTATCAAGGAAAAACCCTGGCCGCTCCCTATACCCCGCGGGCACGCCCTGGCGCTACGGTATCCACCCCACTAACATGGGACGAGGTACGACAAAACGTATCGCCGCTTGACTATCATTTGCTGAATATTGAGGAACGGCTAAATCAGGTGGGCGACTTGATCGCCAAGGTCCCTCCCCAGCCCATCGAGGATGTTCTAAAGCATATGCGCGCCAAATAAAAAAAGGGGACGAACTCCACAGCCGTAAAATCGGCCGAGGAATCGTCCCCTTGCGCTAGTGTATTCCTTTTTTCTTGAAGCGTCCGCCCTTCACATCATGAATGTTACCAATTGCCACAAAGGCATGCGGGTCCCAATCCTCAACGATGTTCTTCAGCTTCGCTTCTTCCAGACGGGTGATGACGACGAAAATGACTTTCTTGCTTTCGCCTGTAAAGCCGCCCTCACCTTCCAGATAGGTTACACCCCGTCCAAGACGGTCCGTCAGGGCATCCCCGATGTCGCGGTATTTTTCACTAATAATCCAGACCGATTTGGACTGATCCAGACCTTCGATGGTAATATCAATCATTTTCATCGCAATATAATAAGCAATCATGGAATACAGGGCATTCGGCCAACCGAATACAAAGCCTGCGCTGCCCAGAATGAAGATGTTAACGAAAAGTACGATCTCACCGACCGAAAAAGGAGTTTTTTCACTGACGAGAATAGCTACGATCTCTGTTCCATCCAGCGAGCCGCCGGACCGGATGACGAGACCTACCCCAACGCCGAGAATGACACCGCCAAAAATAGCGCCCAACAGCGGTTCGCCAGGGGTTAACGCATTTACACTGTGAAGTAACGTGGTTCCGATAGACATCACGATAATGCCGAATAATGTGGATAAAGCGAAGGTTTTACCGATTTGCTTGTAGCCGATAACCAAAAATGGAAGGTTCAACAGGGTCAGGAAAATGCCGAGCGGGTAGCCAGTAATCTTGGAGGCCATAATTGAAATACCTGTGACCCCACCGTCGATAACGCCGTTAGGAACCAGGAATATCTCGAGGCCCACTGCCATAAGCGCTGCACCGAAAATAATCATGGCCGCACGCTGAAACAGGCGTTTTGCTTTGTTTTTAGGATTGGCTGGAATTTTGCTGATCTTGGTCAACTCTCCGGTCACATCTGTGATCTCAGACAGATTTTGGACTTCCTTGCTCACTACACTCATATATAAATCCCCCCGTTACAGTATGGTATATTGGACCAAAAAAGGGGCTGCATTCCGCAGTCCCTTCTCCTTTACCGCGCTTGTGTTATATGAATACTATACCATAAAACAGTGATTTTGCGCAAAAAAGTTAGCAAAAAGCACATAAATCTCAATAAAGCGGGATTATATTGATAAAAACGGCGAAAACCGCCTTTAAAGGAGCGGAGAGAGCATGCGAGCCAGAATTTCAGCTGTTTTCTGTAATCGTGGCCGTCTGCGGAACACCTTTAAATCGATGTGCGAGGAGTTGGACAGGTCCTCTTCAAAATCGGCCGAAAGGTGTTCCAGCGCTGACCGGGCAAAGAGTACAGCGGTCAACTCAAAATTATAGAAAAAGCTGCGCATGTCCATATTGGCGGTCCCGACCGAGCCGAGCAAATCATCCACAATGATGACTTTAGCGTGAATAAATCCTTTGCGGTATTGATAGAACTCCACACCCGCCTCCAGCAGCTCTTGCACATAGGACAGGGACGCCAGATGCACCAGCTTTGAATCCGATTTGTATGGAATAATAATTCGCACATCTACGCCGCTGACCGCCGCCAGCTTAAGCGCTTCATAAATCCCCGAATCGGGAATAAAATACGGTGTGGTTATCCAGATCCGCTTCTTGGCAACCGCCAGCGCACCAAAGCACATTTCCTGAATCGTATCCCATACCTGATCGGGGCCGCTGCTCAAAATCTGTACTTCCTCATCCCCTTCACAGGAATGCGGTGGAAATAAATTCTCATCCATCAGCCGTTCCCCGGAGGCCAGCTTCCAGTCGCTCAAAAAAGCATTTTGCAGAAAATAGACGCTATCTCCCTCAATCTGCAAATGCGTATCGCGCCAAAATCCCACCTTGGGGTATTTGCCGAGATAATCGTCGCCCACATTGATTCCTCCAACAAACCCAATCAGTCCGTCCACCACTACGATTTTACGGTGGTTACGGTAGTTAATCCGGCGATCCAGCGTCGCGAAAAACGGGGGCAGAAAATAATGAAACTCTACACCTGCCTCACTACAGGCACGAATAAAAGAATAGGGCAGATTGTAGCTCCCCACGCCGTCCACCACGAATCGAACCTTCACACCCTCGCGCGCCTTGCGGATCATGACCTCCTGAAACCGGATACCGATGTCGTCCGCCCGGAATATGTAAAACTCTACATGGATATGATGCTGCGCCCGTTCCAGCGCTGTCAGCATCGCCTCGAAGGTTTCCTCCCCATTCGTTAGCACATGTGTGCGATTGCAGCCGGTCAACGGATTTTCCGACATACGGATGAGCTGGTTAAAGAGACGCTCTTGTTGCTTGAAATGAGGATTATGCATTTGTTCCACATTCTCAATCACCCTCGATTGCGACCATAGGCGCTCGCGGAATTCACGAAACAGCTGTGATCCCCCTTTTCGCACCATTTTGCGCTTCTTATAATCCTGTGCAACAAAGTAGTACACGACAAAGCCGATAAGCGGGAAGCAGAACAAAATAAATAGCCAGGCTACCGCCTTGGACGGCTTGCGAAATTCAAAGAGCAGGATCGTCCCGGTCTGAAAAATAAAAACAATTAAAACCAACAGCAACCACAGCATGTTTAAGCCTCCTTATACATCTACGTTTTATACCAAGCTCCAATTTTTTTGACATGTTTGCCCCTTAAGCTGAATAGATAGTAACCAAGCACTATAGGATAGGAGCGATGTCCAGAAAGGAGCGATTATGAAAAAAGGAAGCCTAAATCGCCGGATGACCTTGCTCGTCATTCGAGATGCACAGCAACCGCCCAAGCAGCTACAATGCTCTACAGCCGCTGTCATTCTCGTCCCGACCCTTGTGATCGCGTCCATCTCTACACTCGTGATCGGGCTGCAAATCCGTTCTTCCCATATTATCTCCCAAATGGAAACGAATCTTGCTGTCCAGAGCTTGCAGATGGAGGTTACGGTAGCGGACAAGGATGCGGCAATCGGGCGACTGCGCCGCGAAGTCATGAAGCTGACGAATCAGGCCACCAGTATTCGCGAACGCCTCCAGCGTGTAACGGAACTGGAGCAGCAAATGCAGCAATTTATTCGTAAATACGGAAAATCCTCTGCCACCAGTAGCAGCAAAGCGGCCATGACCCCACTCTCCTGGGATGCCTCCGGCTATACCGGGGGTGAATTGATTACAGTACATGAAAATACAGCCATGCTTACTCGTCAAGCCATGGATGATTTTCAGGAAATCGAATCCCTGCTGGACACGGTAGAGCGCACGGTTCCCCGCTCTATTCAGCAGGCGAACGCCGTACAGCAGAACCTTGAGCAGAAGCAAGCCGCACAGTTGCTCCAGACCCGCAGACTGGCGCTTGCCGAACAAGGCAAGCCTTCGGCCTGGCCTGTCAGTTCACGCCAGATGACCTCCAGCTTCGGCTATCGCAGCGATCCGTTTACGGGCAAATCGGCTTTCCATTCGGGCATGGATATTGCCGGACAAACGGGTGATCCCGTCTATGCCGCAGGAGCGGGCACCGTGCTGGAGGCAGCCTCCAGCGGGGCACGGGGCAAGTGCATTATCATCCAGCATCCTGACGGATTCCAGTCCTGGTATATGCACCTGAGCGGTATGCAGGTGACTCCGGGGGAACGAGTCCGTAAAGGACAGACCATCGGCCTTCTGGGAAGCACGGGAAGAAGCACGGGGCCTCATCTTCATTTTCAGATCGTCAAGCATAGTCAGCCTGTCGATCCGTTACTGTATGTACAATGAGGATTTTGCAAAATGCTTACAATAAAAGGATTGGAGGAAAACAACATGTTCAAGGACTCCAAAAAAAAGCTGGCCGCTCCTGCGACCGATACGCTGTTGGCTAACGGCACCAGCTTTGAAGGTACGATTGAGGCTGAGGCCAATATTCGGATTGATGGCCATTTTCAGGGCGATATCCGCAGCACTCACGCCGTCGTGATCGGGGAATCTGCTGTTGTGCGTTCGGATATCATCGCACAAGACGTCATCCTGGCCGGCAAGGTATTCGGCAGCATCACCACAGAGGGACGGCTGACGATCACGCCTACGGGCGAACTGTACGGTAATGTAGCCGCCGCCGCGCTGGTCATCTCCGAAGGCGGCGTACTGGACGGTACGAGTCAGATGATCCGCACGAAAGACGCAGAACCGTCTGCTTCAACTGACGGTTCTGATCTTGAAACACAATCCGGTACTCGCAAAGACAGAGATACCAGTCAAGCAAACCTGCAATCAGAGACGGGATAATTCCATTTACTCCATCCTATCCTCCGACAGTCGTGACAGCGGATCTTCACCCAGAGGCAGCACTTGTCTCAAGGATTGATTATGCCGCCTTTGGCTCAATTGATCAACCAGACTGCTAATGAGCTTCGGCGCATTTTCAAATAAATTCGTTACCTGATCACGCAGCGTAGGCCATACACCCCATGAGAAAATAAACAGCAGGGCAGCATATCATGCAGCACCCCCTTCTGATCTGTTTTTCTCTACCTCTTTAAACGCAAAACGACCCTATTGATTGATTCTTGCTGAAAATAGGTTGCAATATACCCCGGTACGCATAATCTGTAGCGGTAATTGTATAGATACAAGCGCCAAAACAGTGCAAAAAGGACGTGCAAATGGATAGCCATTTAACACGTCCTTTTTACTGCTTTCAGAATTTAGGTTGAAACATCCCGTTTTACAAAAACTACCCAGGCAATTGCGATAAAAATTACATAATAGGCAGCCAGCACGGTGAGCGAAAAGGTCAAACCAGAACTTACCGTGCCCGGCGGCATTTCGAGATATTTTTTCAGGTCCATATGCGTAAACAGCACGTATTTGGTCCATTCATAACGATCTGTACTAAACAAACCGATTGAATTATAGATTGTTTTGGTGAACATCATGAACAAAGACAGGCCAATCGCCAAGGCGCTGGAACGAAAAACAGCGGACAGCATAAAAGCAAAGGCGATGGTCACGAATAGAGCGATATAGCTGTACAAGAAGTTCAGTGTTACATAAGAAAACGGATCACTGAACGGCGGAATCGAACCGGCTGGCGTATCTTTGGATAACATCAGCCAAGAGGACAGCGTAACCATCGCTATTAAAATGAACGTTCCGAGCAAACTGAACAGGATGACCGATATATATTTGGACAAAAGAATTTTGCTGCGGGTCCAAGGGCGGATAAGCAGCAGCTTGATGGTTCCCCATGTAAATTCACCCGCCACCGAATCAGCCGCTACAATGACCGTAAACGTCGTATTGAGGAAAAATGTAAACATCGCCGTCAACACGATACCATCCCACACGCTGACCTGATCGGAAACCAGGGCAATCAGCATCGGAATCACAGCCGTGATGACCGCCAGCAGCCCTAGCATAATCCACGTCCGTACACGCAAGTAAATTTTAAGATTTTCGTTATGTACCAGCTTGAAGAAGTCAGCCAATGGACCCGCCTCCCGTCACTTCCAAGAATTGATCTTCCAGCGTACGGGCCACCGGACGAATCGCATATACCTTGACTCCATTTGCAGTAAGAAGGCTGTTCATGTCTGCTATCTGCTCCCGCTCCAGATGCAGCAGCAGTTGGTTGCCTTCGACGCGCCCTGCACCGGCAAGCGCATAGGCTTGCTGGGCATCATTCACTTCAAAAGCAATTTCCGCCGTCTGGGCCTCTCCACCTGTGCTCTTTAGCTGCTTGATGTCAATCAGCCGTCCGCTTTGGATAATGGCGACACGGTCGCACATCAGCTCCATTTCGGACAACAAATGACTCGATACAAATATTGTAATTCCCTCGCTCCGGCTCAACTGCCGCAAATAATCCCTCAGCTCGCGGATACCCTGCGGGTCCAACCCGTTGGTCGGCTCGTCCAGCACGAGCAGCTTTGGCCGATGCAAGATCGCCTGTGCTACCCCGAGTCTCTGCCGCATTCCGAGCGAGTAGGTTTTGACTTTATCGTGAATCCGGTTCCCGAGTCCTACCAAACGGATCGCCTCATCTATGCGCTCCCTGGTCACCCCCGATGACATTCTCGCAAAATGCTGCAAATTTTGATAACCGGTCAGAAATTTGTACATCTCCGGGTTCTCCACAATCGCACCAATGTGGGAAACAGCCTTTTCAAAATCGGTTTTGATGCTGTCTCCACAAATATGGATATCGCCTTTACTGATCGAAATCAGGCCAACCATCATACGGATGGTGGTTGTTTTTCCCGCACCGTTCGGTCCGAGGAAACCAAATACCTGCCCCGCTGGAACCTCCAGCGTCAGATCGTCCACAATCGCTTTTGAAGAAATGATTTTACTCACACCCTCCATACGTATGACGGGAAGCTGTCCTGTCGCTTGCTGCATGCTATGAAACTCCTTCCATCCGGAGTGAAGCTCTATTCTATTTTGCTGTTCATTTCCGGTTTTGGAAGTATTGTACCATATTTAACCTGTTAGAAACACCGCGTCCATCTATTCCTTATCCTTGTATATCCAGAGTACCCGCCACTCTTCACCTTCCTGCGTCACATAACAAGGCTGTACGATTTCAAAAGTGCCGAACCGGGTCTTGTAATGCTGGGTAACCGTAATGCGATACGCCTTTCCCAACTCGTCTCCACTCTGCTCTGTGCGAATATCATATTCAGCCTGCGGCTCTCCCAGCTCGAATGTGAACGTATCCGTCCCCATATCCTGCATAAACACATGCGCACGCTGCTGTACATACGTGGATTTTTCAAATCTCTTCTTCATTTGTGGATGAAAAAGCTCCCAGGAGCCTCCGAAATTACCTGCTTGCTCCATCATATAGAACTCATTCAGCGCTTCAACCGCCTGATCGCCCTCACCCGTAGACATCACCCCGCCCAGACCCAGCCACAGCAGCCATAACAGCCCACATATCAATGCAAAATACAGCAGCTTGCGGACGAACGCGGAAACCGCTCTTCTTCTGAACAGCACAAATCGCCCCTCCCCTCAGTTGCACATTCTACTGAACACTACAGATGTATGTGGGACAAGCCTAAGGTGATATGGCTGTGGTAAGCAAATGCTTCTCCATCAGTCCACGGATACGCTGGCGTTCCTGATCATCCACGATGTAATAATACACTCCGTTGATTTTGGTTCCATGGCCCTTCAACTCAATCATATCCGTCTGCCGTAGAGACGGGCCGATCCGGGTCAGGAAGGTCGTCATATCTTCAAAGGTCATATCCGTGCGGATCTGCTCCCCCGCTGCCTGCAATATCGATTTTCCCCTTAACAGCCCTTCCTTGCTGATCGCCTGTGCGACAATTTGCTTGAGCAGCTCCCGCTGGCGGGCATTTCTCCCGAGATCCCCGCGCGGATCATCAAAACGCATCCGGGCATAGGCCAACGCCTCAGTCCCGTTCAGTTTCAAGCTGCCCTGTGTAAAATGATGTCCTTCATATTGAAAATCGAGCGGATTGTTAACCGCGACTCCCCCCAAAAAGGTCTACCATTTTCGCAAACCCTTCCATGTTCATTTGCACATAGTAATCCATCGGATGATTCAAGAAATGCTCTACCGTACGAATCGACATGTCCACCCCGCCAAAGGCAAAGGCATGATTGATTTTGTCCTCACGTCCCCTGCCGATCAGCTCCGTTCGCGTATCGCGCGGGATGTTGAACATCAACACAGTGCCTTCGGCGGGATTAACGGACAGGACGATCATCGTATCCGAACGCCCCCGATCATGGGGACGCTGGTCCACCCCCAACACAAGCACGGTGAACGGCTTGAATTGGGATATGGCCGCCGGATTGGGTGTGCCCGATCCGTTGCTTGTTACTGCCGGGCGTCCCGCTCCGCCTGTTGCAAGGGTAGAAATCGCGGCGGGCTGCACGATACTCCGCGGATGGTACATGGCATTTGCCGCCGTTTGAACGGAATGATATACATAAGCGGTGTAAGCACAAGCACCTACCATCAATAATGCAGCGGCCCCTAATGTTATTTTCAGCCATCGTTTCATACAGAGCCTCCCCCTTTACGGGTTCATTACAGACCGATGACGATCCATATCCATATTGTTCATCTGCGGCCTGCCGACAGAATAGTATGCAAAGGCGGACTGTCTGATTTGCTCCTCACGGTACACATTGCGTCCGTCGATCATAATGGGATGCTTCATAAGCTCGTTCAGCTCACCCAGCCCCACCTCACCAAATTCCTCCCACTCCGTCAGCAGACACAGCGCGTCGCATCCTTCTGCCGCTTCTCGTGCGCTATCGGCCCACATCACTTCCGAGCTGTCCAGCAATTTGCGGAAGTTGGCGGTAGCAACCGGGTCATACGCGCGAATTTGCGCCCCCGCTTCCAGAAGCGACTGCATAATATCCAGCGCTGGAGCATCTCTTACATCATCTGTATTCGGCTTGAACGCCAGCCCCCATATGCCAATCGTGGCTCCTTCCAGATCACCCAGCGCTTCTTCCAGCTTGCGTAACACATTAAAGCGCTGCCCCTGATTCACTTCCACCACCGATTTCAGCAGCTTGAATTCATAATCCACATTGCCCGCAATTTGGATCAGCGCCTGTGTATCCTTGGGAAAACAAGAGCCGCCATAGCCGATGCCTGCGGACAGAAAAGAGGAACCGATCCGCTGATCCAGCCCCATGCCGTGTGCCACACGCGTAACGTCTGCGCCCACTTTTTCACAAATATTCGCAATCTCATTAATAAACGAAATTTTAGTCGCCAAAAAAGCGTTCGACGCGTACTTGATCATCTCCGCCGAACGGATATCTGTGGTCAAAATATTTGTCGTCAGCGGCTCATGCAGCGTACACAGCACAGCGGCGACATGAGGGTCGGATGCCCCGATCACGATGCGGTCCGGCTGGAGCGTATCTGCTACCGCCGAGCCTTCGCGTAAAAATTCAGGAACCGAAGCCACGCCAAAAGAGTAGTTCGTGCGGCTCGCGATCAGGCTGTGAATACGATCATTGGTTCCGACAGGCACCGTGCTTTTGGTGACAATCACTTTGTAGCCATTCATGGCGTC